>DASZPS010000145.1:0-29640 GCA_035549955.1 Lacunisphaera sp. | reverse complement strand
GCGGCTGCGCCGCAACGCGCTGAGGTCAGCGCGTTCCACCTTTTGGTGGTCGGCGATCTCCCAGCCGCAGCGTAGGCTGCGCGACTGATCCTTGGTGGCGAGCACGCCACATCAGGAAGCGAACAACAGGACATATCGCCGACAAGGACTCACGAGGCGGGCGAACCTGGCGTCGGTGTGGAAACCGACGCCCACCTATTGAATAGTGCCGGCTAAGTTAAGGCGGTCGATCGTCGGCGACTCACTCTCGGCTACGCGCGATGGCAAGACGACAACGCTCCCTAACGTAGCGCCATTCAGCTCAGGGCCTTGAGGCTGCCGAAAGGCTGCGCCCCCACCCGAAGTCAGGTCGCGCCTCAATAATGCGGCGGCGGCGTTTCGGGCTCCTCGCCGCCGGCCGCCTGGTCGGGATCGCGCGCCCGCAACAGTGCAACCTCGCGGCGCAGCCGCGCCACTTCCTCGCCGAGTTCGAGCATGGCCTTGTCCTGCTCGGTTTGGTGGCGGTGCAGGTGGGCGTAGCGTTCCTCCAACCGCGTGAGCCGTTCCGCTTGGTCCATGGGCGCCAACATGCGCATTGCCGCCCGGCAGACAAACCCTAGTTTCGCCGGACTGATGACGCGATTGCTTCGATCCTGCGCCCTGCTGCTCCTCGGCCTGCTGGTTGGCTCATGTTCCACCTTAACCCGGGCGCCCGCGGGCGATGGCCTTTTCATCCTCATCTCCATCGACGGCTTCCGCTGGGATTACCTGTCGCGGTTTGAAGCACCCACCCTGCGCCAACTCGCCGCGAATGGAGTCCATCTCCGGAGCCTGACGCCCTCCTATCCCACCAAGACTTTCCCCAACCACTACACCCTGGTGACCGGGCTGCGCCCGGCGCATCACGGCATCGTCGGGAATTGGTTCTACGATCCCGCTTCGGGCGAAACCTTCGGCATGAAAAAAGCCGAATCGAACAGCGACGAACGCTGGTGGCTCGGCGAACCGGTCTGGATCACGGCGGAGAAGCAGGGGGTGCGCAGCGGCTGTTATTATTGGCCGGGCTCGGAGGTCGCCCACGGCGGCGTGCGGCCGTCCCGCTGGCTGCCTTTCGACGACCAGGTGCCGTCAGCCGACCGCGTGGATGGCATGTTGGGCTGGCTGGATGCGCCGGCCGCCGAGCGTCCGCGGCTGCTCACCCTCTATTTCAGCGCCGTCGATCACGCCGGCCACAAGCTCGGTCCCGATTCCCCCGACATCCAAATTTCGATCACCGAGGTGGATCAAGCCATCGCCTGCCTCCTGGCTGGACTGGAGCGCCGCGGCCTGCGGGAGCGCGCCAATCTTGTCATCGTTTCGGACCATGGCATGTCGCCGACCTCGCCGGAGCGCGTCATCTTCCTGGATGACCTGATTAACATCAATTCCATCGAAGTCGAAGCCACGGGCACTTATGCCGGCGTGCGGCCGAAACCCGGCACGCGCTCCGCCGCCGAGTTGGCCGCTGCGATCCGTGCCAAGGCGCCGCCCCAACTAAAGGTCTACGAACGCGGCCACCTGCCGGCGCGTTTCCTCTACGAGGGCACGGACCGCATACCCGCGGTCATGCTGGTGCCAGACGACACCTGGTCGGTGGAGGTGAAGGTTGGCTGGCCCGCGCGCGCCGCTCGCTACGACAAGGGCAATCACGGCTGGGATAACGAAACGCCCAACATGGGGGCGCTGTTCATCGCCCATGGACCGGCCTTCCAGCGCGGGCTCGAACTGCCGCCCATGGACAACGTCCACGTCTACAATCTCATTTGCCGCGTCCTGGGCCTGAAACCGGCACCCAACGATGGCGACGACCGCCTCGCCCGTGCGGTCATCCGGCACTAGCCCGGACATTTCACAGTCTTGGGCGATCCAATCAGCAAAATGTCCGTCCGCCCTCCGGGCGGAGCGACCTTCTCGCGGCGCGGCCCGACAAAGTCGGCCCGACAGCGCGAATATTTCACGCCACCGGGTGTGAAATGTTCGGGCTGGCCGGCTGCTGGTTCACCCGCTTGGCCTCCGGATAGGGTGGCGCTTTCAGGCCCATGTCGCGCATCTGCGGCACGAGCACCCGCTCATAGCAGTCGGGGCAGACGCCATGGCTGAAACTGGTGCCCGTCTGCTTGCCGAGGTACTCCTCGACCTGGCTCCAGTAGTTCTGGTCGTCCCGCATTTTTTTGCAGTAACCGCACATCGGGATGATCTCCTGCAGCTGCCGCACCTGGGTGGAATAGTTGAGAATGCGCGCCGCGACATGCAGCCGGGCTTTCAGTTCGGCCTGGTTGACGGGCTTGGTCAGGAAGTCATCGACCCCGGCCTCCATGGCTTGGTCCAGGTTGCCGCCGCCCGTGCCCATGCTGGAGAGCATGATGAAGTAAGTATACTCGCCGCCGTTCCCGCGAATGCGCCGGCAGAGCTCCAATCCGTCCATGCCGGGCATCATCCAGTCGCTAATGACGACGCGGGTCGGTTCGGTCTCGAAGAATAGCCAGCCCTTGTTGCCGTCCGTCGCCAGCCAGGGTTCATGGCCGAGAGAGCGCAAGGCGGCGGTCAGCACCGTCGCCGCCACGCGGTCATCTTCAACGACAAGGATCTTCATGTGGGGGGCACGACTGGCGGTCACCGCGGTCGGCCGATGACGGGTCGTGCCCATACATCGGACGGTTTCCGCCCCCCTTTAGCCCGCATATTTCACACCCAGAGGTGTGAAACATGCGCCCTGTCGGGCCGACCTTGTCGGGGCGCGCCGCGACAAAGTCGCTCCGCCCGAAGGGCGGACGGACATTTTGCTGATTGGATCGCCCAAGACTGTGAAATGTCCGGGTTAGCGCGAATCCGGCGGATTTGGCCGGGCCCCGGGATACGGGGGCGGATCCGCCCCGATCTTGCGCATTTGCGGCACCAGCACCCGCTCGTAGCAATCCGGGCATACCCCGTGGCTGAAACTCGTGCCCGCATGCTTCGCGAGGTATTCCTCCACCTGGCTCCAGTAATTCTGGTCATCCCGCATCTTTTTGCAGTAGCCGCAAATGGGAATGATCTGCTGCAGCTGCCTCACCTCCATGACATAGTTCAGGATGCGTTCGGCAACATGCACGCGCGCCTTCAACTCGGCTTCGTTCACCGGCTTCGTGAGGAAGTCGTCCACGCCGGCACCCATGGCCTGGTCAAGATTGCTGCCTCCTGTCGCCATGTTCGACAGCAGGATGAAGTAAGTGTACTCGCCGCCACCGGAACGGATCCGGCGGCACAGCTCCAGGCCGTTGAGGCCCGGCATCAGCCAATCGCTGATCACGATCCGGTACGGCGCCTTTTGGAAAAGCTGCCAGCCCACCGCCCCGTCGCCAGCCAATTGGATTTCATGGCCCAGCTTTCGCAGCGACGCGTCCAGCACAGCGCTGGCGATGGAGTCATCCTCTACGATCAACAGCTTCATTCACAGGCCCGGATGTGACTTTTCCAAGACATCACGCACCAGTTCCCATTGATGGTCAAGATCGGGCCGGAGCCGCGCGACCGCGGCCCAATCCTCCTGCCGGGCCGCAGTCTCGACTTCCTGCAGCACGCGGCGGAAACCGGCAGCCCCAAGGTTGGCCGCGCTGCCAGCCAGCTGGTGGGCCCGGTCGCCGGCTTCCGTGGCGGCGCGTTTTGCCACCGATTCCTGCAGCTGACCCAGTCCGACCGGCATTTCTGCCAGGGCCATGCGCGCCAACTCGGTCAGCAGGGAGCGTTCGCGGCGGCCCGGCAGGTTGCGCAACCGGGCCACCTGCACCGGGTCCAGCACGGCGGGAAGCGGCTCGGCCCGGGGGTCCGCCGCGCTGGCGGCGCCGGCCGGCGCCAAAATGCCGTGGCGACGCAGGACATCGAGCAGCGTTTCCTGGCTGATGGGCTTGGCCAGATAGGCGTCCATGCCGGCGGCCAGGCACTTGTCGCGGTCGCCCGCCATGGCCTGGGCGGTGAGCGCGATGATCGGAATGCCCGGCTGCCGAACCCCGCCCTGGCCGGCGCGAATTCGCCGGGCGGCCTCGTAGCCGTCCAGGCCCGGCATCTGGCAATCCATCAGCACCGCTGCATACTCGCCACCGGCCAGCTTCTCCAAGACGTCCCGCCCGTCATCGACCAGGTCGAACTGCAGGCCCATCCGTTCCAACATCATTTGGATTACCAGTCGATTGGCGGTGTTGTCCTCCGCCACGAGGATGCGACCCGTCAGGGCCGGCACCGGGCGGTCGGCCGGCGCCGCGGGTGCCCCGGCCGGCATGAATTGCTCGACCACCGGCAGCTCCAGTTCAAACCAGCACACGGAGCCCCGCCCGGGTTCGCTTTCCAGCTCGATCCGGCCGTTCATGAGCTGCAGCAGCTGCCGTGATATCGCCAGGCCGAGCCCGGTGCCGCCGTATTTGCGGGTCGTCGAGCCGTCCGCCTGCGTGAACGGCTGGAACAGCCGCGCTTTCTGCTCGGCCGTCACGCCGATGCCGGTGTCCCGCACTTCCACGCGGAAGGCGAATTTGCCTGCCGCCGCGGCGGGCAGCGTCCGCACGGTCACCGTCACTCCGCCTTTTTCCGTGAACTTGATGGCGTTGCCCACCAGGTTGACCATCACCTGCTGGAAGCGGCCAGGATCGCCGCTGAGGATCGCGGGCAGGTCCGCCGGCATCTCGGTGGTGAGACTCAGGCCGCGGGCTTGGGCGCGCGGGGCGAGCAGGGCCACGGTCTGGCTGACCTGCTCGCGGAGGTTGAATTCCTCGGCCTCGATCCGCAGCTTGCCGGCCTCCATGCGCGAGAAGTCCAGGATGTCATCGATGATCGCGAGCAGGTTTTCCGCGCTGCTGCGGATCACCCGGCCCATTTGCCGCTGGTCCTCCGCGAGCGGCGTGTCGAGCAGCAGGTCCGCCATGCCGAGCACGCCGTTCATGGGCGTCCTGATTTCGTGGCTCATGTTCGCCATGAACTGCGATTTCATCCGCGAGGCTTCCAGCGCCTCGTCGCGCGCCGCCCGCAGGTCGGTCTCGAGCTGTTTCCGCGCCGTGATGTCTTCCGTGAACATCACGATGCCGCCAATCGCGCCCGTATCATCGTACCAGGGCTGGACCCGCCAGCTCAGCCACTGTCGGTATCCGTCCGCCCGCTCGAAGAGGTCGGCTTCATTGACTTCCGTGGCCCCAGCGAGGCAACGCTCGTGGACGCGTTTCCAGTGGTCGCCGATCTCGGGAAATACCTCGTAATGCGACAACCCGATGATGTGGCGGCCCTGCAGGCCATAATCCTTCAGCCACTTGGCGCTGTGCACGAGGTAACGCATCTCGCGGTCAAACATCGCCACGGACGCCGGCGCATACTCGGCGAACAGCCGGATCCGCTCCTCGCTGCCGCGCAACTCGGCTTCCACCGCCTTGCGGCTTGAAATGTCGGTGATGAAGCCATGCCAGAGGATGCTGCCGTCGGTCTCGCGCTCCGGCACGGAATTGCCCAGCAGCCAGCGGACGGTCCCGTCCGCATAGCGGACCCGGTATTCCTGGAGCCAGGGCAGGAGGGTGCGGGCCGAACGCTGGATGGATTCCTTCACGACCGCGATATCCTCCGGGTGGATCACCTCGAAGAATCGGCTCGCATCCGTCTGCACCTCCCCGGGCGTCACCCGGTAGATGTCCCGGATGCCCTCGCTGGAATACGGGAAGCAGGAACTGCCGTCGGGCCGGAGCTGGAACTGGAAGATCATGCCCGGCACCAGTGATCCCAGCTTGTTCAGTCGGGTGCGGATTTCGTCCCGGGCCGCCTCGGCCCGTTTGGAGGCGGTCACATCGGTCGCCACGCCGACCAACTGGTAGCGGTCCGGCGCCAGCCTCTGGATGGTCACCGATTCCTTGATCCAGTATTCCGCGCCGTTCTGCCGCAGGCGAAACTCCTGTTCGTAGCCGGTCTCGCCCCGCTCCATCGCGGCGCGGCTGCGCTGGTTCATCTCCGTGATTTCCGGGATTTCGAAATGGAACCAGAGGCCCGCCTCGTCGGGCGACGGCTTGCCCGCCAACCGCTGGTAGAGGCCGGAGGGCTCTACCTGCATCGTCCAGAACCAATCGGAACCTTCCAGCCGGACCTCCGCGCGCCAGAGGAGGCAATCGGCCGTCCGGAGCACCTGCCCCAGGCGTTCCTCGGAGGCCTGCAGCGCCTGCTGGAACCTTTTCCTCTCGGTCAGATCCTGAGCCACGCCGAGAAAACCCGTGATCTCCCCCTCCAGGTCGCGCAGGGCCGTGACGCTGACCAACACGGGAAAATGACTGCCGTCCTTGCGGACGTAGGTCCATTCCCGCTCGTCCACCTTGCCCAGGCGGGCCTGGGCGACAAAGGCATCGAACCCCGGGGCGATCTTCCTGCCCAGGTAGGCGCTCAGCTCGGCGGCGCGGGACACGACTTCGCCCCGGAGGTGGATGATTTCGGGGGTCTGCCGGCCGACCATCTCATCGCGCGTGTAGCCGAGCATCCGCTCGGCGCCCGAGTTGAATTCACGGATTACGCCATTCGGCTCGGTCGCGATCACGCTGAACACCGTGCCGTCCAATACCGCGCGCTGCTGCTGGTTGATCTGGAGCACCACCCCTTCGGCGGCGGCCTTGGCCCGCTCGGCCCGGCGCACGACCAGCAGCGCCATAACAAAGAAGCCCAGCGCCGCAACACTACCGAAGAAAATGATCCGGTTCGTCTGTTCGGAGAGCCGGCTGGTGGCGGTGATGGCCTGCGCCAGCTTCCCGCGTTCGTACTCCTCGATGACGTTCACCTGGTCGCGGATGTCCTGCATCAACGCGGGCCCGCGCGGGCCCGGGAACTCGGCGTTCGGCGCCACCAGGGTGCCGGCCCGCACTTTCTCGAGGGCTTCCCGCATGAATTCCGACTTGGCCGCGACCCTCTTCCTCAGCTCCCGCACATTGCCGGCCTGGACGGCGTCATCCTCGACGAGGAACTGCAGGTTGAGCAGTTCCGCCCGCAGCCGGCCGCCGATGTCCCGGTGGAAACCGGCAAAGCCTTCGACCCGTCCGAGGACGAAGCCGCGCTCCGCCGATTCCATCCGGGTGACGCAGAGCTCGACGTAGTTGACCGAGGCGATAACTTCGTAGCCGCGCCTTCCGGCTTCGGTCGAGTCCTCCACCTGGGTGTTGCTGACGAAGGCGGTGACACCCACCACCAACGCCATGCTGCCGGCGATGGCAAAGAACGGCATGGAGCGCTGTGCGGCCCGCGCGCGGGCTGGCAGCCGTTGCGCGATCGAGGCCAGCAGGATGATGGCGGCCGCGAAAAACGCGATGGCCGTGGGCAGCGCCATGCCGGTGTAGCGCCACCAGGCATACGTTGTCCGCAATCCGGTGATCTGGCCGTAGATCGCGAGAAAGGCGATCGCCAGGACCAGCGAGCTGAGTGTCTGGATGAGCCGGATGGGGGGCCGGGCCGCGGCAGTTGCCGCAACCGCCACCCCAAGGAAGACGAAGGAAGCAGCGGCATTGGGCGACATTCGCCCGTCGAAGCCGACGCCCGGCGCAAAGTTGCCCGGGCTGTAACTCCATCCAGTGAACCCCAGTGGTTCCGCCGCAAGGTAGAAGATCAAAATCACGCCGGCACCGAGCGCCGTCATGGCGCCCAACATCCTGCCCCAGCCGGCACGGCCAGCGCCCAAAGCAAGAAAGGCCGCCCCGGCGAAAAGGAAGGCTACCGCCGTGGAAAATGCCATCGGGGCGCCGTCCGGAACCATTGTGACCAGTTGCCGCCAACCACCGAAACGGCCGCACAAGACCACGGTCGCCAAGGTGGCCAACAATACGCCCCCGGCCGTAAACCAACGGCGCGTGCGCAAGTCTGGGGCCTGGATATCCAAGTGCGTAAAGCTTACGCATCGGCACCCCCCGGCCAAACTTAAAGCGGTGCCTGTCCCCTGAGCAGGGCGGCCAGTTCCGCAGGCGTGCTGACCGGCGCCTGGCATGCGAAATTCTCGCACACGTAGGCCGTCGTGCGGCCGGCCAGGGGTTTCATGGTCGCGAGATACGATTTTCGCGCCGCCAGCCATTCCTGCGCCGGTCCGCCGTCCGCGACCAGCAAGGCGCGCCGCGGGCCGAGCTGGCCATGCAATGTGGCCGCCATCGCCCTGAAGCCCTCCGTGCGAGGATCGCCCGCCAGCACCACCGTGCGGGGCTCGGCGAGGGCGAGTTCCACCGCGCACAGCATTTGGGGCAAGGCTTGCGGCAGCCGGCTCCATTGCGGGCGCAGCGATTCGATCGTCCGCAGCGCGCGCGCGCGATAGCCTGGAGGCGGGGTGCCCTCACCCCGCAAGGCTTCACTAGCGCGGGACGAGGGCGTCCCGCCTCCATCGCCCGCCATCCACTCGAGCCGGATCAGGTTCATGGCCGCGACCGAATTCGGCGCAGGCTCGGCGCCGTCGTAGTCCTCCTTCAGGCGCACGATCACCGAAGCGTCGTCGGCCCGCGAATTGAAATAGCCGCCGCGCCCTTCATCCCAGAACAGCGCATCCATGCGGGCCTGCAGCCGCACCGCCCATTGCAGCCAGCGGATCTCGAAGCCGGCTTCGTAGAGGTCAAGCAGGCCCTGGATGAGGCAGGCATAGTCCTCCGCAAACCCGGGTATGTCGCTGCGCCGGCCCCGCCAGCTGCGGTAAAGCGTGTCCGTCCCCGGGTCGCAAAGTTCGCGCCGGAGGAATTCCGCCGCGCGGGTCGCGGCGGCCAGGTATTCCTGGTCGCCCAGCACCTGGTGGCCCCGGGCGAACGCCGAGATCATCAGCCCGTTCCAAGCCGTGATGACCTTGTCGTCGAGATGCGGCCGCGGCCGCTGCGCGCGCACGGGGCCCAGTTTTTCGAGGCACGCCAGCAACTTTTCCTCGGCCGCGGGCAGCTCGAGCTTGAAGTCTTCGGCCGTGCGCGCGAGCGAGCGGAGCTGCCGCAGCACGTTCTTGCCGCCGAACTCGCCGTGCGGATCCTGCGCGACGTTGCCGTCCGGTTTCACGTCAAAGTGCGCGCAAAAGAACCCTGCGTCCGGGCCAAGCGCCGCCTCGAGCTCCGCCTTCGTCCAGACGTAGAAGGCGCCCTCGGCATGCTCCGGCCGGCCGGCCGCGATCAGGCTGTCGGCATCCTCCGCGGAATAAAGGCCGCCGCCCGGCGCGGTCAGGTCACGGGCGACGTATGCAAAGATCCCGCGCGCCAGCCATCCAAACACCGGCAGCTGGGTTGCCTGCCGGGCCTCCAAATAATTGACCGCGATCAGTGCCTGGTCGTAGAGCATTTTCTCGAAGTGCGGGACGTGCCACTGCTCGTCGACGGAGTAGCGGTGGAAGCCCCCGCCGATGACGTCGTGCAGTCCGCCTTCGGCCATGTGCTGCAGGGTCGTGGCCGCCATCCCGATCGCCGCCTGCCCGGCGTCCGAGTCGATGCCCTGCAGCACCGCCGAGCGGAAGAGGAGGTCGATCACCGAGGCGCGCGGGAATTTCGGTGCGCCGCCGAACCCGCCCCAGCGCGCATCGTGCGCCGCGTAGAAATGCTGGAAGGCCTTTTCAAAGGCGTCGCCCGCGGCTTCATGCAACGGTGACGCGGAGGGGGGCTCGCTCGCGGTTTCGCCCGGGCCTTCGGCGGCATAGCGCCGCAAAACCTGCACCACTTCCTCGGCCCCGGCTTCGAGCTTGGCCCGCTGGTTTTGCCAGTGGGTCGCGATGGTCTCCAGCAGGGTGATGAATCCGGGCCGGCCGTGCCCATCCTCGCGCGGGAAATAGGTGCCGCCAAAAAACGGCTTTCCGTCCGGCGTCAGCCAGACGCTCATCGGCCAGCCGCCGTGTCCCGTCGTCTGCTGCACATAAGTCATGTAGATGCGGTCGAGGTCCGGCCGCTCCTCGCGGTCCACCTTGATGGGCACAAACGCGCGGTTGAGCACTTCCGCCACGCGGGCGTCCTCGAACGATTCGTGCGCCATGACGTGGCACCAATGGCAGGTCGAGTAGCCGACGCTGAGGAAGATCGGTTTGCCCGCGGCCCGCGCCACGGCCAGGGCTTCTTCACCCCAGGGCCGCCAGTCGACCGGGTTGTCGGCATGCTGGAGCAGGTAGGGCGATTTTTCGGCGGCGAGGTGGTTGGGCACCGGGCTACCGTCGCCCAATTCACCGCCATGGCAAAGGGATTCATCCCGCGGAGCGATTGTTAGCGCGGGGCGAAACCGACAATCGCGTTGCGGATCCCGGCGTCGCGCACAGCCTGACTCCACCTCCCCATCCTCATGCCCACCCCACGCATCATCGTCACCGGCGGCAGCGGCAAGGCCGGCCACTGGATCGTCAAACACTTCGTCGAGGAAGGCTACGACGTCATCAATGTCGATACCCGCCGCCCCGCTGTCGCCCAGTGCCGCACCATCGTCGCGGACCTCACGCAGCTGGGCCAGGTGGTTGCCGCGTTTTCCCCGCATGGCACCGGCAACCGGGCGCCCTTCGCCGGGGTTGTCCACATGGCCGCGATCCCGCGAGCGTGGGAAAACCCCAACGACGAGATCTTCCGGGTCAACAGCCTTACCACCTACAACGTCCTCGAGGCCTGCGGCCTGCTCGGCATCAAGAAGGCTGTCATCGCGTCGAGCGAATCGTCGTACGGCATCTGTTTCGCCAACAAGTTCTTTGCCCCGCAGTACCTGCCAATTGATGAAGCCCATCCGCAAATGCCCGAGGACACCTACGGCCTGACCAAGGTCGTCAATGAGGCCACCGCCGCGATGTTCCATCGACGCGACGGCACGCAGATCGTCTCCTTCCGCATCGGCAACGTGGTGTGTCCGGAGGACTACGCCGGCATCAAGGCGCGTTTCGGCCATCCGAAGGACCGTTTGCGCATCCTCTGGTCTTACATCGATTCCCGCGACCTCGCGATCGGCTGCCGCCTCGCGATCGAAAAGAATGGCCTAGGCTGCGAGAACGTCATCATCGCGGCCGACGACACGTCTTCCAACCTTCCCTCCCAGCAGCTCATCAAGCAGTTCCTGCCGGACAGGATGAAGTTCAAGCGACCCATCAAGGGCCGCGCCGCGCTCATCTCCAACGCCCGCCTCAAGAAGCTCCTTGGCTGGAAGCAGAAGCACTATTTCCCGCTCTGATATCTCGATGTAGGGTCGCCGCTGGCGGCGACCTCGCCCCCGAGGTCGGGGCAAGCCCCGACCCTACAAGTGACCGCGGAAAACCCGCAGTTGACGGCAGCCCGGCAAACCGGCTCATTGCCCGGTTCTCATGCTGACCCTGGCCGACGTTTCCAAGTCCTATGGCACCCGCGAGCTGTTCTCGGACGTGTCGCTTTTCGTCGCGCGCACCGACCGTTTCGGGCTCGTGGGCCCGAACGGCGCGGGCAAGACCACCCTGTTCAACCTGATCCTCGGCGAGGAACAGGCCGACGAAGGGATAATCGAATGGGAGCGCGGCGCGGATTTCGGCTACCTGCCGCAGGAGAGCGCCCCGGTCGGCGACGAAACCATCCTGTTCATCGCCACCAGCGGCAAGAAACTCGAGCCGGAGAACGACGACGACTACGACATCGACTGGACCCTCGAGCCGCGCGCCAAGAAAATCCTCGCCGGGCTCGGTTTCCGGGAGGACGACTTCCTCAAGCCGGCCAAATCCTTCTCCGGCGGTTGGGTCATGCGCGCGCACCTCGCGCGCCTGCTCGTCAGCGAGCCGGCGCTGCTCATGCTCGACGAACCGACGAATCACCTCGATCTCGAGGCGTTGCTCTGGTTCCAGGATTACCTCACGCGCTATCCCGGCGGGCTCGTCATCATTTCCCACGACCGCGAATTCCTGAATGTCCTCTGCAACGGCATCCTCGAACTCAAGGGCGGCACGCTTAACAAGTACACGGGCAACTACGACGACTACCTCGCGGAAAAGGACGCCCGCAAGGAGCAGCAGGCCGCGCTGTTCAAGAACCAGCAGCGCGAGATCGCCCACCTGCAGAAATTCGTGGACCGCTTCGGCGCCAAGGCCTCCATGGCCACGCGCGCCAAGTCCAAGGAAAAGCAAATCGAGCGCCTGAAGGAGGTCGCCGTCGAGGAGCCCTGGGAGGACCTCAAGCGCATCAACTTCCGCTTCCCGCAGCCGCCCCGTTCCGGCCTGAAGGTGGTGAACCTGAAAAACGTGCAGCAGGCCTACGGTGACCACGTCGTCTACCGCGACCTGAACTTCGAGGCGGAGCGCGGCCAGAAGATCGTGCTCGTCGGTCCCAACGGCGCCGGCAAATCCACGCTCCTCAAGATCCTGGCGGGCGTCATCCCGATCCAGGGCGGCGTCCGCGATCTCGGCAGCAACGTCGTGCCGGGCTATTTTGCCCAGAATCGGTCGGACAACGTGAAACTCAACCTCACCGTGTTGGAGAACGTGATGGAGCTCCGCACCAACGAGAACCAGCTCACGGAACAGCAGGCGCGCGCCGTCCTCGGCGGCTTCCTTTTCCGCAAGGATGACGTTTTCAAGAAAGCCTCCGTCCTCTCGGGCGGCGAAAAATCCCGCCTCGCGCTTGCCCGCCTGCTCGTCAATCCGCCGAACCTGCTGCTGATGGACGAGCCCACCACGCACCTCGACATCCCGTCGATCGATGCCCTGGTCAACGCCCTCAAGGCCTACGAGGGAACGTTCATCTTCATCAGCCACGACGTGTATTTCATCCGCACACTCGCGCTGAATGTGCTTCACGTGCACAGCGGGCGGCTGACTCCCTACGCTGGCAACTACGACTATTACCTCGAGAAATCCAAGGCCACCAACGCCCGTGCGGCGCTGACCGCCGGGTTTACGGACGCGCGGCCGCAGCAGAATGGAAGCGGGACGCCCTCGTCCCGCGGCAAGGACGCCTCGCGGGGTGAGGGCACCCCGCCTCCAGCATCGAAGCCGTCGCCAGCGGAGCTGAAGAAGCTCCGCAACGAGGTCAGCGCTTTGGAAAAGAAGGTCTCGGAACTGGAGACCAAGCAGGCCGAGATCACCGGCGCGCTGGAAGCGCCCGAAACCTACGCGGACAAGGGCAAGTTCCACCACCTGAACAAGGAACTCAGCGTCGTGGTCGACGAAATCACGGTGGCCACGGCCGAGTGGGAGAAGGCCGCGACGAAATTGGCCGAGCTCGAAAAACCGTAGGTGCGGATTGGCGCCGCGACCCATGGCAGTTGCGGACCATTCCCGGCGACAACGTTGCTTGCAGGCGAGCGTTGATCCCGAGGAGCCCCTGAACGCGGGCCGCTCCATCTCGACCTGGATCCGTCCCGCCTCAAGCCGGGCGACGCTTCACCAGGGAGAGCCCATTAAATCCCAAAAACTTCCCGGGGCAGATAAACGAGGTAGGTCAGCGCATTGCCGGTGGCGTGGATGATCGTCACGCCGATCATCGCCTGCCGAACCGAGATTTTTTCCAGGCTGAGATAGCAAATGCTCATCACCAGGAATCCCCAGGCCGCGTGCAGGCCCCGGCTTTCATGACCGGCATGCACCAGGCCCCAGAGCAAGGCGGAGAAAGCGTACAACACCCACTGTCGCTGCGTGGCTTTCCGGAGGACGAAGAAGACCAGCCGCATCGCATAGGTTTCGGCCACGGGCATCAAAAGAACCGCGGCAGCAATGGTGTCCCAACGCCAGGTGTAATCAGGCGCCGCCAAGGCCTTCGGGGCGATCAGGTGGGCCGCCCAGGCAATGGCGTGCGTCGGTATCACCATGAGCAGCACCACCGCCAACCCATGTCGGATCTGCGCGGCGCCCCGCAGGTCCGCGATGCGCTGGACGAAGGCGATCATCTCCCAGCAAGCAGCGGCGCTGTAGCCGGCCTCGCTGAGGCCGGTCCGGGGTCACCGAACCCGGCTACAACCACACCGTTTTTTCCTGACCGGAGCAAAATGTGCTTTGCGGCTTGGGGCTGCATACCTGCAGCAGGTTTACGGCCCGGACCTTGCCGAAACGACTTCAGCCGGCGGGCGCTTCGCCATGACCGCCCTATCCACCGTAGTACCAATCCAGCAGCCAGGTGTATTTCTGGGGACGCGTTTCCATGTCGTGCAACAGGCCGGTGTAGGCCATATACAGTCGTTCGACCGGGTCGCCCGGATATATCCCGCCGGTCACCTGCGCGGCTTCGTCATCGTTCATCGTGCTCATGGTTGAATGGGGCGTGCGCCGGCGGAATTGCCGGGATGCACCCGCAGGCGTCATTGGCCGCCAGGCGGCGCCCCGCGCCAATCTCCGTGCCGTAATTTTCCTGTAAGCGCGCGGGCAATCCACCCGCGCGAAGGGCTCCTTACCTGACCAGGATGGTGCGGTTCAGCGTCAGATCCGCATCGCGCGACGAATTGCCCACGAGGAGTTCAACGGGGCCCGGCTCCACGACCCAGGCATGCGAGGAGACATCCCAATACGCCAGGTCCGTCGCGCGCAACGCGAGAGTGACAGTCGCCGTCTGGCCCGGTTCGACCGTGATCCGTCGGAAGCCCTTCAACGCCTTTGCCGGCCGGTCGACCTTTGAGTGCGGGTGACGGACATAGAGCTGGACAACCTCGTCGCCGGCGCGGGCGCCGGTGTTGGCGACGTCGACGCTGATTTGGAGCGATCCATCGCGCGCGAGACTGTCGGCACAACGCAGGGAGGACAGCTTGAACGCCGTATAACTCAGCCCGTAGCCGAAGGCGTACTGCGGCTCCTGCTTCGCGTACATGTAGGTGCGGCCATGGCGGATGTCGTAGTCCATCATCGGCGGCAGGTCGGCCAGCGACCTGGGCCAAGTCTGGGTGAGCTTGCCGCCCGGGTTGAAGTCGCCGAACAGCACGTCGGCGAGGCCGTTGCCCTGCTCCTGGCTGGCGTGGGTCAGCTGCACA
This sequence comes from Lacunisphaera sp., assembly GCA_035549955.1. Classification (GTDB taxonomy): domain Bacteria; phylum Verrucomicrobiota; class Verrucomicrobiia; order Opitutales; family Opitutaceae; genus Lacunisphaera. The sequence continues at coordinate 14,760 of DASZPS010000145.1, read as the reverse complement.
ATCGCGGGGATCTGCTCGACGACCCATGGCATGACATACGGGAAATTGGCGATGAGCACGACGATCGTCCGCGGATTTGCCTGGAGGACCTTGCGCGCGAAGGCCACCTGTTCGGCGGGAAGATCAAGCGACTTGCGATCGACGCCTTCCTTGCCGTCGCTGTCCTGCGTCGTGATTTCCCAGCTCGCATTGCTTTCCGGGTGGTTGCCGAGGCAGACCACCGCGACCTCGCACTTTCGGGCCGCCTCGACGGCGGCGTCGCTCATGTCGGCGACCCATTTCACGCCGAACTTGTCGGGCACCCGCGGCACGCCGGAGCGGCCCTTTGCCTCGATCCCGTCGCGCGGCGGCACCGTGTAAGGCGGCGTGCCCGAATACCAGTCGAGCAATGTGGTGTTCGCCAGCGGGCCGACCACCGCGACATTTTTGATTTTCGTGGCGTCCAGCGGCAACAGCGCGCCGTCGTTCTTCAGGAGCACGATGGATTTGCGGGTCGCCTCCCGCACGAGTGCCTTGGTCGCGGGATCGTCCCAAGGCTCGAGGCCTCCCTCGCGGCCGATCTTCGCGTACGGCACACGGTCGACCGGATCGAGGAGGCCGAGGCGGATGAAAAGGCGCAGCCGCCCGCGGATGGCCTGGTCGATGTCCGCCTCGGTGATCAGTCCGCGCTCCAGCGCCTGCTTCACGCCGTCGATACGGTCGAGGAACAGGTTGATGCCCGCCTTGAGGCACGCGGCCGTGGCGGTGGCGATGTCCGGGTAGGCCTTGTGCTCGTCGACGAGATGCGACAGGCCGCCACCATCGGTGCAGATGATCCCATCGAGGCCCCATTCCCCCATCACGATGCCGCGCAGCATGGGATGCACGTGGCAGGGGATGCCATTCCAGGCGTTGTAGGCCGTCATCATCGATCGGGCCCCGCCTTCGCGGACGGCGATTTCGAAGCTTTTGGCGTAGTACTCGCGCCAGAGCCGCTCGTCGAAATTGGACGAGGTATGGAACCGGCCATCCTCATTGCTGTTGGCGAGGAAGTGCTTCAGCAGGCTGGTGGCCTTCAGGTAGCGCGGGTCGTCTCCCGCCAGGCCGCGCGCGAACGCCGCGGCCAGCTTGCCGGTGAGGAAGGGATCCTCGCCGTACACCTCCTCGGTGCGGCCCCAACGCGGATCGCGGGCAAGATCGGCGTTGGGTGCCATGACCACCAGCGCCGAGCGCTTATAGGCTTCGCTTTGCACCAGCCAGCGCGCTTCGGTTGCCTGGTTGGCCGCAATCCGCTGCAACAGTTCCGGGTCCCAGGTCGCGGCGAGGCCGTAGGCCTGCGGAAACTGCGTGGTGCGCGTGGGGTTTCTTTTCCCCCAATTGCTCGGCCCCCCTTGGGCCACGCCATGATACCCTTCGGCGATGTTCGTGCCCACGACACCGAGGCGCGGCGCACCCGGCGTGAAGCTGAGGTTGCCGATCTTTTCGTCGAGCGTCATGCGCCCGATCAGGTCGGTGATCCGTTCCTCGATCGGCAGGTCCGGGTCGCGAAATGGATAATCGTAGGCCGCCGGGGCAACGTGGGCCGCCGCCAGGGTGGCCAGGGAAAGCAAGAAGCGCGTCTTCATGTGGCAGGCCGACGCTAAACCCCCGCGCGCCCCAAGGCCACCATGGATCCGTGCCAACGTTATGGGGACGGGGATGGCCGATCCGCTGCGCCGGGTCCGCCATAGACCCGCTCCACCCGCGCCACGCGCACTTGATAGCTGGCATACCAGGTTCGTTTGCCCGCGGTTTGCGCCGCCTGGTGCTCGGTGTCGCGTTTCCACGCGACGATCGAAGCCTCATCACGCCAGTACGAAACCGTGATGCCGAGGCCGTCCACCCCGCGAGCGCTTTCGACGCCGAGAAATCCAGGCTGTTGCGCCGCCAGTTCGGCCATGCGCCGGGCCATGGCGTCGTAGCCCCGGTCACCCTCCGTGCGCCGGGAGGTGAAGATCACCGCATAATACGGCGGTGGGGGCGTCGGCGCGAGAAGCGAGTGGGTGCTCATGGCGACTGCGGGTTGAGCACCAGCGTGGTGGTGGTGCCGAGGAAGAACTCGTAGTTCACCCGGACGACCGCGCTGGTGATGCCGCGGTTGTCCAGTTCGGACCGGAGGCGGTCGAGCTCGCCATAGGGCTTGCCGTCCGGGCCGCAGAGCGGGTGGATGCGCACCTCACCGTTGCTCGCCCGGGCGAGTTCGACGCAGGCGGCGACATGCCACGCGAAATCGAAGCGGGCCGCGTAGACGAAAAGCAGATGCGCGCAGAGGACGAGATCAAAGGCCCCGTCAAGGAAGGGCAGCAATGGCAGCGACGCCCGCACGTACCGTCCGTGCCGACCGTTGCCCTCGTAGTCGGCGAGGAACCGCGACGCGGCGGCCCGCCGGTCGGCTTCCGCCTCCTCGATGCTGGCGAAAGACTTCAGCTTGAAGAGCCGGGGTCGCGCCCGGATCTGCAGGAACATCCGTGCGTAGTCCTCGCGGATCCGGGCGGCCAGCGCGGTCGCCGGCTGCTGGTAGAGCGGATCCACGGCCACGGCATCGACCCCGCGCCGGTGCGCCTCAGCGGTGAAGGACGACGGCCCGGCGGCCACGTCGAGCACCGCGCGGCCGCGCAAGGCGGCCGGATCGAGCGCGAAAAACCGGGAGTATTCCTCCAGGGTGCGCCCGAAGAATGACACCGTCGGGAGGTCCAGCGGGGCCGCGCCGGCGCGGGGCCGCCGGACCCGGGGTGTCGCGGGATAAGGTTGCGGTCTGATCGTTATCGGGGGTGGAGCGAGCGTGGACATGGCATGAGGTGGGTTGGCTGGGTTGAGGTTGGATCGGGAAAAATAAAAAACCCGACTCGGTTGAGTCGGGCTCGGCAGTGGAGGAGGGTTGGGTTCTTTGCGGTTTACGCGAATTGCGTGAGCGTCTCCATCGGCCGAGCCTGGGTAATCCACCAAGCGCGTTTGCACGAAGCCATGACGGCATCGTTTTTGGCCAGGCGCAGGTTGGAGACGTGGTTCACGGGTGGGTTGATGCGGGCAGGTCGCGGGCGCTGCAAGCCAGAATTTTCCAAGCTTTCGCCCCGGCCCAAAAAGAAACCCGGGGCCTCGCGGGACCCGGGTTTTAGCCTAACGCGACACTGCTCAAGAGGATTTGCTGTGCGAAAACAGGTTCTTGGCGGCCAGGAACGGCGCGGTCGTGAAGGACGGCTTGGCCTTCGCCGCCGCAGCGGCGGCGGCCTTGGCCTGGTCGGCGCTGACGATTTCCTGCTCGCGGGCCTTGACCCACGCCTCGCGACGGGCGACCTCGACCTCGCGGGCGGTCACCTTCGCCTCGCGATCCTTCAACGCCAGGCGATCGTCGCTCAGGCCGCGGCGGGCGGCCTCGAGGAGCGCATGGGCGCGCTCGTATTTCTCCCACTCGCTGTCGAGTTCCGCCTGGCTGCCGGGACCGGTCGCAGCGTAATACTGGCTGGCGTTGGCCGGCGGAGGACTGTGGTGGGCGCTCTCCACCAGCAGGCGCAGGCGCTGTTCGTATTCCTTCAGGCTGGCCTCTTTCTGGTGCATGGCCTCGATGTCATTGGAAATTTGGGTGCGGAGTTTCTCCAGGTGCGCGGCTTCCTGGGCCTCGGAGGTGATGGGTGTGTTCATGGCGGTGTGTGACGGACCATAACAGGTGGAGTTCCAGCTGCCTAGAGGCACAGGGGGTATTTACCCGACCTTTACCCCTCTCCCCGGGCCTTTTACCGAAAAATGAAAGCCGTGCAGTTGCCCGCACGGCTTTCGCACACACACACAAATTTTTTGCGTCAGCGTCCTACTGGGAGGGTCCTGCAATTTCAGCAGTCATGGTGGGAGCAATGCCGCGGCCGGTTTATTTCCGCGGTCTTCAGGTGCGGAAAATCACGTCCTCGCGGTTGAACATCTTCACGCACAGCGCCAGGGCGATTGCGGCGTAGACGCACGACGACGCAAAGATCAGCGCGATGTAGTTCCAGTGCCAGACGCCGGAGAGCATTTCCCGGCAGATGAGCGACAGATTGAGGATCGGGACCATGGCCAGCCGCGCATTCAACTCGATCCCCGGCAACATGCCGATCACGGCGGGGGCGATGACGAAGAAAATCATGGGGCCGACGTAGCTCTGCGCCTCCTTGAAACTCTTGGCGAACAGCGCGACGGTGAACAGAACCGCGGAAAAAAGGACCGCCACGGGGAAGATCATCGCAATCAAGCCGAGGATGCCCAGCGGATCGATGGTCGGCATCGTCCCGCCCGAAGCCTGTGCCTTCGCGGCCGCCGCCATCGTGGCCGCGCGGCCGCCGAATGCCACGCCGGTCGCGGCGGCGCTGACCGCCATGGAACCAAGCGACATCGCCATCGCTGCCAGCGAACCGGTGAGCACCATCAGGAACTTTCCCAGCACCAGCTGCACACGCGCCGCGGGGCTGCACAGCAGCGTCTCCATGGTGCCCCGCTCCTTCTCGCCCGCCGTGAGGTCCATGGCCGGATACATCGCGCCGGTGAAGCACAACAGGATGATGATGTACGGCACAAACCCCCCGACGAGGTTGCCGCCCACCCGCTCGGGCGGCGCCACGTTCTCGCGCTTGAATTCAAATGGTTTCACCAGTCGCGCCGGAAGCGAGTGTTCCTCCAGCAGCGTCGTGACGGTCTGCTCGCGGAGGTTGCGGAAGAAGGCCTCCAGCTCGTTGACGGCAAAGTTCGATTTCAACTCGCCCTCGTAATGGTAGATCTTGACCTCCTCGGCGGCGCCCGCCTTCAGCCCGGCGGCGAAGCCGGCCGGGATCGCGACAGCCGCCCGGACCTTCTTCTCCGAAATCTGCTGCCGCCAGTCATCCGCCGGCTTCACCACGTGCAACTTCTTCGACTCCTTCAGCGCCGTGACGATTTCCGGGGAGTCCTCTCCCCCAAGGATCATCACGACCGGCGTTTCGGACTTCGCCTTGTTGATCACACCCGTGGCGATCTTGCCGAGGCCGAAGAAAAACACCGGCATCACAAAGGTCGGGATGACGACCACCGAGATGACCGTGCGACGGTCGCGCAACAGGTCCCGCAGTTCCTTGAGGTAGACGGTAAAGATCGGCCGGAGATTCATCGGATTGCCTTACGCTTTCAGGGCCGCGGCCACGGCCGCCTCGCCCCCCACCGCCTTGACGAAGACTTCCTCCATGTCGGTTTCGCCGAACTGCGCGCGCAATTCCGCCGGCGTGCCTTCGGCGACCAACCGGCCGCCATGGATGATGCCGACCCGGTCGCACAGCTTCTCCACCTCGCTCATGACGTGCGTGGAATAGATCACGGTCTTGCCCCGGTCGCGGCAGTCGCGGACGAATTTCACGATCGCCCGCGCCGTCATCACGTCGAGGCCGAGGGTCGGCTCGTCAAAGATCATCACCGCCGGATCGTGGATCAAGGTGCGGGCGATGGAGGTCTTTTGCTTCATGCCCGTGGAGAACTTCTCGCAGCGGCGATCGAGGAACTCGTGCATGTCGAGTTCATCGGCGAGGACCTTGAGGCGATCGCGGATGGCCCCGGCGCTCATCCCGTTGAGCTCGCCAAAATAGGTGATCATCTCGCGCGCCGTAAGCCGGCCGTAAAGGGCGGTCGAGGCGGCCAGGAAGCCGACGTGCGCCCGGACTTTTTCCGGCTCGGTGGCGGTATCGAACCCGGCCACAATGCAGCTGCCGCTGGCGGGCTTGAGCAGGGTCGCCAGCATCCGCAAGGCCGTGGTCTTGCCCGCCCCGTTGGCCCCGAGCAGGCCGTAGATGCGACCGGGCTCGCAGCGGAAGGACACATTCGCCACCGCGGTGATGATGCCGCGCTTCCTGTCCTTGAAGGTCTTCGTGAGCTGCCGGGCTTCGATCATAGAGGGCGGACGGACTGAATAGCGGAAGGGCTGGGTTTGAAAGGGAGAAGTCTGATGGTCTCAGGCGGGGTTCAGAGTGTTTCAGTCTGTCAGTCCTTCAGTTCTTCAGCCTTTCGTTCAAAGGCTCATGCGCTCGCGGAAGTCCTGGGCCTGCCGGCGGGACAGCTCGACCTTGAGGCCGCCCTTGAGTTTCACGAGCAAACCGCCGCTGAACCAGGGCTCGATGCCCTCCACCCAGGTGAGGTTGATGACTTGCTTGCGGTTGGCCCGGAAAAAACTCCGGGGATCCAGCCGGTCCTCCATCGCGGTGAGTGAGCGGAAAAGCTGGGGCTTCTGGTCGTCGAAGTGCAGGCGGGTGTAGTTGCCCTCGGATTCGAGCAAGCGGATGTTCTTCACGGCCACGAACCAACAGCGATCCCCTTCGCGGACAAACACCTTGTCCTCCAGCGAAAGGCGTGCCGGTTGCCCGGCCGGGCCCGCGCCGGGGCCCCCGCCCTCATGGTGCCGCAGCCGTTCCAGCGCGGCGATGAGCCGGTTGGGGTCCACGGGCTTGAGCAGGTAGTCGAGCGCGTTGAACTCGAAGGCCTTCACCGCAAACTCATCGTAGGCGGTGGTGAAGATGACCGCCGGCAACGGCGGTTCGAGCCGCTCCAGCAGGCTGAAGCCGTCGGCCCCGGGCATCTGGACATCGAGGAACAGCAGGCCGGGCTTCAACTCGGCCACCTTTTGGGCGGCATCGTCCACGTCCGTCGCCTCGCCCACGACCTCGATGTCGGGATGGGCCGCGAGGAGGCGGCGGAGCTCGTTGCGCGCGAGGCGCTCGTCGTCGACGATCAGGGCTTTCATTTGCCGGGATAATTGAGCGGGATGAGCACCCGCGCCGTCACGCAGCCGGCGGGTTCCGCCAGCAGGGTCAGGTGCGCATGCTCGCCAAAGACCAGCTTCAGCCGGTCGGAGGCGTTGCGCAGGCCCACGCCGGTCGACGAGCCGGCCCGCGCGGCCGCCGCGCTCGCCGGCGCCGCCAAGTCGCCGGGATTGGTCACGCGGATGTCGAGGGCGCCACCGGCAATGCGGGCGGTGATGCCCAGCTCGCCGCCTTCGCGGCGCGTGGAGATGCCGTATTTGACCGCGTTTTCCACCAGGGTCTGCAACAGCATGGGCGGCATCGGCACGGTCCGGGTCCCGACCGCGATGTCCATCTTCACCCGCAGGCGGTCCTCGTGGCGGACCTGTTCCAGGGCCAGGTAATCCTCGACGATGCGCAGCTCGTCCTCGAACGGCACGGTCTCCAGCTGGCCCGACTGCAGGGAATAGCGGAGCATGTTGGCCAGACGGGTGACGGATTCGCGCGCCTTCGGGGCGTCCTCGTCGATCAGGGCGCGCAGGCTGTTGAGGGAGTTGAAGAGGAAGTGCGGGTTGACCTGCGATTTCAGGGCGCGCAGCTCGGCCTCCTTGACGCTCGCCGCCAAGCGGAGCTGCTCCAACTGCAGGCGCCGCAGGCGCTCGAAGGTATGGTAGATGAAGTAAATGCAGAGCCAGCCCCCGAGGACCAGCGCGCCATTAATCGTGGTCACCAGCAGGGCGGGCCCGAAGCTGAGCTTCGATTCCCAGGGATAGCGGAGCACGCCGTATACATAGCCGTAGCCGACGGCGGACCAGAGCAGCGAGGCGGCGAGGGAAATGCCCACCACCCGCGGCAACAGCGCGGCCCAGCCCAGTTCCTTCCAGCCCCAGTGCGCGATCAGCGGGCGCAGGTAATGCGACACGAGCAGGCCCTGCAGCATGATCATGACGAACACCGCGTTGTCGACCAGGGGCTCCCGCGCCGACGCGGATGCGGGTTCCTTGATGACCGTGAGGTAAAAAAGGTTGATCACCGTCAGCCCGCCCCACCCCACCAATTGGCACAGCACGTACAGCCGGTTCTTCGCCCGCAGCAGCTTGGCCTCGGTATCCACGCTCATCGCCACCGAGCGAACCATGCCCGCCGGGTTGACGGCAAGACCGTCCGCTCGGCCAAGGGGGGAAAGGGTGGATGAGGCGACAGCCATGGCGCCACTGTGCGCGCCGCGGTGGGCACGGACACGGTGGTTTGGACGAGCGGTCATCGCGGGTGTCCAGCGGCGGCACCGGGGCGTATAGGTTTGGTGAAAAATTCCCCGCGTGGTGAAAAACCCCTTTACCCGCCGCGCGCAGGCGCGCACGCTGCCACTTCGCTTACCACGCCCGAGCCATGAGAGCACGCGTTGTCATTGTCGGCAGCTATGTCCAGGACCTGGCGTTCTACGTGCGGGAGTTTCCCCGGCCCGGCGACTCGGTTCTCGCGGAATTGCGCACCGGCGCGGGCGGCAAGGGTTTCAACCAGGCGGTGGCCGCCACGCGCACGGGCGTCCCCACCCTCTTCATTGGCGCCCTCGGCCATGACGCCGCCGGCGCCCACGCCCGGGAATTCGCCCGCCAGACCGGCGTGAAGGCTGACTTCGTGGTGAAGAAGAAGGAGCCCACCGGCGTGGCGGGCATCGCCGTCAACGCCGCGGGGCAGAACCAGATCATGGTCGCGCTCGGCGCCAATCTCGCGCTGCACACCCGCGAGGTCCCGGTGCGGCCCCTCGCGGACGCCGCCGTCGTGGTTTGCCAGGCGGAATGCGACATGAAGACCACGGCGGACGTCCTTCGGCTGGCCCGGCGGAATGGCGCGGTGACGGTCTTCAACCCCGCGCCCATGCACGCCAAGGTCGACCCGGCCATCCTGCGCCACGTCGAGGTGCTGATCCCCAACGAGGCCGAGTTCGTCGCGCTGGTGAACCGCTCGCCGCGCAGCGGGGTGAAGAATTTCACCACCGACGCCCTCCTGCGCCTGGCACCGGACCGCCTGCACGCCCTCTGCCGCACCTTCAACGTGCCGATCGTCATCGTCACCCTCGGTTCGCGCGGCTGCTTCATCTCGCAACCGGATGTCTATGCGCGGGTGCAGGCGCATGAGGTCGATGCCGTCGACACGACGGGCGCGGGCGACGCCTTCGTCGGCGGCTTCGCCGCCGGCCTCGTCAAGTTCAACAAGAACGTGTTCGAGGCCGCCCATTTCGGCAACGCGGTGGCTGCCCTCGCGGTCACCCAGCATGGCACGGCCGAGTCCATGCCCACCGCCCGGGAAATCTCGCGCTTCCTGCGCCGGCGCGACCATGCGTAGGGCCGCGGTTGCAGCCCGGTTGAGAGATGAGCGTTGAAAGTTGAGAGCCCATGCCCGCCAAACGCGCAGTAATTGCCGGTTCGATCGGTTCGGGCTCTAAACCCTCGGCTCTCAACTCTCAACTGGGCGCCTTCCGCGCCCGCCTCTATCAAGTCGCCCTGGTGCGGTGGGTGGACCTGCCCAAAAAGCTGATTGCGCCGCTCGGCCTGCCCGCCGCCGAAATCAAGGGCGGCGGCCATGGCCTCGCCGCGCTCCTGCGTTTCAACGACGATCTCGACCGCGTCACGCTCCTGCCGGGCAAGCGCGGCCAGTACAAGCTGGCGTTCAAGGTGGAGTTGCTGAAGGCCGCGGGCGTGGACGCGGGTGACACCATTGAGTTCATGCTCGAACCCGACACGGCATCCCGCGAACCCGACCTGCCGGGGGAAATGCGGAAGGCCTTCCAAGCCCGGCCCCAGCTGCGGGAGCGCTGGCTGGCCAACAGCCTCGCCAACCGCCGCCAAGTCGTGCGCTACATCCAGGACGCGAAAACCGCTGAGACGCAGGTGAAGCGCTGCTGGATCTTCCTCGAGCGGCTGGCGGACAGCGGGAAGCTCGGGGGCGGCTAGATCAGCTTCGGCAATGTGGGGTCGCCGCTTGCGGCGACCTCACATTCGGATCAATTATTCGGGACAAATCCCCGCGGCTTGGGCTCCAGCTGCCGTTTCACAAAGATTGGCACGTAGGAGACGACACCCAGCAAGCCGAGCACAAACAAACTGTCACGATAGGCCGCGCCGATAAAAATCCCGATAAGGCCACAGGCTTCTGCCAGGCCCAGGCCGGCAATGAACATCACCATCAAGGGTCCCGGCCGTGTCGCTCGCGGCAGCACCAGCCAGCGGATCACGATGCTGACGAACAAGGGCGCCATCGCGATGAGGACGCCCGCCAGGTTCGGCGTCGGACCCGGCTTGATCGGACCTCGTCCCAAAACCAGGTAGATGACGCACAGCCCGGCCAGGATGGATCCCCAGAGAATCCAAAACACCAGCAACTGGCCCCGCAGGCGCTGCGCGTCGGGTTCGGCCAGCATGTTCAAGCCCCGACCGGGTGCCACGTGGTCTTGAATTCGAGCAGGTCGCGGATCTCGTACAGGCTCTGGGCCTTGGCGGAGAACCAGTCGACGGGCTCCTCGGCCTTGGCGAGGCGCACCCGTTTGACGCTCTCGGCGGCGCCGAGCTTGAGCGCCTTGCGCTCGTCGGCATTGGCCACGCCGGCGATGGCCCGCAAATGGGTGTGCGTGGCCATGGTCGGCACGATTTCCTTGCGGAAGCCCGTGAGCAGGTTGACCACGCCGCCCGGCAGGTCGCTCGTGGCCAGCATTTCGCCGAGGACGACGGCCGGATAAGGCTGCGCGGACGACGCCAGTGCGACGACCGTGTTGCCGCTGGTGATGGCGGGTGCAATGAGCGAAACGAGCGCCAGCAACGGGGCCTCATCGGGCGCGAGCACGCCGACAATTCCCATGGGTTCGGTGACGGTGAAATTGAAGTGCGGCGAGGCGACGGGGTTCACGTTGCCGAGTACCTGCTCGTATTTGTCCGCCCAGCCGGCGTAGTAGATGAGCCGGTCGACGGTCGCCTCGATCTCGCGCTCGATGCCGCGCTTCCCGTCGGGGCGTAAAGCCCCTCCCACCCTCAAAGCGTCGGCCATGTCGGCCTTGCGCGCCTCGATCATTTCGCCGAGGCGATAGATGATCTGGCCGCGGTTGTAGGGCGTCCGCTTCGCCCAACCCGGGCCGGCCTTGGCGGCGGCCTCGATCGCGTTGCGCAGGTCCTTGCGGGTGCACTGCGGGATGTTGGCGAAGAAAGCGCCGCCGGCGTCCTTGATGGGGAAGGTGCGGGCGCTCTCGGAGCGGATAAAGGCTCCGCCGACATAGACCTTGGGTGTTTTGGTGATGGGGAGGCGGGTGCTCATGGCTGGGATCGTTGGGTCGTAATCGTTCTCGTTCTCTTAATCTTTCTCTTTCTCCATGCCGAAATCGTGCGCTTCCCCATCGAGAGAACGAGAAAGATTAGGAGAAAGAGAACGAATCGAAATCATGGAGGCAAGGCTGGCTCAGGCGGCGGGCGCCTCGTCCTGCAGGTGGGTCTTGGTGGTGTAGGAGCGGGAGACGAAAGCATAGACCACCGTGGTGACGGCGCACAGGGCGACGAAGAACAGGTAGAACGACGCGCCCGGCAGCTTCGACGAGCCGTCCGCGTTGCTGATGAAGCTGTGGATGCGGGCGACGAGGAGATTGCCGAACGCGATCGCCCAGAGGTAGAGGATCATTATCATCGCCTTGAGCCGCTTCGGCGCCTGGGTGTAGGCAAATTCCAGCGACGTCACCGAGACCATCACTTCCCCGGTGGAGAGCAGCAGGAAGGCCGGCACCTGCCAGGCGATGCTCGGCCGCAGGCCGGCGCCGATCCGGGTCTCGATCCACGCGATGATGAGAAACGAACCGCACGTCACGGCCAGCCCGAGGCCGATCTTGCGCAGTTCATTCAGCGGCCAGAAACGGCTGATCAGCGGATAAAGCACGTAGTTGCAGACCACGATCATCAGCAGGATGAACCCGCCGTTCAGGAGCTGCATCTGCGAGGAGAGCATTTCGAAGTTCCACCCGAAGAGCGACAGGTGGCGGTCCATCTTTTCGGCCTGCAACACCCATTCGCTCTGGCTCTGCGACCAGAGCGACCAAAACACGGCGACAAACAGGTAAAGCACCGCGATCCGGCCGATGGCGGCCAGGCCTTCGGCGTCGAAGTTCCGGCGAAAGGAGTCCCACCCGGGTGCCGGAATATGCACGAATTTGTAGCGCCCGAACCAGAAGATCAGCGCCGCCACGGCCATGAAGATGCCGGGAACGCCAAAGGCCCAGCGCGGCCCGAGCTTGTCCAACAACAGGGGAATGAGCCAGAACGCCACGAGCGAGCCGGAATTGATGGCGAAATAGAACCACCCGAACGCCTTTGACAGCAGGTGCTGGTTCGTGGCGCCAAACTGGTCGCCGACAATGGCGGAAACGCACGGCTTGATTCCCCCCATGCCGATCGCGATCAGGACCATCCCGATACCCAGCCCCGTGCGCGTGTCGTCGATCGCCAGCGCGAGGTGTCCGCCGCAATAGACCAGCGAGACGTACAGGATCGTGCGAAACTTGCCGAGGAAGGCGTCCGCGAGGAACGCGCCCATGAACGGCAGGAAATAGCCCAGGAAGGAAAAATCATGGAAGCGCTGGTTTGCCTCGTTTTCGGTCATCACCGCGAGCGCGCCCGAGCTGTCGCGCAGGTATTTCGTCATGAACACGGCGAGGATCGAGCTCATGCCGTAGTAGCTGAACCGCTCCGCCGCCTCGGTCGCGATGATGAAGGGGATGCCCGGCGGCATCTTGTCCGTCTTGAGCGGCGCGGTGATGAACTTGGAGTCAGCCATGAAAGATCAGCGGAAGAGGAACGTCAGGATCAGCGCGAGGGTCACCAGGACCGCCAGGGCGATCCACACCGGATCGCGGCCGGTGAGCGGCGTGGGTTGGGATTTCCTGTCGTCGCCAAATGCTTCATCGGGGAGGTCGAGGCCGTCGTAGCGGGTGTCCTCCTCGTCCCAACCCGAGCGCTCGTCCGCCCCGCAACCGGGGCAGGCCTTGGCGCCCTTGGGCACCTCATCGCCACAGACGGGACACTCACCGGGAGGTAGGAATCTTTGCGACATGGCTCGTTCGTTCTCGTTCTCCTAATCGTTCTCGTTCTCTCATCCTGCTTGATCGAAGTCCCCAAATGGGAACGAAGAGAACCAGAACGATTACGAGCAAGAGAACGATTCATCAGGCGTTTCAGGCCAGCTTGCAGTAATCCAGCAACCCCTGGCGGCCGCCTTCGCGGCCGAAACCGCTCTCCTTGTATCCGCCGAAAGGCGAGGTCGGGTCGAACTTGTTGTAGGTGTTGGCCCAGACGACGCCGGCCTTGAGCTCCGTGGACATCTTCAGGATGCGCGAGCCCTTGTCGGTCCAGACGCCGGCGCTCAGGCCGTAGGCGGTGTTGTTGGCCTTCTCCACCGCCTCGTCCAGCGTGCGGAACGTCAGCACGCTCAGCACCGGCCCGAAAATCTCCTCGCGCGCGATGCGGTGGCTCATGCTCACGCCGGAAAAGACCGTGGGACGGAAATAATAGCCCTTCGCGGGCAGCTTGCAGGGAGGCTGGAACATCTTGGCGCCCTCCTTCACGCCGGCGGTCACGAGCCGGGTGATGGTGGCCAGTTGCTCCTTCGAGTTGATCGCGCCGATGTCGGTGTTCTTGTCGAGCGGGTCGCCGACGCGGAGCGTGCGGATGCGGGTCTTGAGCTTCGCGAGGACGGCCTCGGCCACGGGTTCGTGCACGAGCAGGCGCGAGCCGGCGCAGCAGACGTGGCCCTGGTTGAAGAAGATGCCATTGACGATGCCCTCGACGGCCTGGTCGAGCGGGGCGTCGTCGAACACGATGTTCGCCGCCTTGCCGCCGAGTTCCATGGTCATCTTCTTGTCCGTGCCGGCGAGCGAGCGCATGATGATCTTGCCGACTTCGGTCGAGCCGGTGAAGGCGACCTTCGCGGCCGTCGGGTGGCCCATGACGGCCGCGCCCGTGTCGCCGAAGCCCGTGACGAAATTCACGACACCCGGCGGCAGGCCGGCGTCCTGGATCAGCGCGGCGAACTTCATCGCGGTTACGCTGGTTGTCTCGGCGGGCTTCAGGACGACGGTGTTGCCCATCGCCAGCGCGGGCGCGAGCTTCCACGCGAGCATGAGGAGCGGGAAGTTCCAGGGTATGACCTGGCCGACGACCCCGAGCGGCGCCACCGCGCGGCCTGGCGCCACGTAGTCGAGCTTGTCGGCCCAGCCCGCGTGATAGAAGAAATGCGCCGCCGCCATGGGAACGTCGAAGTCGCGCGACTCCTTGATCGGCTTGCCGCCGTCCATGGTCTCGGCCACGGCGAATTCGCGGGCCCGGTCCTGCAGCAGGCGGGCGAGGCGGTAGATGTATTTCGCCCGCTCGCGGCCCGGCATCTTTCCCCAGGTCGTGTCGAAGGCTTTCCTCGCCGCGGCGTAGGCGGCGTCGACATCGGCCGCGCTGGCGTGGGCGATCTCGGCCAGCTTGGTCTCGTTCGCCGGGTTGATGGAATCGAAATACTTCCCCGTGGACGGGGCGACAAACTCGCCGCCGATGAACAGGTCGTAGCGGCCTTGGAGGCGAGGATCGGCGGTTTCGGGCGCGGGATCATATTCCCAGAGGTCGCCAAAAATCAGCTCGGGCAGCGGACGGCCGGCGGCACGCCGGGTCGGACGTTTGGTTTCGGTGAGAGTTGGCATGATTTTACAGGAGGTAACGGAGGAAACGGAGCGCCTTTTCCCGGTGCTCTCTGTTTCCTTCTGTGAGATTAGTACGACTCGGCGGCTTCGCTGAAATAATAGGGCGCCTGGTAGGCGCCGGTGCGCTCCTTTTCGAGCTGGCGGAGCAGGTCGTTGAGCAGGGAGGAGGCGCCGAAACGGTAGCGGGTGTTGTTGAGCCATTCGTCGCCGAGCGTCTCCTTCACCGCGATGAGGAACTGCAGCGCCTGCTTCGCCGTGCGGATACCCCCGGCGGGTTTCATCGCGATGGGGGTGCCGGTCTCG
>DASZPS010000144.1:0-1552 GCA_035549955.1 Lacunisphaera sp. | reverse complement strand
TGTCCTGCTTCAGACGGAACTGGAATTTTCGGGTGTCGGGGTTAGCATAACCCTGTTGCCTGGAGGATTCCATGACTGGCGAACGTAAGGCGGAACGTAAGACGTGGGGCGCGGCGGAGAAGCTGGCCATTTTGAAGCAGTACATCGTCGAGAGGACGCCGATCTCGGACCTCTGCGACCGGCATGGGTTGCAGCCCAGCCAGGTCTACCAGTGGCAAGCACTTTTGTTCGAGCATGGGGCGGCCGCGTTCGAGCGCAAGGCCGGCCGGCCCGTCGGCGCCGACGCGGCCAAGGACCGCAAGATCGCGCATCTCGAATCCAAGCTCGCGCAGAAGAACGAAGTCATCGCCGAGTTGATGGAGGCCAATGTGCGCGAAAAAAAAGCCAATGGGGAACTCTGAAGGACTCGTGGATTCCGCAAGCCACGCGCGACGCGATCGTCGACTACATCGGGCACTGGACGAAGCGGACCGAGTTGCCAGCCAAGAAGCTGCTCGGTTGGCTGGGGCTTGCCGCCGGCAAGTTCCACCAGTGGAAGGCGCGCTACGGTCGGCCCAACGCGCACAACGCCCGCATGCCGCGCGATGGTTGGCTGGCGGCGTGGGAACAGCAAGCGATCTTGGATTATCATCAGCGGAATTCGCTCGAAGGCTATCGGAGATTGACGTTCATGATGCTCGATGAAGACATCGTCGCCGTGAGTCCTTCGAGCGTGTATCGCGTGCTCAAACATGCGGGCAGGCTCGATCGAAAATGGCGGAAACCCTCGAAAAAAGGGACTGGTTTCGTGCAACCGCTTGCGGCGCACGAGCACTGGCACGTGGACGTTTCGTACCTCAACCTGGGCGGCACGTTCTACTATCTCTGCTCGCTGCTCGACGGCTACAGCCGGCTGATCGTGCATTGGGAGATTCGCGAACGCATGACCGAACGCGACATTGAAACGATCGTGCAGCGCGCTTTGGAGAAGTTCCCCGCAGCGCGGCCGCGGATCATCAGCGACAATGGCCCGCAGTTCATCGCCCGCGACTTCAAGGAGTTCGTTCGCCTGACGGGCGTCACGCACGTGCGGACGAGTCCGTACTATCCGCAGAGCAACGGCAAGCTCGAACGCTGGCACGGCACGCTCAAGGGCGAGCGATTTCGCTCCGCGGCGCCGGCGAACGTCGAAGAGGCGCGGCGCGTTGTCGAGGCGTTCGTCGCGCATTACAACGAAATACGCTTGCATAGCGCTATTGGCTACGTCACGCCGGCTGACAAGCTGGCGGGCCGAGAGAACGAGATCTTCGCCGAGCGCAATCGCAAGCTCGAAGCGGCGCGAAACAGGCGATGTCGGGAAGCCGCCCAGCGCTGCCGAACAGCGCCGATGCCCGCTTGCGAAACGGAACCCAGAGAAAGGCTAGCGGGGGTCCAGGGGGCCGGCAATGAGGCCCCCTGGTCGCCCGAGCCAACGACGCAACCATCCTGAACACGCCCGCCGAGGGCGAAACCAACCGACCCAAACTCGCTTAATCCCAACCCGACAAATTCCGATTCACGGTGAACCAGGACA
>DASZPS010000143.1:0-45774 GCA_035549955.1 Lacunisphaera sp. | reverse complement strand
CGCTCTTCCACTATATCGAAAGCTTCTACAACCGCCGCCGGCTCCACTCGAGCCTTGGCTATCTCAGTCCAGCCAACTTTGAATCCCAACTAAACTAAATCACCCCTGCACCACTGTCCGAAATATCGGGGGAAACCCAGGTCACGGACAATGGGTCGAAGCCCGGCGGCCGCGCCTCGCCGCCCGTGACCTGCCCCCCTCGGATCCGTCAGCATAGCCGAAGTCCCCTCTATGAAGCCGGAACGATTCAGTCCCAGGACGCAAAACACGTTTTGCTCCGATCAGGAAGAAACGGTGGGGTTGTAGCCGCGGTCGGTGACCCCGGACCGGCCTCAGCGAGGCCGGCTGCAGCGCCGCTGGTTCCCAGGAGTTCGAGGTGGAGCGACCTGCGCCTCAGGGCGCTTTCTTCGCAACGGGCGTCCCTCAGCGCGTTGGGGAGCCGTCTCGGCAGGCTCGAGGCCCTGAGCTCGTCGAACGGGCAACGCGCTCCGCCTTTTGGTGTGATCGATTTCACTCTGAAGATCGGCTCCGTCTGCATCGTTCCGGAACAAGAGGGGTGTCCGACAGGGCCTCCTGTGAAACGATCGGCCGGCCAATCAGGCCGGGGGCTCGACGACGAACACGGGCGCCTCCCGCGTCCGCTTGCGCCACAGGAGCATCAGCAGGAAACCGATGGCGGCCCCGCCGAGGTGCGCGAAGTGGGCGACGCCGGCTCCGAAGAGCGAGATGCCGGTGACGCCCGACAGCAGGTCGATGCCCAGGATGATCGGGATCAGGATCTTTGCCGCCACGGGCACCGGGACGAACATGATGGCCAGCCGCGCGTGGGGATAAAGCAGGCCGAAGGCGACCAAGACGCCATAAATCGCGCCCGAGGCGCCGAGCATCGGGCTGGCATGGATGCCATACAGCCTGACGAATGCATCCTCGAGCTTCGGGCCGCCCGGCACCTGGATCGTCCCGCTCGACCACAACGCGTCGAGTTTTTCGGGTGACATGGCGAGCAGCGTCTTGATTTGCGCCGCGGGCATCCCGGCGGCCACGAGCTGCTCGTGGAGTCCGGCGAAATGATGCCAGTTGATGCCCAGCTGGACCAGCCCCGCGCCGATGCCGCAGAGGAAATAGAAGACCAGGAACCGGGCTGGTCCCCACTCGCGCTCGAGGATCGTGCCAAACGAGGCGAGCGCGAACATGTTGAAGAAGATGTGCCCGAAATCCGCATGCAGGAACAGGTAACTCACGAACTGCCAGGGCCGGAAATGCTCGTTGGTCGGAAACCAGAACGCTCCCGCCTCGAGCACGCGCTCGCTTCCGTTGGACAACACGAGGCCCGCGAGAAACACCGCGACATTCAGGAGCAACAGGGCGCCCACCGCGCGGGAAACACGATTCATGCCTCGAGACGTGTCCATGTCCCACCAAACCGCAACACCCGCCGCACCCGTCGGTCACTCTTCCCGACTCTCGACAGACCAGCGTGTTGAGGCGCCGTTTCGGCAGGCTCAAGGCCCTGAGTTCGTCGAACGGGCAACGCGCTCCACCTCAAGGCGCGGCCCAGCGGGAGCTGGGCCCTCCAGCAATCGCCCAGGGGAGCCAAAGGCGAAACGCGGAACGGATCTCCCGGTTGCCTCCGTTGCCTTCCCTGAAAATCCCATCCGTTTTATCCGTGCAATCCGCGGAGGGACGGCCCGGGCCCTACTTCACCGCATTGATTCCGCCGGATTTCTCCGCGAGTTTCACCAGGTCCATCGCGACCTTGAGGTTCAAGTCCTCGAGTTTCTTGAAGTTGATGCAGCTTCGGCCGGTCTTCACGTTGCCGAGCTTCGCGGCGTGTTTCTCGGCGAGGTAGCCATCCTTGCCCCCGGCACAGATATGCAGGCTGAAGTAGGCCTTCCCCGCGGCGAGCCCGACGAGGAACCACTCGCCCTCGCGACCGCTGGCCGACCGGTAGCGATACTTGCCGTAGCCGATGATGGGCGTGCCCATGCCAGTGGTCACGTACGGCTTGAGCTTCGGCGCGCCCTTGCGGATCGCCTGGTGCACCGCCGTCATGGTGCGACGGCGATCTTCCGGGAGCGCGGCAAGGAATTCAGCGACGGTGGGAGCGGTTGGGGGCATTTCCGGAGGCTAGCTTCCGCGCGTCAGGGGTCAACCCATCGAAGCCATCTAGCAGTTAGGTAGGGGCGCAGTCTTGCTGCGACCACCACGTACCCCAGGTACGTGGTCCGGTCCTCCATCCCGCAATGAAGTCGGGCCTTGCCCGACTTGGTCGCAGCAAGACTGCGCCCCTACAACAATGGCGAAAATCATCCCTTTTTTGGCGGATTTCGGCGGCTGGCGGCGGTTGCATGGTGAAAACGCCATGCACGACTCCGATTTGCTCACCCGGTACACCCAAGGCTCGGAAGCAGCCTTTGCCGAGCTGGTGCGGCGGCATGTCGACCTGGTTTTCGGGACGGCGTTGCGGCAGGTCGGCGGCGATCGCCACCGCGCCGAGGATATCGTCCAGCAGGTGTTCACCGACCTTGCCCACAAGGCCCGGACGCTGACCCGTCACCCGACCCTCGCGGGTTGGCTGTATGCCAGCACGCGCTACACCGCCCTCAACACCGTGCGCCGTGAACAGCGGCGGACGACGCGGGAAAAACAATTCGCCGCCATGAATACCCCCACCCCCGGAACCGAGGCACGTTGGGAGCAAATCCGACCCGCGATCGACGAGGCCATGCAGGAGTTGGACGAAGACGACCGCCAGTCGTTGCTGCTGCGGTTTTTTGGCCAGCAGCCATTCGCCGCCATGGCCGCCCAGCTTGGCATCTCCGAAAACGCCGCCCAAAAACGCGTGGATCGTGCCCTCGACCGGTTGAATGTTGTCCTCCGGCAGCGGGGCATCACCTCCACGGCCGTGGCGTTGGGTGTGGCGCTGGGCGAATCGTGCATTGCGGCCCCGGCGACGCTGGCGGCATCGGTGACGGCCGCCGCACTGGCCAATACCGTCGCCGCGGGCACGGGCGCAGCCTGGTTGGGTTTCGCAAAAATCGCCGCGGCTGTGGCTGCGGCGGGCCTGCTCGGTTGGGCGGGCGTGAGATGGTCCGAGCCTCGCGTCCCGGCAGGAGGCAAGCCCATCCCGGCCGTGGCCGTCGTCCATCCCGCGCAGACCAAGGCGGCGCCAACCTCGCCTCCGGCAGCCCAGCTGCCGCCGCCGACCACGCCAACATCGAGCCCGCCCCCGGTGCTCACGTTACCGCCCCCCGCGGTGGAGCAAAAGGTCTACGTGGTGGGCCCGGGCGATACCCTGAGCCGCATCGCCCGCATGGCGGGCGTCACGCCGCAGGAAATCGCCGCGGAGAATCCCGGCTTTAACGTGACGCGAATGCGCGTGGGCGCGCAGTTGCTCTTGCCCGCCCAAGCGACCCTGCCAACGACCGCGTCCCAGCCGGCACGCCCGGCCGTGCCCATCCCTGCCGACCAGAACTACGTCGTCCAACCGGGCGACACGCTGCAAAAGATCGCCCAAATAAGGGATCTCCTCCCCGAGGAACTCCAGGCTCTCAATCCGGGAATCAACTGGCAGCAGCTCCAGGTCGGCCAGTCGATCCGCGCGCCCTAAGGCGGGGTGGCTGTAGCCAGGGTCGCCGACGCCGGGGCCCGACCGTCGTGGGGACGCAGGGATGCGACCACCACGTACCCCAGGTACGCGGTCCCGTCCTCCACCCAACAATGAAGTCGGGCCTTGCCCGACTTGGTCGCAGCAAGACTGCGACCCTACTTCTCAGCGCTCAACCATCCCCTACCCTATCTCCTCAAACGCATCGACCAACCGCGCGCTGCGTTGGAGTGCGATCTGCCAGGCTCGGAGGCCGGCGGCGATTTTCTTGAAGGATGCCTCGAACTCCTCGGTGGCCTGCTTGTTTCGCGCCCGGTTCTCGGCGGTGATCCGCAACCCGGCGCCGTAATCCACCTTAAACGGCGGTGGGTGCGTCATGGGCGCGTCGAGCGATAGAACCATCGGGGGACGGAATCGAAGCCGACGACGACGCCAAGCCGATTTCCGGCTTCCGGCCGGTTTGAGAAGCTTTTTAAGGGATTCAGCGCAACTTCACCGGAGGGGGCCGATCTCCGAGCGGCCCGGTTTCGATTGGTGTCTCGCGAAGGTCGCGAAGGTAGATTGCAGGAGCGGCTTTATGCCGCGACCCCCTTGGGTCCCGTGTTCCCATCGTCCTGTCGTCGTGCCTTGGCAAGGGCGGGGTGGGACACGAAGCCCCGGCCCGCAGGGACGCGGGCCCTCCACTTTTTCGGGTCCTTTTGTGCCAATCCTTCCGAGCAAACCCAAGGCACGGCCCAGCGGGAGCTGGGCCCTCCACCAGACTAGGATTCGGCACAACCAGCGAGCAGGATGCCAGGTCAGTCCACGAGCAACGCCACCTGCATGCCCGGGCCATGGACCCCCTCGATGAGGATGCCTTCGACGTCGGCCGTCTTGGACGGACCGGTGCACCAGATGACGTTGGGATCGGCGGGGAGGGCGGACACGGCGGCGGGAATGTCATGGTGGATCTGCGCCCGCTTCAGCACCGCAACATGCACCCACGGCGCCAGCGCGCCGAGGCGGCGGGACGTGCCGTTGTCCGTCAGGATCAGTGTGCCGGTTTCGGCAATCGCACCGTCGGCGGCCGTGATGCCAAAGGCGTAGTCGTCGACGCGCTTCCGGTCGAACTCGGTCTCGACCACGAAGTCCGCCGGGAAAGCGGCCTGGAGCTGCGGCCACAGGGCCGGGTCGCAATACCCGTGCTTCCAGTTGTGCTTCGCCAGCAGGGCAACGAGTTCGGCGGCGGAAGTGAGCGGCGTGCCGTTCACGCCCTTGAGCCGCTCGGCGAAGAGCGGCCACGGATCGACGAGCCCGCGGGCCTGGCGGAGGACGACGACCTCGCGGTCCCACTCGGGCAGGGCGGCACGCGCCGGCAGCGGCGCGAGGGCGTCGCGGACACGGGCGAGGATCTGGTCGCGGGGAGAGGACATCAGGGGATCAGGGTCGGAAGACTTGTTTAGGTTTCAGGTCTCAGGTTTTCTTTCGCTGGCGCAGCCAGCTCCGGAATTCACCGCCCTGCCACGCGGGCAGCGTCCGCTTGTTCTCCCAGGCGCGAAGCGCAGGGATGGGCATGAGTTTGGTCGGGAGGTGGTTGATGATCCGGCCGCCAACAAGCGCGGCCTTCCAGGCGGTGGGCTGCGAGGCGAGGAGGGCCCAGGCGCCCATGGGCGGCGTGCCGGCGGAGGCGAGCGGCGCGCCTTCCTGCTTCCCCTTGTAGCGCAGGCGCAGCAGCAGGTCCGGGATCGGGATATCAACGGGGCAGACCTCATTGCATGCGCCGCAGAGCGAGGAGGCCTTCGGCAGGTCGGCCTTTTCCGCGAAGCGCTTGCCCATGAGCAGCGGCGAGAGCACGGCGCCGACAGGGCCGGGATAGACGCTGCGGTAGGCATGACCGCTGGCCTGGCGGTAGACCGGACATACGTTCATGCAGGCACCGCAACGGATGCAGCGCAGGATCTCGCGACACTCGGAGGCGAGCACCTCGGTGCGGCCATTGTCGACGAAGATGACGTGCATTTCCTCCGGCCCGTCGGGCTGCGTGGGGGACTTCGGGCCGGAAATGAACTCCGTGTAAACCGTGAGCTGCTGCGCCGTGGCGCTGCGGGCGAGCAGGTTGAGGAACAGGCCGAGGTCGCGGTCGCGCGGCACGAGCTTTTCGATGCCGACGAGGGCGATGTGGACCCGGGGCGCGGCGAGCGAGAAACGGGAGTTGCCCTCGTTGGTCACGAGGACGATGCGGCCGCTTTCGACCGAGACGAAATTCGCGCCGGTCAGGCCAACGTCGGCCTCGAGATACTTGTGGCGGAGGAAATTCCGGGCGCGGCGCGTGATGGTCTCGGGATCGTCGTTGTAGGCGCCGAGCCCCTCGCGCTCGAAGCTCTTGGCGATTTCGCGGCGGTTCTTGTGGATGATCGGGCGGACGATGTGGCTCGGGTGGTCCTTGTCGATCTGGACGATGAATTCGCCGAGGTCGGTTTCCAGCGCCTCGATGCCGTGCTTTTCGAGGTAATGCGCCAGCTCGATCTCCTCGCTGACCATGGTCTTGGCCTTGACCATCTTCTTCGCGCCGCGGGCCTGCATGATGCCGAGGACGGCCGCGCAGGCGTCGTCGGCCGTGTCGGCCCAGTGGACCTTCACGCCGTTGGCCACCATCTTCGCCTCAACCGCGGGCAGGTAGGTGTCGAGATGCTCCAGCACGTGCTGCTTGATCTCGCCGGCCGTGCGCCGCAGGGCGTCGGGATCGGCGAACTGGTCGTAGAGCATCTTGGTGCGCTTCTCGTGCGTGCCCTTGGTGCTCTGGTAGACCGACGCCCGCTTGTCGGCGGGCAACTGGGTCGAGAAAGTGTCGAGCGGCTGGGTGGCCATGGGCGGAGGGCGGTTGTCAGAGGACGGAGGTCAGAGGACGGAGATCGACGGAATGCGAAAAGGGCTCGGAGCCGGACGTGTCGCGGCTGAGGGCTGGGCGATCAGTGTCTTTGGGTTCATCAAGGTAGCAAACCCCCGTTTTTCAGGGCGTCGCGCAGGATTTGGGCAAAATGTCGGGTTTTGATCGGCTGGCCTTCTTTCTCGGCGAGTCCGCCGAGATGCATCATGCAGCTCATGTCGCCCGAGACGAGCACGTCGGGTTTGACCGCGCGGATGTGCTCGAGCTTCAAATCGCCCATGGCGGTGGAAACGTGGGGGAAGGAAACCGAGAAGGTGCCGCCGAAGCCGCAGCATTGCTCGCCTTCCCCGAACGGCACCACCTTGAGGCCGGCCACCGAGCCGAGCAGTTCCAGGACCGCCGGGCCGCTGGGCGTGCCGCGGGTGTGGCAGGCGCGATGGAAGGCGATCGTGGCGTCGTAGCGGCCCGGCCAGGACTTTACCCCGAGGCCGTTGACGATGAAGTCGGCGAGCTCCCAGGTGCGGTGGGCCAGCTGCTTCACCTCGGGCAGGTCGGGCTCCTTTTCGAACTCGAGCAGCGCCCCGTGAAACAGCATGGCCGCGCAGGAACCGGACGGCACGACGACCGGTGTTTCACCGGCAAAGGTCCTGACCGTGTGCCGCACGACCTTGCGCGACGCCGGCCAGTCACCGCCGTTGAAGGCCGGCTGGCCGCAACAGGTCTGGCCCTCGGGAAAATCGATCGCACAGCCGAGGTATTCGAGCACCTCGACCGTGGCGCGGGCGACGTCGGCATAGAACGCGTCGCAGATGCACGTGGCCATGAGCTGCACGCGCTTGTCGGCGCCGGGTTTCTGGCGGTGGGCGAGGTCCATGGCGATCAGGAGCGCTGGCCGAGGATCGCCTTTTCGTACCGCGCGACGTCGCGCAGCCAGTCGGCGCCGGCCGGGACGCCTTCCTGCTCGCAGAGCTGGTCCCAAACCGCGCCCCAGGGCAGCGAGCGGCCCAGCTCCATCAGCGCGAGGCGCTCGTGGCCGCGGCCGGAAGCCTCGGCTGCCTTCAGCGCGGCCGAGGTGTCCAACAGGCCGCAGAGGATCGCCTGGCGCGTGGCGCGCGTGCCGGTGACGTAGGCCGCGATGCGATTGATCGAGGCGTCGAAGAAATCGAGCGCCACAAACACCCGCTCCCAGGCGTCGCCGCGCGCGATTTCGAGGAAGAGGTTGCGCACGGCGTCGTCGAGGATGACGACGTGGTCGCTGTCCCAGCGGATCGGCCGGCTGGTGTGCAGCAGCAGGCGCTCGTGGAACTGCAGGTGGGCCGAGACCTTGTCGGCGACCGACTCGGTCGGGTGGAAGTGGCCGAGGTCGAGGCAGAGCACGAGGCCGCGCGACAAGGCGTAATTCGAATAGAATTCCTGCGAGCCGACGACGTAATCCTCGGAGCCCAGGCCGAAGAGTTTCCCCTCGACCGCGTCGATGCAGAGCTTTCGGTTCACGGACTTGTCCGCAAAAATGGCATCATACGACGCCACGAGGCGCTCGCGCGGGGCGAAGCGGTCGGCCGGGGCGTCCTTGGCGCCGTCCGGCACCCAATGGTTGTGCACGCAGGGCGTGCCGAGCGTTTTGGCGAAGCTCTCGGCGATGTGGCGGCAGGCCTTGCCATGGCGAATCCAGAACCGGCGGACGGCCGGGTCGGCGCTGGAGAGGGTGAAGCCGGAGTTGGCCAGCTCGTGGGCGAAGTAGGTCGGGTTGAAGTCCAGTCCGACGCGGCGCGACTTGGCCCAGCCCAGCCAGCGGGCGAAGTGCTGTGGCTCGAGTTCGTCGCGGTCGACGACCTTGGCGCCGGTCTCGGCGTAGAACGCGTGGAGATTGAGCCGCTGTTTGCCCGGGAGGAGCTTGAGTACCTGGTCGAGGTCGGCGCGCATCTCGTCGCCGTTGCGCGCGCGGCCGGGATAGCCGCCCGTGGCCATGATGCCGCCGCCGGCAACGTCGTCCTTGGGCGTCTCGAGCCCGCGCACGTCATCGGCCTGCCAGCAGTGGAGGGAAACCGGCACGCGCAGCGCGGCGCGGATGGCGGCATCGGTATCGACGCCGAGCTCGGCGTAACGCGAGCGGGCGAGCTTGTAGGCGGCGGAGATGGATTTGGAGGTCATGGGGAGGGGATTTTAGCCACAAAAGGCACAAAAAGCGCAGAAAGATTTAGCCACGAAAAACACGAGAAGCACAAAAAAGGAATTGGTTTAGGGCCACAGAAGGCACAGGAGACGCAAAAAGCCTGAATTCCAGAGTGTATCTTTTTTGCGTTTCTTGTGTTTTTTGTGGCCACTAAAGCCTTGGTTAGGCCTTGGGCTGGTAGGTTGTTTGCTTCATAGCCACAAAAGGCACAAAAAGCGCAGAAGGATTTAGCCACGAAAAACACGGGAAGCACAAAAAGAAGGATTTGGGTTTGGGCCACAGAAGGCACAGGAGACGCAAAAAGCCTGAATTCCGGAGTATCTTTTTTGCGTTTCTTGTGTTTTTTGTGGCCATTGATGCCTTGGTTAGGCCTTGGGCTGGTAGATTGTTTGCTTCAGATCGGACGCCAGGTTGGCACGGAACTCGGCGAGGTTCCTGACCGCCTTCAGCGCGATCAGCTGGTTGGCGAGGTTGCCGACGACGGAGCCCTCGAGGGCGAAGGAGTGCACGGGCAGGCCGGAGGCGTTGGCGGTGGCCTGGCAGAGCAACCGGTTCTTCGAGCCGCCGCCGACCATGAGGATGCGGCGGAAGGTGCGGCCCGAAAGTTTTTCGAAGTCGCGGATCGCCATGGCGTGGCCTTCACCGAGGGAGTCGCAGATCAGGCGCACATAGCCGGCGAGGTTTTTCGGCAGCGGGAGTTTGCGGCGCTTCAGCTGGGCGTCGATGGCCGCCTTCATGGACGGCGGGTTGGCGAATTCCTTGAACGCCATTTCCAACCGGGTGGGAGGGGCTTTATGCCCCGACTTTTCCGGCTGCGAAGGTCCAACGTCGGGGCGTAAAGCCCCTCCCACATTCGAACCGGTATAGGAAGGCAGGGCTGATGCCTGATTAATCAGTTTCGCCCACTCGGCGTCGTTCTTCGGGCGCGCGGCAAAGTCCTTCATGGTTTGCTCGAGCATCCACAGGCCGATGACGTTGACCAGCGGGCGGTATTCGCCCCGGCCCGTGCGGTCGTTGGCCACGCGGGCGGCGAGGGCTTCCGGGCCGAGGACGGGCTGGTTGCTTTCGAAGCCGACGAGCGACCAGGTGCCGGAGCTGAGGAAAATATCGGTGCCATCGGCCGCCGCCGGCATGGCGTCGTAGGCGCAGGTCGTGTCGTGGCCGGGCACCGCGATGACCTGGGTGTCTGCCAGGGCAGCAGGTAGGGCGGCGACTCCGTCACCGCCGCGGCGCGGACGGAGTCCGCGCCCTACCTTCCCGAGCTTCGTGCCCGCGGCGACGGGCTTGGTGAGCCAGGTGGGCGGCACGCGGAAGTAGTCGAGGGCGGCCCGTGACCAGTCGTCGCCCTGGACGTCGAGCAGTTGCGTCGTGCTGGCGATGGCGAACCCGTTGGCCATTTTGCCCGACAGCAGGAAATTGAAATAGTCGGGCAGGAAGAGGCAGCGCGTGGCGAGGTCGGTGATGGCCGGGCAGTTCCCGATGGTTTCCGCCAGTTGGAACGAACTGTTGTAGAACACCGCCGGGATGCCGGTGGCCGCGTAGATGCGCTCGAGGGCCGCCCGGGTGTTGGCCAAGTGCTGCAGCCCGGCCTGCGTGCGGCCGTCGCGGTACGCGTGCGTCGGGAAAACGATGCGGCCCGCGTCGTTGGTGAGCACGTAGTCGACGCCCCAGGTTTCCACGCCGACGGACGCCAGCTTCGCGCCTTTCGGCAGCGCCGCCACGGCGGCCCGCAGGCCCGCCTGCACCTCGCCCCAGAGTCCCGGGATGTCCCAGTAATCGTGCCCGGCCGCCGAGCGCAGCCCATTGGGGAAACGGTGGACTTCCCGCAGCGCGAGTTTGTTCCTCGCCCAAGTGCCGAGGACGACGCGCCCGCTGGTGGCGCCGAGGTCCACGGCAGCGCAATGGAGGGGAATCTTGGAATCGGGCATCGTGAAATCGCCAAACTTGAAATTTCGGAGGAGGGTGGATTCCCGCAACGTCATCCTGAGTGTAACGAAGGATCCACGGGATGACCACGGCCATGCCTCGGGCTTGGATCCTTCGCTCCGCTCAGGATGACGAAAGGGGTGTTCACGCTGAGATTGGAGACGCTTGGATCACGGCAGTCGAGCGCCGACCTACCATACGAAAATTGATGGGACAGCGCAGCCATGGGGGGGATCACTTTACCAGAGGGCATCCCACCCGGGAATCGACAAGCTGCTCCAAAACATACAGAAATAAGCCACGCCCATGCCCCGCCCGCCCGCCGACTTTTTCCGCTACGTGCTGCCGCACGCCGAGGCGGCGCACTGGGGCGTCGTCGTGACGGGCGGCGGCATGATCCGGGCGCGGGCCGGGGACCCCTACCCGCCCGCCGGTCACCCGGCGGACCACTCGTTCGAGTGGCGCAACGGCCGGGTGCTGGCGGCCTTCCAGGTCGTGCATATCGCGCAAGGCGCGGGCGAGTTCGAGTCGGAGGCCACCGGCGCCCAGCGCGTCGTGGCCGGGACCGCGCTGCTGCTGTTCCCCGGCGTGTGGCATCGATACCGTCCCGACCCCGCGACCGGGTGGACGGAGAAATGGGTGGAGTTCGACGGCACGGTGCCGCAACGGCTGGCGCAGGCCAGGGTGCTGACGCCGGCTGCCGCGGTGGTGGCGGTGGCGTCGCCGGAGGAACTGGAGGCGAGTCTCGACCGGATCCATGAGAGCCTGCGACGGGATACTGACGACGGCGAGGCGGAGCGGTCGGCCGGGGCGCTGGGAGTGCTCGCCTTGTTGCAACGCGCGCGGCCGGATCCGGCGGAAAGCAAACCCGTGGCCGTGGCGGTCGCCCGGGCGCGGCGCTTGATGGAAGAGGAAGGCGCGGCGCGGCCCCTGCCCGACCTGGCCCGGGAGCTCGGCGTCGCGTATTCGAGTTTCCGCCGGGAGTTCGTGCGCCGCACGGGCCTGTCGCCCCAGCAATACCAGGGCCGCGTGCGGCTGCAGCGGGCGCAACGCCTGCTCGGCGGCACGGACCAGACGATCAAGCAGATCGCCGACCGCCTGGGTTTCAGTTCGGCCTTTCACCTGTCCGCGGCCTTTGCCGCGCACTTCGGCCTGCCCCCTCGCGAGTGGCGCCGCCGGACGCGCCGCGGCGGGACGGAGTAGGCCGCATTTTCGAGATCTTCCACACACCCCGCCCGGTCGGGCAGCCCTCTTCATATGAGGGGACCTAGGCTGCGTGGGATTGATTCCCCGCGATGATGCCGGAACAATTCAGTTCAACCACGAATGGACACGAAGGTACACGAATGAAGTTTGCATGGACAAAAGTCAGTCCGGGCTGATCACCAAACCGTTGATCAACCCCAAGCCCGTCTGGTCAATGCCGCCTCCTGATTCGTGTCCATTCGTGGTTTCCTACTGCACCGTTCCGGATGAAGAAGGGTGGCGCGCGGCGCCGGGTGGGTGGGACGATCGCGATTCCCCGATTCGCGTTGCTCAGGATGACGGGTAGTGAGTCCATTTCAGTCCGATGTAAGGTCGGACCTTGCCCGTTCGACGGGCTCAGGGCCGAATGGCGCTAAGTTAAGGCGATTCTTCGTTCGCCAACTTGCCTTGGTGTGCGCGAAAGCCCGACACACCCGTCGCTTCGCGTCACCCTGTTGATCCGGAGCTATGCAATAGGTGGGCGTCGGTTTCCACACCGACGCGAGGTTCACCCGCCCCGTGAGTCCTTGTCGGCGATGTGGAAATCGCCGACCACCAAATGGTGGAGCGCGTTGCTCCCCAACGCGCTGAGGATGCCCGCTGCGAAGAAAGCGCCCTGGGGAGCAGGTCGCTCCACCTCTTGCTGCATAGTGCCGGTAAACTTCTTGATATTTGCTCCTGCCGGACCACCGACCCAAGCACTGACTGGAAGACCTATAAACCGACACGTTTGCCTATATCGCGTAAGACAACACAAACGCCCGGGAACGGCGCCTGAAGGGTCGGGGCACAAAGCCCATCCTGCCCGCATATTTCACACCTAGAGGTGTGAAACATGCGCCCTGTCGGGCCGACCTTGTCGGGGCGCGCCGCGACAAAGTCGCTCCGCCCGGAGGGCGGACGGACATTTTGCTGATTGGATCGCCTAAGACTGTGAAATGTCCGGGCTAGGCTTCGACGAGGTCTTTTTCGACGCGCAGGTTATCGATGATGAAATCCTGGCGCTCCGGCGTGTTCTTGCCCATGAAGAACGATAGCAGTTCCTCGGAGCTGTAGAGGTGGTGCAGGTTCACCGGCTCGAGGCGGATGTTTTCGCCGATGAAGTCCTTGAACTCGCCGGCGCTGATCTCGCCGAGGCCCTTGAAGCGGGTGATCTCGTGGCTGGCGCCGAGTTTCGCGGCGGCGGCCTGCTTCTCCTGCTCGGAATAACAGTAGATCGTTTCCTTCTTGTTCCGCACGCGGAAGAGCGGCGTCTCGAGGATGAAAAGGTGGCCGTTGCGAATGACGTCGGGGAAGAACTGCAGGAAGAAGGAAATCAGGAGCAGGCGGATGTGCATGCCGTCGACGTCGGCGTCGGTCGCGATGACTATCCGGTTGTAGCGCAGGCCGTCCATGCTTTCCTCGATGTTCAGGGCGGACTGGAGCAGATGGAATTCCTCGTTTTCGTAGATGACCTTCTTGGTCAGCCCGTAAGTGTTGAGGGGTTTGCCCTTGAGCGCGAACACGGCCTGCGTCTGGACATCGCGCGTGGCGGTCAGCGATCCGGCGGCGGAGTCGCCCTCGACGATGAAGAGGGTGGATTCCTCGGCGCGCTCGTTGCGGTCGCCCAGGTGGAGGCGGCAGTCGCGCAGCTTGCGGTTGTGGAGGGACGCCTTCTTGGCGCGCTCGCGGGCGATGTTGCGGATGCCGGCCAGTTCCTTGCGCTCGTGCTCGTTCTCCTCGATCTTCTGCTTGATGATGTCGGCCGTCTCGCGGTTCTTGTGCAGGTAGGTGTCGAGGGCCTGCTGGAGGAACTTGCCGACGAATTCCTTGATCGACGGTCCCTTCGGGCCGACCTCCGTCGAGCCGAGCTTGGTCTTGGTCTGGGATTCGAAGACCGGCTCCTGCACGCGCACGACGATGGCGGCGTCGATGGATTGGCGGACGTCGGCGGCGTCGAAGTCCTTCTTGAAATGGTTGCGCAGCGTCTCGACGAGGGCCTCGCGGAAGGCGGCCAGGTGGGTGCCGCCCATCGTGGTGTGCTGCCCGTTGACGAAGGACCAGTATTCCTCGCCGTAGTGCTTGCCGTGGGTGAACGCGATTTCGATGTCCTCGCCCTCGAGGTGGATGATCGGGTACAGGGGTTCGCCGCTGAGTTCCTTGGTGAGCAGGTCCTTGAGGCCGTTCTCCGATTTGAAGGACTTGCCATTGAGCGTGAGCGTGAGGCCGCGGTTCAGGAAAGCGTAATTCCACAGCATGTCCTCGATGAACTCGGTCCGGAAGCGGAAGTCGGAGCCGAAGAGCTTCTCGTCGGGGGTGAACTCGATGATCGTGCCGGTGCGCTCGTCGGTCTTGGTCACGCGCGATTCCTTCTTCAACTTGCCCTTCTCGAACTCGACCACCTTGGTTTCGCCGTCGCGGACGGCCTGGGCGCGGTAGGTGAGGGAGAGGGCATTGACGGCCTTCTGGCCGACGCCATTGAGGCCGACGGCCTTCTGGAAGGTCTCGGAGTCGTACTTGGCGCCGGTGTTGATGATGGAGACGCAGTCCACCAGCTTGCCGAGCGGGATGCCGCGGCCGTAGTCCCGGACCTTGACCGAGCGTTCGTTGAGCTCGACCTCGATCTTGCGGCCGCCGCCCATCATGAATTCGTCGATGGAGTTATCGATGGTTTCCTTCAGGAGCACGTAGATGCCGTCCTCGGCGTGGGTGCCGTTGCCCAGCCGGCCGATGTACATGCCGGGGCGGAGGCGGATGTGCTCGAGGGAGCTGAGGGTCTTGATGCTGGCTTCGGTGTAGTTGGAAGGCATGGCGGACGACGAAAGGCGAAAGAAGAAAGGTGAAAACCTGTCCCGAATCTGAGAAACGGCAGGCCGGTTGCTGAAATACAGAGGTTGCGGGGCCTTGACTGGCAAGCGGATTAACCCAGCGCGACTGGCGCTCCGCCCGGTGCAACCTATATGAGCGAATTCCGTCTTTACTGCTACTTAAAGTAACGTCCTTTTTCCCGGTAATGATCTGTGCCCACCGTCCACGCGCCGCCGCCAGGGCCGCTTCTGGTCCCTCGGTCGGAATCCTCCCCGCTGTTCCCGCATGAGCCGCATCCTGGTTATCGACGACGACAGCTCAATTCGCATCATGCTTCGGCAAGCCTTGGAAAAGGGCGGCCATGAGGTAACCGTGGCCGAAGACGGGCAAAAGGGGCTGGCCGCCCAGAAGCAGGCGCCGGCCGAACTTGTGATCACCGACCTGATCATGCCCGGCATGGAGGGGATCGAGACGATCATGGAATTGCGCAAGCGTTCCCCGAACCTGAAGATCATCGCGATGTCGGGCGGGGGCGTGGGCAAGGGCGCCGATTACCTTACCATGGCGCGGAAATTTGGCGCGGCTCGCACCATCAACAAGCCGTTCAGCCTCGGCACCCTCCTTCAGGCCGTCAACGAGGTGCTGGCGGAATCGCCGGGCCAGGGCGGGCCGACCCCGCCGGCCTGAGCGGCGCGGCGTCTCGCGCCTCTATGGAAAAAGGGAACGCGTCCGGCAGCCCCCTGCCGGACGCGTGGTATCACTGTCTGGCCCCTGACCCGGACCCGGCGGACCTGCCGCACGGGACCCGGGCGAATTGACCGGAAAGGGAAAAAGGGGATCGCGGGGACA
This sequence comes from Lacunisphaera sp., assembly GCA_035549955.1. GTDB lineage: Bacteria > Verrucomicrobiota > Verrucomicrobiia > Opitutales > Opitutaceae > Lacunisphaera. The sequence goes on along the minus strand of DASZPS010000143.1, from coordinate 30,321 downwards.
AGGCCAGGCGGTTGGTGCTAGCGGGACTCATGCGGGGTGGGTTACGGAAGATATATCGACTTCCGGACGAATGCTCCGGTCACAAATCAGTCACACTCGCGTCGTTGGGTGTGAAACTGCCCGCCCGCCGACGGAACGCGCCCGGGGGGCACTTGCCCCGTGGGAGGGAACCAGTCACCGTGGGACGGTACTAGATCATAATCCCCATGAAATTCCTGAAGATTGCCGGGCTCGGCGTGTTGATCCTCCTGTTGGCTGGTTATTTCGTCGTGGCGTACGCCCTCGGTTCGGTCGTCAAGGGCGGCGTGAACAATTTCGGCCCGAAGCTCACCCAGACCAACGTGGAGCTGGCCGGGGCCCAAATTTCGCCCTTCACCGGGAAGGGTTCGCTCAGCGGGCTGACGGTGGGAAACCCCAAGGGCTGGAGCGACAATCGCGCGTTCTACCTCGGCAAGGTGCAGCTGGACCTCGAGCCCGGCTCGGTCTTCGGGGACACGGTCGTCATCAATGAGATCGTGGTCGACCAGCCGGAGTTCAACTACGAGACGAGGATCCTCACCAGCAACATCAAGGACCTCCTGAAGAACATCGAGTCCTTCACGGGCGGCGGCGGCGCCCAGGAGCCGGTGACGAAGGACGGCAAGCCGCGCAAGTTCATCGTGAAGAAATTCCTCCTCACCAACGGCAAGGCCACAGTCGGCCTCGGGGCCAGCGCAATCGCCGTGACCTTGCCCCCGATCAGCCTGACTGACCTCGGGACCGCGAAAGGCGGCGTCACCGCCGGCGAACTGGGTGGCGCGATCATGCGGGAGGTGCTCAACAAGGTGATCGTCGCCACCGCCAGCGCCGTCCAGTCCGGCGATCTTTCCGTCGACAAGCTCAAGGACGCCGCCAAAGACGCCGGCAGCGCGATCAAGAAGCTGTTCGAGAAGAAGTGAGCCGGCTGGGGCGGCGGCTCGCGCGTAGGAGGGGCTTTGTGCCCCCGACCCTTTCAGCCCCGGTGGCAAGACCGGGGCTTTTTCATTTGGCCCATTTGTAGGCTCGCTGCTTGCGGCGACTTGGTACGCGAAGTCGGCCCAAGGGCCGACCCTGCATTGCGAGCACCGCTCATTCAAAGGGAATCAGGCAATTCCGGTCACGACTATCGACCAGGTAGTCGGCTCGCATGTGGGAGGGGTTTTGCGCCCCGACGGAATGGGGCGGCCTCAACGGTCGGGGCGTAAAGCCCTTCCTGCGTCCGAGCTGAACCAATCGCGAATTGGGCGACGGGCGTTTGCGCCGCCCGGATCAATGCGTGGCTGCGACGACGGTCTCGGGCACGTGATCGTGGCCGCGCTGTGCGCCGGGGCAGCGGCGCAGGCCGGTGTCGATCTGGCAGATGTGGCCCTTGAGCCAGTCGCCGACGAGGCGGCGGAGGTCGAGCAGGAGCTTGGCCGAGGGCTTGCCTTCCTCGAAAGTTGCGGCCAGGCGGCCAAAGTCCTGCAGGAATTTCTGGTGCGCGGCCTTGTTTTTGGCGGCGGAGGGGCAGCGGTGGCGCGCCATCAGGTCCTCCTCGTGCTTGAAGTGGTTTTGCACGTAGTCGGAGAGAAACTGAATCATCTCGCGGATCTCATCCCGGCCGCGCCGGGCGCGGAACGCCCGCTCCAGCCGGTTGATCATGTCAATCAACTCCCGGTGTTGCTGGTCGATCGACGCCACCCCCGTCGTCATGGCGGGCTCGTCCCATTCGATGATGCCCTTGGTGCCTTCGCCGGGCTCGATCGTGCGGGCAGGAGCGGCGGCTTCGCACCCCGGGGCCGGATTGGCGCCGGCGCTCCCGAGCAAACGAAACAGGTCGGCCACGGCGGCACGCAGCGCGGCGGCCTGCCGATTGAGGTCAACGGAGGTGCTGGCGGTTTCCTCGGCATTGGCGGCATTAGCCTGGGTCACCTTGTCCATCTGGCCGACGGCTGCGTTGATCTGGGTGATGCCCACGCTCTGCTCCTGGGAGGCGCTCGCAATCCCGGCCACCAGTTCGTCGACTTTGCGGATTTTGCCGACAATGACCTCGAGCGAGGCGGCGACCTTCCCGGAAACGGTGGCGCCATGTTCGCTGCGGGAGATGGAGTCGGCGATCTTGTCGGCCGTTTCCTTCGCCGCGGTCGCGGACCGCTGGGCCAGGGCGCGGACCTCATCGGCGACGACGGCGAATCCCGCGCCGGCTTCGCCCGCCCGGGCCGCCTCGACCGCGGCGTTGAGCGCGAGGATGTTGGTTTGGAACGCGATCTCGTCGATGGTCTTGATGATGCGGGCAATGTCGGTGGAGGAGCTCTTGATTGCGTCCATGGCCTGCCGCATTTCGACCATGTCACGGTCGCCGATTTCGGCGGCAGCCCGGGTTTCCCCGGCGAGTTGCCTCGCGGATTCCGCGCTGTCGGCATTGCGCCGGGTCATGGAGGCCAGCTCTTCGAGTGAGGAACTGGTTTCCTCGAGACTGGCGGCTTGCTCGCTGGCACCGCTGGCCAGGTCCTGGCTTCCGGCGGCGACCTGGCTCGCGGCCCCGGTCACCTCTTCGGCCCCCACCTCGAGCGGCGCTGCCACCGCCAGCACCGCGCCGGTGGTCGAGCGAATCAGATACCCCATCAGGGCCGCGATCGCGACCGCCAAACCCAGGCCGAGGCCGAGGCTCCAGCGGCTGATTTGCTGCTGCAACGCGTCCGTCCGCGCGAGGCCGGCCTGCAAACCGCCAAGGTGCTCCTGCACGAGTGGATCGAGCAGTCCCTGCAGGCGGGTCGAGGCATCGTCGAAGGCCGGCATGAGCGAGTTGCCCTGGTCGGTGCCCTGGGTGACAAATGCGACCGCCATCGCATGGCCAGTGTCGCAATAGGCGTTGAGCGCGGCGGCGATCTGGTCCGACCGGCGCTGGCGGGCCGAATCGAGGCGGTCGTTGTTTTGGAGGCGGTCCAGGCTGGCGAGGAAAGCGCGGCGCTGAGTTTCGGCCCGGGCGAACGCGGACTCCATCTCCGTTGGGAGCCGCACGGCGGACAGGTCGGTGAAGGCGTCCTGGATATTCAATACGTCGATTTGCATGCTGCGGGCGACATCCGCGAGCGGTGCATCCACGGTAACGGCTTGGTGGATCGCGCGGGCGCCGAGCCTTGTCCCCAGGTGGTTCGCGACCAGGGAGAGGATCAGGGCAGCCAGCGGAATGCCGCCGAGCAGGAGCAAGCGCGTCCTGAGGGTGAGGGTTGGACCGGTCCGGTGGGCCCGGGGAGCGGTAGGTTGCGTTGGGTTTGTTGGCATCGGGGGCTTGGGATGCGTGGAGTCGAGTGGTTGTTAGAAGGCAAGGCGGGTGCGCAGCCCGACGACCAGGGCGGCCGGCAGCGCGCGGGAGCCGCCGGGATGGGCGATCCACTGCAGGTCGGGAATGACATGCCAGCGGTCGTTGATCGCGGCGTCATAGGCGGCCTCGAAGGCGAGTTCGTAGTCGGAAACCACCGCGGCATTCGCGGCGCGCTCGGCCTGGCGCGTCTGCCGCCCAATGCCGGCCCACGCGAGGCCAAGGCCGAATGTATCAGCTTCGCGACCGGGTAGCAGGCCCGTGCAGGACAAACCCGTGTCGGCCGTGCCGCTGAACAGGTTGCGGTCCCCGGGTGCGAAGCCGGTGCGCGCAAAGAAAACGACCCCCTGGTCGCCCTGCGGGCCCGCCCCGGGTTTGCGCCAGATCATCCGCTCGGCGACGAAGTAAACCCCGAGGTTGCCGGTGTGGAGTCTTGTCGAATCGCCGCGGTCAGCGAAATCCGCGGTATGCAGCCACGCGCCGAATTTGATTTTGAGGGGCCGGTCCGAGTCAACCGGGTCATGGCCAAATGCGAGGCCCAACTCGGCGATGGCGAAGACACCCTGGCCGTGGCCCAGTTCACAGTGGAGGCCATTGGGATGCCGGGCCGGATCGCCGCCGGCGTCGTCGAAAGTGTCGCCATCGTAGAGGCCTGCCTGCAGGTGCACGCCAGGCCGGAGCGTCAGCTTCCCGAACAGGCCGAGGGCGCTGCGGTCGAAAGCGGGGCCCGTGTTGCGGGTGTTGGCGGAGATGAAAGCCGGCCAGCCGAAGCTGCTGTTGAGAAAAACGCTTCCGCCGGTGGTGGCGAAATCGCTGTCGGCCAGCAGCCGGCCGGCGCGCACGCCGAAGCGATCATCCGCGAACGTGCCCGCCACCCACAGTTCGTAGAGCAGCGGATGGTTGTAAGCCGCGAGGTTGCTGGCGCCCTGCAGGTCGCCGAGGCGGGTGCCGCTGAGGTCGCCGCCCAGCGGGGCGAGGCCACTGGCGCGGAAGGCCAGGGTGCCATCGGACCACGGCGCCGACCCGGAACCCACCAAGGCAACCTCGGCCAGACCGCGACACGCGGCGCCGGTTTTCAATCCACCGGACGCGACCGCCAGGGCTTCGGCCGTGCAGGCACCCTCCAGTTGGAGCGGAGCGGCGGCGACCGACGTCGCGCTGAAGCCCGCCATCATCGCTCCCAGGAAGACGCGGATCCAAGGGCGGCCCACCCTGGGCGGCGCCGAAGGGCGGGTCAACGGAAGCGAGACTGGAGGAAGGAAGCGCATGGCGGCAGACCGTCGCGGATTCGATGGAATCCGAAAGGCGTTGCCTCTTCCTTGCCGGCCTTCCCCGGCCCGAAATTGGCGGTCGCATCTGGAATGCACCACAACGTCTAGGCAGTACTCGGCGCGCATCGTGTCCACTTTAGTGCTACAACCAGGAGAAGGAGGGGAGGTGATGACCGCCATGCAGTCGACTTATGGCCGGCTGGGCTTGCTTGGCGTGGCCGCGCTCGGCGTCTGCCGCAGCATCAGGCGTCCGCGAAGAAATCGCCCCCGGCATCGGCGGCGACTACGTGTTGCGGGGGGACTCGACGGGCGGGCGCAGCCGGACCGTGCCTGGCTGCCGCCGAGCCCGGGACGGCGGAGGGCGCGCCGGCGGCAACGACCGGAGCCGGTGCGGTCCTTGAGTATCCACCCACCAAGCGGCGGAGTTGCGCAACCGTTTCCTTGAGGCTGGCCGACTGCGCGCTGAGTTCCTCGGCGGCGGCGGCCGTCTCCTCGGCGTTCCCGGCGTTGGACTGGGTGACCTTGTCCATCTGGCTGACGGCCCCGTTGATTTGCCCGATCCCGGCGCGCTGCTCCTCGGAGGCCCCGGCGATGCTGGCGACAATTTCGTCCACCTTGCGGGCCTTTTCGACAATGACGCCAAGGGAGTTCGCGACCCGGCCCGATACCGCAGCCCCATGTTCGCTCTTGGCAATGGAATCCTCGATCTTGGCGGCGGTATCCTTGGCGGCGGTGGCGGCGCGCTGCGCGAGCGCGCGGACTTCGTCGGCCACGACCGCAAAACCCGCGCCCGCCTCGCCGGCGCGGGCGGCTTCGACCGCCGCGTTGAGGGCGAGGATGTTGGTTTGGAAGGCGATCTCATCGATGGTCTTGATGATCTTGGCGATGTCCGAGGAGGAAGCCTTGATGGCGTCCATGGCGCCGCGCATCTCGGTCATGTCGCTGTTGCCGGCGTCGGCGGCGGCGCGGGTCTCTCCCGAAAGCTGCTTGGCGGTCCGCGCGCTTTCGGCATTGCGGAGGGTCATCGAGGCGAGTTCCTCGAGGGAAGAACTGGTTTCCTCGAGGCTGGCGGCCTGCTCGCTCGCCCCGCCGGCGAGGGACTGGCTGCTGGCGGCCACCTGCCCGGCCGCCGCGGCGACCTCGTTCGAGGCTTCGGTCAGCGTCGACGCGACGCCGGTCAAGGCCCGGTTGGTGCTGCGCACGATGAGCCAGGCCAGGGCGACGCCCAGCAACACGGCGATCACCGTGCCGACTGACATGCCGAGTCGCGTCTGGGATACATCCGCGGTGATGCTGGCGGAATAGTGGTCGGCGCTGTTCTTGTTGTAGTCCACCAGGGCCCGGACCGCCGCCATGTAGGCGCCGACGATGGGGACAAGTTTCCGGTTCAACAATGCCAGCGCCTCCTTCTTCCGGTTGGCGCGGCTGAGCTCCTGCACCTCGTTGCGGGCACCCAGGTATTGGGGCCGAAAGGCTTTCAGCTTTTCGAAGAGGGCGCGATCATCGTCCCGGGTGATGGTCTTTTCGTAGTCGGCGAAGAGTTGGGTGATGCGATCGCGGCATTGGAGCAGGGCGGCTTCCTTGGCCTCCATGACTTCCGGGCTTTCCGCCAGCACATGCTCCCGCAAATCCATTTCCGCCGACCTGACCTCGGCCTCAATCCGGCCAATTGCGTAAACGCCGGGAAGGCAGTCGGCCGTGATGGTGTCGGCATTGGCCTGGATCGTGACCAGCCGTCGGTAGGCGAACGCGCCGAGCAGCGTCATGATGGCCAGCACCGAGATGAAGCCGAAGTTGATTTGCTGTCGAATGGTCCAATTTTTCATGGGGAAAGTTTAGCGGTGATCGATGCGAAGGAAGGCGATGCCGGGTGGCCGGCGCGTAACAGCGGCGGAACACCACCGGAGGGGAGGATTTCCCCGCCGCTCGCGCCGCCGCCTTGGGCCTGGCGAAGGGCCGCAGGGGTTCGGGCCGCTTTTGCGCGGGCGGGGGAGGAGAGTAAATGGGCCGGGGACATGGAAGGAGAAGTCCGTGGATCCGCACGGGATCCTGCTGGACGTTGTTCCTTTCCTTGCCAGTCCTGTCTGGCCCGAAAGAGGCAGTCGCGCTGGAAGCGCACCGCAACGAGTGATGGGCTAAATCGACAGCGCGGGCGCATACTTGAATTGCGACCGCCACCATCGCAGGCGGCTTATCATGACTTGCAGACCCCCTTATGTCCGCGCGGGCCAAGGCAGGCCGCAGGATGGACTGGAGGAGACGCCACGATGCCCGGAAACGCGGGCCCGCTGGCCGCACTCAGGCGTTCTGGAAGAAATCGGTGTGGTCCCCGGCGGCGACTGCCGGTCGCTTGATGACGGGACGAACGGTGGGAGCCGCATGGTGGCTGGCGGTTGCGGGCTCGACTCCTCCAATTGCCTTCGCGGCGGGGGAATGGGCGAGGGCCGGCGCGGAGCCCGCTGCGGCGCCTCCCACCAGCTGGCGCAGTTGCGCGACCGTGTCCTTGAGGCTGGCCGATTGGGCGCTGAGTTCCTCCGCGGCGGCGGCGGTTTCCTCCGCATTGCCGGCGTTGGACTGGGTTACCTTGTCCATCTGGCCGACGGCCGAATTGATCTGCGTGATGCCCGCGCTTTGTTCCTGGGACGCGCTGGCGATGCCGCCGACGAGCTCGTCAACCTGGCGGGCCTTCTTGACGATGGTCTCGAGCGAGGCGGCGACCTTGCCGGAAACGGCGCCACCATGCTCGCTCTTGGCGATCGAATCCTCGATCTTGGCGGCGGTTTCCTTGGCGGCCGTGGCGGAGCGTTGGGCGAGGGCCCGGACTTCCTCGGCGACGACGGCGAAACCGGCGCCCGCCTCGCCCGCGCGGGCGGCTTCGACCGCGGCATTGAGGGCAAGGATGTTCGTCTGGAAGGCGATCTCGTCGATGGTCTTGATGATTTTGGCGATGTCGTTGGACGAGGTCTTGATCGCGTCCATGGCCTGGCGCATCTCGGCCATGTCCCGGTCGCCGGTCTCGGCGGCGTGCCGCGTTTCACCGGAAAGGCCCTTGGCGGTCTGGGCGCTCTGGGCGTTGCGCTGGGTCATGGACGAAAGTTCCTCGAGCGAGGAGCTGGTTTCCTCGAGGCTGGCAGCCTGTTCGCTGGAACCGCTGGCCAGGCCCTGGCTGCCCGCGGCGACCTGGGACGCCGCGGCGGCGACCTGACTGGAGGCGTCGTCCAGGCTGCCGGCCATTTCCCGCAGGGTGTGGTTGATGCGGCGGGAAATGAACCAACCGAGGCCGATGGCGACCGCGAGTGAAATGGTGCTGAACACGATGGTCACGGTCAGGCTCCGGCCGGCACCCATTTCGATGTTGCCGGCCTGCTCGCCCGCGGACTTTTCGTTGTACTCCACCGCCGCCAGCACGGCTCCCTCGAAGGCCGCGAACGCCTTGGCGCCGTCGCCCTTGAGCTGGGCGAAGGCCTCGGCGTCCTGGTTTTCGTTGCTCAGCCTGCGGATATGGCGGGCGACATCGCGGTAGGCGTTCAGGGAAGGTTCGATGCGTTCGAACAGGGCCCTTTCCTCCGCCCCGAAGACGTAGGGCTCATAGCGCTTGATTTCCGCAAGCACCTTTTGGGCGGTCTCATCGCATTGGGCGTCGAGCTGCTTCTTCTCGGCCGCGTCGCTGGTGAGGATGTGGCGATTGACGAGAATCCGGTAGTTCAGGACGTCGCGATGAAGCTGCGAGACGATCGCCACGGACGGGAGGGCGTTGCGGGAAATGCTCATGATATCCGCCTTGATTTGGCGGAGCGTGAACACCGTGCTCACGGCTGCGATCACGCTGAGGGCGACAAGGCAGCTGAATCCGAGTCCGAGCTGCCGGCTGATGGTCCAGTTTTTCATAGGTTTTAGTTAGGAATTTCGGCCATCTTCCAGCCGTCCTGTTGTCACAAACCCGTCACGAACCATCCGCGCCTGGCGCCCGCGAAAGCATTTGGCCGGTTGCTGCGGCCTGCCGCGAAAAACCGCCGTCCCGCCCCTTGGACCTTGCCGGACTGGCACGGGCGCGACTAGCGCGTGATCTTCCGATGAATTCCCCGTCCCGTCGCCTGGTCGCCCTCACGGTCATTTCCTGGCTCGCCGCCGGCTGCGCCAGCCAGACGGTCGCGGAGCGCGCGGCGAAACGGCAGGCGGCGGAGGAGGAATACATCTACATCACGGTCACGGGGAGCAACATTCCCAAGCGCATCAAGAAGTCCGACGTCGTGAACGGGGAAGCGCTCCCGAAGGACGGTGACGCGCAGATGGTCGACAAGGAGCAGTTTCTAAAATCGCTGGGGCCCGGCAAAAAGCTCGACCGGGGGAGCTGACCGCCCGCGACGACGATCCCGCGGTTCACGCCGGCAGGAGTCGGGCGAGGCCCGTGGCCAGGAGTTCGATTTCCGGCGGCTTGCCCAGGATCAACCGGATTCCGGCGCGCTGCAGGGCGGACTGGCGTCCGGGCTCGAGATAGCCGGTCAGCAATATAATGGGCACGTTGGGCCGCAGGGCGAGGAGTTGGGCCGCGAGTTGGTCTCCAGGCAAGTCGGGCATGGCCAGGTCGGTGACGACGAGATCGAACTCCTCGGGCGCCGCCGCGAAGCGCACGAGCGCATCCCGCGGGTTGCTGAATTCCGTGGTGCGGTAGCCCAGGGTGCGGATGAGCCGGCAGATGACGGGCCCGGCGAGCGTGTCGTCATCCACGAACAGGATGCGCTGGCCGCGGCCGCGCGGCAGGGGTCCCGCCGCGGCGGACAGCGTCCCGTCCGCCGGGGCCGGGGTGAGGGCCGGGAGGAAAATCTCGAAGCGCGCGCCCGCGCCGGGGGCGCTCTGGACCGTGACGGCGCCGCCATGGGATTGGACGATGCCGTGCACCACGGCGAGGCCAAGGCCGGTGCCCTTGCCGGATTCCTTGGTCGTGAAGAACGGCTCAAAGATGCGCGCCAGAACTTCCGGAGTCATGCCATGGCCGTTGTCCGCGACACTCAGGACGGCGTAGCGACCGGGGGCCAGGGCGGTGGTGGTGGTGTCGAGCTTGGCGGTGAGTTCGCGGCACTGCAGGCCGACTTCGATCCAGCCGTGCTCGGGCGGCAGCGCATGGAGCGCGTTTGTGCAGAGATTCATCACGATCTGGTGGATCTGGGTGCCGTCAGCCATGACGGGCGGGCAACCCGGATCGATCCGCTGTCGCAGGTCGATCATGGCAGGAAGCGTCGACCGCAGGAGGCTGCACGCGTCCTGCAGGACGGGGTGAAGCTGGAGGGGGGCGATTTGACCGTCCTTCTTGCGGCTGAACGTGAGGATCTGTTGGACAAGTCCGCGCGCCCGGTTGCCGGCGACGGCCAGGTTGTCGAGCCAGGCGTTGGCGGGATGACCCTCGGCCAGATCCATTCGCGCCAGTTGGGCATAGCCCAGGAGACCGGTCAGGATGTTGTTGAAATCGTGGGCGATGCCGCCGGCCAGGGTGCCAAGCGATTCCATCTTTTGCGCCTGCCGCAACTGCGCTTCGGCCTGGCGGCGGGAAGCTTCGGCCTGCTGCAGCGAGGTGATGTCGGTGATGGTGCCGACATGGCCGATGACCTGGCCGGAGCAGTCCGTTTGGGGGAGGCTGTGGCCGACGAGATGGACGATGGTGCCATCGGGCCGTTGGAAACGGTACTCGGCGGTGGACGACGTCCCGGCCCGGACGGCCTGGGCCCAGCCCTCGATCACGCGCTGGCGGTCCTCAGCATGGATGGCGCGGACCCAGCGGTCGCCGTGGGCATCGGCCAGGGACATGCCGGCCAGTTCACACCACCGGCGGTTGACGAAGGTGGTGAGCCCGGCGGGGTCGGCGCGGAATATGCCCACCGGGGCCACGTCGGCGAGGGTGCGGAACCGCACCTCGCTCTCCCGCAGCGCCGCCTCCGCCTCCTTTTGCGCCGTGATATCGATGAAGGAATTGAGCAGGCATTGCTGGTCGCCGATCCAGACGATGCCGGCATTGCAGAGTAGCGTGATGACCGCTCCGCCCTTGTTTCGCATGCGCATCTCGGCGCCATGGAAGGAGCCATGCCGTTTGATCAAGTCCATGTAGCGATCACGGTCGGCCAGGTCGGCCCAGATGTTCAATTCGAGCGTGGTGCGGCCGAGCGCCTCGGTGCGATCGTAGCCGAAGGTGCGCTCCGCCGCGCGGTTCACCTCGACGACCGTGCCACCGAGCTGGCTGAACAGGACGATGGGGATGGGGCTGTTGTCGAAGACGCTGCGAAACTTGCTTTCGCTCGCCCGCAGGGCTTCCTCGGCGGCCTTGCGTTTGGTGATGTCGCGCAGAAAATTGCGGTATTCGGCAATCTTTCCGTCGGTCCGCCGGATGATCTGGGTCACCTGTTCGACCCAGATCAGGCTGCCGTCGGGTTTCGCGATGCGGAACTCGGCGCTGCCGTGGCGCTGGGTCCCCGCGGCCCATTCCCGGTAGAGGGCGATGATGCGCTCGCGGTCGGGCGCGGCGACAAAGCGGAACGACGACGAGCCCACCAGCTCTTCCGGGGTCTTGCCGGTCACAATGCTGATCGCCGGATTGGCGTAGGTGAACAGGCTGCGGCGGTTGGCCGTGTAAAAGCCCTGGTTGATGTTCTCGACGATCTGCCGGTAACGCTGCTCGCGATCCTCGATGTCGGCGGCGCGTTTCGCGGCCAGGTGCACGGCATCTTCGTAGATGCCGGCGTTGTGGATGACGAGGGCGGCGAGTTGGGCGAGAAGCATGCCCTTGGCCAGTTCCTCGTTGGTGAAAGGAGGCTCCGAACCGGGGCGGGTCAGCCCCAGGACTCCAAGGGCGCGGGCATCGAGCAGGATCGGGATAAAGACAATGTCGGTGTCGGCGGCCGATTCCGTCGTCCCGGAAGGGGATGATGGGCGCACGGCCACGGGCAGGCGGGAATCCACCGCGCGCCAGGCGGCTTCGTTGCCCGAGCGGCCGGAGCGCGGCTGGATCAGGCCGCACGGCCGGCCATCGCCGCGGTGGGCAATCAGATTGCCCGCGTTGACCAAGGCGATCTCGAGCTGCGCCTTTTCGCCGAACAGGGCCACCGCCTTCGCCGCCAGATCGTTCAGCACGTCCTGCCTCGCCTGCCGCCGGAGCAGGGAAAGCGTCAATTGGTTCAGCGAGGCGAAGAAGGACGCATCCCGGATTGCGGCCTCCTCGACGTCCTTGCGCCGGGTAATTTCGAGATGGGTGCCGACCATGCGGAGCGCCCGTCCGGCCGTATCGCGGGCGCTCACCCGGCCTCGACCGAGCAGCCAGCGCCATTCGCCGGCCGCGGTGCGAACCCGGTATTCCTGGTCATAGTTGTCCTGCCGGCCGGCGAGACAGCGGTTCACGGCCTCCGACGCCCCCGGCCAATCGGCGGGATGGATGCGGTCGAACAGCTCGCGGAGCGACATTTGCGAGGGCCCGCTCCCGCCCCCCAGCATCGATTGCCAGGCGGAGTCGAAGGCGATGACGCCGCGCCCGACATCGAAATCCCAGATGCTCGCCCGGGTGGCTTCGAGCGCCAGCGTCAGTCGTTCAAGCTCGAGGCGGAGCAGGTCGTCGCGCTCCTGCAGCAGGCGTTCCAAGCCAATCGCCCTCGGCACCGCGGATTTTCCCGGCTTCGTCATGCGTCAACGATCCTGCAGCCGGTCCAGCACCTGCAGCAGCCGCTGGCGCAGGGTCCCGAGTTGTTTCGAACGAAAGCTGTCTTTGGTGCTTTCGATGGCCTGGACCGCCTCCCGGATGGCCAGCGCGAGCGCGGCCTCGCGCTGCCGCAGCGGGGAGACGTCCGCGACGTGGGCCGCGAAACCCCGGACCACGCCGTCGACGATGTCCGGGGTGTAGGTGGCAATGCTGTCGCGGTGGCCGCCGCCGGGAAGGGGAATCTGGCGCTCGAAGACCTGGATCTTCCCGGCCAGTGCGCCGCGAATATAAGGAAGGTTCTTTGGGTACAGGGGACCGAGCAGTTCCCGTAGGGTGATGCCGATCATTTCCCCGGGCTCCCGCCCAAACCAGTGGCGGTACGCGTCGTTGGCGAACAAGCAGCGCTCGCTCGCGTCCCAGTAGGCGATCATGGCGGAAACCTGGTTCGCGACGCGCAGCGCGGTCAGGTCGGGGTTGGTCGGTCGGGGCGCGGGCGGGGTCGCGGGCAACGACAACGACCGGCCATCTGGTGCGGCGGGAGGCATGGAGAGGTGGAGGTGGATCTTCCGCTGCCAAGATGGCCGCGGAGGACGTTGCTCCTTTCCTTGCCGGTCAAATCCGGCCCGAAAAGTCGGTCGCATGCGTGGAATGCACCACAACGAACGCAAGGGGCTAAACAGCGGCGACTCAACTGAGGCAAGCCTTGAGTACCCGGACGCCGGAAATCCCGGGGCCGGGCAGGGCTGAATGTCCTTGCCGGTTTCAGGCGCCGGTGTTGACAGGGAGCCGGTCGGCCGGGTCGGTTGGGACGGACGCGGGCGTCCCGGTGGGGGCGAAGAACTCGGCACTGCTTGGCTCGGACCGCTGCACCGCCCCGTCGGGCGGCGCCGAGGAGTCGGTGCGAACGATCCCGCGCAGGCGGGCGACGGCGGATTTCAGCGCGAGGGATTGCGTGTTAAGTTCGGCCGAGGCGCCGGCGCATTCGTCGGCGGTGGCGGCGTTGCTCTGCGTGGATTTGTCCATCTGGCCGACGGCGCGGGTGACCTGGCCGATGCCCTGGTTCTGCTCGTGCGAGGCGGTGGCGATTTCACCCACCAGCTGGTCGAGCCGGAGGATCTGCTCCTGGATCGTCGTGAAGCTCTGCGCCGCGGCGGAGCTGATCTGGACGCCCTCCGCGCTGCGCGCGACCGAATGTTCGATCTTCAGCGCGGTTTCCTTGGCGGCGGCGGCGCAACGCTGGGCGAGGGCGCGCACTTCCTCGGCGACGACGGCGAAACCGGCGCCCGCCTCGCCCGCGCGGGCGGCTTCGACCGCGGCATTGAGGGCGAGGATGTTGGTCTGGAAGGCGATCTCGTCGATCGTCTTGAGGATGTTGGCGATGTCGGTGCTGGCCGTCTTGATTGCATTCATCGCGACGACCATCTGTTTCATCTGTTCGGCGCCCATGTCGGCTGAAACCCGGGCCTGCCCGGCCGCGGTCTTCGCGAGTCCGGCGCTGTCGGCATTGTGCTTGGTCATCGAGCTCAATTCCTCCAGCGACGCGCTGGTTTCCTCGAGGGCCGCGGCCTGCTGGCTCGAGCCCTGGGCAAGGGTCCGGCTGGTGGTCGAGACGCGGTCCGACGCCGCGGTCACCTGGTCGGCCCCCTGGTCGAGCATGGAGCTCAGTTCCCGCAGCGTGCGGCTGAGGTCGCGGATGATCCAGAAACACAGGAGCCCACCCACGAGGAGCCCGCCGACGGCGACCGCAACGCCGCCGCGCGTGCCCGACTGGACCACGGCCACCGCCGCGGCTTCCCGGTCGGCGCCAAACTGCGTGGCCAGGGTGACAACTTCATCGATGTAGCGCCGGTGCTGCTGGTAGCTCTCGTTGAGCTCCGTGTTGACAAGCTGGCGGGCGGTATCGAAATCGCCGGCCTTGATCGCGGGGAGCAGTCGCTCCCGCACCGTCCGGAAAAAGGCTTCCGCATGCCTGGCCGAATCGTTGACGAGGGCGGCCTTCATTCGCGAATCCGCCAGCGCCTGCCGCCAGACCTGCTGGCGCTCCCCGAATTCCTTTTCCGTCTGGGCCAGGCGCGCCAGGTAACGCTCGCGTTCGTCGGCCTGGGTGGTGTTGACCGCCTGGAAGGCCAGCAGGTAGGCCTCGATGATGTACGCAGGCGGGGGGAGGATGTCGGCGACGAGGTCCTTGCTCAGGATGATCTGCTGGTAGTAGGGACCACCGACCCGGACACGGGAAAGCGTGCGGGCTGAATACAGGCCGAACGCGACGAGGACGGCAGCAAAGATGGTCACGATGATGACCATGCGGGCGGCCAGGCTTTGGCGGGAAATGTTCATGGGGTGACGGCATCCTGACGGTCGATCCGCCAAGCCGGGCAGCCTCCAGCGAACCGCCGGGGCGCCAGCGTCATGCTGCTGGGGCGCGCGACGAACGCAGAGGGGCCTGGTTCGAGGCAATCGGCGGGAGGCGGGAGTTGGGGCAAGGGTGACCAAGCCGAAAGAACGCCTGCTGAATCGGCACGACGCTCCGGCACTTAAGGTCGAGCCGGCGTTATAAACCACCGACCTCATCCCGAGCCGAAAGGTCGCGGAAAGACCAGCCCCGGCGCGGACCCTTGGAGCGGGGAGGGCGTTGACTCGACAGCCCGGGTGGAAGTCGCTGCCGTCAAATAGGATCAACCGGCCGGCGATCGCGCATGGGTGGGAAGCCAACGCTCAAATCTGGTCCGAATGAGTCGATATAGGGAGACTCTCCCCATGCGCATACTCATCGCTGAAGACGATCCCTATTCGCGCCAGATCCTGGAAATGATCCTGGCCAAGGAAAAATGCTGGCAGGTGGTGTCGGCCAAAGACGGCACCGAAGCCTGGGACCTGCTCCAAAAGGGCCCGGCTTTTGACGTGTGCATCCTCGACATCATGATGCCCGGCATCGATGGCCTCCAGTTGTCGACGAAACTGCGGGCGGACCGGCGCTTCGCCGAGACCCGCATCATGCTGTGCAGCGCGCTCAACGACCGGGCAACCGTGCAGCAGGCGGCGGCGCTGAACGTGAACCACTACATCACGAAGCCGTACAAGCGGGAGATCATCGTGAAGCAGTTGCGCCGCATCGAGGCCGAGCGGGCGGCGATTTGCCACATCGAGCCGCTGGCCAGCATGGTGGAGCGCCTCGGCATCGACGAGGAGTCGCTCTGCGGCATGCTCGCGAGCCTGCAGGGCGAGATCGAGGGTTTCCTTTCCACGCATTGCCAGGGTGAGGCGTCGCCCGGCACGCCGGAGTTTTCGCTCCGGACCAATGCGCTCAAGGGCGCGGCGGTAAACCTTGGCGCCGTGCAGCTGGCCACGCGCCTCGGGAATCTCGAAGCGGGCGGGGCCGGCCACTGGCGATCCGCAGTCGAGCAAGTGGCGGCGGAGAGCAAGCATCTGCACTCGTTCCTGCAGGCCGTGGCGCCGGTCGCGGAGCCGGCCTGAGCCGGCACGGAGCTGTGCCGCCCCGAAACGCGGGCGGTTGTGAGCGCGGCTGCCCCGGCGCATCATTGACGCCTGCCGGATGGGACCTGAAACTCCCGGCATGAAAGTCACTTACTACCTCGAAGTGCTGTCGTCCTGGTGCCATTGGGCGGAACCGACCTGGGCGGAACTCAAGCGTCGGTACGCCGGTCGCGCCGAATTCGAATGGCGCATCGCCCTGATGAACCCCGGGGACTTCCCGGTTTCGCAGTCGCAATGCGACTGGTTCTACCGCCGGAGCGGCGGCTCCGTGATGCACTCGCCCTACATGCTCAACTCGGGCTGGTTCGAGCCCGCGCGCAAGGGCCACTACGAGGCGCCCAACCTCGTGGCCGAGGCGGGCCGGGATTTCGGGTTCAATGGCGATGAAATCCGGCTGGCCCTCGCGCAGGCGGCGCTCCGCGAGGGGCAGAAGATCGGTGACCTCGCCACCGCGGTGAGGATTGCCGCCAAGGCGGCTCATGGGACGGGCGCAGGCCAGGGCAGGATCGACCCGAAGAAGCTGCTCAAGGCGGCCGAATCGAACCTCGTGAAGGATCGCGTCGCGGCCAGCACGGCGGATTTCCACGCCCACCAAATCAACCAGCGTCCGGCCTTCGTGCTGACCGATGCGATTGGCGACAAGGCGGTTTTCTCGGGACTCGTGCGCCTCGAACCGCTGGCGGCGACGATCGACGCGATGCTGGGCGACACGGCTGCGTACGCGGCGCACCGGACGCACCACGGCGAGGTACCGAAGAGCTGAGGATGGGGGCACAGCGGACAGTGAGCAAAATGCGGAAAGCCGGTTGCCGAGAACATTGCCCCGGAACATTCTTATGAGCCCAGACCACACCGCCAAATACGACACGCGGCTCGACATCAAATTCCAGCCGCTGGAAAAGATCGACGAGAAGGCGTTCACCGACGCCGTGAAGCACCCGTGGTTCAACCAGACCCTCTGTGCGGTCAACGAATCGGTCGTGCGGGTGGGGGCCGTGCAAGGCGAGTATCATTGGCACAAGCACGACCACGACGATGAATTCTTCTACGTGGTCGAGGGAGAGCTGCACATCGACCTGCGCGACCGGACCATATCGCTCGGGCCCCGGCAGGGGGTCGTGATTCCGAAGGGCGTCGAGCACCGTCCCCGCGCGCCGCATCGGACCGTCATGCTGATGGTCGAGACCAAGGCGATCGTGCCCACCGGGGATTAGCGTGGTTTGGATAGTCGGCCGCCGATCGGGCGCCAACGCACGCCACCTGCTTCGCTGCGCTCCGGTGCCACGCGCTGAGCCGAACTCATGCAGCCCAAGCCGCAATTCACATTTTGCTCCGGTCAGGAAGTAACGGCGTGATTGTAGCCGGGGTCGGTGACCCCGGACCGGCCTCAGCGAGGCCGGCTACAGCGCCGCTGTTTCCTGGGAGTTGAAACCTACTTTCAGAGCAAAAAAGGATCACACCAAAAGGGTGGAGCGCGTTGCTCCCCAACGCGCTGACGACGCCCGCTGCGAAGAAAGCGCCCTGGGGAGCAGGTCGCTCCACCTCGAACTGAATCGTTCCGGCAAAAAAGGCGCCCGGCGATCCGAGGATCAGCCGGGCGCCCGGATGCAGTCCCAAGAATTCTTGTTCAGGCCGCGACGGGATTGCGCCGCGGTGGCGTCCGTGGCCGATTTGGCGGGAAGGTTTTGGGAGCGGGGGCCAGGGCATCGGCCGGCGTGGCGTGGGTCACGAGCGTGCGCAAGGCGGAGATCGCCTCGTTGAGGGACCCGGCCTGGGCGCCAAGGTCCTCGGCGGCGCTGGCGGACTCCTCGGCGCTGGCGGCATTCGCCTGGGTCACACGGTCGAGTTCGGACACGGCATCCCGCACCTGGTCGATTCCCTGGGTCTGCTCGGACGAGGCCGTCGAGATTTCGCCGATCAGCGAATCGAGCTGCACGACATGGGTGCGAATGGACTCAAAGCTGCGGGCGACTTCGCCCGAGAGCTGCGCGCCCTGGGTGCTCTTGGCGACGGAGTCCTCGATCTTGGCGGCGGTTTCCTTCGCCGCGGTGGCCGACCGCTGGGCGAGGGCCCGGACTTCCTCGGCGACGACGGCAAAGCCGGCGCCCGCCTCGCCCGCCCGCGCCGCCTCGACCGCGGCATTGAGGGCGAGGATGTTCGTTTGGAACGCGATCTCGTCGATGGTCTTGATGATCTTGGAGATTTCGGCGCTGGAGCTTTGGATGGCGTGCATGGCCTGGTGCATGGCCCGCATCTGGCCCGTGCCGGCCTCCGTGGCACCGCGGGCCTGGCCGGCGGCCGATTTCGCGCGCTGGGCATTCTCGGCATTGCGCCGGGTCATGCTGCCGATTTCCTCCAGGGAAGCGCTGGTTTCCTCGAGGGTCGCGGCCTGCTTGGAAGCGCGGTCCGCCAGCATTTGGCTGGTGCTGGAAACCTGCGTCGTGGCGGCGGCGGTGTGGCCGGCGGTCGTCTCAAGCTGGTTGATGGCCACGAAGACCGACGAGCCCACCCGGTGGCCGACGAGCCAGGCAATGAGGCTCAGCACCGTGAGCACGGCCACGGTGGAACCCAGCCAGACCATCCGCGAGCGATCGCGCGCGGCGACATAGTCGGTGGCGCTCGTGAAAACGACGGCGCTGACGGCGTTGTCGCCGGCGCCGAGCGCCGGGAGCGGCACATAGGTCGCGAATTCGGGTTTGGCCGCGGTCTCGTCGAGCGCCAGCTGGCTGGCGCCCGTGTTTCGCGCCGCGGCGAGTTGCGTGACCGCCGGCCGGAAATCCTGCAGGGCCATTTCGCTGGCGACGATCGTCCGGTCGCCCCGCACCAGGGCAACGCGTGCCGCCATGGCCGTGCCGATGGCCTGGAGGTCGGAGGCTTCGAGCACATCGCCGATCCCGACCACGGCGGCGGGTTTCCCGTTCAAGTCGATCACCCGGAAGGAAACGACTGCAATCCCCTGCGGCGTGGACCGCACCGCGGCGACCGGGTGGCCATCCTTGATGGCGGCCTGGACAAACCCGGCACAATCGATGGCGCCGTTGGTCCCGGCGATGTCGGCGAGCGACTTGCCCGCGAGGTCAAAGGCCTTGACGAAGTGCAGGCCCCCCGCCTGCAGCGTCTCGCGGGCGCGGGCCTCCAGCGGCCCGGCATCGCCGTAGCTGACGGCGGCCTCGATGGCGTTGGTGAGCGACGGATTGGCCGCCCACAGGTCGAGGAAGCGCGTGAGGTTCGATTGATGTTCATCGACCGCATGGGTCATCGCGGTCGTCACGGTGCCGCGGTACGCTTCGCGGAGCGCGCGGGACGACAGGTTGGTGAGGACGACGGCTGCCACCGCCAGAAGCGGGATGAGTCCGGCGGCGACGCTCAAAACGATGCGGCGGGTGATGCGATTGGAGGTCTTCATGACGCGGGAGAGCCGGGCCGCCCCGGCAGGTGCGGGACTTCCCACGGCCCGGCGGGGGAGCGAGGGTGGCGTTGAAGAGGTGATCAGCGGGCCACCGCGCGGAAGGCGTCGATGACCTTCTGGACGTCAGCGCCCGGCGCGCCCTTGGTGAGGAAGCCGAGGGGACGCGTGATGCGGGTCGTTTCCACGACCTTGACCGTGGGGGTGACGAAGCTGTGGCCAATGAAGCCGAAGCCGCCCTTGAGTTCGGCGATGCGGCCTGCGACCAGGCGGACGTTTTCCACCGCGACGGTCTTCGGGCCGTATTCGCCCCCGCCGAGGGCCCGCTGCTGGACGAGGGTGCGGGTGCCGGCGCCCACCGGATCCGTCAGGACGACGATCGGGAGATCGGGACCACCGACGTCCTTCCAGTTCGCGATCTCGCCCGCGAGGATGCCCTTGACCTGCGCGTCACCCAGCTTCGAGACGGGGTTGGAGGGATGGACGACGAACTCGCCGTAGTCCTCCTTGACCTGATGGAGCTGGAAGTCGGAGGCATTGAGCGTGAGGCCCGCGAATTTGCCGGCCAGCATCGACACGTCGAGCGGCTCGGACGTCAGCGACGCGTCGCACTCGCCCGCCAGCAGGGCGGCGAGCCCTTTGCCCGTGTTGGTGCCGGTGACCTTCAAGGTCAGGCCGGTGGCGGCCTCGACGGCGGCCTTGCCGGGGTTGATGACGGCGTTGACGGTGGTGGAGGCGCCGTTGAGGCGAACCTCGCCGGCGCGAATGGCCAGGGCCGCGACCAAGGCGGCGACGATGATCAGGGGCTTTTTCATGGGAGGAGAGGGGCGAGAGGTGACGGGAATCAGAACTTGAGGATGGTATTCAGCTGGAGCCGGCCCATGCCGCTTTCGCTCCCGGCGGGACTCGGCTGCTCGAGCCGGGTGGCGAAATAGGTGAAGCCGACGAGGGCGTAGTCGCTGACGGCATAGTTGCCCGCGAAGATGTGTCCGCGGACGTTGGTGCCGCCGCCGTAGCCCGTGGTACCGCCCGCGGGCGCGGCCTGGTAGTAGGCGCCGGAATCGGAATCGATCAGCTCCTCATACCAGCAGTCGGCCTGCGCCACGCGGTAGCGGTAATTGAATTCCCAGGTGCCGGCCTTCGCGGCCTTGCCAATGTACAGGCCGCCAAACCAGGCCTGGTTGAGCGTGTCGGCCCCGGGGTTGAACATGTAATCCCCCGCGACTTTGAACGGGATGCCCGCGATGGTGCGGGTGACCGAGGCGTCGACAAGCCAGGGGCGATAGTCGTTCACCAGCGCGCCGGCGGCGGTGCGAGTATTGCCCTTGTGGACGTCGGGGACGGCGGAATTGACCAAGCGGGAGGCGTTGGTGAGGTCCAGCTGGGTGAAGCCGAAGGAAGTGCCCCATTCCTTGGACCAGGCCGTATCGAGGCGGACCTGGCCGGCAAAAAACATCGGGTCGTGGGCGCTGGCGCTGAGCTCGTCGATCACGAAGCCGGCGGCATTGACCTTGAGGCTGTGGCGTTCGCCGAGGCGGCGCGAATACTGGGCCGCGAAACCTTCGGGCGTGTAGTCGCCATCGAGAATCAGGTCATCCGCGGGGAAGGGGTTGTTCATCTTGCCGCCGGTCAGCGCCAGGGAGGCGAGGTCGTTCCTGAAGGCGGTCCACTTCACGTAGGCCAGGTCGAGGGCGAAGGCCTTCTTGCTGGCATTGTCCTGCCAGGTCGCGTTGTTGCCGGTGGGCTCGCCTTCCGCGACGCCGGTGGTGAGGCGCAGGCCGAGCTCGACATTGCCGGCGAGGGCGGCGGTGCCGCCGAGCCGGAGGCGGCCCCGAAAACGGCTGCGGTCGACGAAGGCGGGGTTTTCGCCATCAAAGGTCTCGTAGCGGAGGCGCAGTTCGCCGCCGAGCTTGAGGAGCGGCGAGGCCGGGGCCGGCGCGGACGGCTTGGTGGCGTTCATTTCGATCACGCCGAGTTGCTGGCGGAGAGTTTGGTTTTCCTCGTGCAGCGATTTGATCTCGCTCTTCAGGGCACGGATTTCCGCCGCGATCTCGGCGAAGCCATCCGCCTGGGCGGCTGCCGGCGGGGCATAGAGGCCGCCGACCAGGGCGGCCACGAGGGAGGTGACGTATTTACGGTTCATGATGAAGGGAGGGGTGCAGGTTCTCGGGTTGGCCGATCGCGCGAGGGGCAATCGCGTTGGTGGTTCTCACGCCGACGGTGGAAATGAAGTCCATCCGGCAAAGCGCGCCTGCGACTTGGTCGGTCGGCGTGTGCGCCACCGCGCCGGGCGGCGCGTCGTCGCCAGGGGGTCGGGGAAAAATGGATTCGGAAGGAAACATGAGAGCGAGTGCCGGGGGGCCGGCTTACGTCGCTCCTCATCCTTACCGGTCGATACCGGTCCGAATCAGGCGGCCATGCCGGGTGGCATGCCGCAACGTTGCGTATGCCATCGGCCTCGTCCGCCGCTTCCTTTAGCGCCGATTTGCGGGGAATTCGGCGGCCTTATGGCGCGCCAAAAAGAACTTATGCGGCGGCGTCCCGACGGGCGAGGACCTGTTCCAGGCGCAACCGCAGGCGGCCCAGATCCTTCGAACGGAAGCTATGCTTGGTCTTCTCCAAGGTCGCCACCGTTTCCACCAGGAGTTCGCGCCACACGAGTTCCTCACCCGGGGCGGTGCGGCGACGATGGCTTCCGGACTCTGCCAGCCGGAGCGAAAGTTGGCGGAGTTTCTCGCCCACCACGGCGGCCTCGGGCCCCAGCTGGTTGATCAAGACGACCGCTTCGCGCGACAATTCCTGCCATTCCCGCCGTTGCCGGTGGTCGTCGATCAGGCGGATGGCCAAAGCCGACAGCGTGGTGAGGTCCGCGGGCTTCACCAAATAGCCCGCCACCGGCAGGTTGGCGGCTCGCATCGTGGTTTCGAGTTCCGGGTTGCCGGTGATCAGGACCAAGGGCGGGGCCAGATTCCGGGCGAGAATGCGCTCCACCCATTCAAGCCGGTGATTTCCCGGCAGGTGAACATCACTCAGGATCAAATCGCAGGCCCCCGCGGCGAGCGCGGCGTCAGCCTCGGAGAGGCTGGCCGCACAGGTTGCATGGGCGCCATGCTGGCGCGCCCAAGCCGCCAGCACTTCGCCGGCAATCGGGTCGTCTTCCACGATGAGGATGTGGGCATCTTGCATGGGCAGCCGCGGTCGTGTTACCAAAAAGTAACTCTCGATGTTTGCATACCCGAGGTTGCGGCCAAGTCCGAATTCACCCGGGATCAGTCACGCCACCGCCAAGGCGCGGGAAGCCGGCTGGGTGCCCGCCACGGACACCGGGAAATGACAGGTGAAGCACGTGCCGGCCCCGAGGGTCGAGTCCACGGTGACGAAACCCTGGTGGCGGCGAACGATGCGATCGACGGTCGCCAGGCCCAGGCCGGTGCCCTTGCCGCGCGCCTTGGTCGTGAAGAACGGCTCGAACAGCCGGGGCAGGACATCGGGCGGGATGCCCGTGCCGGTGTCGCGCACGGTGAGCGTCACGTAGTCGCCGGCAATGGCCTGGCTCCCGGCGGCGGTCGCCGCGGCGGCGTCGACGGCCCGCCGGCCGAGCGTCAAGTTCAGGCTGCCGCCGCCGGGCATGGCGTCGCGGGCGTTGACGCAGAGGTTCATGACCAGCTGGTGAATCTGGGTGGTGTCGAGACGCACGGCCGGCAGGCCGGACTCGGCCTTGAACGCCACCTGGTAGCGTTTGCTGAAGGTCTCTCGCACCAGGTCCGCGACTTCCGCCACGGTTTCCGCGAGGCTGGTGACCGTGAATTCGCCGTCGGACCCGCGGGCGAAGATCAGCAGTTGCCGCAGGATCCCGGCGCCGCGCTGCACGCCGGCCTGGATGCGGTTGAGCTGGATCTCCGGCTCGCGGTTCGGTTCCAGCGACAGCAGGCTGGCGCACCCCCCGATGGCGGTGAGGATATTGTTCATGTCATGGACGATGCTGCCGGCCACCTGGCCGAGCAGCTCGATGCGCTGGGCGCGGTTGAGCTGGGCTTCGAGGCGTTTCCGCTCGGTCAGGTCGGTGAGGTGAAATTGGACGATGCCGCGCCCATGCCAGGGAACCAGGCTGTGCGAGATGTCCACGATCACGTCGGCGCTGCGCGCGAAATGCAGCGGCGTCTCCCCCGCGCGGCCCGGACCGTTCCCGTCGATCACGGAGCGCAACTGCAGCGCGGTCGCGGCGGGCAGGTAGGCATAGAAATTGTCGGGGTGCGGCACGGCCGGGGCCAGCAGCGCGGTGAAGGCCGCGTTGCGGTGGAGGATGGTGCCATCCAGTTCGGCGAGGACGATGGCCTCGGGGGCGAGCGCGAGGGCGGCTTCAAAGCGGGCGCGCTCCTCGTACAGGCTGCGATAGCGGTTGAGGCGGGTGATGGTGCGGACGCGCGCCCGCAGCTCGGCCGAGTCGAATGGCTTGCCCAGGAAGTCGTCGGCCCCGGCCTCGAGGCCCCGGATCCGCGAATTGCGATCGTCGAGGGCGGTGAGCATGATGATGGGCATCTGCGCCAGGCCGGGCTCGGCGCGCAGCCGCCGGCAGACTTCGTAGCCATCCATTCCCGGCATCATCAGGTCGAGCAGCAGGAGGTCCGGCAGGTGCCGGGCGGCGGCGAGGGCATCGGGGCCGTTGCCGGCGCACAGCACGTCGTAGCCCTCGGCCTCGAGGAGCGTGCGGAGGAGGACTTGCGCGCGGGGTTCATCATCGACCACGAGGATGGTGGCGGGTGCGGTTCGGGTGCTCATTGGGCGTAGTGGAGGGAAGGGGCGCTGCGGTTGGAGGGGGCGAATCGCGAGATCAGGCGGGCCAGTTCCCGCAGATTGACGGGCTTGCTCAAGTACGCGTTGGCGCCGGCTTCGAGGCACCGTACGCGGTCGGCCGGCATGGCGAGCGCGGTCACCGCAATCACCGGCAATTGGGCGGTGGCGGGATTGGCGCGCAGACGGCGGATGGCTTCCAAGCCGTCCATCCGGGGCATATGCACGTCCATCAGGATGATGTCCGGCCGGCGATCCGCGGCGATATACAGCGCTTCGGCGCCGTCGGCGGCATGCAGGATCTCGCACCGGCTGGCCTGGAAGAACGCATCGTAAACGGCATTGTTCGCGTTGTTGTCCTCCGCGATCAGGATGCGCAGGGGAGACAGCGGGTGCGCGCTCGGGTCACGGCCGGCGGGGATGGGGAGCGGTTCGACCGGCGGCGGGCGGAGCACGGGGATGTTCACCCCAAACCGGCTGCCGCGGCCGGTCTCGCTCTCGACATCCACGCAGCCGCCGTGGAGCAGGGCGAGCCGGCGGACCAGCGCGAGGCCGAGGCCGGTTCCGCCGTGCTGGCGCGACAGCGAGCTGTCGATCTGGCGGAAAGGCTGGAAGATCCGCTCGAAGTGCTCGTTGGCGATCCCGATGCCGGTGTCCCACACTTCGAAGCGAAGCACATCGCGTCCCGCGGCGGGCCGGACCAGGAGGCCCACGCGGCCGCCCTCCGGGGTGAACTTGACGGCATTGGCGAGGAGGTTGACGAGGATTTGCTTCAACCGCCTTTCGTCCGCCAGGATGGGTTCGGTGTCAGGGGAAACTTCGGCCACGAGCGTCAGGTTCTTGCGCCGGGCGGCTTCGCGCACGAAGCGGAGGCTGGCCTCGGCCAGCGCGGCCACGTCCACCGGTTCGACATGCATTTCGAGCATGCCCGCCTCGATCTTGGAGAGATCCAGGATGTCGTTGATCAGTTCCAGCAGGTGCCGGCCGCTGTCATGGATGCTCCGGGCGCCCTCGGCCTGGCGATCGGTGACCGGCCCCATGTACCCATCGGCGAAAAGTTCGGACATCCCGACAATGACGTTCAAGGGCGTGCGTAACTCATGGCTCATGCTCGCGAGGAACTCGCTCTTCGCCTCGTTGGCCGATTCGGCGGCAATGCGGGCGGTCTCGAGTTCGCGGGTTCGTTCCGCGACCTTGTCCTCGAGGTGCGTCATCACCTCGCGCAATTCGGCTTGGTGGCGGTCGCGCTCGGTGATGGCGGTGGCCAGGTTGTGATTGGTCTGGCTGAGCGTGAGGGTGGCGGCCCGCAGTTCGCGTCCGATCAGGGCCAATTCGCGCGCCCCCGAGTTGAGCGGCGGCAACTCAGCCGTGTCGCCGCCGGCGGCGAGGCGGCGCGTGGCATCCGCCAGCGTGGAAAGCGGCTGGGTGATCTCCTGGGCCGTGGCCCGGGTGAGCAGGAGCCCCAGGCCCATCGCCAGCGCGCCGACCAGGGCGGTGGCCAGGTAAAATTCCGCAATGTGGATCTGGGTGTGCCACACGGGTTCGGCCAGGTACACCTCCCATTCGAATTCGGGCACGAGGTGGCGGGTGCCAATGAACTGCTCCCGGGTGCCGTCGGCCATCTCCAGGTTGAAGCGGAACGTATCGGATGCGGCGGTCCGGGCGGCCGAGGCCATGGGGTGGAGGCTGAAACTGGTCAACGCCGCGGCATTGACGGGGCCGCCGGCCACGACGACCCGGTGCGAACGGTCGGTGATCACCGTGACCCGGTCGAGCAGCTGCCCCGTCCGGCTGATGGCATGAAAGAGCCGCTCCAGATTGAGGGCGCCTTCCACCACGCCGTGAAAATCACCATTCCGGTCGAGGATCGGTGCACTCATGGCGACAACGAGGTCGTGCCCGAAATCGGATTTCCGCTGGATGTTGCCCACGAAGGCCCGCCGGGTGGCTTGCGGCTCCAGCAGGGCCGGTTCACCGTCGAGTCCCGGGCCGTGGTTGGCGATCAGTTCGTTGAAGCGATTGCGCGATGGCCACGATGCGGTGATTACACCCGCCTGGTCGGTCACCAGCAGGCCGAGGAATCCCGGATGCAGGGAATGCATGCGGCTCAGGGGATCGGGAGCGAGCGGCCCGCGCACCCCGGTGGCGGCCTGGAGATCGGCCAGCAGCGTGAGGGCCCGGCGGTGACGATCGAGGTAGGATTGCAGGTTGAGCGTCACTTCATACCCGTCGTTCGCGAGTTCTTCGCGGGCGTGTTGGCGCAACGCGCGGTCAAACTGCCCGCCGGCGAACAAGCCGAGCGTGGCGAGGGCCAGCATGACGATCAGTCCGAGTTGATAGAAAAGGACCCGCTGCAGCGAAACGCGGTCGTCGTTGGCCACCGGCAGGCCAATCAGGCGCCGCAAGCGATGCGACCGGAACGCGGGCAGCGCGAACAAGGCGACCAGCAGGCTGTTCAGCGGAAACTTGATGATGACGGCCCAATTGGCGGGGAAGGGAAATTCGGTGGAGCGCAGGACCGCGATCGCCACCAGCGGTATGCCCAGGAACGCCCAATAGATGGCGGAGGCGACGATGGGGTGAGTCGCCCGGCGCCGCATCAGCACGCCCACGACCACCGCTTCCAGGGTGAAAGCAACGAGTCCGATCGGATGACCCCACGTCAGCCAAGTCAGGCTGAAGGCGATGGCCGCCGAGCATGCGCCCCACCACGGACCCAGGAGATAAGTCGCGAGCAGCGTGAACGCGCCGCCAAACACCATCTCACTATTCCCGAACACCGGGAGGCCAAAAAGATTGGTCGCGAACCCAGCCGCCCCGGCGGCGAGCGCCAGGATTGTTGCCGTCGAGGGCTGTTTCAGGGATTGCACTGGGGTAGGCATCTAATCGTACCGGCCGCATGAAGGCTAAGGTATAATACCTATATATTGTCGGGAAATACCCTAACTTATGCCGATATGCAGACGACTTACTGATATCTTGTTAGATCTTTATATGCAACGGGATGCGTATAGATTTGTGACAAGCATGGCCGAAATGCCCAGACGCTAGGGATATTGGGCATCTGGAAGTGTTTTCCCCGAGGTAGGGACGATACGACAGGAGATGGTCCAGTGATACATCGGGGCGCGGTTCCTTTGAAGGTTGGTGCTTTAACGGCCGGCCGGCGCGCGCGGGCGGTCACAAAGCGGTCACAAGACGGTCAGAGAAATTTCTTAACCGACTGATGGGCCGGGCCGATAATCGGGTTGCACCGCTCCACATGTCCGTGTCCGCCCCCCCCGCCCCCCTTTTACTCATCGACGACGATGAGAGTGTCCGGCTGTCCTATGGCGGCGCATTGCGCGCCGCGGGCTATGCCTTGGCCGAAGCCGCGGACGGCGAGGAAGGTCTCGCCCGGATCGAGGAACTGCGTCCGGAGCTCATCCTGCTCGATGTCGACATGCCCCGCCGCAACGGGTGGGAAACGCTCGAGACCTTGCGCCGGCGCGGGCACCACCAGCCCGTGGTGATGCTGACGGGCGCAACGGAAACCTCCGACAAGGTCCGCGGGCTCGGCGCTGGCGCCGACGACTATCTTTGCAAGCCATGCGACAAGCGCGAATTGCTGGCGCGGGTGAATGCGATCCTGCGTCGTTCGCGCCCGCCCATGCCGGCGTTGCCCACGTTGCGTTTCGGGGCAACGACGGTTGACCTGCCCCAGCGCCAGGCGTGGCGCGGCGACCAGCCGGTGGCGTTGACCCGCACCGAGTTCGCGCTGCTGGAGCTGTTTGCCCGGCATGCCGGACGGCCCCTGACGCGCGAGTTCCTGCTCGAGAAGATTTGGGGTTATGACAGCGGCGTGAACACGCGGACGCTCGATACCCACATCTGGCGGCTGCGGCGCAAGCTCGGCGAGCCGCAGGGCGCCCCGCGCTGGCTCACCAGCGTGACGGGCGGCGGATATCGCCTGGACTCAGCGGCGACGGAATCTGCCGCCGATTGAGCGGCGTTCGCCCGCTCCCGGTCGGCGGGAAAAACCAGCGTCCCGGCCATAAGGAGTCTGTGCACTTGCCCGGGTGACGGGTCGGGGCAAGGTTACGCCCGCCGTGATGTTGCGCACCGTTTTTCTCTTTCTCATTGGCGCCGCCCTGCCGGGGGCGCAGCCCATCGACCGGCAGGCGTTGGTCACCCGTCACAACCCGGTGGTCACCCGGGTTGATTACGACGTTCCCCTGACCGTGGGGAACGGGGGATTTGCCTTTGGAGCGGACATCACGGGGCTGCAGACGTTTGCCGCCGAGTACCAGCGCAACGGCATCCCGGTCGAAACCCTCAGCCGCTGGGCCTGGGTGACCGATCCGAATCCGGAGGGCTACAAGCTGGCCGACGCGAACAAGGATTTCACGCTGCCGGATGGGCGGGTCATGGGTTTTCCGACGCGCGCCAGCACGCCGGCCGGCGACTGGCTGCGCAAGAATCCCCGCGACCTGCCGCTCGGGCAGCTGGCGTTGGATTGGAACAAGGCCGATGGATCCGCACTGGTGCCCGCCGATATCCAGGAGCCGAGCCAGACCCTCGATCTGTGGCGCGGTATCATTACGAGCGCTTTCAAACTTGGCGGTGTGCCGGTTCAGGTGACCACCGCGTGCGACCCGGGCTCCGATACCGTGGCCGTGAAAATCGAATCGGCGCTCGTCGCCGCGGGAAAACTGAATGCGCGGATTGCGTTCCCCCGCGGCCACGACGTGAGGGTCAAGAACACACCGGGATACGATTGGAGCGAGCCGGACAGCCATAGTTCGATGCTGATCGCCCCCGGGGTCGTGGTGCGCGAGGTTTCCGGCACCAAGTACTACGTCACGTTCTCCCGATCGATCGAACAGGTCGGGGCGCATGCCTTCCGTCCGAAACTGGCGGCCAGGGAGCCGGTGCTCGAGTTTACGGTTCGATTTTCCCCGGTGCCGGTGCCCGCGGTCGAGTCCGTCGCCGGCGTGTACGAAGACAGCGCGTTGCGCTGGGCGAAATTCTGGCGCGAGACCGCCGCCGTGGATTTCAGCGGCAGCACCAACCCGCTGGCGGAAAAGCTGGAAAACCGGATCATCCTGTCGCGGTACCTCATGGCGGTGCAAATGGCCGGGGACGCCCCGCCGCAGGAGACCGGGCTGACGTGCAGCACGTGGTACGGGAAGCACCACACGGAAATGATCTGGTGGCACACGGCGCAGTTTGCCCTGTGGGGGCAGGATGCGGCGCTGGAGAAGAACCTGGCTTGGTTCCAAGCCCAGCTCCCGGCGGCGCGGGCGCTCGCGGCCAGCCGGGGTTTGCAGGGAGCGCGCTGGGCCAAGATGACCGGGCCGGAAATGCGGGAGAGCCCGGGCGGCAATCCGCTCATCGTCTGGAACCAGCCGCATGTGATCGCGCTGGCCGAACTGCTCTATCGGAACCGCCCCACGCCAGCCACGCTGGCGAAATATCGTGAGTTGGTTTTGGAGACGGCGGATTGCCTCGCGACGATGGTGCATTGGAACGAGGCCACGCAGCGTTACGACCTTGGTCCGCCCCTGTGGATCGTGCAGGAGATTTACGACCAGGCGACCAGCCGGAATCCTTCGTTCGAACTGGCTTATTGGCGTTATGGCCTCGAAACGGCCCAGCAATGGCGAACGCGCCTCGGCCTGGCGCGGGATGAAAAATGGGATCAAATCCTGGCCCACCTCTCCCCGCCGCCGCAGAAAGATGGAAAATACGTGGCCTTGGAATCGACGCCCGACACGTGGGAGAACATGGAGAGCCGCCATGACCATCCGTCGATGCTCATGCCGCTGGGCGTCCTTTCCGGCGCCGGCATCGACCGGGCGGCGATGGGCCGGACGCTGGATGCCGTGCTGAAGAATTGGGACTGGGAAACCAAGATTTGGGGCTGGGACTACCCGATGATTGCCATGACGGCTGCCCGGTTGGGCCGTCCCGAAGTGGCCACGGAAATCCTGCTGCGCGATGGTCCGAACAACCGGTACCTGCCCAATGGTCACTGTCCGCAGCGCAGCGACGAGAAGCTCGACCCGAAGGCCCCGCCCGGGAAACCGCGTCGCGAAATAGCCGTTTACCTGCCGGCGAACGGGGCGTTCCTATCGGCGGTCGCCCTGATGGTGGCGGGCTGGGACGGTTGCACGGAGGAATTTCCCGGCATCCCGAAGGACGGGACCTGGAAGGTCCGGGCCGAGGGGCTGAAAAGACTGCCCTGAGCCGGGATCATGCAATTGAAGCGCCGTTTCGCTCGGTAGCGAACCGACCGAAAGGTGGTCGTCGATTTCCATATCGACGACAAGGACTCACGAGGCGTGCGAACCTGGCGTCGGTGTGGAAACCGACGCCCACC
>DASZPS010000142.1:0-1577 GCA_035549955.1 Lacunisphaera sp. | reverse complement strand
CGCTCCCGGTCGTTTATGTAAGTCCCCCGTGGATATTCGTAGACGGCATGGGGTGGACCGGTCCGACCGTGAGTCGCAGAACTCGCGGTCGGAGCCGGGAGCGGGTTTGCCAGGCGCGGTGGGAGCGGGTAGTCGAGACTTTGCCTGTGGTCTGCCTTGCCCCGGAGAAATGCCCGTGTTCGCGCACGGAGTCGTTGCGAGACAAGCCAGGCGCCGCAGGCACCTCCTTGAGCGCAGCGTCTGCCTTGATAGCCGGAAAGACCCGAAGTCTGGACTTGGCCATAAACTGAGGCGGCGCGGCTGCTCCCGGATAACCAGAAACCACCACCCGCTCCCATGCATACGATTATCTGTGGATTGGACGTTGCGTCAACCTCCGCGCGCGCTGCGCTGCTCGACGGCCAGGGCGCGATTGTGCAGGAACTGGACCTGCCGGCCACCCGTGCCGGCGAAGATCAACTCCTTGGCCTGCTGCCACCCGCCAGCGTGGTCATCATGGAATCCACCGGGCGCTACCACCTGCGCTGGGCTCGCCGGCTGGCTGCGGCCGGCTACGAAGTGTACGTGCTCAATGCGTTGCTGGCCAAACGCCTGGCGACCTCCACCAATGCGTTGCGGGAATACAAGTCCGATCCCCTGGATGCCCGCCACCTTGCACAAATCGGCCGGCTGCACCCGGAGACGATCCGCACCTACCGGTTCCACGAAAACCCGGCCCGCCAACGGTTGCGGGAACTCTGCCAAGTGCGTACCACCCAGCGCAGAATCCTCACCGAGGTCCTTGCGGTCGCCCACCATTACCTGGGCCTGCTTCTGCCCGAGGCCGAGTCCCTGGATCTCCACTTCGCCCAGCACAAGGGCGCGGTCCGCCTCTTCCTGTCCGTCGATTCGCTTGAGCGGATGCGCGGCCTGCGCCTGGGTACTGTGCAAAAGCATCTCGGGGAGAAGGCCGCCCCCTTCCATGCCGTGCTGCACACCCCGCTCAACGCGGCCGCGCTCTTCGATGCCTACTTGCCGGCCCTCCACGCGCAATTGCGGCTCGTCGAAGCGTTGCAGGAACTGCTCGCCCAACTCGCCCTCGACATCCGCCAGGCCGCGCGCGATTCCGGCCGCTGGCAGCAGATCCAACTCGCCCAGAGCCTGCCCGGCTTCGGCGAGAAAAGCACCCCGGCCATCATCGCCTGCCTGCCCGATGGCTGGGAACAGTGGGGCGACAAACGAACCACCGCCAACAAACTGCAGGCTTACTTCGGCTGCGATCCGCGCGTGCGCACCTCGGGCAAGTGGGAAGGCCGCGTCAAGATGACCAAACGGGGCAACGAACTGGCCCGCACCGCGCTCTTCCAAGCGGCCTTCTGCGCCCTGCGCGTCGACTCCGGCTTGCATGCCACCTACCAAAAACAAATCGCCGCCGGCAAACATCACAAGGTTGCCATCAGCCATGTCATGCGTCGCCAGTTACGCCGCCTCGTCGCGGTGCTGAAAGCTGGCTCCCCGTTCGTTCCTGACCAATCACTTGCCCACGCTGCCTGAACCCAATTTATGCCTTGCTTCGCTTATAGCCGGCTTGTCTGTGG
>DASZPS010000141.1:0-1619 GCA_035549955.1 Lacunisphaera sp. | reverse complement strand
GATCGGCAGCGTTTCTCCAGGAACGGTTCCCAATCCGTTTTACTCTTCACCAGTACGATGCCAAATTCACCCTCTGGGTTCGGGCCTCCATACCAGCCGATATCCAGGCATACACCGTTCGGAAATTCCGCCAGCAACAGGTCTTCATCCAGTGCGTCCAGTTGCGCGGCCAATGGTAACGCTCGATCGAGACGCAGATGGTTCCAGCAAGCTTTCGCGGGAGCTAGGCAACTATCGGCGATGAGCAACTCTTGCATGATCAACCTTCGTGGCAGTGAAAACTCGATACGCGCATGCGCGTCGCTTTTTCGGTCATTCGGATTTCGCCATTCTAAATCACTTGAAGTTGGATAGTGACCTTCCCCACGAATGGTGGGCGCTCAATCGGTCGGGATAATGGCCGGCCAAAGGAGCGACACAGATGGGACGAAGGGTTTACAGCGTGCAATTCAAGCAGGAAGCGGTGGCGATGACCCGGCAGCCGGATGCGACGATCGCGGGGGTGGCCCGGAACCTGGGGATCGGGGAGCAGACCCTGCGGTATTGGATCGATCACCCGCCCACCGAGAAGCGGCATGACCGGGCTTGCCAGGAGGAAAGCAATGATCCGGCGGCATTGAAGCTGCAATTGAAAGAGGCCCAGGCCCGGATCCGGCGTCTGGAGATGGAGCGGGACATTTTAAAAAAAGCGACGGCTTACTTCGCGAGCCAGAACCCGTGATCTTCGAGTGGATCCGGCAGCGGGCGACCGACCCGGAGTGTACCTGGCCGGTCGCCGTGATGTGTGAGGTCCTGCAGGTCAGCCGCAGTGGCTATTACGCATCGCTCAAGCGAACGCCCGGCAAGCAGCAGGAGCGGCGAATGAAATGGATCGAGCAAATTCATCAGGCGTATGCAACGGGCCGACGCAGCTACGGCTCGCCGCGGGTGACCGATGAGCTGAAGGATCGTGGGGTGAAGATCTGCGAGAATACCGTGGCCAAACTGATGCGTCAGGAAGGTCTGGCGGCCAAGGTCAGGCGGCGATATGTGCCGCAGACGACCGATTCCAGCCATGACTGTCCGATCGCTCCTAACCGGCTGGACCAGGATTTTGCCGCCGATCGGCCCAACCAGAAGTGGACCAGCGACATCACCTACATCCCAACCGATGAAGGATGGTTGTACCTGGCGGTGGTCATGGACCTGTTCAGCCGTCGAATCATCGGATGGAGCATGCAGCCGCACATGAAAGCCGAACTGACCTGTCAGGCATTGACGATGGCGATCCAGTCACGGCGTCCCGGCACCGGGCTGCTGCATCACTCCGATCGGGGCGTTCAGTATGCCTGCGCCGAGTATCGGCAGCAGCTGTCGGATGCCGGCATCGACCCCAGTATGAGCCGAACCGGAAACTGCTATGACAATGCCGTGACCGAGAGCTTCTTCGGGACGCTCAAGACGGAGCTGGTGAATCACGAGAATTACGCCACCCATCAGCAGGCCCGACAATCGATCTTTGAATGGATTGAAGTGTTCTACAACCGCCAGCGAAAGCACTCGTCGCTGGGATACTTGAGCCCCGAAGCGTTCGAGGCGAAACTCAATTGACCAGCGCCCACCGTTCGTGGGGAAGGTCA
>DASZPS010000140.1:0-9530 GCA_035549955.1 Lacunisphaera sp. | reverse complement strand
CGCATAGATGGCCCCGAGAGACAGGCCGTTGAGCAGTTGTTGGAGGAATTCGGACACCGGTTGAAAGCTGAGAGCTGAGAGCTCAGAGTCCAGAGCTTTTCAACCCGAAGCGCCATCCGGTCCATCGAGGCTGTCGCGCAGTCCACTCAGCATCCGGCTGATTTCCTCAGCGTCGGCGTAAATGCGCGCAAATTGCTCCGTTGGCAAAAGCCCTTGGTTCCGGGCGACATGGGATTGGGTGACAACTTCGTAGGGTGAGCCGGACGCATACCCGAGAAACCGCTTGAAATCAGGATCCGGACGCGCCGACCCTTCCGCAATGTTCGAGGCAACCGATGTTGCGGCGCGTCGAAGCTGATTGGTCAGACCAAAGCGCTCGTCCGCAGGAAAAGTACGGGTAGCAGAGTGGACCAGATCAGCAAATACGATGGACTTCTGCCAGACGGAGAGCTTCTCGAATTTGAACATGAAGGCTCTAGACTCTGGGCTCCAGGCTCTGAGCTAACTCAGGGGTCGACCGTCTCAACAAATGCAAACTTGCCGTCCTTTACCGTCAGGATGACGGCGGACTTGGTGGCGTTGCGGTCGGCATCGATGGTGATGCGGCCGGTGGCGCCGGAGAAGTCCTTCGTGGTGGCGATCGCGTCGCGCAGGGCGGCGCTTTCCGTCGTGCCGGCGCGCTTGAGCGAATCGAACAGCAGGCGGGCGGCGTCGTAACCGAGAGCCGCGATGCTGTCCGGCGTCTCGCCCTCCCACCGCGCGCGGAACTTGGCGATGAAGTTGACCATCTCGGGCGCGGTGGAGTCGGGCGAGGCATGGGTCGAGTAGTAGGTGCCCTCGACCGCCTTGCCGCCGATCTCGATGAGCTGGGGGGCTTCCCAGGCGTCGCCGCCGAAAAGGGGGCCGGTGAAACCGAGCTGGCGGGCCTGGATGCAGATCAGCGCGCCTTCGGTGTAGTTGCTCGAATGGAAGATGCAGTCGACATTGGCGGCCTTGATCGCGGTGAGTTGCGCGCGGAAGTCCTTGTCGCCCTCGGTGTGCTTCTGCTCGATGGCGACGACGCCCCCGGCCTCGGTGAACTTGTCCCGGAAGACCTTCGAGATGCCGACGCTGTAGGGGTTGCTGACCGACGTGATGATGGCGGCGCGATTCGCGTGCAGCGTGTTGCGGGCGAACTTGGCGAGCACCGCCCCTTGGAACGGGTCGATGAAGCACACGCGGAAGATGTAATTGCCCATTTCCGTGACGCGCGGGCTGGTCGACGAGATGGCGATCATCGGGATTTTCGCGTTCTGGCAGATCGGCGCCGCTTCCAGCGAGTTGACCGAGGGGTTGCCGCCCAGGACGGCCACGACCTTGTCCCGCGACACAAACTTGCGGGCGATGGTCGCGGATTCGCCGGCCTTCGACTGGTTGTCCTCGGCGATCAGCTCGACCTGACGGCCCAGGATGCCGCCGGCGGCGTTGGCTTCGTCGAAGGCCAGGATCACGCCCTTGCGCGCGGCGGTGCCGAAGGCGGCCTCCTTGCCGGAGAACGCGCCGTACTGGCCGATCTTAATTGGACCGTCGTCGGCCGCCCGGAGCGCGGGCATGATGGCGGCCAGCGCGAGAAAACGCCAAAGGCCAAACTCCCAAGCGCCAAAAAAGGAGGAAGTTCTAAACATGAGATTGTTTTGGCGTTTGGACTTTTGGCGTTTGGGATTTCTTCAGGTCAGGGCGCCACCGTCTTGTGGAAGCCGAGTTTTCCATCCTTGATCGCGATGATGGTGGCGGGCTTCGAGGCGTTGCGGTCCTTGTCGAGCGTCGTCACGCCGCTGGCGCCGGAGAAATCCTTTGTCGCCGCGATGGCGTCCCGCAGTTTCGGCCCGTCGGTGTCCCCGACGCGCTTGATGGCATCGGCGAGCACCAGGAGCGCGTCGTAGCCGAGGGCGGCGTAGGCGTCGGGGGTCTCGCCGTCCCACCGGGCCTTGAACTTCTTCACAAACTCGACGACGGCCGGCTCCTTGTTCTCGGGCGTGAAATGGGTCGAGTAAAAGGTGCCGTTGAGCGCCTCGCCGCCGATCTTCAGCAACTGCTCGGACTCCCAGCCGTCACCGCCGAAGAGCGGCATCGTCAGGCCAAGGCTGCGGGCCTGGCGGGCGACGAGGGCCGCCTCCTGGTAGTAACCGGGCACGAAGACCGCCTCGGCGCCCGAGGCCTTGATGGCGGTGAGCTGGGCGCGGAAGTCCTTGTCGCCCTCGTTGAATTTCTGCTCCGCCGCGATGGTGCCGCCGCCGGCCGTGAAGGTTTCCTTGAAGAACTTGGAGAGGCCGACGCTGTAAGGGCTCGAGACGCTCGTGAGCAGGGCGACTTTCTTCACCTTCAGGTCGTTGAGGGCGAACTTCGCCATGACCGTGCCCTGGAAATCGTCGATGAAGCACACGCGAAAGATGTAGTTGCCCTTCTGGGTCACCGCGGGATTGGTGGCGCCGGTGGCGATCATCGGGGTCTTGGCCATCTGGGCCAGCGGGGCGACCTCCAGGGAGCGGCCCGACGTGACTTCGCCGAGGATGGCGATGACCTTGTCGCGGGAGAGCAGTTTCTTGGCGACGGTGGCGGATTCGCCGGGCTTGGACTGGTTGTCCTCGGAGATCACCTCCACCGGACGGCCCAGCACGCCGCCCGCGGCGTTGATTTCCTCGAGCGCGAGGACGATTCCCTTGTGCTGGGACTGGCCGAACGTGGCGTCCTTGCCGGTGAGGCAGGCGAATTCACCGACCTTGATCGGGTCGGCGGCGAACCCGTTCGGCAGGCTCAGGGCCAGGGCAGCGGTGGCGGCGAGGAGGGTGAGAAGCAGCGTGGGAGTTTTCATGGAGGGAGTGATGAAGGGTTGGTGCGACCGGCGAAACTACACACCCCGCCCTGTGGGCACCCCTCTCGAGAGGGGATCCAAGGCTTCGGAGTCAGGGATTGGGTCCCCTCTGGAGAGGGGTGGCGCGAAGCGCCGGGGTGTGTGGGCAAGCATGGAGGACGGGAAAGACGGTCCTCAGGGGTTGATCTCCTGGAGGAACGTGAACTTGCCATTTTTCACCACCAGGACGACGGCCGATTTGGTGGGGTTGCGATTGGCGTCGAAGGTGATCCGGCCCGTGGCGCCGGCGAAATCCCTGGTGTCAGCCAGCGCGTCGCGGAGTTTCGGACCATCGGTCGTGCCGGCGCGCTTGATGGCGGCGGCGAGCACCATGGCGGAGTCGTAGGCCAGGGCGGAGAGTGCGTCGGAATCGTGGCCCCAGCGCTGGCGGAACCGGCTGTTGAACGCGGTGACGCCGGCGGATTGGTTCTGCGCCGAATAGTGGGTCGAGAGGTAGGCGCCCTCGACCGCCGCGCCCCCGATGGCGATGAGCTCGGAGGATTCCCAGCCATCGATCCCGAGCAGGGGCAGGGTGATGCCGAGTTCCCGCGCCTGCTTGGAAATGAGGGCGGCCTCGGCGTAGTAACCCGGGACGAAGATGCCTTCGACATTATCGGCCTTGATCGCGGTGAGCTGGGCGCGGAAATCCTTGTCGCCCTCGCCGTATTTCTGCTCGGCCACGATGGTGCCGCCGGCAGCGGTGAAACGCTCGCGGAAGTATTTCGAGAGGCCCACGCTCTGGGCCGACGAGGCCGAGGACAGGATGGCAACCCGGCGCAGCTTCAGCGAGTCGTAGGCGAACTTCGCCATGACGGTGCCCTGGAAGTCGTCGATAAAGCAGACGCGGAAGATGTAGTTGCCCTTGGCGGTGACGGAGACGTTGGTGGCGCCGGGTGAGATGAGCGGGATTTTCGCCGCCTGGCAGATCGGAGCGGCCTCGAGCGTGCGGCCGGAGGTGAGTTCGCCGAGGACGGCGATGACCTTGTCGCGGGAAATGAGCTTTTTGACGACCGTCGCGGATTCGCCCGCCTTGGATTGGTCGTCCTCCGTGAGGAGCTCCAGCTTGCGGCCCAGCAGGCCGCCGGCGGCGTTGATTTCCTCGATCGCCAATAGCGTTCCCTTGTGGACCGTCTGGCCGTAGGTGGCTTCCTTGCCGGTAAGGGAGGCGAATTCGCCGACCTTGATGGTTTCCTGGGTCGGCTGCGCGGCGGAACCCAGGGTGAAGCAGGCGGCCAGCAGGCCGGCGCCGAGGACGCGCCGAAGTACCGGTGGCAGGGAACGGTGGGGCATTGGAGAATTTGGCAAGAAGGTGACGTAAAGGTACGCGGAGAGGGCTTTCAACCCGCAAGTGTCATAACTTGAGAGGGGCGGGAGCGGGACTTGTTCCGCGGGGGGAAAGGGGTGGTGGAGGCGGGGTGCCCTCACCCCGCGGGTTATTGTCAACGATGCGCATGCCTCGCGGGACGAGGGCGTCCCGCCTCCACCGAACTGGCCGGCAGAGATTCGGCTTTGCCACCAACGGGCCGATCGGTTGTCTCAACCCGCAATTGAATCTCTTCGACCGCTACCTCCTGCGTGAATGGCTGAAAATGCTCGGTCTGCTCCTCGGCGCCACGCTGGGGCTGCTGTTGATGATTTCGATCTACGACGAATTGCGCGACCTGATCCAACTGGGCGTCGGGTTCAGGGACGTTGTCTTTTATTTTGCCACCCTGATGCCGAGCTACCTGGCGGTGGTGTTGCGCATTTCGATGCTCCTCTCGCTGCTTTTTGTGCTCAGCAAGCTGCACCGCAACAACGAGCTGACCGCGATGCGCACGGCGGGCCTGAACATCTTTGGCACGACCCGCGCGCTCTGGCTGGCCGGCGTGGCGCTTTGCGGCCTGTCCCTCCTGCTCAATGCCAAGGTGGTCCCCTGGTCCGTCGAGACCTCCCGCAGCCTGCGCGATGGTTTCGAGTTCACGGCCGAGGCCCGGGCTTCGGGCGGCGTCGCGCTGGGCCTGGTCTCGAGCGTGGCTTTCGACAACCAGCCCCAGGGCCGGATGTGGTTCATGAATCGCTACAGCCGAGTGGAGCAAAAGGCGTACGGGGTCACGGTTTCCGAACTGGATCCGCAGCGGCGCGAAAAGACCCGCATCATGGCCCGGGAGGGATCCTGGGACCCGGTGGCGCGGAACTGGACGTTTCGGGACGGCCGCGAGATCTGGTTCGACGCCGAGAGCGGCGAAATCATGCGCTCGGTCGCCTTCCAGCTGAAACCCATCCCGCATTTCAACGAGGATCCGACGCTCATGATGCTCATCGACCGGAAGCCGCAGGATCTGTCGTTCAACGACCTCCGGCGCATCACCGACCACTTTTCCTCCGAGCAGAACCCGAAGCTCGCGCGCTATGAGGTGCAGTACTTCAGCCTGCTCGCGGACACGCTCGGGCCGCTGATCATCATCGCGATTGCGATCCCCTTTGCGGTTTCGGGCGTGCGCGTCAGTCCCGCCGTCGGGGTGTCAAAGTCCATCGGGTTGTTCGCACTCTACTACGTGCTGATCGCCTTGCGGACGATGTTGTCAAACAGCGGCACGCTGGAGCCGCTCTGGGCCGCGCTGATGCCCGTGCTCGTGATGATCGGGCTCGCCGCCTGGTTCTTTGGGCGGTTGCGGTAGGCGGGTTCCGCCCGCACTGGGGATTTCAGTTTTGAAATCCCGGATCCCGCCTGGGCGGCCTCACGGCCGGCTTTCCGGCATGAAACCGATCTGACGCAGGAAAGCATCCGTTTGTTCGAGGATGTCCTCGTTGAAATAGCGGGCGTATTTTTCGTTTCCTTCGCCGAGATAATGGTCGCGCCCTTCCAGGGTGATCAATTCGAAGGGATTGCCCAGTTCGTGCGTCTTCGTGGCGAAAAGCTGGACGCTGAAATATGGGACCATGGCATCCTTCCGGCCGTGAAACGCCAGCGCGGGCGGCAGGCCGGGCTTCAGGTTGTGATAGGGCGAGACGGACCATATTTCCGTCCGCCGTTGGCCCATGATCAGGTCCGCCCAAACCTCCATGGTGTTGTAGTTGCTTGAATAGAGCAGCAGCGCGTCGGGTCGCGGGCTGATCGCCGGATCGTCTCCGGTCTCGTTGATGCCATCGCACAGCGCGGTCGACCACGCCAGCTGGCCGCCCGCGGACTGGCCGGCGACCACGATCCTGCGGGGATCGATCCCGAGGCTCATGGCGCTGGCCCGGAGCCAGCGGATGGCCGATCGGGCGTCCTTCACGGATTCAACGAGGGTGATCTCGGGATGGGGATAGGTGCCGTCCGGCTTGATCGACAGCCGGTATTGGAAGGCAAACGTCACAAAACCGAGCCGGGCATACCGCCGGCAGGCTTCGTGGAACTCGGACGGGCGGCCGAACACCCAGCCGCCCCCGTGGAAGAACGCGATCGCCGGCCGGCCGGCCTTGGGCGGCCCGTCGGGCTGGAAGACATCGACCTGCAGTTCCTGGCCGGCCACCCGCTTATAAATGCGCGTATCCATCGGCGGCTGGGCGGGCGGTTGGAGTGGGGGTTGCGCCGCGCCCAAGGCGATCGCGGCGCTGGCGAAGAGGAAGCAATTCGCGCGGAGCCGAGCGAGGACCGGCGGGCGGGGATGATCGGCGGGCGGCCCCATGGTTTAGGGCAGGAACGGCGGCGGCCACTTCAGGAACTCGAGCGCAGCGATGCGATTCCAGTTGGAGAAAAGGATGATGCCCCAGACGGCGATGCAGTTGAGATAGGCGATGAAGACCGCCGCGCTGCCCATGTCCTTCGCGCGCTTGGCGAAGAGGCGCTTTTCCAGGGAGATGTCGTCGATGGTCCACTCGATCGCCGAATTCAGCAGCTCGGCGATGACGATCAGGAAGAGCGAGGCGATCATCACCGCCGTGGAGACGGCGTTGACGGGGAGGATGATCGCGAAAGGCGTCAGGAACGCGACGAAGATGAGGTCCTCGCGGAAGGACGGCTCATGTTTCAAGGCGGCCCAGAAGCCCTCGAGGGCGTAGCGCACCGAGGAAATGAAATTCCGGAAACTGCGTTGCTTCGATTCGGGCGGGGGAACGGGCTCGCTCACGGGGCAAGTTGAGCGGGCGGCTTGGACACGGACAAATCTAAACTGGAGGGTGCGTTCCTTCGGCCGGGCCCGGGTGCGGGGTCGGGCTCCGGCCCGCCAGCGGATCCTGCGCCGCCAGGCGGACGCCGGCCCGCAGCGACGCGGGCCCTCCACCCATCATCCTACGCGCTCAGCAGGCTGAAACCTGCCGACCTGGCATCGGGCAGTCCCAGCGCCCGGCAGGCGTGGGCGACGGTCTCGTCGTGGCAGCCGATGAATTCCAGCAGCCGGCGCACGAAGCGGCCCCGCGTGGCGTCGTCGATGCTCATCACCGCCCAAAATTGCGTGCCGTCGATCTGGCGGGTGCGGTTATGCGCGCGGGTTTCGTTGAATTCCTCGCGGCTCATCCCGAGATAGCGCCGGCCGCTTTCCTGGTGGGAGATGAAATCGGCAAAATCGGTCGCGTAGTTTTTCGCGCACCAGGCCAGCAAATCGAGATAGCGGTCAGCGGGGTCGGCGAGCGCGTTGAATTCGGCGCTGGCGAGATGAAACAGCAACGTGTCGCCAGCGAGTGGCGGGCGCGCCGGGTCCACCAGCGCGGCGACGAGGTCGGCAGGGGACAGGTTTTTCGCGGCAGCGAGGCGTTCCAGCGCGGCATAGGCCTCGTCACTGAGCTCAACCTTTTTCATGGCCCCAAGATGCGGCGCTCCCCGTCGGCGGGCAATCTTGCGGCGCTGGAAAAATTTATAACCCCTGACCGAAATTCCCGAATCCGGGATGGCAATGAGTGCGGCGTTGCCGGGTGACGCGTGGGTGTCATGGTCGCGCCATGCCCACTGCATTCATCGCCGGCGCCAGCGGCCTGGTCGGCCGGCACTTGCTCGACCTGCTGCTGGCGGCGCCCGAGTACGACCGGGTCATTTCGCTGGGGCGGCGCGCGCTG
Source organism: Lacunisphaera sp. (assembly GCA_035549955.1). Classification (GTDB taxonomy): domain Bacteria; phylum Verrucomicrobiota; class Verrucomicrobiia; order Opitutales; family Opitutaceae; genus Lacunisphaera. The sequence goes on along the minus strand of DASZPS010000140.1, from coordinate 1,624 downwards.
GCCGTGGAGCATCCCAAGCTGCAACAGGTGACCGTGGACTTCGCGGCCCTGGACGGGAGCATCGCCGGGCTGCACTGCGACGATGTCTTTTGCTGCCTGGGGACGACGATCCGGCAGGCCGGCTCGCGGGAAAACTTCCGCGCGGTGGACCACGCGGCGGTGCTCGCGCTGGGCTGGGCGGCGAAACGGCAGGGCGCGCGGCGTTTTTTCCTGGTGTCGTCGCTGGGAGCCGACCCGCGCTCACGGGTCTTCTACAGCCGGGTGAAGGGCGAGACGGAGGAGGGTTTGCTGGTGATGGATTTCGACACGCTGGCGCTCTTTCGGCCGAGCCTGCTCCTGGGCAAGCGCGCCCAGCCGCGATTGGGCGAGCGGTTGATGGCGGCATGGCTGTGGCTGCTCGAGCCGCTGCTTTTCGGGCGACTCCGGAAATACCGCGCGATCGAGGCGGCGACGGTCGCCCGGGCCATGTTGCGGTCATCTTTCGGCCAGGGCCCCCGGGGGTTGTTGATCTACCCGTCGAATGAGATCCAGGATATCGGCGGGTATAGGTAGCAGGTGCCGTGGGAATGCGAGGGCGTATGTTCCCCCGCTCCTAAAGCCACCCCCGCTTCCGAAGTCGACCACCCGTTCCACCGGCAATGTGTAACGTATTGTATTACTCATTTGCCGGCAAAGCCGGCGATCGGTGATGCGGGAATGTGTAACGTATTATATTACACGTTTGCTCGCGAGGCGCGGCCATGAACGCCTGGCTCGCAAGGACGGCGTCACTCCCACTCCCCGCGGCGAGGTGCTGCGCCGCTGGCTCTGGCTCTTCGTCCGGATTCCGCGCCCGCGGCGTGGTCTACGCGCCGTGCTGCTAAAATCGTTTGGCGCGGACATCGTGGGATCCGTGGTGGTTTTTCCCACGGCGCGCGACGATCGACGGCTGCCAAACTCCCCGGGGTGTAAGTCTCGCTGCCTGCGTACCGGGCTCAATCAAGCCGGCCGGCAGCTAGGATTTTGACTCAGGGGCGGGCGCTTCCGGTGCCGCTTCAGGCTTGAGCGTGATCGTCTTCGTTTCCTGCCGGCTGCCGATTTGCAGGCGGAGGGTGATTTCGGCTGCGACGACCTCGCCTGCGAGCCGCGAGGTCATCGGCTCGACTTCCATCGACTGGCCCGGCTCGAGCGTGAGTTTCGAGGGATAAGTCACAAAATTGCCCAGCGCCGAAAGGAAGTCGGCGATGACGAGATCGACTTTCTCGCTGCCGGTGTTGGTGAATCGCAAGTGGATCATGACCGGCGGCGAGCCCATCATCTCGGCACGACGCGATTGCATCGCCTGCCGGCGGCCAGGGTCGTCGGAACCTTCCCGGGGACCATCACGGTCCCCGGCGCCGGGGCCCATCCCGCTGGCTCCCGCCCCGCCCATGCCGCCCATGCCGAATCCGCCGCCCCCATGACGGCGGTGCCCGCCCGGCCCCGCGGGTCCGCCTGCGCCGGCGCCCGTCCCGGTGCCACCGCTGTGGCGGTCAAAGCCGGTGAGCGCGCCGACCTTCACTTCGGCGGTGATCTTTTCGTCGAAAAACGCCTGTTGGCCCGCCAGCGCGGGGGCGGGCGCCTTGCGGGATGCGGCCCGGTCTCC
>DASZPS010000139.1:0-5641 GCA_035549955.1 Lacunisphaera sp. | reverse complement strand
ATTCGATTGAGCCAACCGGCAGTCGGGAAATCCGGCGCCAGCGCCAGGTCCCAAATTTTACACGACTTGATTTTCGTTTAATCCCTCCACCTCAACCAAATCCCGATTTGATTGAGCCACGGCTCGTGGCATAAACAACGTTAGCCGAAAAATGAGAGTTCTCAGCGTCCTTTTCGTTCTATGCAACGGGCTGTCGCTTGCTTGGGGAAATGTGTATGTCCCTAAGGCAAAATTGGCGGGAGAGTCTGTTTATGCGCGGCTTTCACGTGAGTCAGGACGAGTGACTGGTGTATTCGAATTCGAGGATTGGGTCACTAGAGACGAAAAGATTGTGTATTTTCCGGTTTTCGGAAGCTCGACCGATGAGCCTCTCGCGGTTCTGACGCAGGCAGAAGTCGAGTTTGAGGTACATGGGAAATCGGTCGGCATCGCAAAGCCCTGCGAAGCGCCCGCAGGAATGACGCAGAGTGTGGCTGGAGTGCGCATTTTTTGGTTCGCAGCGAATCTCGATGAGCTGGTGAGCGGCGAGGAGTTGAATTCCGGAGATCGGATCATCGTGCGATTTAGTTACACTCAGCCATTGATTCACGGGCGCCTCTACTATCTTCCGATCATTCCCGGCCAAGTTGCTGACGAGCCGTTGTGGAGATATCAGATGTTCGTTCGATCTGAGTTTCGTGCCGTCCAGGTCACATCCAAGGATTCGGTTTCATTCCCTCTGTCGGACGTCCTTGTTGTTCATTTGAAGGATCGCAGCATTGTGGAAGTTCGATGAAAAGGGCTAACCAGCCGCCAGAGCCAATGGTCATGTCTGTCACGCCTCCTGCTGCGCAGGAGCCGCGCCAGCCATGACCATGGCTCACCTGTAACGTTCGGCAGAGAAAGACGATGCCTCGCACACCTGAAACGACCGTCTGTGAATTTACGATTGAGGTGTTGCACGGCGACGGGTGTGTCGATGGGCGCAATTGCCACGCCGAGTTGTCTATAGGCACACGGTTCACTGCGGTGGTCGAGTATGCTATCGCCAAGAGAGATGAGCCGCAGGGCGGTTATAGCATTTCCAGCGAAGAAAGGCGTCAATTCCCCATCGATTGCCGGGTCGTAGGTATCGAGGCAAATCGTCGCCGGCTTGATTGTTTGTCATCCGGCATGACAGCGCGCCTAACACTGGAAGGAACGTCTCGCGATCAGTTCGCCAAGTTCACGACGCCAAAAGACAATAGTAGGTTATTTGTGCTGCGAAGCGCAAAGAAGCCGAACCAGATGCCCGAGCCAATGTCCGGGCTGGCGCCCGGCCATGGCTCATCGTAATCGTTCGGCCAAGAAACCATGTCTAGCCGCCTCTCATATCGGGATCAGTTTTTCTACGTATCAAACTCGGTGTTTTTTCGTCTGATCGAGTTTGCCTTGGAAGTGGGCGAAAAAACAGCCGGAACCGATGCGGAGAAATCCTACGTGGCGGCCCTTCGCGAGCGATGTGAGTCGTTCTATCCAGGTTGTGATCTCGCGATCGAAAGCGAGTTTCCTTCTCGCGATGAGCGCAAGTTCTGGGCGCGGGTATTCTTCGACCTCGCCTACCTCATATTCCGTCGTGAAGTCGGCAATCAGGAGACCACCATCTGGCAGTATAGCTCGCTCGGAGATGCCTACCTGCTGGCGAGAATGATTACTCGATCAGTTCAAGAAGAAGAGCTGGGATGGCATCCCCAAACGATGTCTTCATTGGAAGCCGAGGCATATCAGAAGGGTTTGAATGTGCGCTTATGAAGAAGCCGAACCAGATGCCAGTGCCAATGTCAGGGCTGCGCCCTGCCATGGCACATCGTTAACGATCGGCGGAAGAAAGATGTCCCAACTCGTGAAAGACGTTCTGCCAGCATTCGCGGCCGAATTGCGTGAGCTTCTCGACAAAGCAGAGCGGCCAGATTTGGCCGCGAAGGTCGAGAGGTTAGAGCTCGTCGAACGATGCCGCTGCGATGACGAGTTTTGCTCCAGTTTCTACACCGCCCCGAGGCCGAACGGGGCATATGGCGCAGGGCATTCGAATCTCTCGTTGGCCCCGAAAGAAGGCATGGTCATTTTGGACCTCGTGCACGACGAGATTCGCTACGTCGAAGTGATCGATCGTCCAGACGTCCGAAAGGCATTGTTTGCCAGCGTCCCATGAAAGAGCCGATCCAGACCGCCAGAGAACAACGCGCGGGATGTGACCTAAATCGTATGCTCCATCTCCGCTCAGCATCTCGCCTATTTCAAAAGGGCTCACTCCACGCTCGCCCGCGCGTGTCTCATCGGTGACGTTGGGCAAGAATATGAGCGGTTTCTCTCTACCACTTACACGTCTCGTGCATGAGAACCTTTCGGTGGTAATGACGTTCGCCTATTCGCAACGACCACTTGTTGGAATGATGGAGCGTTGCTGGGAAGGTCCGGACAAGTATGTGGAGAAAGCTCTTTTTGGGCTTTCAGCCGCCCGAGCCGAGAAAGCGTGCCTAGAGTTAGCGCTGTTCCTTCGAATGGTCGATGACGACGAAAAGATCTCCGAGTATTTCTCTGCGACCAAGAACGCACCGAATTGCGGAAAGCTGATAATGAAGAAAGGTCCCGAGAAGATTCTCCCGTTTCGTGAAGTGTCCAACAAAGTCATTCATGCGGCACGCATCGAATGGGATTTGATGCGAGAGCCGGATCCTGTGCTAATCTGTCATTCGAGAGATGACGAGAAGTGGCTTCGTGCGGAGGTCGACTTGGTCGCTCTTTCATTCGTATGCGGTCGCCTGATGAGTTAACCATGAAGAAGCCCAACCAATTGCCAGTGCCAATGTCGTTGCTTCGCACCGCCATGGCACGTCGTTAACGTTGGGCAAAAGATGCACTGCGTAATTATCAAAGGCGCAACTAAGTCCGACGTGGAGCGGGAACTTTCAAATTCGCGGGCGCACGGCCTGCTTCAAGGATTCCGCCTTGTGTCGAGACCACCCCAGCAGGAGTACAGCCCGGCGGTCGTGAAGGTGGCGATATTGCCTCGATCTGGCTATGTGGAGGTTGTCACTTCTGTCGAGAGCGGGTGGCCGTATATCGGTGTTCTGATTGAGCGCTGCGGATGGACTGGCGTCGCGGTTCGATATCTTGCGGAGTCGCTTGCGGAGGTCCAGGTATGGAAGCGTGGTTCGTCTGTCCGATATCTTCGTGCCTTGCTAGATGAGCGCTGGACTTGGTTTACCAAAGGCGCGGCCCTTGCATTTGAGGAGCCCGACTATTATCGGCGGCGGAGAATCAAGGATCGTTTGCCGGGGGAGTTAATCGATCGCTATCTGAGAGCGATGGGCTTCGCTGAGAGCGTGAAGAAGCAGCCCATCCAGCCGGCACGGCCAACTCGAGGCAAAGCCCCTCGTGGCTGACCTCAATCGATATCCGAAGGAAACCGCGTGAGCTTGCGTGATCTATTCCCCTCAGGCCGTTTCTCGCTGCCAGCGACGGAAAGTGCGATTGCCTCCGTCGAGGAGCAGCTTGGTGTGCGGCTGCCAGAAAAGCTTCGTCGTCTATATTTCGAGTGCGACGGTTTCCGTGAAGACAAAGGGAATGCGAAGTATCTGCTGTCGCTCACCGAAGAGGATTCTATCGGCTCTGTGCTGAGCACCACCAAGTTTATGTGGACGGAGGTCAAGCGTCCGGACCTGAAGCCGTTTGTCTTCTTTGGTTTTTCCGCCGGTGATGAAGCCTGGGGTATCGATAGCGCCTTGCCGGACCGGATCATCGCCTATCATCATCACATGGAAGATGAGTTTCAGTTGATGGATAGCGACATCCTTGGGGTCTTCAAAAGTGACTATGCGATATATGAAAGACTCAAAAAGAAGGGATAACCAGTGGGCGGCAAAAAGGGGTCATGCTGCGAATATTTGGGTCGTTGCCGGCGTGTACGGTCTGCCGCTCTACAACGCTTGCGGGCGGAGCGCTGTCTGCCAAACCAGCCAGCTTACGGCGACGACACCAGACTCGCGACCCACTCCGAGACACTCATCCAACTATTCGCGGCATGACCCCTTTTCGGCGTGTGACCTCTTTTCGGCGTGCTCTTTTGGCTCCTTGCCAGCTACCTTTGCGGCACGTCCTGAGTACCAATTAACATGTCCTCCGTGCGCGACAAACGTTTGCTCGGCCGGTGGCGGTTGGCTTCGGGAGTCCGGCTGCCCGAATACCTCGAGCAACTGACCGTGGAGTTTTCGGCTGATGGCACGCTCACCTACCGCTATCTCCATGACGGTGAGCCGACTTCGATTTCCCGGAGCTACGAAGCCAATGGCGGCATGCTGTCCGCCGGGGGATCAGCGGGCGGACAGGAGGGAAATACCGGCTATCAGTTCGCGGACGATGGCAGCCTCGTTTTCGACGACGGCACGCGCTACCGACGCATGGAGGATTTCTGACTGGCACCGCGGGTGTGACGGCGCGCCTAGCGAGCGCGGCAGTCGGCGCCACGAAAAGCGGCCGAAACCGGACTGAATTCCATTTCGACCGTGATTGCCGGGGCGCAGTCTTGCACGTTTGTCGAGTTCAAGGCCTTTCGACCAGCTCAAGGCCCTGAGCCCGCCGAACGGGCAAGACTGCGCCCCTACGCGATATTGGGCAAAGGGGCCTGCGGCCCGCGGGACGGATAGTCCCGCCTCCATCATTTCAATCCCAACTCGCGCCCGAGCCACGTCACGCGGTCGGCGGCGACTTCGGGCGGGTGGAGGGCATGGTCGGCTTCGTAGGTGGCCATCTGCTTGCGGGGGCCGGCGGCGGCGTAGAATTCCGCGGCTTCCTCGGCGCTGACGTAGAAATCCTTGCTCGCGAACTGGAAGAAGATCGAGGCCGGCGCGATTTTCGGGACGAAGAGCACGGGGTCGATCGCGGAAATCTGTTTCTTGTAGGCTTCGATGTCCTTCGGCTGCTGGCGGAACAGGAACCAGTCGACGAAATGCGGCGTGGCGGCCATGAACACGCAGGTCTTGGCCCGCCGATCGAGCGCCTCGGCCATCATGCCGTACATCGCGCCGAAGTCGTGGCCGACCAAGGCCACGCGCGCCGGGTCGATGCCCGGTTGCGCGAGGAGCAGGTCCATGGCGCGGCGCAGCTCGATGACTTGTTTGACCGCCTGGGCATGGTCCTCCTCGGGAATGCGGTCCTTGTACCAGTTGGGCTTGGCCCACATGCCTTCGACCAGGAGCGACACCACGCCGCGGCCGGCCTGTGCGACCGCTTCATCGAGGAATTGCGTGCGATTCGTCGTCTGGGGTTCGCCGAGCCAGTGAACATAAAGGATCGCGGCATGCGGGCCGGAGCCGGCGGCCGGCGTGACGAGGTACGCCTTCACTGCCTGCCCCGCCGGCGTGAACGTGATGTCGCGCACCACCGCCGCGCCGCGCGTCTCGCGCCCGGCCTCCTGCAGGTTCATCGGGGCCGATTTGTCGTAGGCGAAGAGTTCGGCGGATATCCCGGGCGCAGCGGCGGGTTCGGCAGCGAAGGCGGAGGACAGGAGACAGAAAACGGAGGACAGAAGACAGAGGACCGAGGTCGGCAGCAGGGGGCGTTTCATGGATGCACCGTGTAAGAACACCGCCGGCCGGGCAATTCCCGTGCGACGAAACGCCGA
>DASZPS010000138.1:0-2408 GCA_035549955.1 Lacunisphaera sp. | reverse complement strand
AGGCGTTGATGGAGGCGCACAGCAATTTAAGAACGGTGTACCGGGTGGAGCGTGGCGAGGTGAGGCAGCGGATCCTCACGGAGTACGAGCCGGCGGTGGAGGTGGAGGAGAGGTTGGGGCTGAAGGTGGAGGAGGCGGTGGCGGGTTTTGTGCGGGCCTTTGACTTGGAGAAGGACAGCCCGATCCGGGTGCGGTTGCGCCGGATCGGAGTGGAGGAGTGGGTCTTGCAGGTGGAGATGCACCACATCGCGGTGGATGGGGGCTGCTATGCGCAGCTGTTGGAGGACCTGTTCCGGGCGTATGCGGGGGAGAGGCTGCCGGAGGAGAAGCTGAGGTATGTGGACTATGCGGTGTGGCAGAGCGAGGGCGCGGGGGTTGGGGAACTGGCGCAGCACCAGCAGTACTGGCTGGAGCAGTACCGGGAGGAGGTGCCGGTGTTGGAACTGCCTGCGGACTATCCGCGGCCGGTGGTGCGCAGCTTCCAGGGCGAGTCGGCGTACTTTACGCTGCCCGCGGAGGTGAGCCGGCGGCTGCGGCAATTGGCGCGGCAGGAGGAGGCGACCCTGCAGATGGTGTTGCTGGCGCTGTGGCAGGTGCTGTTGTCGCGGCTGGGCGGAGTGGAGGACCTGAGCGTGGGCATTGCGGCCTCGGGCCGGGACCGGGCGGAACTGGGGGGCATCGGGGGTATGTTCGTGAACACCCTGGCGGTGCGAGGCCGGCCGCAGCGGCAGAAGCGCTTCAAGGAGTTTTTAGCCGAGGTGCGCGAAGCGATGCTCTCGGGCCTGGAACACCAGGGCTATCCCTTTGAGGAACTGGTGGACCGGCTGGGGATAAGCCGGGAGGCGGGGCGGCATCCGCTGTTCGACACCATGTTCAATTACCTCGAGCCGAGTGTGGTGGGACAGGCGGTGCGCATCGGGGAGTTGACTGCCGAGGGCGTTGCCTCGCCGTGGCAGGTGGCGAAGTTTGACCTGACCCTGCACGTGCAGGAAGTCGGTTCTGAGCAGATCGGCTGTTCGTTGGAGTATGCGACAGACCTGTTCAGTGCGCAGACGGCGGCGAGCCTGGGGCGGAGGTACGCGCTATTGGCCGAGCAGGTGACCGGGGATGCGACGGTGTTGCTCGGCGAACTGGAACTGCTGAGCGAGCAAGAAAAACAACAACTGCGATCTTGGGGTGCGGGACCAAACTCCGCAGGGGCGACAGCAACAATCCATGACCTATTTGGTGTGGAGGCGAGGCGAAGGCCGGAGGGTGTGGCGCTGAGTTGGCGAGGAGGGGAAATGAGCTATGGCGAACTGGACCAACGCAGCGAGCGGCTGGCAGCATTGTTGCGCCGTCAACACCAGGTGAGGCGGGATGTTGTGGTCGGTGTGGTGGCTGAGCGTACGGCGGAATCGATCGTGGGGATGCTCGGCATCCTGAAGGCTGGGGGAGCGTATCTGCCATTGGATCCGGCGTATCCCGAAGATCGATTGCGCTTCATGCTGAAAGACAGCGGCTGCAAGACGGTGTTGGTGCATCGGCTCAAGCCGACGTGGGTTGGGGAAATCCCGACGGTAGATCTCTTGGCTGAGCCCACGTATGGGATATCGGGCGAAGAGCTGTCCAAAGGCTGCAGTGCCGACTTGGCGTATATTATCTACACCTCCGGATCAACCGGCCAACCCAAGGGGGCCATGGTCGAGCACCGCAATGTCGTCCAACTGCTGGAGGGCTGTAACCAACACTATGCACTGTGCGCAAAGGATGTGTGGAGTGTGTTTCACTCCTTTGCCTTCGATTTTTCGGTGTGGGAAATATGGGGTGCGTTGTTGTATGGGGGCAGGGCAGTGATTGTCCCCGAGGAAACGGCGCGAGCCCCTGCAGAGTTTGTCCAGCTGCTACGACGCGAAAAAGTGACGATCCTCAGCCAAACACCGTCTGCGTTCGCCGTTTTTGCCGAGGAAGAAAGCTTGGGCGAGAAGCTGGAGAGCTTGCGTTGGATCACCTTTGGAGGCGAAGCACTCAATTATTCCCGGTTGCGTGGATGGATGAAGCGACACGGAGACCAGACGCCGCAGATAGCAAACATGTACGGGATCACCGAGACCACGGTCCACGTGACGTTCCGTGTGGTGAGGCAGAGTGAGGTGGAGAATGGCTGTGGCAGTTTTATTGGAAAGCCACTACCTGGATACACACTATTTGTTTTAAATGCTGGTGGCAAAATGGCGCCCCCGGGAGTCATTGGGGAGCTTTACGTTGGGGGAGCAGGGGTGGCGCGCGGGTACCTGAACCGTGCGGAGTTGACGGCTCAGAGGTTCATTGCCGATCCGTTCAGTGGGGAGGCGGGGGCGCGGCTGTACCGGACGGGGGACCTGGCGAGGTGGCTGCCGGATGGGAACCTGGAGTACCTGGGGCGGATG
>DASZPS010000137.1:0-6829 GCA_035549955.1 Lacunisphaera sp. | reverse complement strand
GCGACCATGGGCGTGGCGTCCTCCAGCATGCCGGCCGAGATGAGGGCGTTGTCGAGAATCTGCTCGGCGACGAGCTTGGCGCGGTCGGGGGCGGTGGTGTGCGTCTCGAAGAGGCGCTTCATCACGGCCGAGCGCGGGTTGATCTCGAGATTCACCTTCTGCGGGAGGTCGGCTCCCTCCTTGTTCATCGCCTTCATCATTCGGCGCATGTGGGCGGACATGAATGGATCCGAGTTGATGGCGAGCGCGGGGGAGTCCACGAGGCGGTCGCTGGCCTTCACCTCGGCCACGCGGTCGCCCAGCGTTTCCTTCAGCCAGGTGGTGAGCTTCTTCGTATCGTCCTCGGACAGCGCACCCTCGCCTTTCGGGATTTCGGAGAGCTTCACGTCGGCGTGGTCGGCGGCGATGAGCTTCTTGCCGTCGAACGTGCGGGCGTTGTTCATCACGTATTCGTCCACGGGCTCGTAGCAGAACAGCACCTCGAGGTTGCGGGCCTTGAAGGCTTCCAGGTAGGGGCCGCTCTCGATGGTGGCGCGGTTGGCGCCCACGAGGAAATAAATCTCCTTCTGGTCCGCACCCATGCGCGAGACGTAGTCGGCGAGCGAGGTCTGCTTGGTCTTGTCGGTGAGCGACGATTCGAAACGCAGCAGCTTCATCAGCTGGTCGCGGTGGGTGAAGTCGAGCGCGGCGCCCTCCTTGAGGAAGATGCCGAAGTTCGAGTAGAACTTCGTGTACGAGTCGGGGCGCTGCGTGGCCTCCTCGTCGAGGAACTTCAAGAAGCGTTTCGTGATGACCTTGTTCAGCTTCTCGATGAGGGCCTTGTCCTGCATCGTCTCGCGCGAGATGTTCAGGGGGAGGTCCTCGCTGTCCACCACGCCCTTGAGGAAGCGCAGCCACTCGGGCAGGAGGTCCTTCGGCGCGGCGTCGATCAGGACCTTGCGGCAGTAAAGCGAGACCGAGGGTTCGAGCCGGGCGAAGCCGAGGCGCTCGGTGTTTTCCTGCGGGACAAAGAGCAGCGCATTGATGGCGAGCGGGGCGTCGGCGCTGAAATGCAGGCGCAGGCTCGGGTCGTCGTAGGCGTGGGCCTGGAACTTGTAGAACTCGTTGTATTCCTCGTCCTTGATCTCATTCTTGTTGCGGAGCCAGAGGGCCTGGACGGTGTTGATGCGCTTGCCGTTGAGGTTGATCGGGAAGGAGACGAAGGCGCTGTAACGCTCGAGGATGGACTTGATGCGGCCCTCGTTGGCGTAGTCGGCGCAGTCGTCCTTCAGCTCGATGACGATCTTCGCGCCGCGGGTCAGGCCCTCCACCTCCTCGATCTCGTAGCTGCCGGAGCCATCGCTCGACCAGACGTGGCCCGCCTCGGCCGGGCGCCAGGAGCGGGAATAGACCTTCACGGACTTGGCCACCATGAAAGCGGAATAGAACCCGACGCCGAACTGGCCGATGAGGTTGGCGTTCTTTTGGTCGCCCTCGCCGAGAGCCTTGAGGAAGGCCTTGGAGCCGGAATGGGCGATGGTGCCGAGGTTCTCAACCAGTTCATCGCGCGTCATGCCGATGCCGTAGTCCTGGATCGTCAAGGTCTTCGCCTTGTCGTCGGTCGTGAGGTTGATCTCGAGGCCGAGGTCGGGGTTGGCGATGTCCTTTTCCGTCAGCTGCGTATGGCGGAGTTTCTCGAGGGCATCGGAGGCGTTGGACACGAGCTCGCGGACGAAGATTTCCTTCTCCGTGTACAGCGAGTGGATGACGATATCGAGCAACTGCTTGATCTCGGCCTGGAACTCGAACTTTTGCGGTGTGGCGGTGGACATGGTGGTGAAGTGAAAGTGAGTGGGAAAGGGGCGGAGAACTTAGTAGCCGAACGGGAAAAATCAAGGGGCGGGATAGTGCCTAATGCAGGGTCGGCGCTTGCGCCGACCTCGCGCGTGAGGTTGCCGCACGCGGCGACCCTGCATCCTGCGCTCCGCCTACTTGACCCGGATATCCACGACCTCCGGCCGCTTGCGGTCGCGGGTCTGGATCAGGATCTCGAAGTCCTTGGCGCCGCGGCCATAGCCGCTGGCCTGGTTGTTGATGAATTGGCGGTAGGCCGTGCCCTCGACGCGGTAGCGACCGGTCCAGCCCGGCACGGGCTCGGGGTCGTCGAGGACGAGATCGGAACCGATGACCGCGCCGATGTTGGAAAGCGGGTCATCCTGGTAGTTGAAATAGATCCGGGCCTGGGCGGCGGCGAATTTGGCGACTTCTTCGAGCGTGGCGTCAGCCTTGCTGGCGGCCGTTTCGGCCTGTTTCACGTTCAGCTTCAGGGTGGCGGCGCGGGTGGCGCGGGCTTCTTCCTCGGCCTCCTGCTGGCGGCGCTCGGCGCGCTTGACGGCCTTGTCGTAATTTTCCGCTTCGCGGGCGCGGGCGGCAGCTTGTTCCTCGCCCGACTGCGCGGGCAGCAGGGCTTTCAACCGCGTGATGACCTCCTCGGGCAACCCGGCCGCCGGCTGGCTGGTCAACTCTTTGTTGGCGAGGAGCACGACCGTGTTCGCCGTGCTGTTGTAGCTCTTCACCGTCGCCTCCGCGAGGACGGTGCCGTCCTTCAGGCGGACGTCCTTGCAGGGCAAGTTGACGTCGATCACCGCGGCGACGGCTCCGCCGGCCAGCGCGACGGTGAGGAGGAGAAGGGACCCTGTTTTCATGGTGAAAAGAGTAGTTTGGAAACGGGGATGCGCAAGGGCGTGAGCCGGTTGCCGAAATCGGCCTGACCGCGGGGCGGCAGAACATGTTTCGCCTGACTTGCGGCCGCGCTCCCACATGGTTTGGCCATCAGTTGGATATCCCGTAAACCCCGCGTCGAACCAACCCCAGTTGCAGGCCGGCGCGTGCGGAGGCGGCCCTGGAGGCCTTGCAGGGGTGGGAAGTGAAGCTCAGCGGGTGGCGCAAGTTCGTCGCGTCCCTGGGGTGAGGTTGGCGCCCAAGCCGGCGTTGGTGCGGAGACCCACGCCCACCTTTGTCCTATCCGCCGAGGTAGGCGGCCTTGAGCTCGGGGTTGGCGCGGAGTTCGGCGGACGGGCCCTTCATCACGACCACGCCGGTTTCGAGGACGTAGGCATCGTGCGAGACCTCGAGGGCGAGATTGGCGTTCTGCTCGACGAGCAGGATGGTGATGCCGTGGTTTTTGTTAATCTCCACGATCTTCTCGAAGATGGTGCTGATGAGCTTCGGGGCGATGCCGAGCGAAGGCTCGTCGAGCATGAGCAATTTGGGTTCGCCCATGAGCGCGCGGCCGATGGCGAGCATTTGCTGCTCGCCCCCCGAAAGCGTGCCGGCCGCCTGCGCCAGGCGTTCCTTCAGGCGTGGGAAGACACTGAAGACATATTCGCGGCTCGCCGCAATTTTCGCGGCATCGCTGCGCAGGTACGCCCCCATGGCCAGGTTTTCGTCGACGGTCAGGTTGGCGAAAACCATGCGCCCTTCGGGCACGTGACACAGGCCGCGGGCGACAATCTGGTGCGGCGGCAGCTTCGTGATGTCCTCCCCCTTGAAGGCAATGGCTCCTTTCCTCGGGCGCAGCAGGCCGGAAATCGTGCGCAGGGTGGTGGTCTTGCCCGCGCCATTGGCGCCGATGAGCGTGACAATCCGCCCGGCCTCGATGGAGAACGACACATCCCGCAGCGCGCTGATCGCGCCGTAGCAGACTTCGAGATTTTGAACCGAAAGCATCGGAGGTTAACCGCTAATTTTCGCTGATGAGACGCTAATCAAGAAAACTGAATTGGACTGGGCCATTAGCGGAGATTAGCGTCAATTAGCGGTTCAAGAGATTAGTGATGGGAAAGTGATTTCTGATGGTCCTCGCCCAGGTACGCCTCGATGACCTTGGGGTCGGACTGGATCTGCGCCGGGTTGCCCTCGGCGATCTTCACGCCGTAGTCGAGGACGGCGATGCGCTGGCAGACGCCCATGACGACCTTCATGGAGTGTTCGACGAGCAGGATGGAGAGGCCGAACTCCTTCTGCACTTTCTGGATCAGGCGGACGAGTTCGACCTTCTCGGTGGGGTTCATGCCGGCGGCCGGTTCGTCGAGGAGGAGGAGCTTGGGCTTGGTCGCGAGGCAGCGGACGATCTCGAGCCGGCGCTGCTCGCCGTAGGGCAGGCTCTTGGCCGGCGCGTCGCGGAATCGGCGCAAATTGAAGATTTCGAGCAGTTCCTCGGCGCGTTTGGCCACGGCTGCCTCATCGCGGCGGAAGGCCCCGAGGCGAATGAGCGAATGAATGGCCCCCGTCTCGCGGTGGAGGTTGCAGGCGACGCGGACATTGTCGAAGACCGAGAGGGAGCCAAAGAGCCGGATATTCTGGAAGGTGCGGGCGATGCCACGCTCGACGATCTCGTTGACGCGGAGCCCGGCGAGGGGGCGTCCGTCAAACTCGACTGAGCCGGAGGTCGGCTGGTAGACACCGGTAATGAGGTTGAAGACGGTGGTCTTCCCGGCGCCGTTGGGGCCGATGATGCCGCACAGCTCGCCCTCGCCGACGGCAAAGTCCACGGCGCTCACCGCGGTGAGGCCGCCGAACTTGATCGTCGCCTGGTTGAGTTGGAGGAGAGCGGGCATCAGGGGCGGATCGATGGAGGCGGGGTGCCCTCACCCCGCGAGTTGAAACGATCGCGACATCCCGCGGGGTGAGGGCACCCCGCCTCCAGGAATAACGACAATGATGGGATAGTGATCATTTCGCCTTGCCCCACTTGAAATTGAACAGGCCCTGCGGGCGCACGATCATCAGGACGACGAGCAGCAGGGAGTAGATGATCATCCGGTATTCCGCGATCGGGCGCAGCACTTCGGGTAGCAGGGTGAGCAGGATGGCGGCGAGGATGACGCCGACGGTGTTGCCCATGCCGCCGAGGATGACCATCACCACGATCTCGATGCTCTTGGTAAAATCGAAGCCGGTGGGGGTGATCGTCATCTTGAAGTGTCCGTAAAGCCCGCCCGCCGCGCCCGCGAAGAAGGCGCCGACGACGAAGGCGACGATCTTGTACCGGGTGGTGTTGAGGCCGACCGCCTCCGAGGCCACCTCGTCGTCGTGGGTGGCAAGAAAACCGCGGCCATACGTGGAGTGGACCAGGCAAAGCACGGTGAATACGGTGACCGCGCCGACGGCCAGCACCCAAAAGATGGAGGTGTAGGCCGGGATGCCGTTGAGCCCGAGCGCCCCGCCGAGGAATTCAACATTCTGGAAGATGACGCGGATGATCTCGCCAAAGCCAAGCGTGACGAGCGCCAGGTAGTCGCCCTTCAGCCGGAGCGACGGCACGCCGACCAGCAGGCCCGCCAGGGCGGCGCCGAGGCCGCCGGCGAGCAGGGCCCCGAGGAAAAGGAAGCCTTGCTGCAGCGCGGTGCCGCCTTCATCGCCCAGGAAGCGCGGGCCGAGGTTGAGCGAAACGGCCGCGGCGAGGTAAGCGCCGACCGACATGAAGCCGGCGTGGCCAAGCGAGAACTGGCCGGTGTAGCCGTTCACCAGGTTGAGCGAGACGGCGAGGATGATGTTGATCCCGATGCCGATGAGGACGTCGAGGTGGTAGGGATCGATCCGGTCCGAGAAATGCGAAATGCCGAAGGCGGCCAGCAGCGCGATGAGCAAGTAGAGGTGCGGGCGCGGCATGGGGTCAGACAATAAACCTTTCCGCGGATGACGCGGATGGAGCGGATGAATTCCCCAGTAGTGTCATCCTGAGCGCAGCGAAGGATCCACGGTGGGAGGAAGACGTGCCAGGACGCTTGAATCCTTCGCTGCGCTCAGGATGACGGGAGCGGGGGTGGGAGAGTCTATCCGTGTTCATCCGTGTAATCCGTGGTGGTTCGACTCAGACTTTCTCCACGCTGACCTTGCCCAGCAGGCCGGCGGGCCGGAAGAGCAGGATGATGATGAGAATGGCGAAGGCGATGGCGTCCTTGTACGTCGACCACTGGCTGCCGTTCACGAAGGTTTCGACCGTGCCGAGGAGCAGGCCGCCGAGGGCGGCGCCCGGGATGTTGCCGATGCCGCCGAGGACGGCCGCGACGAAGGCCTTGAGGCCGGGCATCACGCCCATGAGCGGGTCGATCGAGGGGTAATTCATCGCGTACAGGATGCCGCCGGCGCCGGCGAGGGCCGAGCCGAGGCCGAAGGTGAAGGAGATGACGACATCGTTGTTCACGCCCACCAGCTGCGCGGCCCGCGGGTTCAGCGCGACGGCCCGCATCGCGGTGCCGATCTTCGTGCGGTAGACGATGAACTGCAGTCCCACGATGAGCAGGGCGGTGACGACGATCACGATCACCTGGTTCGACGAGATGACGAGGTCGCCGAAGCTGAAATTGGTGGACGGGAACACCGACGGGAAGGTGCGGGGCGTCGCGCCGAAGAACACCTGTCCCGAATATTCCAGGAGGAGGGAAACGCCGATGGCGGTGATCAGGACGTTGAGCGTCGCCGCACCCCGCAGGGGGCGGTAGGCCAGGCGCTCGATGAGCATGCCGAGCAAGGCGCAGCCGATCATGGCCGCCGTCAGCACCAGCAACCCGCCCCAGACGGTGTTTTCGGGCACATGCTGGCCGAGGTAATACCCGATAAAGGCGCCCACCATGAAGACGTCGGAGTGCGCGAAATTGATGAAACGCAACACCCCGTACACCATCGTATAACCAAGCGCGATCAGCGCATAGATGGCCCCGAGAGACAGGCCGTTGAGCAGTTGTTGGAGGAATTCGGACACCGGTTGAAAGCTGAGAGCTGAGAGCTCAGAGTCCAGAGCTTTTCAACCCGAAGCGCCATCCGGTCCATCGAGGCTGTCGCGCAG
>DASZPS010000136.1:0-14216 GCA_035549955.1 Lacunisphaera sp. | reverse complement strand
CGCTCTTCCACTATATCGAAAGCTTCTACAACCGCCGCCGGCTCCACTCGAGCCTTGGCTATCTCAGTCCAGCCAACTTTGAATCCCAACTAAACTAAATCACCCCTGCACCACTGTCCGAAATATCGGGGGAAACCCAGCTTAGGGTTGCCCTGATTTGACGGACAGTGGCCGACGGAAATCGGGAATAAAGCAGCCTGACCCCCTCCGGCCGCCCTGGCTGCGGTCTGCCCGCCCTTGTGACGGTCACTTCAGGCGCCTTGTCGATTGGCATCCCACACCCCACAGCCCGACCCTTTCGGCTCGGCCTTTCGGCTCGGCCTCTGACCCGACGTGTTCGGCTTGGTCACTGGAGAGTCCGGCGGGAGTTTTTGTTCTTGGCTTGATTCAGGCATGACGCTCCGAAATTCTTCGGGTGGGCCATTCTGCGAAAGCGGAGGGGCTTTTTTTTATGCCAATTCTTTGGGATGCATTGGGTATCTATGCTCAGAAAAGAGCGGGCATCATGGTGTCTCGTCTGCAGCAGGCTTGTAGAATGGCCCGCCTCGAAGCGGATTTTCGCTTCTATATTGGGCCGGAACTCTCCGTTTCCAGCAATGCGGGGCGCACCAACGACGGATTTGTCTTTGGAGGCATACTATTTTGGACTTCAGCGCGTCGCTTGGCGCTACCCGGCCTGAGGCCGAATGGTTGTGGTGTTCTGCTTTGCGATATTGGACAAAATTACGAGGAAGCCGCTTTCGTTGAGAGGATTATTCGTGCGCGCAAAAATCGTCCGAAAACCTGGGATTATAATGGAGGGAATCACTTCATTGCCGTCTACAATAGCCGCGGGCGTTATTATGGCCTCATACACGGAGGGACGGCGCGTGCCAAGGATCCAGATAACCCGAGAGGCAGCCTGTATCCTGAAATCAATCGTTCGTTGCGATTGCGGATGAGGCGCATCGCCACGCCTCACGGTCAGGTTGACCTCCTGCTCGATGAAGATGCGGTGGCCTATTGTTCGAGATATCAGCAGATCGAAGCGTTGATTAAACGGAACCGGGAAAACTTAGGCCGGCAGCTTTGGCCGGCATCGCGAATAATCTTTCATGAGACCCATCAGGGACTCCGCGATGCCGGAACGATGTTGCTGGGCGCCTATCTGCTGTCCAAGGAAAGCATCCGGAACGGGGTTCCCATCATGATCGGTCTGGGCGAGCCGCTGCTTTTCTGCACCCAGGGAATTGAGCTCCATCGCGCGCCGTGTGTGCGTTCTCGATGGGGCCCTACATCGGCGATGGATGAGAACATGATCATGATCCCGCATGGATCCGGTGACACCAATGATGCGGTCCGGGCCGTAATCCCTTATGAGGACCACTATGCCGAGGCCGTGCTGCGCAATGGTGGCAGGGCCATCTTGCAGGGCAATGTTCCCACGCCCGATCACAGAAGCCAAGGATCCCTGCTAGCCTATTTCCGGCAATATGCGGATGCATCGCCACGGAAGCTGAAGCACCTCCTAACCTGCAAGATCTAACCAATGAATCCTGGAGTAATAAAATTCATCTCGATTGTCTTGGGGACTGTCGGAGCGGTCTGGGCTTTGCTCGATCCACTCGGCGGCATGGACCTGCTCCGGGCGTATGTGCCGCTCAAGGTGGCGATTTACTTATGTGTGCTGCTCGTATCGATCGGCATTGGCTACTGGATCACGCTCAACGAGGCGCCTCGGTTGGCCGGCAATCTGGAGATATCACAAATGGGGGCATCCCGGGCGGAATTTGAGCAGCTGCGTTTCCTGGGCGAATCCCGCCGGGTGATCCGGGGAATTGGCGTGAGCCTGCCTTCCTTGGCGAGTGAAAACGCCCTCAACCTGATGGAAGCGCTGATCAGCCAGCGCAAGGTGGCGGTGGAGCTGATCATTTGCGATCCAACATCGGCCGCGACGCCGGTCAGGCCGGATGAAACCTACCCTCATGGGAAGCAGCCGGCAGTCTCCGCGGCGGAGTCCATTGCGGTATTTCAGTATTTCCGGGCGAGACTGAGCCTGCGTGACCGGGCTTACTTTACGGTTTACTTGACCCAGCATCCTTTTGGCGTCGGCTTACTACAATCGGATGACAAAATGCTCTGGAGCCCGGTGCTCGCCAACAAATCGGGTGCCACCACGCCCTATCAGGTATGCGATGATGAAAGTGTTTTCGGAAAGGCAATCAATGAGCATTTCCTGACCTTGAAGATGAAATACTCCAAGGAGATGCCCGATTTGCCGACCCTGACAGCAATATAGCCCCCAAACGGAGATTGTTCCCCCATGCATGCTCACGGCACACCCATCTACGTGCGAGCGCACTCTGCAATCATCAACCCATATGCGGCACATATCCCAAAGGAGGACGGGGGGCATCTGTTGGTGATGCCCAAACGGTGTGTCAGTGACCGTACGCAACTCACAGCGGCGGAGTTGCTCGAGATTGATTACCTTACGATCATTTCGGCCAGCATCCTGAGGCATTTCCTGGGAGTAAACTGGATCAACTATCAGGAGAATGGGAATTGGAGTCTGGATGAATCAGCGGTCCAGCACATGCACTTCCATGTCTACGGAAGAAAACGGGGAAGCCAAAGCCAGGCCTTTGGCGAGGCCCTGCGCTTTCCCCTCAAAGGCCAGAAACACTTGGTTTCCTTTCCTCCCTTTGCGGAGGGCCAGGTCAGGGAAATCCAACTCTGGATAACGGCCTTCAGAAAGGCAGACAGCAATGTACAGTTCGAACGCGCTATTGAGGCGTTGGGCGATTCTATGCGATCGGGATTCCAACCGGGCAGCACTTGATTTTCGCGGATGGCCGCGAGAGGGTCGGGTTGTGGGGTATGCGGAACGAGCCAACCCATCGCGCCGGCAATGTGTCTCGCGTCCAAATTCATGCCGGGTCCTGGCTGCGGTCTGCCCGCCCTTATGACGGGCACTTCAGCCGCCTTGTCGATTGGCATCCCACACCCCACAACCCGGCCCCGGCGGCTCTCCTGCTCAACCGGCCCCGCCACCGCATGCGTGTTTCCGCCTCCCGGCGACTGCGGTGAACACACCGCCCTGCTGCACTCGGGCCTTATCTAAGCGCCATTCGGGTCAGGTCGCTTGATGCCCAATCAATGCCCCGCGATTTCAACCTCCGCCGCAGCCATGCCATTGGGCGCCAAGCGACCTGATCCCTCTGGCCGTCTCCAACAGGCAACCACGCACCCCACAACCCGACCCCGTCGGCTCGGCCCTTTTGCTCGGCTGACGTGTTTGGCTCGGTTCCCATCAGGGCAACTTGGCCTGCGCCGCCGAGCGCTCTCCCACTGGCAACTCCCAATATCTCGCGATTTCCTTGATGCTGTCGATTTCGGCCTGAATGCGCGCCTTGTCCGCGGACGTCTTTGCTTCCTCGAGGGAAATTTCCAGGATTCTCACCCAGCGCGCGACTTCAACCCGGTGCCGGGCGGTGCCAGCGCGCCCGCCCGCGGAGTAGCTGCCCAACCCGAAGAGCGGGGGATTCAGGATGGCGTCCACCACGGTCGGATGATCCCACGTTTCCGCGGAACGTTCTTCCCATGATTGCTGCGCTTCCAGCGCGGCGAGCTTTTCCCCCAGTTTCGTCAACTTCTCCGCGGTGATTTCGATCTTCGGCAGGACCAGGACATCAGGATCCGTTTGCGGCGACGCGGGATTCGCGTCCTTGGACGCCTGCCCGGTTTTCTCCGCGCCACTCGCCTCTGCCCGCACCGCGGAACTTACCCGGACCGCTTCCAGTCCGCGCGACCGCCGCGCTTCCGTCTGGAGAAAATCGTCAAAGGAACGGAAGGCGGGCGCGGACCCGGCATCGAGAGCCGGTTGGGTCACTTCCCCTTTGACCTCGCTCACCACCGGCGGCGTCAGCCGCGGCCTGGCCTTGGGCTCGGCTGCTCCCGCACAACAGAATCCCGCCAGGAGGATCAACGCGGAAAAGCGGGCCAGCATGGGAACAGGGCTAATGCGCGATGGCACGAGGTCAATCCGACACAAGGGAAGCGCGAAGGACGGCGGCCCGCCACCACGTCAGGTCAGGACTTGAGACAGGGGAGCGCGTCGCAGCGGCATTGTCCAATGTCCTGACCTGACGTTTTCGGCCCGGCCCCGCTCTGGGCGCAGGCGAACTGAGACCGGCCAACCTGTCTCGTAAATCAGTCAGCCTCGGAAGTCGCGAGGTGCAAGGTGAGGCCCGACCCCTTCCAGGATCCCGACCCCTTCGGCTCGGCCCCTATCTTTGAGGAGGCGCAGGCGGTGGAGGGGGCGGCGGTGGAGGGGGCGGCGGTGGGGCGCTTCGTTCGTTAAATGCTCCCTCAGTTATGAATACTGGATCAGAGGGCGGCGGAGGAGGCGGTTGATCATCTGGATCGTCACTCATGGCAGTAATTTTGTTTGGATTGGATCTTTGATTTGAATCTGAGCGGGAACCTCAGGGTCGTATTGTTTAGCAACCACGCAAATTGCAGGAATGATCAGAACTAGAGCGGCATGGAAAGCCGAACGGGTAGCCTGATAGAGCCGGTCATTCTTTTCCTCTGTCAGTTTCCGGTTGTGAGACGCGGCTTTGGCGAATGTTTCGCATAGTTTGTCCCTAAACAATCCGTCCACATCAGGCTTCGAAGATTCCGGAAGCTTGGCAGCATACGCTTTCCAAGTTTTGTAGCTTTCGAGATAGACAAGGCCGGAATCTACATTGGCGAATTTGAATTTCGGCAAAGTGCATTGCCCAAGATGAATGATCGAGGGGATGAAGAAAGCGGCGGAGGTCGCGAGGCTAACGGCAAAGACTAGATCGCGCCAAAAATGACTTTCGAACGCCAATGTGTATGAAGAAATCAACGAAGTTACGCCGCCACCAAGGAGGAGACAAAATCCGCAGACAAATCCTAGCCGTTCGCGAAAACGATTCAGTCGCTCAATCTCACGATCGTATTCCTGCTGTAGATGCTCGTAGATAAAATCCGAGCTATAGGGTTCTTGGGCCATGGGCTTCCTATGCAAGCCGGCCCTAGCTTGGTTAAAAAGAACTACCAGTCCGGATCGTACCGGCAAGGACATAGTCGGCTGATAGATTCTCGGCAAATACCGGCTCGCGGTAGTTGCCGCGGTTGATGACGTGATAGGAACCGTTCTCGGATTCGAGGCGAAGGGCGCGGGGCCTGGGCCAGCTTGCGGGGTGGGCGGTGGCAAGCGAAGCCCCGGGTCGTAATTTGTCCGTAATCAAACCGACGATCCCCACACCCCACAACCCGACCCCGTCGGCTCGGCCGACGTGTTCGGCTCAGCCTATGGCGGTTGCTGGCTGTGGCTTCCCCTGCGTGAGCCGGTGCTCCAGGTTTCTCGCCGATAGAAACCCCACACCCCACAACCCGACCCCGTCGGCTCGGCCACCCCTTCCGGCCGGCCCTAAGGCAGCGGTGCGCCATCTCCGGCGAACCGGCGAAAATCGAACCGCTTCGCTGCTCCGCGCCAGCAAGCGACCAGAAATCGTTCGCTGGCGTCCTGATGTTTATAGTGGCGCATCCCGAGTCCCAGATTCTCAAAAGATTCGGCACAATCCAGCTTCTCGTCACAATAGATCATCACCTTCATCGGAGCGCGGGCCACGAGCAGCTTCTCGAAATCGTAGCGAACCTCCTGAAAGTTGCCCCATTCCGATTCCAACACGAGACCCACCTCTCTCAGCATACCATTTCCGTTGTGGAACCATGTTTGATCGAAGAGCCATTCGCACTCACGATCGATGCCGTTCACGCTGCTCGTGCAGACTTTCCACCCAGCCATGATCCCAAGTTTGGCCACACTGGCTTTGATTCCCACGGTCCAATCACGGTCACCCCATGTGGGCGGTTGCCCGTCTTTTATAGCCTGACTAACTTCGTCGAGCGTAGGAGTTCGTGGCGCGGCGAGCGCCGGCGACGAGGCCAGGGTAGAGTTCACGGGGTGAGAAAAGCATCCTCGTGTGTGCCAAGCGATCCGATAATCGAATGCCGAACCGAACACCTCGGGCCGATCCGAAGGGCGGAGCGAGGGGGCGGGTTGAGCCCCCCTTGCTCGACCTCTGTTACGGTCTGAAGATAAGCCCGAGGACGTCAGGTCTCGACTGTTGACAATGAGCGGACGGACGGCGTTTCCAAGTTGGGCAGTCAAGAGTCAAGACCTGACGTCCTGGGCTCGGCGCCGGAGGGGGTCGGGCTGGAGTTGCCCTGTTTGACGGACAGCGGACCACAGACCGCATGCGCCGGCCCCTTTGGCTCGGCCTTGGCTAGGCGTTGACGATAGAGTCTATAGCAAGCAAAACTTGCTCCCGTTGATATGCTTCAGCCGAACAGAGTAGATCTTGACGGACATCTGATCCATTTCACGAAGCCCACAGAAGACCACAGCGCTTTGGAGGTTTTACTAAAGATTGTTCACGAGAAGCGACTGCTAGGCGGAACTGGCTTTGTGAAGGGAAAGGAACATTGCGTGTCCTTCACTGAAGCACCGCTCGATATCCTGATGCGACCCGGCTGCGGTTCTCATCATGGCGCCCGCTACTCCTGTTTTGGTTTACGTTTCAGAAAGAACCAAATCTGCAAGCTCGGTGGCATGCCAGTGAAGCATCAATCAGAAGGCGATTACTTCGCAATGGATCCAGAGCACCGCTGGCGGCATGTCAGGTTCGAACTAGATCGGAATCCTCCAAGTGATTGGAGATGGGAATTGGAGTGGAGGCTTCGCTGCAAAGAATTTTCCTTCGAACATAAGCAGGTCGAGATCATCCTGCCGAGTGCCGCAGAGGAGCGAATATTCCGGACAGCCATATCGACCTATTCTTACTATCGGGCATGGCCGCATACTCAAATATTGGAAGATAATGGTCTGATGTATCTGGAGGCCGATCGGTGGCGTGTTCTCTCCGCATCGGTGAATAACTAGTGGGATAAGGAGGTCGCAGTGTGAGGCGTGGTTGGCGGCATTGTGCAAGAACCCAAACCCCAAGCCACGGCACCTTTTACTCGACCGCATACCTGGGTTGGCCCTGATTCGCATGCGAGCCCCAACCCGCAAATCTCGGACCCTTCCGCTCGGCTTGAGCGGTGGCGAGTCTATAGTTTCGCAGATTCGGCGATGAAGTTCAAGAGAGCGGTCGAAACAACGCGCTCCAGCCAAAGTATCGAGGGGGCAGACTTTCGAGGCTCTCCAACCATAACCTCCAGCATTGCGAAAACTGAAATTCCACCTGTAGTTCCGACTAGTGCTGAGTCCCTAAAAGGCCGAGCAGCATGGACGAATCCACTCCTTGCTTGATAGGCTTCGCGGAGCGCGGCCTTTTCGTCCTGCACTTTGAAGATGTCTAGGATGTCTGGATTAAACAGAGGTGCTTGTTTCGCGTGATCGGCCCCACGGGTCAGAAGAAAATCCGTGAACATCTCTCGTTTCGATTTTTCTTTCGTCATCGGATTATCAGTGGCGGCTGCAACGAGTGCGGCGACTGCGTCCGCAGGAAGGTGCAATGATTCGGCACACGTTCGCACGCTTTTCGTCGTGACCAGGTCGGCGATCTCCGCGGGTGTTCGATAGCGCATTTCGGCCGTTGCCACTGCCTCTGCGGCGCATACGAGGAGGAGATAGCTGACGTCAGTGTGTTTGAATAGTGACTCCAGTGCTCGGTGATACAGTCGTGCGCCGGCGATAATCTGTCCGCCATATCGATGCTTCGCGAGCATCACAAAGAAGGCCCGCAACGCAATTGGAGAGACATCAATCTCTTTAGGGTTTGGATTTCGAAAGTGCGGTGCTTCGGCCCCGTAGATTACGGTCAAAGGCAATCGAGGCCAAGCATAGGTCTCCCTAGCTGCGAGCGCCAATGGTTGTGGTAGTGGCGATTGGACCGGCGGCCGGTTGTATGGGTGTGGCAATGTTACCGATGTCGGTCCAATTACGGTAACGAGACGACGGAAGAAGAGCGTCAGCAACGCGGCAAGATCATCAGCAACAGCCTCGTGCGGCGATCCGACGGTAGTCATTATCCCACTTTTATAGGTTACTGGCGCCACCTTGATCCAAGCTGCTAGTTCCTGCGGATAGTCTTCGAAGGATTGTCCAACTTTCCAAAGCGGGAATGGCTCCTCAAGCAATAGCCCGCCTAGCGTGGATTTTGAGTAATCTCCGTTGAGGTCCCCATTAAATGCGCAGCCACTGAGCAGGAACCGATACTCGTAGATATCACCTCCGGACTGTGGGCCCGGATTTTTGAGGCGGTCTTGAAGAAAGTCGTAAATAGCAGGGATATCAGCCATATGAAAAGGCCGCGGTGACTTTCGTCGCCCGCGGCCGGAGGTTTAGAGGGTGTGATCGGTTCTCACTGACAAGCCTCGCACTCTTCACCCCGCTTCATCGCCTCAATGCTGCACACGCGTTTTTCCTCGGCGGAGTAGACGCGCTTGGGCGCGTCAGCTGAGGGCTGAGAGCTGAGAGCTGAGAGCTGGGACTGCGGAATAGCCGGAGCCGTGACCGTGGTGTTAGTCGAGGCGATCGCGCCCGCCGTCGCTCCTTCGGAGCTTTGGCGCGGCAAGAACGGCGGCTGGGTCATGTCGGAAGCGATGGGCATCGGGGAGCGGCTGGAGCTGAGGGCGTCGCGGGTGGCGGTTTCGGCTTTGGTTTCGCCGGCGGCGCCACGGACCTCTTTTTTGACGGTGACGGTGGCTTTCTCGATGTTCGAAGCACCCAACGTCCTCAAATAATAGGTCGTCTTGAGGCCGCCGTGCCAGGCGGAGCGGTACATGTGGGACAGGGTCTTCAGGTCGGGGGTCTTGAGCCAGAGGTTCACGGACTGGGCCTGGTCGATCCACTTCTGGCGGCGGGCGGCGGCGTCGATCACCCACTTGAACTCGACGTCGAAGGCGGTGAGGTACCGGGCCTTGAGGTCGGCGGGGATGGCCTCGATGTCCTTCAACTCGCCGTCGAAGTACTTCAGGGCGTCGATCATCTCCTGGTTCCAGAGTTTCCGGGCCTTGAGGTCCTTCACAAGGAACGGGTTCAACACCACGAACTCGCCGGACAGGTTGCTCTTCACGTACAGGTTCTTGTACGTGGGCTCGATGCAGGGGGAGGTGTTGGTGATGTTCGAGATCGTGGCCGTGGGGGCGATGGCGAGGACGTTGCTGTTGCGCATGCCCTGCTTGGCGATCTTCTTGCGGAGCGGCTCCCAGTTCAGGCGGCCGCCACGCGGGACCTGGATGGGCAGGCCGCGCTCCTGTTCGAGGAGGTCGACGGTGTCGGGGGGCAACAGGCCGCGGTCCCACTTCGAGCCCTTATAGGTCGAATAGGTGCCGCGCTCGGCGGCGAGGTCGGACGAGGCCTCGTAGGCGTAGTGCGCGATGGCCTCCATGAACTCGTCGTTGAACTCGACGGCTTCCTGCGAGGCGAAGGGGATGCCCTTCAGGTAAAGCGCGTTGGCCAGGCCCATGACGCCCAGGCCGATCGGGCGGTGGCGGAGGTTGGAACGCTTGGCGGCCTCGGTCGGATAGTAATTGATATCGATGACGTTATCGAGGGCGCGGACGGCGACGCGGATGGTGTCGCGCAGCTTCTCGAGGTCGAGGGAGCCGTCGGGCTTGAGGTGCGAGTCGAGGATGACGGAGCCGAGGTTGCAGACGGCGGTCTCGTCGTTCGAAGTGTTGAGCGTGATCTCGGTGCAGAGATTGGAGCTGTGGATGACGCCGACGTGGTCCTGCGGGGAGCGGACGTTGCAGGGATCCTTGAAGGTGATCCACGGGTGGCCGGTCTCGAAGAGCATCGAGAGCATCTTCTTCCAGAGTTCGAGGGCCTCGATCTTGTGGCCCTGGATCTTGCCCTCCTCGGCGAGCTTCTCGTAGCGGAGGTAGGCCTCCTCGAACTTGCGGCCGTAGAGGTGATGGAGGTCGGCGGTCTCGTTGGCGCGGAAGAGGGTCCAGGTGCCGCGGGCCTCCATGCGCTTCATGAAGAGGTCGGGGATCCAGTTCGCCGTGTTCATGTCGTGGGTGCGGCGGCGGTCGTCACCCGTGTTGCGGCGGAGTTCGAGGAACTCGAAGATGTCGTTGTGCCAGGACTCGAGGTAGGCGCAGCCGGAGCCCTTGCGCTTGCCGCCCTGGTTGACGGCGACGAGCTGGTCGTTGTGGAGCTTCAGGAAGGGGATGACGCCCTGCGACTCGCCGTTGGTGCCGGCGATGTGCGCGCCGGTGCCGCGGACGGAGGTCCAGGAGCCGCCGAGGCCGCCGGCCCACTTGGAGAGGTAGGCGTTGTCGGCGATGCCGCGCTGGAAGATGCCCTCGATGGTGTCGTCGACGTAGTAGAGGTAGCAGGAGGACAGCTGGCTGTGGAGGGTGCCGGAGTTGAAGAGGGTCGGGGTGCTGCTGCAGAAGCGGCGGCTCTTGTAGAGGTCGTAGAGGCGGATGGCCCAGTCCTCGCGGCCCTTCTTCTTCTCGTCGAGGAAGAGGCCCATGGCGACGCGCATCCAGAAGAACTGGGGCGTCTCGAGGCGGCGCGAGCGCTTGCCGGTCTTGTCGATGATCAGGTAGCGGTCGTAGAGGGTCTGGATGCCGAGGAAGTCGAACTCGAGGTCGGCGGTCGGGTCGAGGGCGGCGGCGATCTTCTGGAGGTCGTACTCCTTGAGGCGGGGGGTGAGGCGCTTGATGTCGATGCCGCGCTCGACGTAGCGGGCGAAGCCGCGCTGGTGGAACTCCTTCAGCTTGCCGATGCCGTCCTTGACGATGTCCCAGCCGAGGACCTCCTCATAGATGTAGCTGAGCTGGATGCGGCCGGCGAACTTGGCGAAGTCGGCGTCCTTCTCGATCAGGGTCTTGGCGTTAAGGACGATGGTGTTGTTGAGGTCGCCGAGGGCGATGTTGTCGAAGAGGGCGCGGCGGAGCTCGGTCTCGATCTCGTCGGCGGAGAGGCAGAGCTCCAGGCCGATGGAGGCGAACTCGATGCGCTTCTTGAGGTCCTCGCCGTTCCAGAGGAAGGTGGTGTTGTCGGACTTCGTGACCACGACCATCGTCGGCTGGGCGGCGGCCGGCGCGGCGGCGGTGGGGGCCTCGGTGCTCTCGCCGGCGGCCGCGCGGGCGGCGGCGCGGTGGGCGCGGTAAAGGATGTAGTCCTCGGCGACCTTGTAGTGGCCGGACTTCATGAGTTCCTCCTGGACCATGTCCTGGACCTCCTCGATGTGGAGGAAGGCCTGCTTCACCTGGCGGGCGCGTTCGCTGACGGCGCGGGCGATGGCGGAGGCGGGGGCGGGGTCCTTTTGGAGGGAGAGGAAGGCCTTGCGGATGGCGATCTCGATCTTGGCCTCGTTCCAGGGCACGACCTGATGGTTGCGGCGGATGAGGCGGACGCTGACGCCGTGGGTGTCACGCGAGGCGTTGAGCTTGGAGGCGCGCTTGAGCAGGAGGCTCTTGGCGACGTCGTAGGCGTTGTTGTCGACGAGGGTCTTTTCGATGAGCACGTAGAGGTCGTGGAGGGAGACGCGGATCGGGCCGCGCTCGAGGGCGCGCTTGGTGAGGTGGGAGGCGACCTCGCGGGTCACGTCGGCCACGAAGCGCTGGTTCTTGTCGGAGAAAATGTCCTTCTCGCCGCGGGCCGCGAGGAGGTTGGCGAGGGAGCGGCCGACGGTGTCGGCGACCTCGGCAAGGTCGAAGCGCTCTTCGCCGTGCGGGCAGAGGACCTGGACCTCGGGGACGGCGACGTCCTCCTCGCGGACGATGTCACGCCAGTTGTAGTTGGGTTTCTGATCCTGCGGGGCTACGGTAAGTTTCTTGAGGGCAAGGTCTTGGGCGACGGGATTGCTCATAGGAGGGGGATGGCTGAAGGGCTGAAGAGCTGAAGGAGGCGGAGAGACCTGAGGCCTGAAACCTGGGACCTGAAAAGGTAAGGCGGGCGACAGTCGGAGGGAGTGGAGGAGGCGGAGAAACCTGAGACCTGAGACCGGAGACCTGGTAAGGACTGGGAGACAGGAAGGTTGCGGGTGGAAAGGGAGGAAGCCGGAGATGGCGGGTCGGGGGACGGCGGGAGGGCCGGACTGAGCGCGGGGCTCAGGCGAGATCGCGCCGACACACCCCGCCCTGAAGGGCACCCCTCTCCAGAGGGGAATTGAGGCAAGCGGAAGCGAACGGGAGCATGACGCGGGGACGAAACTTAGAGCTCGTCGTCGCTCGCGACGGCGAGCGCGGAGGATTTCTGGTACTCGGTGACGCGGCCCTCGAAGAAGTTTTGCTCCTTCTTGATGTCCATCATCTCGGCGAGCCAGGGGAGGGGATTCTTGATGCCCGGGTTAAGCGGGGCGAGGCCGACGCCCTCGAGGCGGCGGTCGGCGATGTAGTCGATGTAGGTGAGGAATTCCTCGATCGAAAGGCCGACGGCGTTGACGGGCAGGCAGTCGCGGATGAAGTCCTTCTCCAGCACGATGCCCTCGGCCATGGTGCGGCGAAGCTCCTCCTTGAAGTCGTCGGTCCAGATCTCGCGGTTCTCCTCGATGAGGTCCATGAAGAGATTCCGGAAGAGCTCGATGTGGTTGGACTCGTCGCGGAGGGTGTAGCGGAACATCTGGCCGATGCCCGGGAACTTGTTCTGGCGGTAGAGGGAGAGGACCATGCCGAAGAGGCCGTAGAACTGGGTGCCCTCCATGCACTGGCCGAAGACGAAGATGTTTTTCGCGAGGAGCTTCTTGTTCGCCGGCTGGGTCATGTCGAGGTCGCGGCGGAGGTCGCGGCTGACCTTGTTGACGAACTCGTTCTTGCGCTCGATGGACTTGATGTCCTCGAACATCGCCTCGCACTCGTGCGGGTTGATGCCGAGCGAGGAGATCATGTAGAGGAGCGAGTCGGCGTGGATGTTCTCCTCGTGCGCGTGGCGGCCGAGGACGAGCTTGAGCTCGGGGGCGGTGACGATCTCGCGCACGACGTGCTGGATGTTGTCGCCGACGATGCCCTCGGCGGCGGAGAAATAGCCGATGCCCATGCGGATGATCCAGCGCTCGATGTCGGAGACGGTCTTGGGATCGCGCCACTGCTCGATGTCCTTGCCCATCGGGATGTCCTCCGGCTCCCAGTGATTCGCCTTCATCGTCTTGTAGAGATCGTAGGCCCACTGGAATTTCAGGGGGAGGATGTTGAAGTAGGGAACCTGGCGGCCGTTGATGACCTTCTTGGCCGCGAACGCGGCTTCGGCCTTGTCCTGATCGAGGACGAACGTCTTGGTGCCGACGGAGAATGATTTTTGCATGGCGGTAGCCTTCTGGTAAAACGGTCTTTTTTGGGGAAAAGAGATGTGTGTCCCGTGGTCTAGCGACGGCCAAAAAGCTTTAGCGAGCTGAAGTTGCTAAAACTTCCCAACACGTTGTCGACCACCACAGGATGTGGATGCCCGGAACCTTGACCACAACTAATGGAAATCGCGCCAACCCCCGTCAAACAGAATTCCGGCGGGTTTTGATAATTTCCTGTGACTTTTTTTGTGGACACGGGGTTGACGGCCTCGTGTTTGCGTTCGCGTGAAATTTCCTTTGCCGCGCGCCGCGATTCTCCCTCTGGGAACAGGATTTTGCCCGCCCGCAGCAAAATGTTCGAATATGTTCTTGACGGAAAAATTTTCTTCCCCGCGAAGTTCGCGCGCGGAAAATATTTCGCGCGGGAAGTGACGCGGGCGAAATGTTTCCCGCATCCGCGCACCTTTTTTTTCCGCGCCGGCGCACTTGTTGTCGCGCGCGTTTCGCGGGAGCAGGATTCGTGCGTGGTAACCTGAATGTTTTGTCAGGAAGATGCCGCACGCGTTCCTGCAGCGCGCGGGGGTTGTTGCGTGTCGGCACGCGAACTCACGCAAGATTTCTGCAAGAGAAGGTTGCGGCCAGGACCGCGCCCGTACGCGGGGGATTTGGAGATTGGATTGGCGGGCAGACCGAGCGCGTCGAGGGGGAACGACGCGATTCACTCCGCGGCGTCGGTGATTCGATGAGGATTCCGCGCTTCGCGCGGAATGGGCGCAGCAAGACTGCGCCCGTACGGGGGATTTGGGGTTTGGATGGGGGTTCGTCGAGGTGGGAATCGACGACACCGGGCAACAAAAAAGGCGCCCCGGTGAAGGGGCGCCTTGAAGGAAGCGGAAGCGGGGTCGCTTAGAACTTCACGCGGACACCGGCGACGATGCGCCAGCGGGCGTCGGT
>DASZPS010000135.1:0-81868 GCA_035549955.1 Lacunisphaera sp. | reverse complement strand
GGAACATCGCTAGCCCGGACATTGGACAGTCTTCCATGCGCAACCGACTCACTCTCGGCCGCGCGACGGCCCGACCACCAAATGGTGGAACGCGCTGACCCAGCGCGTTGCAGCGAAGCCCCTCCAAGCCAGCGCCTTGGGTCAAGTCGCTCCACCTTCCACTCCGATTGAGTTTCGTCGATTGGGCTGACGGCGAAATCCTCGCCGCCTCTTCAGACCCTGTACACACCCCGCCCTCCGGGCACCCCCGCTCAAGAGGGGACCATCGCTTCCGGAGATTTGGCTCCCCTTTCGAGCCGGAACGATGCAATTGAGTCCATTTTCAGACTGGGACCGGTTGCACCAATTGGTGGAGCGCGTTGCTCCCCAACGCGCTGAGGACGTCCGCTGCGAAAGAAGCGCCCTGGCGAGCAGGTCGCTCCATCTCAACCCCATTCAGTCGGGTGTTGTCGGAACGATGCAGTAGGTGGGCGTCGGTTTCCACACCGGCGCCAGGTTTGCACGCCTCGTAAGTCCTTTTCGGCGATGTGTCATGCTGTTCGCTTCCTGATGTGGAGTGCTCGCCACCAAGGATCAGTCGCGCAGCCTGCGCTGCGGCTGGGAAATCGCCGACCACCAAAAGGCGGAACGCGCTGACTTCAGCGCGTTGCGGCGAAGCCACTCCGAGCCAGCGCCTTGGGGACAAGTCGCTCCACCTTCTGAGCTGTTCCGGCTTAGCCTTGGCGGGCCCGGTTGGTCAGATTCAGGCAATAGAGCAACGGCAGCGACCCAAACACGCCAAACGAGCAATCCACCAGGCGCCAGGTGACGGGAATCTCGCGGATTTGCCCGGCCACGAGGGCGACAGGGACCACCGCGGCGCAGATGCAAAGGCCGGTCCGCAGCACCCAGTCGCTTTCGAGCGGCTTGAAAAAGGGGCGCACGAAAAACGCGGCGCTCGCCAGGTGGCCGAAGGCCAGCCAGTCCGTGCCGTAGCCGAAAAAGGGGAACCGGGCGTAGGTTTGCTCGAGTCCGAAACGCACAAATGCGATCCAGTGCGCCAGCCCGGACAGCTGCGGGTAGTTCGCGGGGTCGCGAATGCCGAGCCACTCCGACAGGAGGCGAATCTCCATCAGGAGCGGGCCGGCGGTCAGCCCGCTGAATACGAGCCCGGCGAGAAAGACGGCCAATGCGACGCGATAACGGAAAAGCAGCGTGGAATTCATGCGGAAAAGAATCTGATGCCGCCGGGATCGCGGGTCCCGGTGGCGCCGCCGCTCGCGGCAGAAAGGGGACGACCCAGCAAACGGAACCACGTCTTCCGCAATGGCAAATCGGTTGGGCAAGAATTCCCAGGTCGCGCGCACCACCGCCGGCGGCAACCGGCGACTCAGGGCGTCTTCACTTTCTCGATCTTGTCGATGCGGACCGGGGGCGTGAGTTTCTGGCCTTCGGCGGGGGCGGCTTGGATTTTCCGGACGATGTCCATGCCTTTCGTCACCCGGCCGAAGGCGGCGAAGCCGTGGCCGTCGGGATTGCGTTTACCGCCGAAATCAAGCTCGGGCTGGTCGCCGACGCAGATGAAGAAGTCCGAGGTGGCCGTGTCGGGACCCGCGCGGGCCATGGAGAGCGTCCCATCCAGGTGCTTCAAACCGGTATCGCGCGTGCGTTCGAGCGCGAGGGCGGGCCAGTCCTTTTCGGCGAAGTCCGGGTTCACGCCGCCCTGGATGACCTCGATCTTCACGGTATTGTTCGGTTGGTTGTCGGGCCTGAGCTTCACGGTACGGTGGAAGATCCCGCCGGCATAGCGGCCGGCGTCGACGTATTTCAGGAAATTCGCGACGGTCGCCGGCGCCTGGTCGGGTGCGAGTTCGGCCTCGATGACGCCCAGGGCGGTCTGGATGCGGATGAGCGGCCCGCCCGGCGCGGCGGTGGCGAGGGCGAACAGGGCAAGGATCACAAGACGGCGGCGCATGGCAGGAGAACCCGATGCGATCAAGGGAGCGCGGATGGTTTCGAAAAATAGCGTCGAAGATAGAGCAGGTATCCGAGGTAGAGACCCATGCTCAGCGCCATCAGCCAGGCCATGAAATGGCCCTGCATGACCGGATTCGCCGCGATCTGCTGGATTTGGGTTTCCGGCATGCCGGCCGACCGATAAAACACCAGCACGTCCACGCGGAGGAACGTGATGATGGTGGAGATGCCCATGGCCGTGACGAGCGCGGTGTAGAGAAGCCAGAACCGGGGCTGGAGCCGATAGAAGCCCCGCGCTGCGAACAGGCTGAAAGCGCCAAACCCGAACAGCAGCAGCTTGGCGGGCCAGCCGGTGACCACATAGCCGAACAGCGGGAAGGCGGAACCGAACCAGGGTGTCATCACAATGGCAAAGGCGCCATAGGTCTGCAGGATGCACATGGCGATCACGGGGAGGGGGCAACGGTCCGTCCATCGTTCCACGGGGTCCAGGTATTCGCACGTGAGCTTCACGTTCCGCCCGCGGTAGAACAGGACCAGCGTCCCGGGAATCAGCACGTAGATGAAGACCACCGTCGCGACCGCGAAGAATTTTGCGACGGCCACCGCGCCCGGGGGCAATGTCCGTCCTTGCTGGCGCATGATATCCCCAATTGAGCCGAGGGACGAAATCACGACCGCGAGGGAAACCACCCCGATGCAGAGGCCCATCCAGCCAAAACAAAGCAGCAGCGCCCGGGCCCAGCGGCGCGCCTTGATGGAACCGATGCCGAGCCAGATGAGGCCGGTGGCCAGGATCAGGAAAGTCAGCGCGGACTGGGCCGCCATCGGGAAGCTGAATTCCGTGCCCGCTTGCTTGGCCGCCATCATCTGGCCGATGAACATGAACGGCACCATCAGGAGGCAAAGGCCGCCCAGGATGATTTCGAGGATGCCGAAGATCAGGAGCCAGGTGCTGCGGTCCACGTAATCGGGCGGAGGCGGAGGTGGGGCGACGGGCGGCGGGACAAGGGGCGGGGGAGTTTCCATAGGCTTGGGGGGATTTGAACGAGAGCTGTTGCTTAGCGCGGAGAGGATGCCGGGGTGATCGCCGGTCCCGACCGGCGCCAGACCGTCGCGTGCCGGATGCGGGTCACCGTTTCCCAATGGCCCGGCAAGCGACGCAATGCTTCGGCCTCCTCGAAGGGAAATAGCACGGCATAGAGCGGGACCTGATTCCGGTCGAGCCAGGCGCCGAACCGCGCGGCATCCTCCGGGGCAAAGGTGACCGGATTGATAAACGCCCGGTCGGTGTAATAGAGGAGCGTACCCGAGACCTGGTAAGCCGCGACAATGGCATCGGGAGGCACGTGGCCGGCCACCCAGCGGCCGACCTCCGGGTAAATCCGTTCGTCGAGTTCGACTTGGGAAACCCGCAGGGCGCGATCCCAATGAAACATCCAGCCGGCGGTCGCGAGCATCAGGAGAAGCGTCGCCGGCAGGCGGAGTTCGAGTCCCTTGGACGCCTGCGCGGACCCCGGGTCGGCGGGAGCCTGCCGGAACGAAAAGATCCAGACGGGAAAAGCGAATTGCTGCAGGGCCAGGATGGCGGCGATGCCGAGCGCGGGTAGCGCCGGCAGGACGAACCGCAGGTACCACCACGTTTCCTGGGTGGGCTCGTAGGCGGCGTAGAACGCGAGGATGACGCCCGCCCAGGCGAGGAGCGTGGCTTTCCGGCGGCCGTCCAACTTCAACCAGGGCAGCACACATGCGGCGAGGATGAGCGGCGTGCCCAGGACGGGGACCCAGGTGGCATAGTTGCGCAACGAGGGCCCCACATGCCGCCACGCAAAGAGGCTGCTCACGTCACCGTAGCCGCTGGTCAGGTAGCTGCCATAAAGCGCACGGTTGTAGGCGGCGAGGAAGACAGCGCCGGGGAGCCCACCCAGGGCGAAGGCGATCCAGGTGCGCGGCGAACGCCGCAGGGCGATGGATGCCGGCACGAAGAGCAACACGCTGGTGGGCCGCACCAGCACCGCGACCGCCAGCGCGGCCCCGGCGCCCGCCGCCCAGCCGGCGTGCCTTTCCGAACGAAGCGCACAGAAAATGACGGCAAGTGTCCAGGCGGCGGCCAGGAGGTCGCTCATGGCTTGCAGCGAGTAAAGGAGGACGAGCGGCGAAACCGCGCCGAGCAACATGAGCGCCACGGCCCAGCCGGGCCGGGCGCCGAATTCCCGGCCGGTAAAGTAGAGCAGGATCGCAAAGCCGAGCGCCGACACGATCGCCACGACAGTAGCGGCGGGCTCGAGCCCGATGAACCACCCGATCGCGGCGAAATGCAGCGGCAGGCCCACCGGGTAGGTGGGCACGAGATTTTGCTGCTTCTCGTCCAGGCGAAATCCCAGTGGATACAGATAGGTCCGGGGCAGCACGTCCGGGCCGAGATCGTGGGGCACACGCACCGGCGTCGAGACCCGGCCTGCCAGCAGCAGCCTGGCACTGTTCATGTATCCCGAGGAATCGCTGCCGCCCGCATAAGGACAGTGGTACCAGGCCAGGAAGCACACATAGGCCGCGGCGAGGCCGGCAAGGATCAGGAGACTGCCGCGGGGCAATTGCATCTCGAAGCAGGGAGCCCGGTGCATCACCGGCCGTCAAGCCACCGTGCGGATCCGTGCAGGGTCGCCGCTCGCGGCGACCTTGCGGGTTAGGTCGGCGCAAGCGCCGACCCTGCATTCCCCAGATTGTGGCTTCACGCCGGCTTCAGCGTGAACACCGTCACCTCCGGCCGGACATTGAAACGCACCCGCAAGAGGTGCCCGACGCCGCGGTTGATGTAGAGCCGGCGCCCGTTGCCCAAGTCGAACTCGCCGGCGGTGTACCGGCGGTTGCTCACCGGCAGCAGCGGTGGCGGGAGAAAAGGCGGCTTGCACTGGCCGCCATGCGTGTGGCCGGCCAGGATCCACCCGCGGTACCCCGACCAGCCGGGCCGGTCACAGGTGTCTGGATTGTGGCTGAGGACGATGGCCGGTTTTCCCGGCGCGAGGCGCGGCAGGATCCGTTGGGGAAGAAATCGACGGCCCCACAGGTCATCGAGGCCGGCGATGGACAGGCCAAGCACATTCACCAGCTGGTTGCGCAGCACGAGGCACCCGGCCTCCCCGAGCAGCTCGGAAACCTGGTTGGCCACCTTATACTCCGACCAGTTCTTGCCATAGTCGTGATTGCCGAGGGTTGCGATGGTGGCGAGTTTCCCGCGGGGAAAGCCCGCCAGCAAGGTCCGGGCTTGGGTGAGGGTTTGCGGCCCGGCGTAGGTGACAAGGTCGCCGGTGTTGACGACGATGTCCGGGCGCAGGGCGGTGACGCGGGCGAAGACATCCTTCAGATAGTCGTCGTTCACCTGCGGCCCGATATGGATGTCGCTCAATTGGACAAGGGTCCGGCCCGCGAGCATGGCGGGCAGGTTTTCGATCGTCAGGTCGCGCCGGACGAATTCCACCCAGGTCGGCTCGATG
Organism: Lacunisphaera sp.; assembly: GCA_035549955.1. Taxonomy (GTDB): domain Bacteria; phylum Verrucomicrobiota; class Verrucomicrobiia; order Opitutales; family Opitutaceae; genus Lacunisphaera. Next base: position 76,418 of record DASZPS010000135.1, on the reverse strand, counting down.
CGCCAGGTGTAGAGGCAGGTGCCGGCGGCAACTGCGCCAAGGCCCGTGAGAAACTGTCGGCGTGTGATGCGGGAGACAGGCATGGACTTCAGGCTACAGGCGAAACGGCGGCACCCGTGTCACCCGGCCGCGATCCTTGCGACTCGAGAGGCCGGCCCGCATACGCTACAGCAGGGTCTGCTGTCCGCTGCCGTTCGCGGGTTTCAGCCCGATGGCCCCATAGCCCTTCGCGGTCAGGACGCGGCCCTGGGCCGTGCGGGCGAGGTAGCCCTCCTGGATCAGGAACGGTTCGTGGACCTCCTCGAGCGTTTCGGCCTCCTCGCCGACGGCGATGGCGATGGTGCCGAGTCCGACAGGGCCGCCGGCATAGTTTTCGGCCAGCAGGCGCAGCACGCGTTTGTCCATTTCGTCGAGGCCGGCGGCGTCGATCTCGAGCAACTCGAGCGCCTTGGCGGCGACCGGCTGGGTGATCCTGCCGTCAGCTTTTTCGGAGGCGTAATCGCGCACGAAATTAACGAGGTTGTTGGCGATGCGCGGCGTGCCGCGGGCGCGGGAGGCGATTTCCTTCGCGCCGCCGGCGTCGATGCCGACCTTGAGCAGACCGCAGCTGCGCTGGACAATGCCCTCGAGGGTGGCGCGGTCATAGTAGTCGAGCCGGGTGTTGAGCGTGAAACGCGAGCGAAGCGGCGCCGTGAGCAACCCGGCGCGCGTCGTCGCGCCGATGAGCGTGAACTTCGGGATCGAGAGGCGCACGCTGCGCGCGTTGGGCCCCTGGTCGATCATGATGTCGAGGCGGAAGTCCTCCATCGCGCTGTACAGGTATTCCTCGACAGTTTTCGGGATGCGGTGGATTTCGTCGATGAACAGCAGGTCGCCCTCCTCCATGCTCGTGAGCAGGCCGGCGAGGTCGCCCGCCTTCTCGATGACGGGACCGGATGTCACGCGCACGTTGCGGCCGAGCTCGTGCCCGAGGATGAAGGCGAGCGTGGTCTTGCCCAGGCCGGGCGGACCGGAAAGCAGGATGTGGTTGAGGGCTTCGCCGCGGCGCTTGGCGGCGCCGACCATGACCTGCAGGCGCTCCACGGTTTTGGGCTGGCCGGAGAAATCGGCGAAAGAAAGAGGGCGGAGCGCGGCCTCGGTGGGCGACACGGGCGTTGAGAGGGCTCCGGTGATGTAGCCGAGACCGGTGGCCGCGACTGGCGCGGCGGTCTTTGGGTTCGGATTTTCGATTTTGGATTTCGGCACAGAAAAAGGGGTAGTCTTCGGATGAAACACCCGTTGCCGTCATCCTGAGCGCAGCGAAGGATCAAAACGGAGGTGAAGCTGACGAGTCATCGTGGATCCTTCGCTGCGCTCAGGATGACAGGTGAAGGGGGGGAAATCGTTAATCATCAAGCGTAATTCGTAAATGTTACCGCCATTCCACGTCGGCGCCGAGGCTGCGGAGGTTTTCCACGAAGTTCGGATGCGCGCGCTTGATCGTGTCGGCGTTCTTCACGATGGACCGGCCCGGGATGCTGGCCGCGACCATGTAGAGGGCGACGGCGGCGCGGATGATGTAGGGCGCCTCGACGGTGGCGGGCCGCAGCGGCTTGGCGCCGAAGACGGTGATGCGGTGGGGATCGCTGACCACGACATGGGCGCCGAACTTGGACAGCTCGGACATCCACGTGAAGCCGCCCTCGTAGACCTTGTTCCAGAACATCACGGCGCCCTGCGAGCGGACGGAGAGCGCGATCATGCAGGGCAGCAGGTCCACCGGGAAATACGGCCACGGGGCGGCCTCGATCTTCGGCAGCAGGTTCGAGGTGAACGGCTGCGCGACGACGAGCTTCTGCCCGCGGCGGACGAGGGCGGTGTCGCCCCGGTGCTCGACCTTCACGCCCAGCTTGGCGAAGGAGCGGGTGATGAGGTCGAAATGGTGGGGCAGCGAGTGCTTCACGCGCACCTCGCCGCCCGTGATGGCCCCGAGGGCCAGGAAGGTGACGATCTCGTGGTGGTCGGTGTTGATGGCGAAGTCGCCGCCCTTGAGCTTCGCCACGCCTTGGACGGTGAGCTGGCTGGTGCCCAACCCGGCGATCTTCGCGCCCATGGCCGAGAGGACGGCGCAGAGGTCCTGCACATGCGGCTCACTGGCGGCATTGAGCAGGATGGATTCGCCCTCGGCGAGCACGGCGGCCATGACAAAGTTCTCGGTCGCGGTGACCGACATGTAGTCGGGCCAGTGGCGCGCGCCGCGGAAGCGACCCTTGAGCGCGAGGGTGAGGCCGGTCTTGCCCGTCGCGACCCTGGCGCCGAGTTTCTCCAGGATCTCGAGGTGCGGATCCAGTTCGCGGATGCCAAGGGAACAGCCCTTGGCGTTGGTGGGCAGCGAGAGCTTCTTCATCCGCTGGAGGAGCGGGGCAAAAAGCAGCACCGATGAACGCATGCCGGCCGGCAGTTCGCCATTGAGGCGACCGGCATCGAAGGACGAATGGTCGACCTGCATCGTGCCCGCGGCGCGGTCCCACGCGATGGCCGAGCCCTGCTCGGAGAAAAAGGTCACGAGCTTCTCGACGTCGGTGATGTTGGGAACGTTGCGCAGCGTGACGGGTGCGTCCGTCAGCAGCGTGGCGCAGAGAATGGGCAGGACGGAATTCTTGTTGCCCGAGGGAGTGATGGTGCCGCTGAGCGGCCTGCCACCGTGGATGATTAGATCGGACATCGGAAAAGCTGAGAGCTGGGAGCTCAGAGTTGAGAGCCGGGAGCAGGACGCAGCGAACAAAAAAAGCGCCCCCGGGCGGGGGCGCTTTGAAGGTCAGCGTCGAGCGGGCGTTCGGGCTCAGATGCCGCCCTGGCTGCTGCCCTCGCGGGGAGGATAGCCGCCGCGTCCGCGTCCGCCGCGACCGCCCCGGTTGCGGCGATCGCCGCCGCCGTGGCCGCCGCGACCGCGTCCGCCGCGATGACGGCGAAACTCGCCACCTTCGCGGCGCGCGTCGCCATCCTGGCTGCCGGCCGTGACCGGTTCCGCGGCGGCGGGAGAGCCGCCGAAGAGACCCTTGAGCCAGCCCAAGAATCCGCCCGACTTCGCGGGTGCCGCGGCCGCGGGTGCGGCTGCGGCCGGCGCGGTCGCGCGAGGCGACTCGGCGTGGCGCGGTGCGCCTTCGTCGCTGTGGCGGCGCTCGCGGGGAGCGCCACCCCAATTGCGCGGCGTCGGCACGTAGGTATGGCCGGGACGCACGTAAAGGAACTGCGGGGGGATTGACGCGATGTCGACCGGCTCGGCCGGGCTTTCGTCGCGCGGGGAATCCTCACGACGCGGACGCTCAGCGCGGGCCGGACGGAAGCCCTCGCTTTCCCAAGTCTGGGCGGGCGCTTGGCGTTGTTGCTCGGGTTCGAGGATGTTCAGTTCCGACTTCGCCGGGGCTTCCGCGGAGGCGGACGGTTCGGCGGAGGGTGCTTCGACTTTTGCCGGATCGACCGGAGCCGGAGGCGCCGTGGGAGCGGCCCGTTCGACGGGCTCAGGGCGGGCGGCCTCGGCAACCGGGGCTGGTGCTTCCGCCGGGGCGAACGGGTTGGTGTATTCGCGGGGAGCGGTGACGACTTCGATCGCGGTCGGGGTGTAGGCGGTGGGGGCCGCCGAGCTGGCTGGGGGGGCGCTGGAACGCTTGCCTTTCCCACGGGCCAGGCCCGAGCCGCGGGTGGTGCCGAAGGATGGGAAAGCGGCGTCGGGCGCCGGCGTGGACGCGGTGGCTTCGGCGGGCGCACCGGTCGGTTCTGTGGAGGACATGTCTATGTTGTTGTTTGTGAGCGCGCCAGCCAAGGGGCGGCGCAGTTTGGGATGCCGGCCGGAGCTCGGGATGCGTGCTCAGCCCCTCGATGCTTGGGGCAGACGGCGGCAATAACGTGGCAACGTCGCCCAACCGCCGTTTTAGGGCAACGTTTATTTTTCCCGGGCGTGGGGGCTTGCCAGCCGGGAAGGGGCCTCCCAAGCTCCGCAGCCATGGATAAACTTGAAGAGATCTTTCGTATGCAAGATGCGCTGAATAAGCGCATTGGAGTGAATTTACCCCCGCCCACGGATGAGGAAAAAGCCAAGTGGATCCTCAATTACACCCGCGCCATGCAGCAGGAAACCGCCGAATTGATCGATAGCGTGCCATGGAAATGGTGGGCAAAATACCAGAAATTCGACGAGCAGAACGCCAAGGTTGAGGTCGTGGACCTTTTTCACTTCCTCGTGTCACTCGCCCAGACCCTGGGGATGACGCCTGACGATGTTTACCAGGCTTACGTGAAGAAGAATGCTGTCAACCACCAGCGGCAGGAGAGCGGTTACGTGAAGAAGGACGAGGCGGATTCGAAGCACATCTGAGCGCGGCGGAGCCGCGCCCAAGGAACAGGTCTCAAGTACTGGCAATTGCGGCACCGGCAGAGGATCGGGAAACCGGACTCGCCGGTGATCTCGTAGCGGACGGCGCCGCAGTGGCATCCGCCTGCGATCGCGGGGTGGGTTTGGCCGGCATGGACGCACCGCAGCAGCAGCCTTGGTGGGGGCGTCGACCCAAAATTGAATTTGCCCAACTTTCCATGCGTCGATGTCGAAAACCCGTCCGTCCGGACGACCAGGAGATGAAACCTCGATTCATTCCGCCATGCCTTCCTTCAATTCCGTCCTCTGTTCGACCCTGCTCGCGAGCGGCCTGATGCCGGCCGTTCCCAGCGCCGCAGCTGATCCCTCCCCCGACGCAATCATCAAAGCCTATTTCGCCGGCTGGGAGCAAAAGGATTGGGACGCCGTAGCCGGCCGGCTGGCGAATGGGTTCACGTTCACGAGTCCCGCGCCCGACGACCACCTGCCGGTGGACAAGTTCAAGGCCAAGTGCTGGAACCAGGCGGAATTCATCGAGCGGTTTGAATTCCCGCGGATTGCTGGCGACTCGAACTCGGCCTTTGCCATCGTCCACGTCATCACCAAGGATGGCCGCATCATCCGCAACACGGAGTACTTCACCTTCGAAGGCGGGAAGATAAAATCCATCGAAGTGTTCTTCGGCGGCAACGGCAAGGGATACCCTTCAAATAAGTGAAAAGAGACGAGAGACCCGGAAAGAAAGACGATCGACGAGTGCCAGCTGGCTGAATCTTCCCATGAACAAATACCTCTGCCTGGTTTACTTTGAGCTCAAGGAGCTGTTGGCGCTTTCCCGTGAGGAGCGGGTCGTGCTCGACCGCGAATCGCTGGCCTACGACGCGACGCTGAAAAAGGGCGGCCACTTCATCGCCGCGCAGGCGCTGCAGTCGCCGTCGAAGGCCCGGACGGTCAGCGTGCGCCGCGGTCGGCGGATCGTGACCGACGGCCCGTTTGCCGAAACGAAGGAGCAGTTGGGCGGCTTCATCCTCATCCAGGCGAAAAATCTCGCGCAGGCCGTGCGCCTCGGCGCGGGCATCCCCTTGGCAAAACTCGGGCGCATTGAAGTGCGGCCGATTTACCGCATTCCGGTACGGTGACCTATCCTTGGAGGGCCCAGCTCCAGCTGGGCCGCGGCGCAAAAAGAGCCGAGCCCTCCACCCAGACCCAACCCCAATCCCATGAATTACCTCCTCCTCATCTGTAACGAAGAGAAAGCCTGGGACGCGCTGCCCGCCGCGGAACAGGAACGCGTGATCGGCGGGCACCTGGCTTTCACCGCCGACCTCCGGCGTCGAGGCCGGTATGTCGCCGGCGAGGCGCTCCAATCTGTCGCCACCGCCACGACCGTGCGCGTGCAGCGGGGCAAGTTGGTCACGACGGATGGCCCGTTCGCCGAAACGAAGGAGCAGCTCGGTGGCTTCTACCTGGTCGAAGCCCGCGACCTCAACGAAGCGATCCAGCTCGCGACCCGCGTCCCGCAGCCCGGCTTCGGCTGCGTGGAAGTGCGCCCGGTGCTGGACCTGCCAGGAAATCAAACCGGAGACGCCCGATGAAATTCATTTGCCTGGGTTATTTCAACAAGGCGGCGATGGACGCATTGCCACGGGCCGAGGTCGACGCCCTCATGCGCCAGTGCGGGCCTTACCTCGACGACCTCTATGGTTCGGGGCGGATCGTGGTGGATGTCGGACTGGAACAGCCGGCCACGACCGTCCGCACCGTGAAGGGAAAGTTGCAGGTGACGGACGGCCCGTTTGCCGAGACGAAGGAGGTGTTGGGCGGGGTTTCCATCATCGAGGCCGCCAACCGGGAGGAGGCGATCCAGCTGGCCGCCCGTCATCCGGCGGCCCGCATGGGCGAGGAGTTCGGCTGGCGCCAGGAAGTCCGCGCGCTGCACACCTTCAAACAGTTTTGAGCGCCCGCTTTGTTCCGGAAGCCTGCGCGGGCAACCCCCTCCCGCCCCTTGATTCTCCGAGCGTCACCCCCGGAAATGTGTAACATATTACGTTACATCCGCCCGCGCGCTGCCCGGAAATGTGTAACTTAATACGTTACACATTTCCGGGGCCCCGGGCGGGGGTGGGCCGATGGTCCGTCGGGAACGGCGCCGCGCCCGGCTGCGCAGGCGATGCCCCGGGGAAAGCACCCACAGCTCGACAGCGGCGGGGCCGGCGAGTTGTGTCGAACCGCCGTGAGTGAGCTGCCTCCAGACTATCGCGACCAAGTGGCGGCGATCTACCGCACCGAATCACGCCGCGTGCTGGCCACGTTGATCCGGCTGCTGGGCGATTTCGACCTGGCGGAGGACGCGCTGCAGGAAGCGTTCGCCGCGGCCATCGAGCGGTGGCCGCGGGACGGCATGCCGGCGAACCCGCGCGCCTGGCTCGTCTCGACCGGACGGTTCAAGGCAATCGACGTGCTGCGTCGGCGCACGCGGTTCGACGCGTCGGTCACGCACCTGGCCACGCAAGGCGAGACGGCCGCACCGGCGCCGACCGCCGCGGCCGAAAGGGAGGAACTGGCGGACGATCGCCTGCGCCTGCTCTTCACCTGCTGTCACCCCGCGCTCGCGGCTGACGCGCAGGTCGCACTGACCTTGCGCGAGGTGTGCGGGCTGACCACGGAGGAGATCGCCCGCGCCTATCTCACGAACGCGTCGACCATCGCGCAGAGGATCGTGCGGGCCAAGGCGAAGATCCGCGACGCGCGGATACCCTACGAGGTGCCGGGCCCCGGGGAGTTGCCCGCACGGCTCGAAGCGGTGCGGCGGGTCATCTACCTCGTTTTCAATGAAGGTTACTCGGCATCGGCGGGGGCCGCGCTCACGCGAGCCGACCTCTCGGGCGAGGCCGTCCGGTTGGGGCGCCTGCTGGCGGAACTCCTGCCCGATCCCGAGGCAATGGGCCTGCTGGCGCTGATGTTGTTCCAGGAATCGCGCCGCGAGGCGCGCGTGACGCCCGGGGGCGAACTCATTTTGTTGGGCGAACAGGATCGCTCGCGCTGGGACCGCGCCCTGATCGCCGAGGGCGAAACCTGGGTGCGGCGCGCCTTTGCGGCGCCGCCGGTCGGCCCTTATACGTTGCAGGCCGCGATTGCGGCCGTGCACGCGCGGGCCCCGGAAGCCACCGCAACGGACTGGTCGGAAATCGCCGCGTTATATGGCCTGCTGGCGCAGGCCGATCCTTCACCAGTCGTTGAATTGAACCGGGCGGTGGCCGTGGCGATGCGCGACGGACCGGCTGCGGGGTTGTCCTTGATCGATGCGATCCTCGCGCGGGGCGAGCTGACGGACTACCAATTTGCCCATTCGGCCCGGGCGGACCTCTGTCGGAGATTGGGCCGGACCGCGGAGGCCCGGGCGGCCTACGAGCGCGCGCTGGCCCTGACGCGGCTGGAACCCGAGCGACGGTTCATCGAGCGTCGGTTGAAGGAGCTGGCGGCGCCCGCCTGAGGCGGGCCGGCTTCACCTGGCAGTTGGTGCAACCGGCCGGGCCACGAGGTGGATTTCCCGCTCCCCGTGGCCGACGGGTTCGCGCACGGTGAGGATGATTTCGTCACCAGCCGGCAGGGTCATGATTTTTTCCAGGTCCCTTTCCGCGAGGCGCCGCATGCGAATGCCCTGGATGGCGATGACCTCCATGCCCGGCTCGATGCCCGCGCGCGCCGCGGCGGTGTTGGCGCCCACGCCCTCCACCCGGAGGAAGGAAACCGGCCGGTCGGGCGTGTCGGGGTGGGGCAGGTAGATGGGGCGCAGTTCGACGGCCGCCAGGGCGGTCGACACCCGCATCGGGGGCAGGGCCAGGGTGGGGCCCGCCGCGCTGGCCCGGATGGCGGCCAGTGACTTGATAAAACGGGAATCGTCGCGGAGCGCCTCGAAAGCCGGCTCGCGGGTGGCACGTTCGGCGTCGGCAAAGCCCGCCGCCGCGGCGCGCTCCAGCGTGGCGAGCGCGCTGCGGCGGTCGCCGCCGGCGGCATAAGTGCGCGCGAGATCAAACAGGATTGCCGGCTGGTTGGGGCGGAGGGCGTCGGCCATTTCGAGGAAGTTTGCGGCTGGTTCGAATTGGGCGCGTTCGCGGAGGGAGTGGGCGGTTTCCGGTGCCATGGCGACAAAGCCGGCGCGCGCCCGGCGGACCATCCGCCGTTCGGCAGTATCCGCGGGCTGGTCCGCGAGCCGCGCAATTTCGGCGGCGAGGGCCCTTTGCCGGCGCGGGCTCTCCCGGGCGGTTTCGCCGAGCTCGGCGAGCAGCGCGGATTCGCGCCCGGCCAGCGCCCTTTCGGCCTGCAGGTCCGCCTTGACGCGGCGGTGGGTGGCAAGTTCGCGGGCCTGCCGCTCGAACGGGTTGGTGTCGGCGAGCCCGTTGAAATCGGCGGCGAGCGATTTCAGCGCGCGCCATTGGTCCGCGCCCACGGAAGCGGGGACGGCGGCGAGACGCGCCTGCAGCTGGGTGGCGATGAAGTCGCCGGCTTTGGGACGGACGCCCGCGCGCATGGCCTGCAGCTCCAGCCACTCGACCGCGGCGGTGAGCGAGGCGACAGGGGCCCACTCGTGTCCGCCGTTGAATTCCACCAGCCGATGCACGGCGCGGCGATCTTCCAACTGGTCATCGAGGCGGTGGAGTTCGCCGTGGTTGAAGTCCTCCGTTCCAACAATGCTGAAAAACGCGAAAGGCACCTGCGCGGGCGGGCCGGCCACCGGATCCGGGAAGCCCGCGCCGCAGGCAATCACCCCGCGGGCCGTGCCGGCCAGGGCAAGGCTCGTGGCGACCCGCGCGCCGCCGGACATCCCGACGGTGTAAATCCGCCGGGGGTCGATGGAAAAGTGGGTGCTGACATCGGCGATCATGGCCCGGGCCGCGCGGGCGTTCGCCGCCCAAGGGCCGTTGCGCGATTTCAGCGAACCCGCCAGAATGTAGCCGTATTTCTCCGCGGCGGCCTGCAGTCGTTCCACGGGAATCGTGCCGCGCGCCATTGCGTCAAAGCAGAAAATCACCGGCCAGGGCCGGTCACTGGCGTAATACGACGGCACATAGAGTGCGTAAGTTTGCGTCGGATCCGCTTCGCAAGGCACCGGCTCGAGCACGCGACCGAAACGTTCGTCCGGGGGAATCGCCGCGGCCAGGGACACGGTGACGGCCGCAAAGGCAAACACGAGGCGCATGCGAGGGGGCAAAGAAGCCCGCCGAGGGAGAGGGGGCCGGGGTGGGGTCGGTCCGTTCGGGTGGAGGGTCGGCACCGGCGCCGACCTCGGGGGCGAGGTCGGACCAAGGTCCGGCCCTCCATCGAGGAACGGGATTCAGAACCGGCCGCGGAGGCCGAGGGTCAGGTGGGGCTCGCCAAACTCGTAGCGGTTGAAAGGCAGCACCACCTGCTGGTTTTGCGGGAGGTATCCGCGGTAGTAGTCGACGCGCTGGCTGTTGAAGACATTCCGCACGAGCCCATAGACCGCCAAGTGCCGGTTGAAGGCGTACTCGACCTTGATGTCGGTCGTGGCCTTCTCGTCGCGGAAGTTGGCGAGGCGCGTGTCGGGCAGGGTCGCGGTGCCCTTGGTGCCGGTGACGAAGCTGCCGGCGACGAAACCGCCGAACAGGCTTTCCGAAACCCAGTTGGTGGTGGCCGTGAGCGAGAAATCGCCCCACCGATAACCCAGGATGAAATTGGCGGTCTTCGGCGACACGGCGCGCAACTGCGAATATTCGAGGTCGATGGCGCGCAGCGGGTCGGGGTCGCTCGTCGAGACGTTCACGTAGGTGAAGTTGGCCTGCACGCTCAGCCCGTTGAACGGCTTGGGCAGGAAGGCGAGATTTTGCGAATAGCTGACCTCTACGCCGCTCAAGCGGGATTTGCCGCCGTTGCGGACGACCGTGCCCGAGCTGATGCCGGTGGGATCGTAGCCGTAGTCCTCGATGATCGCGCTGAGTTCGGCGGCCGTCATCGTATCGCCGATGAAGTAGTTCTTCACGTCCTTCACGTAGCCATAGACGCTGAAGACGCCGGAGTTCTTGAAGTAGTAGTCGACGGACAGGTCGAGGTTGTTCGAAAAGTACGGCTTCAGGTCGGGGTCCGGCACGGTGACGCTGCCGTCATTGAGGCCGGGTACGGTTTCCGCGAGGATCGTCGGGACGACGTCGGCGTAGTCGGGATTGCCCACGGTGCGGCTCACCCCGCCGCGCAACACGACGTTCCGGTTGGCGCGCGGCGTGTACTTGAAGCTGAGCGACGGGTAGAGGGAATCGTACCGCAGGTTGACCTTGGCGAGCTTGGAACGCGCGTTGGCGCGGCTTTGGGCCATCGCGTCGATCTCGTGGGCCTCCCAGCGGAGGCCCCCCACGACCAGCAGGTCGGGCGTGGCGCGGGCGTCCGCCCGGAGAAAGCCGGCGCGGTTGGTCTCGGTGAACTCGCGGAAGTCGTCGGTGATGACGCGGTTCAAACTGGCCTGGTAGGTGTCCCAGACCTTGAAGGGGTCGGGGGCCTGGAACGAGCCGAAGCCGAACGCGACGTCGCGGGTGTAATTCGGATCGACGACCGCCTGGAGGGCGGACCCGCTGACGGCGGGAATCGCGCCGACAATGGCCTTGCGGTTGATGGAGCGCAGCGTGTCGTCGAGGGCGAAACCGGCCTCGAGCTTGACCGGCACGGGCAGGCGGTCGAGGTCGTGCGTGTAGCGCCCGCTGACGCCGTCCTTGGTGTCGAACGCCGTAAAGGGCCGCGACTGAAAGTTGGTGCCCGTGGCGGTATTGGCGAAGGTGAAATTGCCCAGCGTACGGAGGAAATTGAGGGGGACGGGGGCGCCCGTCGTGCTGGTGAGCGAGATGACGGGCATTTCGCGGCTGAGGTCCTTGATGCTGAACGCGCCGAAGGTCGCCGCACCCGGGGACATGGTGGAGGTCGAGGAAATGAAGCCCTTCTGGATGTCGCGGTATTTGCCGTTGGCGCGCGAGTAGTACGCAGTCAGCTCAAGCTTCGCGACCGGGCTGAAGGCGTGTTCGAGCGTCGCGTTGGAGTGGTAGGTGGTGCCGTATTTGTTCCGGTAGAGGGAAATGTTCTGGATGCTCGGGTCGTTCGAACCGGTCAGGGCCTTCGAGGTGTAGGTGTCGCCCGAGACGGTGCCGCCGCCGTAGGTGGTGGCGCTGCCGGCTCCGCCCAGCGCGAAGCGCGGGCCGCGCTGGGTGAAGTTGAGGTCATACCAGTTCCACTGGCCGGAAACAGACAGTTTCGTATCCGCGCTGAAGCGGTAGTCGATCTTCGTGGCGAAGGCCTCGCGGTGCGTCAGCTTCTCCTCGCTCGTGACGGAGTAGGCCGCGAGTTGGGGCATGTTGCCGAAGAGCGTGGGCAGCGTGGCGCTGGAGGTTTGGTACCAAACGGCCGTCGTGCGCGGCGAGTCGTCGTATTTCTCGGAAAGGCGGTAGTTGAAGTTGAAGCCGAGCTTCTCGTTCACCTTGTGGGCATAGTTGAGCTCGAGGCTGGGACGGATCGGGTATTCCCGGTTGTGGCCCCAGACGCCGCCGACCTTGGAAAGCGAAAAATTCGTGGACGGGGCGGAAAAGGAGAGGTTGTAGGCGAAGCGGCGGGCATCCTCGCTGTCGAAGGCGCTTTTCGTGACGAAATTGACGAAGCCGCCGGTCGAGCTGGCCGGGATGTCGGGCGTGACGGTCTTGTACAGCTCGGTGGTCTCGACGTTGTTCATCGCGATCTGCTCGAATTCGAAGCGGCGGGTGTCGTCCTGTGACGACGTGCCGGCCATGGGGGTGCCATCGACGGCCACGGTCGTGAACGTCGTGCTGAGGCCGCGCAGCGAGATGCCGCGGGCGTCGTTGACGTTGTAGTCGATGCTCACGCCGGGGAGGAATTTCAGGTACTCGCCGACATTGCCTTCGCTCACCTCCCCGAACTGGTCGGCGGCGGCCACCATCTTGGACTGGATGGCGACTTTCTGGAGTGCGACCGCCTGGGCCATGCCTTCCCTGGCGCCGCGGACCACGAAGCGGTCGAGCTGGAGCACGCCCTGGCGGAGCGTGAACGTCAGGGCCGTTTCACCTTCGGCCTTCACTTCGACCTGCTGGTTGACCGGATCGAGACCGGTGTAGGTGGCCGTCACGGTGTAGAGGCCGGCGGGCACGTTGGGGAGGGCGAAGGTGCCATCGCGCCCGGTGGTCGTGCGCAGGACGGAACCCTCGAGGACGACCTCGGCGCCCTGGAGGTAATTGCCGCTGCCGGATTCAAGTACGCGGCCGGTGAGGGTGCCGGCCCCGGCCGGGCTGGCGACGAGGGCAAGGCCGGCGAGAATCTGGGCGAACAGCGGCGGCAAGGCGCGCCAAAGGCCGCCCGGTGGGGCGGACCGTGGTTTCAACAGGGAGTTCATGGGGGTTTGGTGTTGGGGGTGCGATGAGGCCGCGGAAAAATCCCGCGGTGGTGGGGCAGCGGAACACCGCGTTCCGGGAATCCCTTCAAGATTTGTAGTGATCACCGTTTTCCACCTTGGCGACGGGCGTCGGGGTGGAGACCGACGCCCACCTTGTCGCGCGGGCGGTCACGGACCGCCGCTACAGTTGTTGCGCCGAGCGTGGTTTGCGCTTTGGCTGAGGTGATGATCGCTGATGTTGAAGGGATTCGGTGCCCGCGGGAGTTATAACCACCGCATGCCAACTATTGTCAGGCTCATCGGTCTGATCCTGGTCGGGCTGGCGGTCGCCCCGGCGGGAAGCGCAGCGGCCGCGGCTCCCACCGGCGCGCCGGCGGGGCAGCCCGACAACGTCCCCTGCAAAATCGTCGAGCAGGCGCAGCCGCAATTTCCCCGCCAGTTGCTGCAGGCGGGAGTGTCGCATGGGGTGGTTCGCGTGTTATTGAAGGTAAGCGCCGCGGGCGAACTGGCGGACACGCTGCTGACGGCCTATTCGCGGAAGGCCTTCGCGGAGGAGGCCCAGCGGGTCATCAAGCAATGGAAGTTCACGCCGGGCCGGGCGAAAGGACAGCCGGTCGACACCATCATTGACCTGACCTTCAGCTTCGAGGTGAAGGAGGTGCTGGTCGCGCAAAGGTTCTCCCAGGACCCGTCGCCGGCCATGGAGCGCTTCGACGGCTTTGAATATCATGCGGCCAACGTGGAGAGCCTGGACCGGACGCCCACCCCGCTGAATGTCGTGGAGCCGACCTACCCGCAGGAATGGATCAAGGAGGGAATCACCGGCCGGGTGGCGGTGAATTTCTTCATTGATGAAACGGGCCAGGCGCGCTTCCCGATCGCCGCCCCGGGAGCGCATGAATTGCTCGCCGGCATTGCGGTCGCGGCGGTGCAGCAGTGGCGGTTCATCCCGCCGAAGGTCAAGGGCCGCCCCGTGCTCGTGCGGGCGCTGCAGGTCTTCGATTTCGACGCCAACCCGGCGCCCGAGGCGAAGGCGGGGCCGTGATGGCTGCGGTTGGAGCCGGAGTCGCCGACCCCGGTGCATCGAGATTTCGCCAAACCGGGGTCAGCGACCCCCGGCTGCAGCCGACGATCACTACGCCCGTCCCGCCTCCCGCAGATGCGGCGCCATCTCCGCCCGCAGGAACTGGCGGGCGCGGTAGAGCCTCGTCTCCACGCCGCGCGCGGAGCATCCGATGATCGTGCCGATCTCCACGTAGTCCAGGCGCTCATATTGGTGCAGCAGCAGCGGCACTTTCAGGTCATGCGGCAGGGCTTCGACCGCGGCGGCGAGGGCGGCGACGGCCTCGCGCCGCTCCAGCGAGACGGCCGGGTCGAGGCCCCCGCCGGGCACAGTGGCGGAGAGCGTGGACTTGGTGCCGCCGGCCCCGAGCGGCGCGTCGAGGCTGACCGCCGGATGCCGTTGCCGCCACCGGTAGTGATTGTGGCACAGGTTGGTGAGGATGGTGAACAGCCACGCGGACAGGTTGGAATTGGGATCGAGTCGCGCGCGCTGCTGGTAGAGCCGCACGAAAACCTCCGCCACGAGGTCGTTGGCATCGGTGGTGTTCCGCAGGTAACCCCACGCGAAGGAGAACAGCGGCTTGCGCCAGCGCTCGATCAAGCGCGACAGCGCCGCGTCGTCGCCCCTTTGGAGCGCATGAAGGTCGGCATTGGCGGGGTTCACGACTTGGCGGCAACTGGAGGCCTAATTCAGCGTACCCGTCGCCGCGGTCGAGAGGGCGGGCGTCAGCATGGTCAGGTAGCGATCCCGCTGCGCCGGCGTCATCACCTCCGCGGTGGCGGCGATGAGCTCGCGGGCCGAATCGAGGCACTCATGGTCGAGCACGCGCTGCTGGATGACGAAGCGGTTGAACTTCACGTAGTCCACCCGGCCCGTGGTCCGGCGGGCCTGCTCGAACGCCGCGAATTCGCCGCGCATCCGCGCCACCTCCGCCGCCAGGGCGGCGCGGCGGGGCTGGGATTGCTCGTGCAGGGCGCGGATCCGGGCGACTTGGGCGGAGTCGAGGCGCAGTTCGCGCTTCATCCAGGCGAGTTGCGAGTTAAAGTCGTTGACGGGTGCCGCCTGGCGGGCGCCGAACCACGCCACGTGGGCGGCGAGCCCGCAGGCCAGGCCGATGGCGAGGGCCAGGAGCGTGCGTTTCATGGCCGGGGAAGGTCGAGTTCCGCCGCCGGGGCAATGCCGTCAAACTGCGGATCGATCTGCCGGAGGTAGCCGAGCACGAACTCCCCGCTGCGTTTCGATTCCAGGCGGGAGGCGCGCGTTTCCGCCAGGAAGAGGCCGAGCAGGACGCAGCACGTGACAAAGGCCGCGGTGAACGAAGGCCGGGAGAACATGGCTTCGATGGCGGCCAGCACGCCGCCGCGCGCGGCCGCCGGGGTTTCGGCGGCGGCGATCCGGCGCCAGACCAGGGTCTCGAGATTGTCGGCCGGGTCAGGCGCACTGGCCTGCCATTCGGCAAAAAGCGGGTCGAGCGGATCCGGCGGACCGGGAGGAGTCGGAGGGGTGGACATGGCGGGAAGGTAGGCGTGGCGAGGGGTGGATGGGAACCAAATCCGGGCGGAGACGTGGCGCGGTTGGGCTGGGATCGTAAACCCCGGCCGGGCGAAATCCCTTCAAGAAACGCTGCCGCCAGGGCGGGTTTTCAAATCGGCGGAAGGGCCAGCCGCGGCTGCGCCCCGTGGGGAGCTGCGCGTGATCGGCTCCGCGGTGAACTTTGGGGATCGGCTGATCGCCGCCGGACAACCCAGCTTCACTGCTTTCAGCGACGATCAGACACTCCCCGGAACCAATGCTGGAGCCGACCAGGCGAAGGGGACATCAAAGCGCAGCTGTGAGGCGACGCGGTCACACGACCGCCACAAAACTCCCGGTGAATGCGACGGCCGGTTGGCCGTTGGCACCCATCACAACGGATTCAAGGTCCATGCGGGCCTTCTTATGACGGCGGAGGTCGTTCAGGAAGGAGGCGGCGACTTCGGGCGGCGGGCGCCGGCAGGTGGCGCGAAACGTGTTTGTCACCGGTTGGCGGTAGTGGGCGGAGCTCTCCTTGACGACGACGTGGCCATCGATGCCGCCCTCGCGCAGGAGCGTCCATAATGCGGTATAGCAGGCCAGGGTGGGCAGGGCATGCAGCACGCCGCCGAAAACCGAGCCGAGGTGGTTGATGTTTGGCTCCAGCGGCGCCTCGAGCACGAGTTGCTGCGGGCCGGATTCAACGACACGCAGGCCCATGGCCTTGGTGATCGGGATCTTGGCGTGGAGAAAGGCCTCGAGGGCACCGGGCGAGAGGCTGTCCGGGACGTGGTCGCTCATGCGGCGGTGTTGCTAACTTCCGACTTCCGCGCCGCCAAGCCTGATGTCTCAGGCGGGCGAAGGTTCGAAGGTCGGGTCGGACCTTGCCCGACCTCGCGCGTGAATTCGGCGCAAGCGCCAACCCTACATTCCGTCCGGCAAAACAAACGTTGGCTGAACTTCCAGGGAACCGGACAACTCACTCCAACTTCGTCAACGTCACCGCCCGCAGCTCGAAGGGCGCGCCCTCGAACTGGAAACCGACCTTGCCGTCCTTCAGCGAACAGCCAGTGACACGGTTCTGGACGACGCCGTTGATGGTGACCTCGATGGTGTCGCCGCGGCAGGTGACATCGCAGCTGTTCCATTCGCCGGCGGGCTTTTCGCTGTCGGCGGCGGTGTGGGCCTTGATCGCTGTTGCCGCCCCGGGCGCGCTGGTGAGCGGTTCGGCGAAGGTAGCGCCCGCCATCGGCAGGAGATCGCCGGCCGACTTGTTCTTGGTCTGCACCTGGAAGCTGAGCGGCCAGGCGCGGTCCTTGGGCCCCGAACTGATGTGGACCAGCACGCCGCCATTGCCGGGCTTGCCGGGCCAGCGCCATTCGGCGTGGAGGGAATAGTTCGCATAGCTCGCGGTCGTGCTGATGAAACCAACCGGTTGGCCGGCCGCGGCGATGACGCCATCGGGCTGGACCGTGCATACGCTGGCGATGGCCGTGCCCGCCGGCCCCACGTATTCCCATCCCGCGAAGTCGCTGCCCTTGAAAAGGGGGGCGGCGGGCGGGGCGGCTTTGGCGGCGATGACCAGCAACGAAACGACGAGGCACGCAAGAGTGGGGCAGCGCATGAACCGATGGCTAGCGGACACAGACTGATTTGCAAGGAGCGGTTGCTTTGGAAAAACAGCCACCGAACCAATCTATTCACAGAAGGTAACGGAGAAAACAAAGGAGAGAGAGCAAGCCCTCTGTTACCTCCGTTGCCTTCTGTAGAATGGCCCGGGATATTTATCTGGCTGGCAGCGCAGCCGGGCCCATCCATTGCCACACGTGGATTTCGTTGTCGCAGAGGGCGGCGACATGTTTCCAGTCCCCGGGCAGTAGCGGCCGCCCGCGGTCGGGGCCCGGCGGATCGTTGATCGTCGGGTCTTCCACGCGGTCTTCCCACCAATAGTTGAGCGCATAGATCGGTCGGCCGGTGCGGGCGATATCGGCGAGGAATGCGGGCGACTTTGCCCGGGCGTGGTCGGCGCGCACAAAGGTCAGGTCGGTGTAGTACAGCAGCGAATTCGTGGCATGGCGGGCGAAGACCACGGCGTTGGCCGGGACGTGCTCCGCGACCCAGCGCGGGGCAAAGGCGTTGCGGGCATTGTAGTGCATCCAATACAGCACCTGGCGGTCGCGGGTTTCCGATCCCAGCCAACCCGCGACGAAGCCGACCAGCAGGCAGGTGGGGAGCAAACTTCGGCCGAAAGAGCCGGCCTGGAAGAGGGTGAGGCCGAATCGTTCCGTGGCGGCGCGAACGACCAGCAACGCCAGCACGATCATCGCGGGCGCCGCCGGCAACAGGAAGCGCATCGAGTACCATTCGCCAAACGCGCACCAATAAAAGGCGTAGAAGGCCAGGAACGCGCCGGCCCACACTGCCAGCACGAGGCGCGTGTGGGGAGCAATCCGGCGCAGGAAAGGACCGCCGAGTCCCAGCAGGATCAGGGGCGTGAACACCACCGGCAGCAGCGTGACGTACGCCGGCAGCGTCAGCGCCAGATATTTCGCGCCGAAGAAATGTTCCAGCTGGTTGCGGTAGCCGGACACAAACGCGCTGCCATTCAGCGTGTGGTTGTACCATCCCTGCCAGAGGGCGCAGGGAAGGCCCGCGGCGACCCACAGGCCGAATTGGCGCCAATGTCCCGCGAGGATGATCGCGAGCGGGAGGATTACCAGGGTGTCGGAGGGCCGCACGAAAACCGCGAGGCCGGTGGCCAGGCCGGCAAGGACCGCGCGCCAGGGATGTTCGCGGCTGGTCCAGGCCCAATATACCGCGGCGGTGCACCACACCAGCGCCGCCACGTCGCTCTGGGGCTGAAGTCCTTGGTGGAGATAGACCGGACTCAGGCCGATGAGGACGGCGGCCAGCCAACTCCAGCCGGTGTCGAGGCCCGCGACTTCGGCGAACCGTCGCGTGAAGATGACGCCGAGCACCAAGTGGAGCAAGATCACCGCGGCTACCCCGCGTTCCATGCCAAGGAGTTTGCCCGCCGCGGCGAAAAGCAGCGGCAGGCCGACGGGATACTCCGGCGCCATCCGCGCGCCAGCATAGGAAGGAAACGTGGTCGCCAGGTAGGGGGTGAGATCCGTCTCCCCCGCCGCCGGGCCCCAGATCGGACGCGGCAGCGGGCCGAGATGACCGGAGGCGAGTGCCTTGGCGCTGTTGAGGTATCCGCCGGAATCGTTGGGCCCCGCCACTGGGTCGATGTGCCGCGAGAGAAACACCGCATAACCCGCGAGGACGACCCAGGGCACGTACCGCCAGGCCGTCCAGGCGGTGACGGCGGCCAAGGCTTGGCGCAAGGACCAGAGTGCGGCCAAGCCCCACGCGCCGGCGAGGAGCGTCAACGTCGTCGCCACCCACGGCCGCGCGAGTTTGCCCACGAGCCAGGACCACCGGCTGATTTCGACCGGGGCGGTGAATGCCAGCCAGTCCGTCGGGCTGTCGTCCCGCGCCACGAGTTGAAACGAACCGGCTGGCGCGGGAAAATTGATCCGTTTCCAGCGGTCGGTGCTCGTGAAGTTGGTTTCAAGGGGGGCGATCTCGCGCCCCTCGGCGGTGCGCAACACCAGCGAGGTGCCCGGCGGCCGCAGGGTGCCGGCGACGCGGATCTGCAGCAGCGTCGCCGACGTGGCGAGCGGGGAGCTGGTCCACGTGCCCGCGACCCCGGCGGCCGAATTCCAACTCCCCACGGCCGGCAAAGCGTTTCGGCCGGGCAATTCCGCTGGAAAGGCATCCGCGCGGAACGCGCTCGCGCCGGTCGACGCCGGTGTGAGCGCGAGCGGGGGAAGTTCCGGCGTATGGCCGATCTGCGAACGCACGACCTGGGCCAGGGCAAACAAAACAACCGCCAGCCCAATCAAGACCGCGGGATGCAGTCGGGAAGGCAACATGGACGCAGGGTTAGGCACGGGCGTTTCCTCTGCCATACTATGACAACCGGGCAAGGGGATTCCGGGGGCGGATGGCTGCCGTTGGCCGGTGGTTCGTTTGTAGGCTCGCTGCTTGCGGCGACCTCTCGGGAAGGGTCGGCGCCAGCGCCGACCCTCCATTAAATCCATTTTCCGGACTGCGAATTATGGCGCGGTCTTGTCGCGGGCGTGGGAATATCGTACGTCAACCGCCGTGTCCCCTTCCACGCCGCACCCCAGCCCCGCCCGCGTCGTGCGGACCTTGCAGGATGGCTTTTGGGACCTGACCGAGGTGATCGAGCTGCCGGACGGCTCACAACGCGTGCGCAAGCGGAGCAAGGGCGCGGGCGCCGGACCGTGGGGTGTCGAATCGTTGCGACGGGAGATCCACTACCTGCGCTCCGTCCCGCCGGAGGCCGCCGCGGTGCTGCCGCGGCTGCTCGCCTGGTGGGACCGCGCGGACGGCGAGGTTGGCTACGAAATGCCTTTCTATGCCGACCATCGCGACGCCCGCGCCTTGGCGCGCAACGAGTCGCTCGCGCAGGAGGAGATCGACCTTTTCCAGGGCGAGCTCGCCGACGCAGTGTTCAATCGGCTGCACGCGACGACGGGGCGCGACCCCGAGCCATTGTCACAGCACATGGTCCGGGCCGTCCGGGAATCGTTCGAAGGACTGGCGGCCGACCCGGCTTTGGCCGCGCTCGTCAAGGCTCGGACGATCGAACTCAACGACCGGCCCGTGCCGGGTCCGCAGGCGGCGTTCGAAGCCAATGTTCGCAATACGAACATTCTCGGGTTGATCGATTCGATCCCGCCGGTGCGGCTGCACGGCGACCTGCATCTGGAGAACATCCTGTGGCGCCCGCGGGCGCTCGAGGGCGCGGAACCGCGGCTCATCCTGCTCGATGTCGTCTCGGTGGCGGGCGTGAGTTACGGACCCCCGCTCTGGGATTTAGTGAAGTACGAGTCCTATGCGACGGGCGAGTTGCCGGCGCTGCGGTCGGAGAAGATCGAGGTCGAGGGCGTGGGCACGGGCACCGGCCGCTACCGGATGCGCCTCCGCACGGAGGATCCCGCGCTGGTGCCCTTCACGAAGTTCGACTGGCATCGGCGCTTTCGCGAGGCGTATGTCAGCCGGCATGGCCGCATCGACGAGCGCCTGTACCGTTTCCTCCACGGCTATTTCAACGCCGCGATGGCGCTCAACACCACGGGTCTCCAGCGCGTGGGACGGCTGCTCCGGGCAACCGAGGATTTTAACGCCGTGGTGACCGGCTAGATTTCAACTTGTTGGGAACGTGAATTCCCGAGACGATCCCGGGCGGGATGAAACAGGACAAACTGTCGCCCGGCGAAAAACACGCGCTGATGGCGCATTCGTTGCATGGGACCGCCTTACGCTGGCTGTATCGCATCCTCGCCCCGAGTCATCCGCGTGGCTGGTTGGATTTTCATGCCCTTTACGACCCGGCGAACCCGGCCGTTTTCAGCACCATCCACTGCCACGGCATGGAGCGGTGGAATTTGCCCAATATCGAGATGGTGGATGTGCCGCGGGACCTTGGGGGTTATGCGCACGGGATCATGTTCGCCATCTGCGGCTACTTGAAGTCGACAAAGCAGGTGAAGGCGGATGAGACCATGGGCGGGATGTTTGTCAGCAACGCGCAGATCGTGCCGCATCGGTGCCAGTTTCGTGCCGCACGCATCGAGGACGAACCCGTGAACAAGAATTTCCTGCGGATCGTGGACTTGGGCGAAGCCGGCGGCTTTCCGCGCAAGCTCTTTGCCGCTCACCTCCTCGCCCTCGCGGAGAATACGGGCAGTGTGTTGAAGAAGGTCGAAATCCTCAAGCGCTCGGTGGAGATCCACCCGGGTGTACCCGAGCCGGGCCTCGCCGAGGAGTCCGCCGCCATTGAGAACCCGGGAAACTTCTTCTCGTGGTATTCGCTGGGCGACGCCTTGATGGATGCCGGCGAGGAAGCCGAGGGCCTCAAGCACCTGCACCAGGCCGTCAAGCAATGGCCCTTCGGCGGACGCAACAACGCGCGGGTGATCGTGGAGAACATCCGCAACGGCCACCTGCCTCCGCCCGAGAAGGATGCCCGCTCGCGATTTTGGAGCGAAGTCGCGGACAGCTGGCAAGCGGGCGCCGCGCCGGTCAGGCCGGCATCTGACCCGCGCTGAAGCGCGGCATCGGGATTGCAGCCCGGCTCAAAGGTCGGCGAGCCCGGCCGCTACCTTCACGGCGACCTGGATGGGCTCCGGCTTGCCGAGGAAGTGCGGTTGTCGCTGCCAGAAGTAGAGATCAAGAATGGTCAGGACGCGCGCGAACACCTCGCGAACCTCGGTCCGGAAGGAGCGGGCGAATTCCACCTGGGGTGCGCACCAACCCCAGGCCTCGAGGCCGCGGGCACGGGCGATCTCGAGGGCGCGGGTATTGTGGTAGCGCTGCGTGACGATGATGCACCGGCGCAGGCCGAAGACCTCCCGGGCGCGGATCACGGAGTCGAGCGTGCGAAAGCCGGCGAAGTCGAGCGTGATGGCGGACGCGGGAACGCCCCGCGCCCTGAGCGCGGCGCGCATCATCGTCGGTTCGTTGTAATAATGCGTGCGGTTGTCGCCGCTGACGAGCAGGTGCTTCACCTTGCCCGCCTTGTAGAGCTGGGCGGCGGCGTCCATCCGGCTCTCGAAGTGGAGGTTGCGCTGTCCGTCGAGCGTCCGGGCGCTGGTGCCCAGCACGAGCGCGACATCGCACGCAGGCACGCGGTTGAGGTCGGTGAAGAGGCGGTCGGCATTGCCTGAAATGACCCGCCAATTGGCCAGCCCCACGAGCGCGGCGGCCAGGACCAACAAGACGCCGGCGGTCCAGCGGAGGCGTCGGGACCGACGGCCGCGCATCGATGGTTTATGCGGCATGGATGAACACGGTCCCGCGGCAAGGCAGCCCGGTCAAAGCCCGGAGCAGCTTCAGATCAGCCCGAGCTTCATTTTTCCCTCTTCGGAAATCATCGACTGGTTCCAAGGCGGCTCCCAGGTGATGCGGACGTCGGCGGCGGCGACGCCGGGGACGAGGAGGACCTTGGACTTGGCGTCCTCGGCGATGACCGGGCCCATGCCGCAGCCCGGGGCGGTAAGGGTCATGGCGACGTCGACCTTGTGGCCGCCGTCCTCCTGCCTGGAAATGTCCATCGTGTAGACGAGGCCGAGGTCGACGATGTTGACCGGGATCTCGGGATCGAAGACCTGGCGGAGCTGCGCCCACACCGCCTCGGGATCGGGGGCGCCATTTGCGAGCGTCGCCGCCTTCACGGTCTGGTCTTTGGCCTTTTCGCCGATGGCATCGGCATCCTTGCCGTCGAGCCGGTACAGCCCGGTGTCGGTCTGGACCGTGTAGCTGCCGCCGAGGACCTGGTGGATGAAAACCTTGGCGCCGGCGACGAGGGTGTGTTTGTCGCCCGAGGGAATCTGGGACGCGGTGACTTCGCGGGAGAGGATGCGTTCGCGGTCTTGCATAGAAGCGGTCAGCCTTCAGCGATCAGCTCCCAGCTTGGGCAACCAGCGGATGGGCCGATGGCTGACAGCTGTTCGCCAACCGCTGGTTTCATTGCTTGAATTTTTCGCGGATGATGGCGGTGAGGGCGTCGTGGAGCTGTTCGTTCTCGATCTTGCCGAGGACTTCCTCGAAGAAGCCGAACACGAGCAGTTCCTGGGCCTGGGCGGGCTTGATGCCGCGGGCCTCGAGGTAGAATTCCTGCTCGCGGTCGATGCGGGCCGAGGTGGCGCCATGGGTGCAACGCACGTCGTTGGCCTGGATTTCGAGGCCGGGGAGCGAGTGCGCCTCGGCTTCGTCGGAGAGCATCAGGTTGCGGTTCGACTGGTAGGCGTCGGTTTTTTGGGCGTCGGGATCGACGACGATCAGGCCGGAGAAGATCGTCTTCGCCTGGTCGAGCAGCGCGTTTTTGTAGAGCAGGTTCGAGCCGGTGTTGGGCGCCTGGTGGATTTGCAGCGTGCGCTGGTCGAATTCCTGGGCGTCGTGGGCCACGGTGAGCGCGAGCATTTCAGAGTGCGCGCCAGGGGCCTGGAGCTGGGAGAAGCTCTCATGGCGGGCCTGGCGCGCACCGGCGTGGAGATTGAGGGAGAGGACCTTGGCGTCGCGTCGGGCGACGGTGGCGTTGAACTGGAAGGAGAGCGTGTCGCGGCTCCAGTCCTGCATCGCCACGTAGGTGACCTGGGCGCCGTGGCCGGCGTAGAGATCATTGCCGCCACAGGCGAAGGCGCCGAAACCGGCGGCCGGTGCGGTGCCGGCGGCGGAGAGGAAGAAATCCGCCACGGTGACCTTTGCGTTTTCCTCGGCGACGACCAGCGTGTGGGGGAAGACCGCGGTCCCCGGCGCGCCATAGTGGAAGACGCCGAAGGGCAGCGGCACCTCGACGTTCCTGGGCACGTAGAAGAATGCGCCGTCCTCGAGGAATGCCTCGTGCAGCGCGGCGAATTTGTCGGAGCCGAGCTTCGAGGGCTGGGAGAGGAGATGCGCCTTCACGAGGTCGCCATGCTGGCGGAGTGCGTTCTGCAGGGTGTCGGCGATCACGCCGGCGCGGGCGAGCTCCGGCGCCAGTTCCTCGCGGCCGGCGAGGCGGTTGTGGGCAAAGATGAGCTTGGCGGATTTTTTGATCCCGACGGGCCGGTGCGCGACGCCATCGGCGCCGGGGGCCAGCGAAAAGCCTTCGAGCGTGAGCGCGCCGAAATTGGAGAACCGCCAGGCTTCGTCGGTGCGTTTGGGCATGGGGAGCGAGGCGAAGCGCTCGTAGGCGGCCCGCTTGCGCTCGAGCCACCAGGACGGCAGGTGGGAGACCCGCGCGAGGTGGGCGTCGAAGGCGGCCTTGGTGAAGGAGCCGGTCAGGGCGGCAGAAGGGGAGAGAGTGGAGGACATGGCTTTAATCGTTCTCTTAATCGTAATCTTTCTCTTTCTCTCCGCTTGCTCCGCTCTTTCGGTCCTCGCTCAGAGGAGAAAGAGAAAGATTAAGAGGAAAGAGAAAGATTGGGTCAGCCCACGCTCCCCTCCATCTCCAGGTCGATGAGTCGCTTCAGTTCCACCGAGTATTCCATCGGGAAC
Organism: Lacunisphaera sp.; assembly: GCA_035549955.1. Classification (GTDB taxonomy): domain Bacteria; phylum Verrucomicrobiota; class Verrucomicrobiia; order Opitutales; family Opitutaceae; genus Lacunisphaera. Next base: position 52,019 of record DASZPS010000135.1, on the reverse strand, counting down.
TGGCGGGCGAGTTCGTTGATGAAGCCGTTCACCGCGAGGCTCATGGCCTGCGCCTCGGTGAGGCCGCGTTGCTGCATGTAGAAGATCATGTCCTCGGAAACCTTGGACACGCTCGCCTCATGCTGCGTGGCGTTCTTGTCGCCGCGCACCGAGATGGCGGGATAGGTGTCGGTGCGGCTGTTCGTGTTGATCAGCAGCGCGTCGCACTCGGTGTTGTTCTTGCAGCCCTTGAGGTGCCGGGGGATATGGACCTGGCCGCGGTAGGTGGCCCGGCCCTGGCCAACGGAGATGGACTTCGACACGACGAGCGAGGTGGTTTCGTCGGCCGCGTGGATCATCTTGGCGCCGGTGTCCTGGTGCTGGCCGTCGTTGGCCAGGGCGATGGAGATGACCTCGCCGCGGGCCTTGCGGCCCTTCAGGACGACGCCCGGGTATTTCATCGTGAGGCGGCTGCCGATGTTGCAGTCGATCCACTTGACCTCGGCGTTTTCGTGCGCGACGGCGCGCTTGGTGACGAGGTTGAACACGTTGTTGGCCCAGTTCTGGACGGTGATGTACTGGATCTTGGCGCCCTTGAGGGCGACAAGCTCGACCACGGCGCTGTGCAGCGTGGAGGTCGAGAACTTCGGCGCGGTGCAGCCTTCCATGTACACGACCTCGGAGCCCTCGTCGGCGATGATGAGGGTGCGCTCGAACTGCCCGAAATTCTCGGCGTTGATGCGGAAGTAGGCCTGGAGCGGTTGCGCGACCTTGACCCCGGGCGGCACGTAGATGAACGAGCCGCCGGAGAACACGGCGCTGTTCAGGGCGGAGAACTTGTTGTCGCCGGTCGGGATGACCTTGCCGAAGAACTTCCGGAAAATCTCGGGATGTTCGCGCAGGCCCTCCGTGGAGTTGACGAAGATGACGCCCTGTTTGGCCACGATCTCCTTGATGTTCGAGTAGGCGGCTTCGGAGTCGAACTGGGCTTCGACGCCCGCGAGGTACTTGCGCTCTTGCTCGGGGATGCCGAGGCGTTCGAAGGTCCGCTTGATGTCGTCCGGCACCTCGTCCCAGGTGCGCTTGGGCTTCTGGCCCTGCGAGAGGTAGTAGCGGATCTTGTCGAAGTTGATGTTCTCGATGTCCTTGGTCGCCCAGTGCGTGGGCAGGGGCTTCGCCAGGAAGGTCTTCAACGCGTTGAGGCGGAACTCGAGCAGCCAGGGCTCCTCCTTCTTCACGGTGCTGATATAGCGGACCGTCTCCTCGTTCAGGCCGGTGCCGGCGTCGAACTGGTAGTCGACCTTGTATTGGAAGTCGCCCTTGGTCTGGTCGATGCCGACGACCGGGTTGTCAACCGGTGGGGCGGCATCGATGTCGGTGGGAGGTTTCATGTTCGTGTCTAGGTTCTAGGGTCCAGGGTCCGGGGCTCAGGCGGTGGCGGTGACCGGTTGCTTGACCCAGTCGTAACCTTTGGCCTCGAGTTCGAGGGCGAGCGTCTTGTCCCCGCTCTTCACAATGCGGCCGTCGTGCATGACATGCACGAAGTCCGGCACGATGTAGTCGAGCAGGCGCTGGTAGTGGGTGATGAGCATGATGCCCGGGGCGGACGCGGACTGGCGCTGGGCATTGACGCCGTCGGCGACGATGCGGAGCGCGTCGATGTCGAGGCCGGAGTCGGTCTCGTCCATCAAGGCGATCCTGGGTTCGAGCATGGCCATCTGGAGGATTTCGCAGCGCTTCTTTTCGCCGCCCGAGAAGCCCTCGTTGACCGAGCGGGACGTGAACTTCCGGTCAATCTTCAGCAGGTCCATCTTCGCGTAGAGCCGCTTGTAGTAGCCGGTCGCATCGAGTTCCTCGCCCTCGGCCATGCGGGCTTGGACGGCGGCGCGAAGGAAATTCGCGATGGAAACGCCGGGGATCTCGCTCGGGTACTGGAACGCGAGGAAAAGGCCGGCCCGGGCGCGCTCGTCGGGCTCCATGGCGAGGATCGACTGGCCATCCAGCAGCACGTCGCCGCCCGTCACCGTGTAATCCGGGTGGCCGGCGATGGCCTTGGCGAGGGTGCTTTTGCCGGTGCCGTTTGGCCCCATGATGGCGTGCACTTCGCCCTGTTTGATCGTCAGGCTGAGGCCTTTGACGATGGGCTTGTCGCCGATGTTGATGTGGAGGTCGTTGATGACGAGTTGGGACATGGCAGGGAAGTCGAAGGTCGAAAGGCGAAGGTCGAAAGTGAGCGGATCAGTTGGCGGCGGCATTGCCCCGCCCGTTCGACGGGCTCAGGGCGTGGTGACCTTGGGTCGAACCACGGAAATTCAGTTCGATGCTGCTCGCTTGGAAGCCCGGGGGCAGGACTTCGCGCAGGCGGGCCATCAACTCTTCGGGCAAGTCCACGTCATGGATGCGCCCGGTTTCCTCGTCGTGGAAATGTGCGTGCTCATGCAGGTGCGGGCAGTAGCGCGTTGGGGCGCGCTCGAGGTTGACTTGGCGGACGATCCCGCAGCCGACCAGCGTCTCGAGGCAGTTATAAACGGTAGCGAGCGAGATGGTGGGCATCTGCGCCTTCACGCGGGCGAAAATTTCATCCGCAGTAGGATGGTCCCGCTTTTCGAGGATGACCTTAAGGACGACCTCGCGCTGCGGGGTGGGGCGAACGTCGCAGGCCTTCAGGCGTTCGCAAAGGGCGGCGTGGGTTTCATTCGTTGAGGGCATGGCGAGTGAGGAGGTCGGGTAAACCAAACCAAACGAGACTCGGGTTCAAGTGATAATTAGAATAATTCTAAATCGACTTGGTCGTGAACCCCCTGACCGACTCCCAACACATTGACGCCGTCTAAATCGGCTTCAGCAACTTCGCAATAGCCTACACAAAAGAAGCTTAGAACTGAATCAGAAAGCGTGTGAAACGGTCAGCGACCCAAACTCGTTGTACTTAAACTGTTGGGTTTCGAACTCCCGTGTCCGAAAATCCTGGGTGAATGTCACCTGCCACGCCCCCGCCACGATCCCAGCGCCGTAGCTGAGGTCGGCGACGAACGGCCGCTTGTCGACGTGGGGGCTGTCTTTGAACGTATTGCCGTCGAGAAAAATGTCCCGCGCCACCGCCCGGCCGTCGCCGGCGGCAAACACGAAGAAACTGTGCGTGTGAACACGGGCCACGCGGGGGTCGCGATTGTCGATCGGTGACGCGCCGGCGGTGGCCGGCCGGATCAATTCCACGCCAAAATCGCTGGGTAAATTGAACCCGAAGCGCAGCGTGGCGCCCGTATTGGCATAGGTTTGGACATTGCCGAGGCTAAGTCCCAAGTGAGGCACCAAGTCGCAGCCGAGCCGGTCATGGAGTGCCCGCCGGTAGAATCGCAGCTTCCGTTCATAGACCAGGTTGACCCCGACCTCATCGTGCAATTGGTAGGGCCAGCCATTCGCCACGAGATTGTTGGTGAGTTTATGGACGGCGGTATGCAGGTCCTGCGCGTAGCTGTGGCGCCCGACCATCCCGACTTGGATCGCCATCGTGTCGGCGACCCGCTCGGTCTTGCTGAGAAAGGTGAACTCCAGATAGGCCCAGCCCGCGTAGGGTCGGTCGTTCGGATCGGGCACGAAAGTATCCTGATCCTGCGGCGTGTACATGTTTTGTCCGAACGCGATGCCGAAGTTCTTCTGGCCATCGGGCCGGTTCACGAAAGGCAGCGACTCCGCGAAGGCCTTGCGCCAGCCTTGTTGGCGCCAGCCCTCGAGGTCGGCGGACAGCCAGGCAATCTTGAAGCCGTTCGTGTAGTGCCGGTCAGTGCCGCCAAACCAGTCATTCTCCAGGTAAAATGTCAGGGTGCCGGTCTTGCGGGAAACGTCATTGGGAACAGGCAGGCCATCGCCCGCGCGCAGCGACAGGCAGGTCAGCACCAGCAAGGAGCAAGATCGAAGCATGAATCGGGACCACCACATCGCTGCCTTTCCAGACCGGAAAACGAATGCCGGAGTGCCCGGATAAAACCGGCGGGTCGGCCGCGAACTTCGGCACCATTGTCCCGGAAAAGTGTCCTTTCAGGTCCGGCGGCGCGGGTGCCAGCACCAGTGCCATGGTTCGTAGAGGATGCCCTGCGGGTTCCCGCGGGGATATGACAGGTAAAATCCAAAACTGGCGGCGTGGCGTTGGAGCCAGCGGAATTCCCGCGTTCGGGCGAACGAAACCTCCAGCTTGAGGTGGCCCGGCGCGCCGAGGTCGAGCGCGCGGCCGGTGTGGTGTTCGCTGCAGCCGGGCACCGCGCTCACCCGCAGAATGGCCGCGAGGGTTTGGCCGCGGGCGAGTTTGCGCCGGATGATGGCGGTCTGGCGCGCCACGCTGCGGAAAGCCGACAAGGGCAGCAAGGTGGCGCCATCCCGCGCCGCGGCCGCCTGCATTTTCCGCCAGGCCAGGGCGGCCGGCCGGGCCAGTTTCAGCACCCTGCCGTCATCCTGCGCGCGCCCCACGAAAACCAGCCGCTTGGCCTCACGGTGCAGGCGCCGTTCCGCGCGCCGGGCCACCTCGGCGGGGATGCCGAGTCGGGCCCAAAGTTTCCGGAAATCGCGCAGCGTCACGGTAGGAGCGGCTTCAGGCCGCGAGCAGTCGAGGCGTTTCGCCGTCGCCAACGCTATGGCGGACAGAAAAGCCCCGTGGCAAGGCCCATCATCCGTCAGTCCGTTCTCGGTCTTTCGCCCTCGCCTGCGGGACGGCGGAAATCTTCCGCCGGCACTTAAGCATTAAAGCAGACGCAGCATTGTTTCATGTCCGGTGGCTGATTCCCTATGTTCGTTACCATGCTCAACGCCATCCTGCGCGCCTGTCTCGCTATATTGGCCATTCCCCTGCTCCCGGCGGCCGCCGCGACCGATCCCCGCGTCGTGGTATCTCGCGCCGACCTGGACTACGCCACTCCCGTGGCCCGCAGCGAAGAGGGCATGCCCGTCGGCAATGGCCGCATGGGCAGCCTCGTCTGGACTTCGCCGTCGGCGCTCAAATTCCAGATCAACCGGGTGGATGTGTTCGCCATGCATGCCTCGTCGGTCAGCTTCCCGCGGGCCGACTCGGACTACGCCGCCGGCTGCGGCTATGTGGATATCAACCTCGCGTCCGCGGGCGACGATGTCTTCGCCGGCGGCGCATTCCACCAGCACCTCTCGCTCCACGACGCCCTGATGACGGCCCGGGGGGCGGGCGTGACCGCCCGGGTGGTGGCGTGGCCCCAGCGCGACGTGATGGCCATCGAATTCGACGACGAGCGGCCCGCACCCGAGCCGGTGAACATCGACCTGCGGATGCTGCGCTACCAGACGCAGTTCATCCCGGGGAAGAATTACGAGCTGGCGAAAAACCACACGGTCGAGGTCCACACCGCCGAGCATGTGGCGCGTTCGCAGCTGGCCATCCGCGACGGGCGCATCCTCCTGATCCAGCAGTTCGAGGAGCGCGACTTCCACGGTTCCTCCGCCGTGGCCATCGGGGTCGTCGGTCGCCCCGCCCGTGCGCGCTACCTCAACGAGTCGACCGTCCAGCTCTCGGCCGCCGCCGGCCGGGGGAGTTTCACCGTCCTCATCGGCAGCGCGGCGAGCCTGGCGGCGCAGCCGGACCCGGGCGGCCTGGCCCTGGCTGAACTCGAGGCCGCGGCGACGCGCGGGTTTGACGGCCTGCGCGCCGACACCGCGAAGTGGTGGAGCGATTTCTGGGCGCGGGGCGGGCACGTCGCGTTGCACAGCGCGGACGGCCAAGCGGACTTCGTCGGCGAGAATTACACTTACAATCTCTACCTGATGGGCGCGAGTTCGCGTGGCCGGTATCCCCCGCGATTTGGCGGCCTGCTCTGGCGGACGACCGGCGACCTGAGCCGGTGGGGCTCGCAATACTGGTGGGCGAACACGAGCGCCTACTACCGCAACCTGATGCCCGCCGGCCGGCTCGACCTGGTGGACCCGGTGTTCGACCTGTATTCCGGCATCCGGGAGTCCTGCGCCCTCGCCGCGCGCCAGCAATGGGGGTCGGAGGGGCATTGGATCCCCGAGATTGTTTTCTTCGACGGGTTGGAGGAACTGCCCGGGGACATCGCGGCCGAGTTACAGGACCTGATGCTGGTGCGCAAGCCCTACGACCAGCGCTCGGCGAAATTCCAAGCCTTCGCCGAGGTGCGCAACCGCCATCATGCCCGCTGGAACTTCCAGGCCGACGGCAAGTGGGTGGACGGGAAGTATGTGGTGCCGACAAAGGGCAACGGCATTTTCGGCCATTGCACGCACATCCTTGGCGCCGGCGCGCGCATCGCGGACCTGTACTGGCAACGCTACCAATACACGATGGACGAGGCCTGGCTGCGCGAACGCGCCTACCCGATGATCAGGGGCATGGCGGAATTCTACCGGCACTTCCCGAATCTCCAGAAGGGGAGCGATGGCATTTATCACATCCGCCACGTCAACAGCGGCGAATCGGAATGGGGCTCGTCCGACACGGCCTACGAGGTCGGCGCCATGCACTTGATTTTCCCGCTGGCCATCCGTGCGGCGGAGATCCTGGGCCTGGACGCCGAGGTGCGGCCCGCGTGGCTGGAGATCAAGGACCACCTTCCGCCGCCACCCGCCCGTCCCTACGTGGCCGGGGCGACGGGGCCGGGCGGGATTTTCGGCGCCTTCGTCTACGGCGGCCCCGGTGATATCGAACCGCTGGGCGCGGAGCCCGAGTTGAAAAGGAAATTTCTCAGCTTCAACCGGCTGGGCAGCTTCATTGACGACCCGGGCATCGGCGGGGCCCGGATCTTCCGCAACCGGCTCCGGTTGCGGGAAGGCCCGGGCGCGATCGACGCCGAGCACATCGCCGGCCTGTCGAACGGGATTCACTCCTCCCTGCTCGACAGCACGCCGGCCGACGGGGAGCAGGGGGAACCCGTGCTGCGGGTGTTCCCGGCGTGGCCGAAGGATTGGGACGCGGATTTCGCGCTGCTGGCGCGGGGTGCGTTCACCGTGTCGGCGGCGCAGACCGGCGGCGCCATCGGCCCCGTCATCATCGAGTCACACGCCGGCCAGGTTTGCCGGCTACAAAACCCCTGGGGAGGAGCGGGGGTTCAGCTGACGCGCGACGGCCGGCCGGCGGAAAAGCTGTCGGGAGCGTTGCTGGCGTTCCCGACCAGGCCCGGCGAAAAGGTCACGGTCACGGTGCGGCCCTAGCCGGACATTTCGCTGATTGGATCGCTCACGGCTGTGAAATGTCCGGGCTAGCCGCGCGGCCGTTCAGGCTTCCTTGCTGGCGAGCCAACGTTCGGCCTCGATGGCCGCCTGGCAGCCCATTCCTGCCGCCGTGATCGCCTGGCGGTAGTGGTGATCCGCGCAATCGCCGGCGACATAGACGCCGGGGGTCTTCGTCTTCACCTGGCTGTGGCCGGCGGGAATGAAATAGCCCTGGTCATCGGTATCGACCGCGTTCTTGAACGGCGCGGTGTTTGGAATGTGGCCGATCGCGACGAAGATGCCCTTCACGGGCAGGACAGATTCGGCGCCGGTCTTCACGTGCTTGATCTTGAGGCCACTGACGGCGCCCTCGGCAACGCCCTCGACCGCCACCGGTATGCTGTCCCAGACGGGCTGGATCTTCTCATGCGACGTGGCGCGGTCCGCCATGATCTTCGAGGCGCGCAGGGTGTCGCGGCGATGGACGAGGTAGACCTTGCTGGCAAAGCGGGTGAGGAACAACGCTTCCTCCGCGGCGCTGTCGCCACCGCCGATGACCGCCACTTCCATCTTGCGGTAGAAGGCGCCGTCGCACGTGGCGCAGGTGGTCACACCCTTGCCGCCGAACAATTCCTTTTCGCCGGGGATGCCGGTCATGCGCGGGGACGCGCCGGTCGCGACAATGACGGTCTTCACCTTGATCTCGCGGTCGGACAACTTGAGCGTGTACGGCCAGGCGGAGGTGTCGATGCCCTGCACCGTGCCGCTCTCGTAGCGAGTGCCGAATTTTTCCGCCTGCTTGCGCAGGTTCTGCATCAGTTGGAAGCCGTCAATCCCCTCGGGAAAGCCGGGAAAATTCTCGACCTCGGATGTCGTGGTCAGTTGCCCGCCGGGCAGGGTGCCCTCGATGACGAGCGGCGAAAGATTGGCGCGACCGGTGTAAATGGCGGCGGTAAGTCCCGCACAACCGGTGCCGACGATGACGACGTTTTCGACTTTGGCAGACATGGGAATGGAGGGCCTCACAGAGAGGGAACATAGCACGGAGCGCAACTCCCGAGATGCTACAGCGCTGTTACCGAGGGGCTTGGGAGTTGCATGCGGCAGGGTCGGCGCAACCGCCGACCCTCCATTGCCCAGGCGTTTGCTGGGATCCAAATCGGGCTTTGCGCGCTGGCGGAAAAGGTGAATGTTGCCCGTGCCGTGACCACGCCCGCGCCCACCTCCACCAAAGTCTACTCCTACGAGCCCTTGTGGGACGCGAAGCGGTGGCTGCCGACGACTGCCGACGAGATGAAGGCGCGCGGTTGGGACTATGTCGACGTGGTCATCGTCTCGGGCGACGCCTATGTCGACCACCCGGCCTTCGGCACCGCGGTCATCGGCCGTTTGCTCGAGGCGGAGGGCCTGCGCGTCGCAATCCTGCCGCAGCCCAACTGGCGGGACGACCTGCGCGATTTCAGGAAGTTCGGCGCGCCCCGATTGTTCTTCGGCGTCACGGCCGGCTGCATGGACTCGATGGTCAACCGCTACACCGCCGCGAAGAAGCTCCGCAGCGAGGACGCCTACACGCCGGGCGGCGAGCATGGGTTCCGGCCCGACTACGCCACGACCGTCTATGCCCAGGTTCTGAAGCGGCTCTATCCCGACGTGCCGGTCATGATCGGCGGCATCGAGGCGAGCCTGCGGCGGGTGACCCATTTCGACTATTGGTCCGACACGCTCAAACCCTCGATCCTGGCGGAAAGCGGGGCCGACCTGCTCATTTACGGCATGGGCGAGCTGCCGTTGAAGGAGGCCGTGCGCCTGTTGAAGCGCGGCGTGCCGTTCGGCTCCCTGACGACGATTCCCCAGACCGCGGTGCTGCTCCCGCCGGGGGAAGCGGCGCCGAAAAACAAGCACTGGGACGACTACACGCTGCATTCGCACGAGGAGTGCCAGCAGGACCGCGCCCTGTACTCGAAGAACTTCAAGGACATCGAAACCGAGTCCAATCGCGTCAAGGCCCGGCGGCTCTTCCAGCCCATCGGGGACCGGCTGCTCGTCGTGAACCCGCCGTTCCCCACGATGACCGAGGAGGAGATCGATTCGGCCTTCGACCTGCCCTACACGCGCCTACCGCACCCGAAATACCGCAAGCGTGGCCCCATCCCCGCCTACGAGATGATCAAGCACTCGATCAACATGCACCGCGGCTGCTTTGGCGGGTGCAGCTTCTGCACGATCTCGGCGCACCAGGGGAAGTTCGTATCCTCACGCTCGAAGGCGTCGATCCTGCGCGAGGTCGAGTCGATCAAGCAGATGCCCGACTTCCGCGGCACGATCAGCGACCTCGGCGGACCGTCGGGCAACATGTACCAGATGAAGGGCAAGGAGCAGTGGATCTGCGACGAATGTATCCGCCCGAGCTGCATCTGGCCCGACGTCTGCCGCAACCTCGACACCGACCACACCGCGCTCCTCGACATCTACGAGTCGGTGCGCAACACCGAGGGCGTGAAGCACGCCTACGTCGCCAGCGGCATCCGCTACGACCTCTTCCTTCACGACAAGGACGAGGACCCGGCGGTGAAGGCCAGCCACGAGAAATACGTCGAGGAACTGGCGGCGCACCACGTGCCCGGCCGCCTGAAGGTCGCCCCCGAACACACCAGCGATCATGTGCTGCGCGTCATGCGCAAGCCCACCTTCAAGCTCTTCTACAAGTTCAAGGAGAAGTTCGACCGCGCCGCGAAAAAGGCCGGCAAACCCGACACGCCGGTGATCCCATACTTCATCAGCTCGCACCCGGGCTCGCGGCCGGAGGACATGGCCGAGCTCGCGCTCAAGACCAAGGACCTCGGCTTCCGCCTGGAACAGGTGCAGGACTTCACGCCGACGCCGATGACCGTCGCCACCGAGATCTACGCCACTGGCGTGCACCCCTACGACGGCAAGCCCGTGGCCTGCGCGCACACCCCCGAAGAGAAACAGGAGCAGCGCAGCTTCTTCTTCTGGTACAAGCCGGAGATGAAGGCCGCGCTCCGCGCTTCCATGAAGCGCATGGGCCTTGAGGACATGGCCCGCCGGCTCCTCGACGAGAAGAAGGCGACGAAGGACGTGACCCCGCCGCCGCACATCACGCCGTGTGGCATGCAGGCCCCCGGCGCCCGGCTCGCAGCCGCGACGGCGAAGCCGAAACGCCCAAGGAAACCCGTGCAGCTCGACAAGATGCTGCGCGAGGCCGGCGTGAAGACGAGGGAGGACTAGAGGCAGCAGGTAGGGGCGCAGTCTTGCTGCGACCATTCCGTGCGCAGCGCGGAATCCTCATCTCGTGCACCGACAGGGAATCCCGGCCAGCCGGGATTGGGCGCAGCAAGACTGCGCCCCTACTGCACCGCGATGGTGTTCGGCAGTTCGTCCTGGTCGTCGGCGCGGCGGGGGAAATGTTCGCCGAGGAGTCTGCCGGCGCGCTCAATGCCGGCCAACAGGCCGGCGGTGAAATCGCCGCGCTGGAAGGCGCCCGACATGGCGGCCGCCATTTCATCCCAAAACGCCTGGCCGCATTTCGCGTGCACCGCCTCGTCGCCGATCACGGCAAAGGTCTGCGAAGCGGGGGCAACCAGGATGAGCACGGCATTGCGCTCGCGGGTTTTTTCCATGCCGAGGCGAGCGAAGGCAGCCTGCGCCGCAGTCACGGGGTCTGGCGCAGGTTCCTGCAGGACAATGACGCGGATCTCGCCGGAGGTCATGGCTTCGGCGCGGCCGATGGCCGCCTCCAGGGCGGGAGGGTCGAGCCGCTTGATGAAATCGGATTTGTTCATGTCACCATTTTCCCCCCGCGCCGCCGCCGCCAAAGCTGCCGCCACCGCCGGAGAAGCCGCCGCCTCCGCCGCCCCAGGAGGAACCGCCGCCAAAACCGCCGCCAAAACCGCCACCCCCGAAATCGCCACGGCCCATCCACCAGGTGTTGCGCGGCAAGACGGCGCGCCGGCGGGGATTGAGCAGAACCAGGGGATTGCGCGCAGCCCGGACGATGCTTCGGACAATCATCAGAACGACAAAGAGTCCGACGAAGAGAAACAGGCCGACGAAAAGGAGGATGCCGCCGGGCGGAGTGGAGGAGCGGCGAGCCCCCCCGCGGTCCGCCACGGTGCGGCCGGTGCCCTGGTATTCGCCCTTGGTCGCGGCGATCATGGCATTTACGGCGGCTTTCATGCCGCCGTCGATGTCGCCCGCGCGGAAACGCGGGATGATCTCGCGTTCGATGATGCGCTTGGCGGTCGCGTCCGGCAGCACTGCCTCCAAGCCGTATCCCACCTGCAAATAGAGCTGGTGCTCCTTCATGAACGAGAAGAGCACCGCGCCATTGTTCTTCCCGGCCTGGCCGACCTTCCACGCCTGCGCCACGCGCACGGTATAGTCCTCGACGGAGGAATTGGATTCCATCGTGGGGTAGATGGCGACAACGAGCTGGTTGGAACTGGCGCGCTCATATTGCTCGAGCTGGGCGTTAAGCTGATCCGCGACGGGTCGCGAAACCACGCCGGCGTAGTCGTTGAAATAGCGCGCCGGAACCGGGGGAATTCGCTCGGCGGCGCCGAGCAGGCTTCCAGCCAGGAGGATGGCGGCCAGGAGCGGTGGATGCAGCCGAAGTTTCACGTCTTCCGGTCGAAATCAAATGACACTGCCGGCGGCGTGTCGGTGCCCGGCTTGGCGCTGAAATACGGCTTTTCGCTGAACCCGAACATCCCGGCGAAGAAGACGGCCGGCACCCGCTTGATCGCGGCATTGTACTCGCGGGCGAGCTCGTTGAACCGCCCGCGTTCGACGCTGATGCGATTCTCCGTGCCCTCCAGTTGCGCCTGCAGTTCCGAAAAATTCGAAGTGGCCTTGAGGTTGGGATAGTTCTCGGCGACGACCAGCAACCGGGAAAGCGCCGACGAGAGCGCGCCCTGGGCCTGTTCGAACTGCGCGAGCTGGGCCGCCGTGGGCGTGCCGGACGCGTTGAGCTGCACCTTGCCAACGGAAGCGCGGGCATTGGTGATCTCGGTGAGCGTGGATTTCTCGAAATTGGCCGCGCCGGACACCGTGGCGACGAGATTGGGAATGAGGTCGGCGCGACGCTGGTAAACATTCTGGACTTGCGCCCACTGGGCGTCGACGGCCTGCGCGCGATTGACGAGGCCGTTGTATTGGCCGGTCACGAAAAGGGCGATCATCACGGCCAGGGCCGCGAGGACTCCGAGGACGATAAGCACAGTTTTCATGGGACGAAGCATTGATGCACCCGGCAGCCCGCCGAAGCAAGCGGCGGGTCATTACACAAACACCGCTTGTTTCATCGGGCAGCCCGCGGCAGGCTGCCAACCAACCGCTCCCTCCGTGAACCTCCTCAAAATCATCTTCGCCGTGTTCATGGCCATCGCGGTCCTGACGGTCTTCGGCAAGATCCGGCAGAAATTCGCAGACAGCGGTTCTGCCCCCACCTGCAGCGCCAAGGCGGGGAAGGAACTGAGTCCGGCCGGTTTTTTCCTGCTGAGCCGGGATGATGCCAAAAATCCCCGCGTGACGATCATGTCACCGCCCAACTGCCCGAGCCATGAAGCCCAACGGGCCCGGGTATTGGAGTCCGCGCTGACTTCCGCCGGCATTCCCTGCGAAATGAAATCGGAGATCGCCTTCACCTTCACCGACCCCGCGGAGGCGGATCGGGTCAACCAATTCATGTCGAACGTGGCCAATCCGCTCGTCCTCGTGAGGGGTTGGGCGAAGGGCAACCCGATGACGGAGGACGTCATCGCGCAATACCGTTCGGGACAATAGGCCGTTTTCCGGCGCCTACTCCGTCCGCAGCGCCTCGGTCGGCGCGATGCGCGCCGCCCGGCGGGCCGGCAACAGGCAGGCCGCCAGGCCGATTCCCGTCAGCAGGGCGATGATGGTGAGGAAAAGCAGCGGATCATTCGCCGAAACCTGCAGGGCGAGGCCGGCCTTCGTCATCAAGTGGGTCGCGCCGAACGCCCCGCCGAGGCCGATCGCCAACCCGAGTCCGAGCTGGACCAGGCCGCGGGTGAGCACGAGGCGGATGATGTGCGCCGCCGTGGCCCCGAGCGCCATGCGCACGCCGATTTCCCGGGTGCGACGGGCCGTGGCTTGGGCGATGACGGCATAAATCCCGACCGAGGCCATCAGCAGGCCGATCAGCGCGAAAGTGAGAAACAGCGTGCCGAACACCACGAAGAACCACCGCTGCCGCTCGAGCGCGGCCGTGAGGGTGCGCACTTCGAAGAGCGGCAGGTCCTGGTCGATCCGCTGGACGGCGGCGCGGACCGGCGTCGCCAGCGCGGTGGGATCCGACGAGGTGCGGATCAGTAGGCCCATCCAACCCCACGGTTGCTGGCGATAGGGGACATGGAAAAGCGGCGGGGCATCCGTTTCACGCGCGTCCTGGACCATGTCGGCGCAGACGCCAATGACGGTCATCCACGGGCCGGGCTTGTCGCCCCGCTCAATCCAACGGAAGCGCCGGCCGAGCGCCTCCCCTTCGGGCCAGTGTTTCGCCGCGAAGCCACGCGAAACGATGACGACCTCCTGGTTTGTTTCGCCGTCCGCGTCCGTAAACGCGCGGCCTTGCAGGATGGGCAGGCCGATCGTGGCCAGGTAATCTTCGGTTTCGACAATCATCGAGCCGCGCGGGCGCTTCTTCGGGTCGGGGCTGGGCTGGCCTTCGATTTCAAGGTCGCGATCGACGGAACCGAGGCCCGGAAAATTGTTCACGGCCGCGACCTGGGTGACGCCCGGAAGGGCTCGCAGCTGCGGCAGCAATTTTTCGTAGAATTGCTGGCGCGCCAGCGGCTTCTCGTAGGTATCGCCCTGGCCTTCCGGCAGCTGGATGCGCGCGGTGAAGACGTTGTCGGGCCGTACAAACGGATTGAGGGCCTGCACAGCGAAAAAGCTGCGGATCATCATGCCCGCGCCGGCGAGGAGCACCACGGTCAGCGCGAACTGGAAGACGACCAGGGAAGCCGTCAGCTTGCCGCCGCGCGACCCGGCGCCGGCCGTGCCCTCTTTCATGGCGGTGTTCAGGTCCACGCGGGTGGCCCGGAGCGCGGGCACGAGCCCGAAGGCAATGCCGCTCACGATCGAGATGGTGGCAAAATAGCCGAACGCGCGCCAATCCATGGTGAACAGGATCCAGTACGGTTTGCCCACGTCCTGCGTGGCCAGGTCGAAGGCATGGACGCCGAAGGCCGACAGTCCCAGCCCCAGCACGCCGCCCAGCGAACTCAGCAACACGCTTTCCACCAGGAGCTGGCGCACCAGCTGGCCGCGCGTTGCGCCCATGGCGATGCGCACGACAAACTCGCGCGAACGACCGACCGCGCGGCTGAGCATCATGTTGGCGACATTGGCGCAGGCGATGAGCAGCACGAAACCGACCGCCCCGAGCATCATCAGGAACACCGTGCGGATCTGGTCGCCGTTGTAGGTTTCATGAAAGGTCCGGACCTGCGCGCGGTAGTCCTTGTTGGTTTCCGGAAACTCGGCGGCGAGGCGGCCGGAAAGGGTGACGAGGTCCGCTGTCGCCTCCGCCGCCGTCACGCCGGGCTTCAGCAGGGCGAAGAGTTGCAGCCACCGGCTGTCGCGCTTCTCCAACTCGGGCGTGGGTTGGAGCGGCAGCCACAGGTCCTCGTTGTTGGGGAAACGAAAGCCCGCGGGCATGACGCCGATGATCGTGGCCGGTTTGCCGTCGAGACGGACCGCCCGGCCGACGATGTCCGGATCGCCACCGTACCGTTTTTGCCACACGCCGTGGCCGAGCAGGATGACGCGTGGCGCGCCGGCCTTGCCATCGGCCGCGGTGAAGGCCCGGCCCAGCGCCGGGGGCGTCTGGATCAGCGCGAACAGCCCGGTCGTGATCTGGGCGGAGCGGATGCGTTCGGGGGGATTGTCAGGTTCGCTGATGACCGCCTGGTCGAAGTTGATGGCCTCGAGTCCCTCGAATGACTGCGCCTGCTCCTTGTAAACGAGGTAGTCGGGCCACGCGATCCTGGACCACTCGCGCGGGTTGGTGGGGTTGTTGTAGGCGACGGTGACGAGGCGTTCGCCGCCGGGCACGGGCACGGGCTTGAAGAGGACGGCGTTGACGAGGGTGAAGACGGTGGTGTTGATCCCGATCCCGAGGGCGAGGGTGACGACGACGGCCAGGGAAAACCAGCGATGCGTAGCGATCATCCGGAGGGCAAAACGGAAGTCTTGGAACATGGGCAATGGCGCCGCCCCGCCGGGTGCGTGGATTCGCGCCGGGCGGTTGGGGCTGGCTGGAAAACCCGCCAGGGCGCCGGCCGGTTGCAGTTATTTTCGTGAAAGGCCGGTTTGCGGTCCCTCAGCCAAAAGCTGAGGTGGAGCGACCTGCTCCCCGGGGCGCTTCTTACGCAGCGGACGTCATCAGCGCGTTGGGGAGCCATCTCGGCAGGCTCGAGGCCCTGAACTCGTCGAACGGGCAACGCGCTCCACCATTTGACGACCGGTCCCAGTCTGAAAATGGTCCTCAACTCCCAGGAACCAGCGGCGCTGTCGCCGGCCTCGCTGAGGCCGGTCCGGGGTCACCGACCCCGGCTATAACCACACCGCTTCTTCCTGACCGGAGCAAAACGTGTTTTGCGGCTTGGGGCTGCGTGATTCCGTATCAGGCCAGCACGCGCCTGACTGCGGCGAGGACCACATCGTAGCCGAAGGGCTTGTCGATAAGGCCCGTCATGCCGTGCGTGCGGAGGGAAGCCAGCGTGGGCTCATCAATCCTCCCGCTCATCACGAGAATCGGCAGTTGGGGCGAGGCGGCGCGGATCGCCCGCATGATGGACTGGCCGTCGAGGCCGGGCATGTGGAGGTCGGTGATGACCAGGCTGAGGGCGCTGCGGTGCTGCTGGTAGAGCTCCAGTCCCTCGATGCCATTGCGCGCGGGCAGTACCTTCAGCGACATCCGCGCCAGCGTGCGCTGGAGCAGGTCGCGGATGGAATCCTCGTCCTCGACCACCAGCACGGTCCGGCCGCCACCTTCGAACACTTCCGGATGCGCCGGCGCGGTCGCGACCGGGACAGCGGCCGCGGTCGGGAGCAGGACGGTGAAACGGGTGCCCCGGTTCGGCACGCTGTAAACGCGGATGGAACCGCCGTGACCCCGGATAATGCCGAGCGAAGTCGAGAGGCCGAGGCCCGTGCCCTTGTCGGCGGACTTGGTGGTGAAGAACGGGTCGAAGATGCGGTCGAGGATGGCCGGCGGGATGCCTTGGCCGTTGTCCGCCACGTCCAGCTGCACGTAGTCGCCGGGCTTCGCGTCGGACCACGTGGACGCCGCGATGGCATCGAGGCGCAGGTGGGTGGCCGACACGCTGATGGTGCCGCCGGCGGGCAGGGCGTCGCGGGCGTTGACACAGAGGTTGAGCAGCACCTGGTGAATCTGGGTGGCGTCGCCCAGCACGGCCGGCAGGTGGTGGGCGACCTTGGTTTCGAAGGTGATGGATTTGGGAAATGTGCTGGCGACGATGCGGCTGATCTCCTCGATCACCTTTTCCATGTCGAGCGGGGCGCGTTCGCCCTCGAAGCCATGCCCGAAGGTCAGGAGCTGGCGAAGCATGGTGGCGCCGCGCCTCACGCTGGTGCGCACCGTCGCGAGCATGTCGGGGCTCGGGTGGTGGCCGGTTTCCTGCAGGTCGTCGAGCATGAGGATGACGGGCGTCAGCATGTTGTTCATGTCGTGCGCCACGCCGCCCGCGAGCGTGCCGAGGCTCTCGAGGCGCTGGGCGCGCAACCGCTGCTTTTCCTCGCGGCGGCGGCCGGAGATGTCGCGGGCAACGGTCACGGTCAGCTTCTGCGCGGCATTGCCGGGCAGGGCCTGTTCGCGGGCCTCGACCTCCACGAACCGGCCATCCGCGCAGCGGAGCCAGGTGCCGTCCTCGGTGGCGGCGGGCGGGCGGCCCTTCAAATTGGCCAGGCTCTGGCCGACGAGTGTCACGGCCTCCACGCCGAGCAGCCGGGTGGCGCCCTGGTTGGCGTGGGTGATGCAGCCGCTGGCGGTGTCGGTGATA
The DNA here is from genome assembly GCA_035549955.1 of Lacunisphaera sp. Classification (GTDB taxonomy): domain Bacteria; phylum Verrucomicrobiota; class Verrucomicrobiia; order Opitutales; family Opitutaceae; genus Lacunisphaera. Next base: position 34,788 of record DASZPS010000135.1, on the reverse strand, counting down.
AAGACGGCGTCGTCGATGGCATTGAAGGCCGTATAGATCTGCCGGAGCTTTTCCTCCTGCTGGAAGCTTTGTTCTACGAGGCGGCCGAGGTTGCCGAATTCGCTGCTGGATTTGAGCAGCGGACCGAGCGGGGCGGTGTTGCGTTGCGCCAGGCCGGCCTCGAGCCGGCGCAGGGGCCGGACGACCCACGCGTGGGTCGCAATGGAGAAGGCCAGCAGTGCGATGACGCCGAAACTGCACAGGATCACCAGGTCGAGGCGGGCATCCTCGTTGGCCCGTTGCAGGGCGGACGGAACCACGGTCGTGCGCAAGGACCGCAGCGGCCGGCCCTGCCAGTCGGGGAGGGATTTGTCGGTGGTGATGGCATCGGCATTGCCCGCGGGAACACCGGGCGCGACTATCTCCACCTGGCCGCCCAACAGGATTTCCAGCTGGCGCAGGTAAGCGGCGTCCCAGTGGCGCGCGGCCAAAAGCCAGCCGGCCGGCGCGGGGGTTTTCGCCGCCGGATCCGAGGGGCGGATGGGCGCACCGCGCACTTCCAGCAGGCCGGTGTCCGTCAGCGCGAAAAAATGGGGCGCGGGATCGCGCGCAAACAGGTTGCGCAGGCTGACCAGGTCGAGCGGCACGGCCCGCAGGCCGGTGAGGCCCTCGCGGACGCTGGCGTGCACTTCCGTGCAATTCGGACGCAGCACCCACACGGCGTCGATCCGATGCGTGGTCAGGGCGGCGTCGAGATTGACGCGGGCCCAATCCGGGTCCGGATGACTCACGAAGTTCATCATCTCATCCCACGGCGAATAGTCGCTGGCGAAGACCCGCAGCGGGTCGCCCGTCAGTTCGACCAACCGGTCGACGAGCGCAGTGCGTTCCTCGAGCAGGTTGACGCGCAGGCGGCTGGTCTGGCTCGCGTCGGTGGATTCATGCAGCCACATTCCCACCAGCAGCACGGCGAAAAGGGACAAGATCAACAGCAGGAATCGGAAGTGGAGCTTCATCAGCGGTGGGAACTTCAACGGCTCAAACCGGGCCCGGGACATGAAAAAACCCGCGCATTTATTGCGCGGACGACCGCATTAAATCGCGGGTTGGCGCACCCGGGTGCACGCGGGCTGGGTCGCCTCGAGCTGCGTGGCGGCGCAGGCCGGGCAGATCCCATGGGAGGTGACGGTGTCGAGATGGGCGCCAAAGTAATCCTCCATCGTCAGCCACTCGCCCTCATGGCCGACCTTGCGGCACCAGCTGCAGATGTGCAGGAAGTCCTCGAGTTCGCGCAGGCGCTTGATCAGCCGGCGGTTCGACCAGTGGACCCAGGCCCAAATTCCCAGGATGACGCCGGTGCGGAACAGCACGCGGGTCCACACAAAGCCGATCGGCTCCCCGAAGAAAAGGTGCGGCACGCCGACGATCTCGGTGCACCAGACGAGTGACACGATGAGGGAAAAGCCCATGGCTTCGCGCCGGAGAATGGAATCTCCGCGCGCCATGGCCGGGGATGGGCCGGGGGCGTTTGGCACAATTTGGGTGGTTCGCAACAAGCCCAGTTATCGGTACGCGGGCGCGCAACTTGAGGAAAATCGCCCGCGGTCAATTTCGGCGGTTGCGCCCGCCCCCGGGTTGCCTGGTCGCCGTTCATCCGGGTATTCCGCCGCTCCTCCCCGGGCCGAAAATTTCCTGAAACTCCGCGCACCTTGCCGGGTTTTCGTCGGCATGAACTCCACGAAATTCCTCCTCGCCGCCACCGTCGCCGGTGGCCTGCTTTCCTCCGCCGTCATTGCCTCCGCTGCAGTGGTCGTTGATCCCTCGGTCATGGCGGAGACCGCATCCTATACCGCGCCCGCGCCCGCCAAGATCGTGAGCCCCACCGGCATCGCGCGTCGTTACCAGGGCCAGACCATTCGCGTGAGCCTCACGATCGACGAGGCCGGCCAGCCCCATAACATCAACCTGCTCTCCGACCAGGATCCGCACCTCATGCGCCAGCTCGTGCCGGCCGTGGCGAAGTGGCAATTCACGCCCGCGAAAAGGAACGGCCATGCGGTCCGGGCTGACGTCGTGTTGCCCATCCAGCTGGTCGACGGCAGCTCGCTTTGAGCCGGAACGATTAAACCCCAACCGAAAACCCGTTTTGCTCCGGTCAGGAAGTAACGGTGTGGTTGTAGCCGGGGTCGGTGACCCCGGACCGGCCTCAGCGAGGCCGGCTACACCGGACCGCCTCAACGTATCCCGCACATGTCGTCGTCGGGCTCGATCGCGGTCAGCCGGCGGCGCATGTCGGCACCGATGCGCAGGACCACTTCGCAAACTCTTTCGCGTACCACCGGGTCGTCGGCGCCGACCGGTTGGCCGCGCCGCTCACTTTCCAACCAGATTTCGTCCCGGATGATCTGGGCGATCACGGGAATCTGGCGGGCAGTGACTGGATCAGCAGGGGCGACCATACGGCGAGGGGATGGCATGTGGCTAGACGCGCAGGCGATGGGCTTGGGAAGACCCAGCGTGAAGAGGGAAGAAGGTGAGAAAAGGCGCGGGGTGAATGGAGCGCGGCTTGTCCTCAGCAGTGCATGTACCAAACGAGTCACGTGTGCCTGCTGAATTGCTAAGACTTTATTCCCCAAAGTCTTCGCGAAAAGATGACAGTCCGGCAATCGGGACGCGAGCAGGTGGAGGACGAGGCGTTTGTAAGCTGTTTCGACAGCCGACGAACCCCGGCATCCGGACATGCCCAGTACTCGCAACGAGGCGGATTTGCGGTCCGGAAAATTGTGGGGCGGCCGGGCCTTGGCTCGTGCAAATGATTGCGCGACAGGTGCATTTTGGAATTCTGTTTACTTGTCCAGCATTGACCTTCGGGCCGAAATTCTGGCCAATTTTACCAAACCCTGCCGGGGGTCCTGCCCCGCAAGGCACTGACCCATGCTGTTCTTCAAACGCATCCTCAAGGAGGGCCAGCCCGTTCCCATCGAAGGCAAGGCCCCGCAGGTGGAGCGGCGCCGCACCCGCCGCTACGCCGTCAATTCGAAATTTCCGCTGAAGGCCTTGCTGAGCTTCGGCGGGCGCAACGACACCACCTCGCCCACCGGGCATCCGCGGCCGGCGTGGAAATGGGAGGGCCGACTTGTCGACTGTTCGGAACATGGCGCGCGCATCCAGATGAATCCCGGACAGAAAGTCGGCGCGCGCGATCTCTGCGACCTCCGGCTTACGGTGGAGGAGTTCAACCTGACGATTCCCTGCCACATTTCCAACATCACGGGGGAGGGGGAGAAGCTGCAATTCGGGCTGCAACACAACATCGAGGATGAAGCGACGCGCAAGGCGTACGCCCAGTTGCTTGAGGTCCTGGCGCTGGGCTCCGCCCTCCGCCTTGAGAGCAGGACGAACAAGCCGGACGAATCGGGCTACCTCGTGGAAAACTACTCCAGCGACCGCCCCGCCCGCCTGACGGTCTGGCGGCTGCCCAAGGACCGCGGCGTGGTCGCGTTCGAGTTCCTGCTCAAGGACTGCCTGGTGCGCACGGTGGCGGGTCAGCCCGTCGAATATCGCAGCGCGCGGGACAACCGGCCGGTCACGGCGGCCAAGGCGCGGGAAATCAAGCGGCTGTTCCAGTGGGTTGTGCCCAACATCGCGCCGGAGGTGGCGGAAGACGTGCGGAAAATCCTGCGCCGTTACTCCGCCGAGCCGACGGCCGGCGGTGCCTGAACGTCGGCGGCGGCAGCCAGCGATTTCTCGAAACACTGGCTGAGGGGATCGGGCCGGTAGGGAGGGAAGGGCGGAATGCGATGGAATCCCACGCGTTCATACAGGCGGATCGCCGCCGTTTGGTGGATGCCGGTTTCCAGGCGCAGCCGCCCAATGCCCTGCGCTCGCGCATGGGCGGCGAGGCGTTCGATGAGCATTTCGCCAAATTTCGCGCCGCGGAATTGCGGGCGGACGTACATGCGCTTCAGTTCCCCAAATTCCCCGTCGACGAGCTTGATGCCGCCGCAGCCGGCGGCGTGGCCGTCGGCGCGCAGGACGAAGAACGCCACCCCTTCGTTGATCAACCGCTCGACGCTGAGGCCATGCCGGCTCGCCGCGGGATAACGCGCGGCCAGATGGTCCTCCAACTCCGTGACCAAGGCGGTGGCATCCGGGGTGTCGGGCCGTTCGGCGGTGATGACGATGGGCATGGGATGGCGCTAGCCCGCATATTTCACACCCGGAGGTGTGAAATATGCGCCCTGTCGGGCCGACCTCGTCGGGGCGCGCCGCGACAAGATCGCTCCACCCGGAGGGCGGACGGACATCTGGGTGATTGGATCGCTCATGACGTTGAAATGTCCAGGCTAGCAGAAGTCATGCCTCCGGCCCATTGAGCGGCATCGTTGGCGATGACTTGTCGCCGCGTGGTTGGTCCGGCGACAGCGAGGAACCCAATGCCGCGTGCCGGTGCACGCGGTGGTCAGTCGCCCCTTGTATTTTCCGCCGTCGCGGGGCAGCGTCGGGCCGATTCATGAGCCTCGCCACCGTCCGCGCCGCGCCGCCGATCGCGCGCACCCCGCGCACCCCGCGCCAGATTCCGTACATCATCGGCAACGAGGGCTGCGAGCGCTTCAGTTTCTACGGGATGCGCAACATCCTGACGGTCTTCCTGGTGTCGTACCTGCTGCTCGATCGACCCGAGGCGGCGCGCGCCGGGGAAGCCAAGGACGTCTTCCACAGTTTTGTCATCGGCGTTTACTTCTTCCCGCTGCTGGGGGGATGGCTGGCGGACCGTTTTTTCGGAAAATACCAGACCCTGATCTGGTTCAGCCTCCTGTATTGCGTCGGCCACCTGTGCCTGGCGCTGTCCGAATCGAGCCGGCTCGGCTTCTACTCCGGCCTCGGCCTGATTGCCCTTGGCGCCGGGGGGATCAAGCCGATCACCCCGGCTTTTCTCGGTGACCAGTTCGACCAGTCGAACAAGCAAAGGGCGAAGGTGGTGTTCGACGCGTTTTATTGGATCATCAATTTCGGCTCATTCTTCGCGTCGTTGCTGATGCCGATTTTCCTCGGGAAGCTGGGACCCGCCATCGCCTTTGGCATCCCCGGCGCGCTCATGTTCGTCTCCACCGTCATCCTGTGGGCTGGGCGCACCCATTACGTCATGGTGCCACCCGCGCCACCGGAACCGGATTCCTTCCTGAACATCGCGCACTCCGCGCTGCTCTCGTCGGCGCGCGGGCGCGCTTATGCGGCGACGGCGGTCGCGGCCGCGCTGGCCTCGCTGCTGCTGATCCCAAAGCTCGGCGTCGTGATCGCGCTGTGTTGCGCGCTCGTGTCGATCCTGCTGTTCGGCGGCCTCGGGATGTGGGACCAGCTCGACCGCGTCCGCGACCAGCATGCCGACGAGGCGATCGAGGGCGCGCGGGGAGTGTTGCGCGTGCTGGTGCTGTTTGCGTTTGTCACGCCGTTCTGGTCGCTCTTCGACCAGAAGGCCTCGACGTGGGTCTTGCAGGGGAACGCGATGGTGCCGTGGCGCCTGTTCGACCTGGCGGCCCTGCGGGAGGGCAGCCCGCTGCTGGCCGCGCTTTTCGGCCCCTTCGCCACCATCCAGCCTTCGCAGATGCAGGCGCTCAACCCGGCCTTGGTGATGTTGCTCATTCCCTTCAACACCCTGGCGCTGTTCCCGCTCCTGCGTCGCATCGGGGTGGCCGTCACGCCGCTGCGGCGCATGACCGCGGGCATCGCGTTTGCGGGCCTGGCGTGGATCATCATCGGCTTCGTGCAGCTGGTGCTCGATCGCGGCCAGGCGCTGTCGCTGGCCTGGCAGGTAGTGCCCTACATTTTCCTGACGATGGGCGAGGTGCTGGTCTCGGCGACGGGCGTCGAGGTGGCGTATAGCCAGGCGCCCGCGGCGATGAAGGGCGCGATGATGAGCCTCTGGTACCTCTCGGTCACCATCGGCAACCTTTGGGTGCTGGTTGCCAATGCCGCGGTGCGCAACGCCGCGGTTACCGACGCCATCGCGTCCACCGGGTTTGGCGTCACCGCCTTCCAGATGTTCTTTTTCGCGGCCTTCGCCTTGGTGGCGGCCGCCGGCTTCGGCTGGTTCGCCGGCCGGTACACGGAGAAGGACTACTACCGGAAGTAGCGAATGGTGAATTTCAGCGCGCCGTGCCGGCGGCACTGCGGCGGACCAGCCGGGTCGCCGCGCCAATGCCGAGCAGCGCGAGGAAAGGAAGGCTCGGGGCGCCGCCGCCACCGCCGCCACCCCCACCCCCACCGCTGGAACCGCCGGATCCGCCACCACTCGGTGGTGGCGGCGCCGCCGTGACCGCCAGGGTGGCGATGGAACTTTCGGTTGCGCCCCAGCTGTTGGAAACGGCGACGGTGTAATTGCCGGCATTGCCGCTGGAAACGGACGGGATGGAGTACGACGCGCTGGTCGCGCCGGCGATCGCGGCCCCATCCTTCTTCCATTGATACGTGAGTGTTCCTTCGCCGGTCGCCGTGACGGAGAATGTCGCGCCTGATCCGGCGGTGAGCGTGAGGTTGGTGGGTTGGGTGGTGATGGTGGGCACGTTGCCGAGGACGAGCAGCGTCGAGACGATGCCGGCGGAGGTGATCTTCCGGATCACGCCATTGCCGGTGTCGGCGACATAGATGTTTCTTGCGTTGTCTATCGCCACGCCCTCCGGCGAGAGAAACTGCGCCAGTGCGCTGGGACCGTCCATCAGCCCGCCGACACCCGGCGTGCCCGCGAAGGTCGACACGAACCCGGAGGAGTCGACCTTGCGGATGACATGGTTACCGGTGTCGGCGACATAGAGGCTGCCGTCGCCGTCGAACACGAGGCCCGACGGATTGCGGAAGCGGGCCAGCGTGCGGCTGCCGTTGGAGAATCCGGCGGTGCTGGCGAGCCCGACGTAGGTGCTGACCTGGCCGGTGCTGCTGATGGTGCGAATCGTGTGGCTGCCCTGGTCGGACACGAAGATGGTGCCATATGCGTTGCTGCCGCCGGGCCAGGTGGTGTAGGAGTAATTGTCGCGGCGGACCACGATGCCGGTGGGTGCGTTGAAGGTGGCTGCCGTGCCTTGGGCGTCGGCGAAGCCAACGATGCCGGCGCGGCCGGCCAGGGTCTGCACCATGCCGCCGGCAATCAGGCGCACGGTATGGTCGGATTGGTCGGTGACCAGCAGGCTGCCGGAGAGATCGTGGGCCACGCCGATCGGGGCATTGAAGCGGGCGCTGGCCGTGTTGCCGTCCGCCGAGCCAGGCGAGCCGCTCTGGCCGGCCAGCGTGCTGACCACCCCGCTCGAATTGATTTCACGGATCGACGAGTTGGACGTGTCGGCGAGATAGATCGATCCGGAGGGATCCAGCACAAAGCCGCTGGGTTCGTGGAAGCGCGCGCTCGTTGCGGGGCCGTCGGTTGTGCCGACTTCGCCGACCTTGCCCGCGACGACCGAGAGCTTCAGGTCGGGTGCGATGGCCAGCAGGGTCTGGGCCGCGGCATCGGTCACGTAGATCTTGCCCGTGGTGCGATCGACCATCAGGGCGGTGGGCAGCTCCAGCGGGGAAGTGAAAACGGTGAGGCCAATGGGGTTGCTGGTCACCACGTCGGAGCCGGAGGTCACCTGGTAACGGAACTGATGCGTGGCCATTTGTCGCGTGACGTTCGGGATCCGCAGGATGGTCGTGTCGGCGCCAAGATAGGTGCCGTCGTTGGTGAGATTGGTCCACGTGGTGCCGCCGTCGGTGGAGATCTGCCAGGTGACGGTGCCACTCCCGCCGGTGATGGCGGGAATGGCGACGGCCTTGCCGGGCACGGCGACCTGGGGATAGACGGGCAGGGACAGGGTGAGGACGATGGGTGCGCTGGTGATGCTGCCGTAGGTATTGGTGGCGGTCACGGTGTAGCTTCCCATGCGGTTGAGCGCTGCCGGGGAAATGAAGTAGTTCGCTCCGGTGGCGCCAGGGACGGCGGCGCCGTCCTTGTACCATTGGTAGGAAATTGTGGCGGCTCCCGTCGCCGTCACGGACAGCGAGACGGATGCTCCCGCGGTGACGGCTTGCGACGCCGTTTGCGTGGTCAAGGTGGGCGCGACTCCGACGTTCAGGATGGCCGGCGTGTCACCGGGCAGCACCTCCGCGAACGGCGCGAAGCGATAGGAACTGCCGGACCCGTCGCCGAGCTGGCCGCTGCCGTTGTACCCCGTGGCCCACAGCGTGCCGTCGGTCTTGAGATAGAAAGTGAAGTCCATGCCGGTGGAGACCGCTTGGACGCCGGTGGCGAGTTGGGCCGCGGTGCCGCGCGAGTAACTGCTTCCGTCGCCGAGCTGGCCATAGCCGTTGGAACCCATGCCCCACAGCGTGCCGTCGGTCTTGACGAACAGGCTGTGGTTGGTGCCCGCCGCGGCCGATTGCGCATTGGTCGCCACCTGCACAGGCAGGACGCGGCTCACGTAGGACCCGTCGCCGAGCTGGCCGTTGCCATTGTAACCCATCGCCCAGAGCGTGCCGTCGGTCTTGATGAACAACGTGTGGGCGCCGCCGGCGGCGACCGACGCGACGCCCGTGGCGACCTGGACCGGCGCGAAGCGGTTGTTGGTGGTGCCGTCCCCCAGCTGGCCGTTGCTGTTCAGGCCCGTGGCCCAGAGGGAGCCGTCGGTTTTGATGAAAAAACTTTGGGACGACCGGGCCGCAATCGCCTGCACGCCGGTGGCAATCTGGACGGGAGTGGATCGTGCGGTTCCCGTGCCGTCGCCGAGTTGGCCGTAGAGGTTGTCGCCCATGGCCCACAGGGTGCCGTCGGTCTTCAAAAAAAGGCTGTGGTTGCTGCCGGCCGCGGCCGCCGCCACTCCCGTGGCGACTTGGAATGGCGTGAGGCGAACGACCGTGGTGCCGTCGCCGAGCTGGCCCTTGCCGTTGTTGCCCATGGCCCAGAGAGTGCCATCGGTTTTGATGAACAAGCTATGGTTGTCGCCGGCGGCAACCTGGGCGACGCCGGTGGCGATTTGTACGGGGATGTAGTGGCTGCTGGTCGTACCGTCGCCGAGCTGGCCGTTGCCATTGTAACCCGCGGCCCACAGGGTGCCGTCGGCCTTGGTCATCAGCGAATGATAGATGCCACCGGCAAAGACACTGCCGAAAGCAGAGAAGGTCCGGGTGGTGCCGGTGGCATCGGTCACGGCTATAGCGTAGAGGCCGGCGTCGGAGAGCTGGGCGCTGGAAATGGTGTACGCGTCGGACGTGGCCCCGGCGATCGCCGTGGCGCCGCGATACCATTGGTAGCTGAGCGGGGCCGTGCCGGAGGCCTCCACGCTGAACGTCACGCTGGCGCCGGCCGCCACGGTTTGCGACGCCGGGAACTTGGTGATCGTCGGTGCGGCGCTCGCGGCGGGGGCCAGCAGGGCCGCCAGCAGGGCAGCGGCGGTCAGGAGGAGTCGCCAGGACGGCTCGTTTCGTTGCAGTGAGCCTGCGCGTGGAGGCGAGGCGGGGGGCGTATGCGGTGAGGCCATGGAGGCGGGAGTTCACCCTTAACGACAGCCCGCCGCGGGAAATCCGCCATTGGCGTGCGATCGGCGCACGTGCACCGCGCGTCCTGCGGAGGTTAGGATGCTGGCGAAATCACCGTGTAATCCGGCAGCGATGACCGGCGTCTTGTGCCACGGTATCGCGCCCCGTCCTTCCACCCCGCAGTTGCTTCCTTCCACGTATGACTCCATTCCCCTTTCTCCGCGCCGGCCGCTCGGTCGCCTGGATTTCCGCCCTCACCTTGTTGGCCAGCCTGGAACTGCGGGCCGCCGAAACGGCGCGCCGGATCGCCTTCCCCACCGCCGAGGGATACGGCCGTTTTGCGCAGGGAGGACGCGGCGGTCGGGTCATCGCCGTGACCAACCTGGATGATTCGGGTCCCGGCAGCCTGCGCGCCGCCGTGGAAGCCGAGGGTCCGCGCACGGTGGTCTTCGACGTTTCCGGCCGCATCGAACTGAAATCCCGGTTGATCGTGCGCCCGCCCAACTCCCAGCTCACCGTCGCGGGACAGACCGCGCCGGGCCTCGGCATTTGCCTCAGCAATTTCAATTTTGGCATCCTCGGCGCGCACGACGTGGTCATCCGTTACCTCCGGGTGCGGCCGGGCAACACCTCCGGCACCACCCTCGACGGCATGGGCATGGCGACGGCCAACGACTGCATAATCGACCATTGCTCGATCAGCTGGACCCTCGACGAGGCGTTCAGCTCCCGCGGGGCGAAGAACATCACGTTGCAGCGCACGCTGATTTCCGAAGCCCTCAACGTCGCCGGCCACAAGAAGTATCCGGCCGGCACCGAACACGGCTACGCGGCGAGCATCGGCGGCGACATCGGCAGCTTTCACCACAACCTGCTCGCCCATTGCGCCGGCCGCAATTGGAGCCTCGCCGGCGGCCTCGACAAGAACCAGGGCCACACCTACGCCGGCCGCCTCGATCTCCGGAACAATGTCGTGTACAACTGGCGGCATCGCACGACCGATGGCGGCGCCCACGAGGTGAATTTCGTCAACAACTACTACAAGCCCGGTCCCGCCTCGATCTACTTCACGGCCCTGAAGGCGCAATACGGCGGCTTTCCCGGCACGCAGCAGTACTACGTCGTGGGCAATGTCATGCCCGGGCACTTCAGCGCCGGCGAACCGGAGCTGGCCCGCACGGCCACGACCGAGCGCGGCGGCCGCCTGCCGCAGGACTACCGCTCCTGGGTCGACGCGCCGTTCTTCGATCCCCACGTGCGCACGCAGACCGCCGACGAAGCCTACGCCGACGTGCTCGCGAACGTCGGGTGCAATTTTCCCGCGCTCGACCCCCACGACCAGCGCGTCATTTCCGAAACCCGCGCCGGCACCACCACCTTCAAAGGCAGCCACACCGGCTATCCCGGCCTGCCGGATTCGCAGGAAGACGTCGGCGGTTGGGACAAATACCCCGAGGTGCACCGCCCGGCTGGTTGGGACACCGACCACGATGGCATGCCGGACGCCTGGGAAACCGCGCATGGGCTCGACCCGCGCGACGCCCAGGATGGCGCCGCCGATCGCAACGGCGACGGCTACACGAACCTCGAGGATTATCTCAATTCGCTCGTCGGCGAATCGGCCTCATAGCCATCCGCCCAAACGGTTTGTCCCCGGCCAATGTTCGTAATGCGAGCATTGGCAGGAATGAATTTCTGCCATCCAAGATGGCCCGCCTGGTGTCCCTGGCCGAGGTGATCGACCTCGTCGGGCGGCCGCCGCTCCATGATGCCCGATGCCGGCGATGCAGGACAAAGTAACAACCCTGTTACCTAAATAGCATTCTGCCGGACACGACCGCGGTTACGTCTTACCGCCCCGCCGGAGTGGTGGACCGCCTTGGCCACCGCCTGGCTGTACCCATGCACCAGCCCCTGCCGTCCCCCCGCCGACTGCTCGAATTCCTCGGGAAGAGAATCGTTTCGGCCCGAAAGGACCCGGTCAGTAACATCAGGGCTTTCCTCTTCGGCTGCTTCGTGGTGCTGGTGGCGGTGCTCGCGACGTACGGGTCGCCGGCGTCTTGACGCAATTGGCCGGCTCGGGAAACTGCGGGGGCGCATTCGCCACTCCGTTTCCACCCCATGACCCCGTTGAAATCCCTCCGTTCGGTCCGCTTCGCGGGCCTGTTTGCCTGTTCCTTGCTCGCCCTGGCCGCCCGGCCGGCGCGTGCCGAGATGAAGCCTTTCGAGCTCAACATGGATCGCGTGAAGATCGTCGATCCCAAGGGCTTGGCCGCGCCGACCTATTTTGTGCCCGGCTTCAATGTCGTCGTCAGCGGCTCCGGCAGCGTCTGGGCCCAGTCAAAAAAAGGCGGCGGCAACGCGCAGGCGCACGGCGAGTTTTTCGTCAAGGGCCTCGACAAGGCATTCCTGCAGGACCTCGCGCGCAAGGCGCAGGATGACCTCGTCGCGAAACTGCGGGCGACGGGCGCGACGGTCCTTACCTACGAGGACCTCAAGGACCATCCGTTGATCGCGGGCCACGGCCGGCGCACGCCGGACAAAAAGTGGGGCCTGCCGACCTCGAGCCTGTTCAGCAACCTGACCTTCCTCACGGCGTCGCCGAGCGACGCGCAATGCTACGAGAAGGGGATGGCCGCCAGCGCGGCGTTCTGGATGAACCCCCTCGCCAAGGAAAAGAATCTCGTAGTGATCTATCCCGAGGTCACCTTCACGGTTCCCCAGATGTGGGGCGAAGTGGACGCCGGGTACAAGCGGGACTCCGCGGGCATCGCGGTCAACACGGTGATGCTCCTGCACGGTGCGGCGATCCATATCACGAACCCGAAAAACACCTTCACCAACATGTCGATCCAGACCCACGGCAAACGGCCCGCCGCCGAGTCCACCGGCACCATCAAGCTCATGTCCGAGGACAAGACCGAGTTCTCCAAGGCCTGGCAGCGCAGCTCTTCGGACTGGGTGATGACGCTCGACCCGCAGGCCTTCTCGGATGGCGTGCTCCGCGTCAGCTACGCCATCAACAGCATGATTGCCGACCAGGTGAAGAAGGTCCGGAAATAGGGCGGACCACCCGCCGCCGGCGCCGCACCCTCGCTACTGGTAGACGTATTGGATGCCGGGATGAACCGGCCGCACCGGATGCAGGTTGTGCGGCGCGGCAATGACGTTGAGGAAATCGAGCGGGACCGGCGGCTGGTTGGGCGAGAGCAACAGCAGCAGGTTCTGCAGATAGGTCGCGGCCGCCTGTTCGTCGGCGGCGAACACAATCCAGCTGTGCTTGGCGGCCATGGTCGTGTCCTTGCCGGGCAGCGCGTGGGCGACCCAGGCCCGACAGTTGGCCGACCGGGGTTCCAAGGCATGGAGCAACGCCAGCGCCCGGGGCAGCAATTGGTAGATGGAAGCCGCTTTTTCCGCGAGCGGCGTGGTGGAGTCGAAGGCCTTGTGCAAGTGGGTCCGCGCCAGCTCCCGGTTGCCGGCGTCCAGCGCATGGGCGGCGAGCGCGAGCAACGCTTCCGGATAGTGGCCCTTGGCTGACGCGCGATCGAAGAAACCGACGGCGCGTTCGTCGTCCCGGGCGTTTTCATAAAGATACCCAATCGCCAGCAGGCGGCTGCCGGAGAGTTGCGAATCGCCGAGCATCGCCAGCTCCTGGTCGGCGAGCGCAAATTCGCGGCGCAGGAGACGGTATTGGATGCGAAAATGGACCACGTCCGGGTCGTAGGCGGCGGCCGCGTCGAACTCGGCCAGCCGGCTGCCGGCTTCGCGCAACGCGCCGCCGGAGAGCAGGAGCTCGACCAGGAGCTTGAGGTGCGACGGGGACGGCGCGCGCGGCTCGCAGACGGCCCGGATGGCCTTCGTCGCGGTCCGCATCTTGCCCCGGCGCGCGGCACAGAGCGCGAGCAGGGCCTGGATGTCGGCCGAGCCGGGCCAGCGGCGGTCCCGTTCCCGCAGCACGGCTTCCGCCTCCTGCCAGGCGCCCATGAGCATCAGCGCCCACCCGGCGGCGAGCAGCGTCGACGCCGTGCGGAGCCGCGTGGTGGTGAGGGTTGACCGCAGCAGTTGGTTTGCCGTGTCGGCCTGGTCAAAGGCGGCGGCGGCGATCATCATCGCCAGGTCCCGGGGCACCCAGTTTTTGCGGTAGTCCTGCGCCATGCGGGCCGCGACATGCGCGCGGAGGTAGCCGCCGCGCGCCAGTTCCGCATAGGCGAACTCGACCAGCTTGACGGCCCGCTTTTCGCGGCGTTCGGTGACCATGAGGTCCTTCAGCTCACCCTCGATTTTCCGCTGTGCCTCCTGGATGTCGGGGATGGGAAAATGCTGGCGCGCGACCATGAAGTCCGCGAAGGCCGGCACCGGCAGCGGCAGCGATCGCGGGTCCCGATAGTACCCGAGCCGGTAGAGCCAGACGCCGAGGGGGAACGTCGTGGCCCAGACAATCGTGGCGGTTACCCAGCCCCGGTAGTGGTCACCCACCATGGCAATGCCCACGAACAAGCCCGCGACCACGAGGAGTCCGCCCGGGATCTGGCGGAGCCGGATGTGCGTGGGGCTGGAGTTGCGGGCCTTGCGCAGCCACTTGCGGAGTTCCGCGAGGTCCTTCGCTTCCTGGCGGGCCGCGGTTTCCTCGATGGCGCCCACCAGCTTCAACGCGACGGCGTCCGGATCGGCGAGCAATCCCAGGCCGGGCGGGCTTTCCGGCAGGATGCTGCCGTCCTCGGGCAGCGCGGCCAGGCGATCGGGCAAAGGGGGATGGGTGGAATACCGGTCGAACGGTGCCTCTGCCGCCGTTTCACCCGGCGGGGAAACGGTGGCCAGTTCGGCGAGCAGCCAGCTGGCCAGGCCTTCGGGCGACTCGATCTTCCCGACTCGTTCGTTCCACGGCAGGCGGGAAAGTTTGCGATCCAGCGCCGGGAGTTTCTTCAACGCCGAGCGCAGCGGCGCACTGCCGCAAAGCTGCGCCGCCCCCTGGTCGGCCTCGAACTCGCCCTGCCGGGAATAGGCGCCCATCTGGCGGGCGCACAGGGCGGTCAGGCGGTCGGCACCCGCGAGGATCAACGAGGCCACGCCCGCGGATTCGCCGGCCCGGCGGTAGGCGTCGACAAAGGCGCCGAGGCGCCCGGTGACGGCGATCGAGCGGTTCATCCCGTGTCGGAGCCGGTTGTGGAAGAAGCGGCCGATCAGCTTGGCGTGGGCGAGCTCGTGGGCCATCACCGCCGCGACTTCCTGTTCGGTCAGGCCGGCCAGCAGGTCATAGCCCACGCCGACGCGGGTCGTGCCCAGGCCGGATTTGAGGCCGCGCATTTCGACCCACGCGCCGCAGGAGAGCTCGAGGCACAATTCGTCCGGCGGTCGGACCGCCATCTGTTGCGCGAGCCGGTCGAGCAGCTCGAACAACCGCGGGGCATCATCCCGCGCCAGCGGCAGGCGATAGGCGGCGGCTTCGTTCAGCCACAGGGCGCGGGCCAGCAGCAGCAACAGCTGAACGTCCCGTTCCAGATACTTCAAGATGAGCCCCCCGAGGCCGAAACGGACAAGCGCGATGAAGCACAGGAAAACGAGGCTCAGCCAGATGAGTCCCAGCAGCGCCGCAAGGCAGACGAAGACATAGAACAGCCCGATGGTGAGAGCCGTCGTGCCGGCGAGCAGCCAGCGCGCCGCGCCACTGAGCGGTCGAACGCGAGGGGATTCGGGAGTCGGCGGCATGCGGGACAGGGGCGGGCGCAAACGAGCGAGTGATTCAGCCTCCGCCCGCCGCGAGGCCAACGTTACCCGGAGCGGCCGTCCAGCCCTCGGAACCAATCACGTCCACCAGCCGGCCACGTTGCTGGGTGCGCAGGTTCGAATAAATCGCCTGCACCGTGTGGCTGCGGCCCGACGGAATTCCCCACCAGCTGAAGAGCAGGCTGACCGCCGTGTACCCGACGCGCCAAAACCCGATGCGATCATGGCCCACGATCAGGATCTGCGACGGAATCTTGAACGACGCGGCAAGGACCGAAAAGGCCAGTGCACACACCACCAATTCCGGGTCGGGGGACCACCGGGCGCCCCGGTATTTCGTGTTGCCCGCCTTCACGCTGTCCAGGTGGGCCTCGAGCCAGTTGAGAAACAGGCGCGGCCGAATCTCGGCCAGCACCGATGGAACGACGGGGCAGAGGGCAACCACGGCCATGGCCACGACATTCGCCCTGTTGCGATAATTGTGGATGCGGGCCATGTCCCAGGCGCTTGGGAGGAACCGGAGGCCAACGACTGCCGGCAAGGCCAGGACGAAAAGGGATGACAGCCGCGCGGCCTGACGGAGCAGGGACATGCGGGGGAAATAGCCGAATCGCCCGGATCGTAAAGGACTCACTTCCGCAGGTGGTCGGCGCTGGGCGTGCTCATCCGGTCGGGCCGCCCGGTGAACCCCAGGAAGGCGCGCGCCGGCGGGCGCGATCGGCAAATTCCCCCGGCCGCCCGATGCCTATCATCAACCGCAATAAGGGCGGCGGCAAATGATGCGAAACCCCGTCAAGTTTTGGACCATTGTGCCGATGCGGAACTACCTGTCATTGCAGGCCTTCAACCGGGATCCACGCTCCCATGTCACCACCCCTCAAAAAAGCCCTCCTCTCGGTGGGAATCTGCCTCTGGTTTGCCGGGGCGGCTTGGGGCATGAAGTGGATGACCGACTATTCATTCAAGCCCGGCGCGACCGGCGCGCCGGGGCAAGATTGGCCGGCCGCGGGGGAGCCGTTCGACGGCGGCCAGTTCACGGTCGTCGTCGGCCTGCACCCGGAATGTCCGTGTTCCCGCGCCACCCTCGCGGAGCTGGACTCCATCCTCCTGGCGGGCGGCCATGCGATCAAGGCCGTCCTGATCTTCTCCGACACCCTGCCCGGGGAACCCGCGAAAAATTCCGAACTCTACCGCCAGGGGGCCGCGCTGCCGCGCACCCGCCTGGTGTGCGACTCCACCGGCGCCGACTTGAAGCGCTTTGCCCTGGAGACCTCCGGAGAGACGCGCCTTTACCGATCCGACGGCCGGCTCGTTTTTTCGGGCGGCATCACGGGCAGCCGCGGCCACGTGGGTGACAATCCCGGCCGATCCGCCTTGCTCGCTGCGCTGCAGCAGAGGGGCAAGGACCCCGGGCCCCCGGCCCGGACGCCGGTGTTTGGCTGTTCGATCGACTAACGACTGCGCGCCCCTGCCCCCATGCTTCCACTCGACGAAATCATCGAAACCCGGATCCAATCCCGAACCAAGGTCCTGAACGACGCGTTGCTCCGGAAATTCTGGAGCCAGACCGACCGCGCGTTCGCCGTGCTGCTGATCCTGCAATGGGTGGCGGGGATCGGCGTGGCGATCTGGTTGACGCCCCTGACCTGGGTGGGCCGCACGAGCGAAATCCACCTCCACGTGTGGGCCGCGATTTTCCTCGGCGGACTCATCGCCCTGCCGGCCGCCGGCCTGGCCATCCTGCGCCCGGGTGAGACCACCACGCGGCACGTGGTGTCGGTGGCGCAGATGCTGGCGTCGGCGCTCCTCATCCACCTCACCGGCGGCCGCATTGAAACGCATTTCCACGTCTTTGGCTCCCTGGCCTTCATTGCGTTCTATCGCGATTGGACCGTGCTCGTGACCTCCTCCGCCATCGTCGCGGTCGACCATATCCTGCGCGGCGTCTATTGGCCGCAGTCGGTCTTCGGCAGCGAGGTCGTTTCCCACTGGCGCTGGGTCGAACATGCCGGATGGGTCGTCTTCGAGGACATTTTCCTCATCTACACGTGCCTGCGGTCGCGCGCGCTGATCCGCGAAGGTTCCCGCCAGCGGGCGGAGATCGAGGTGGCCGCGGATCGGATCGAACTGGCGGTGCAGGAGCGCACCCGCGAGCTGGCGGAGGCCAATGCGCGCCTCGAGGCCAACATCGAGGAGCGGCGCCGGACGGAACAGGAACTCAAGTCGGCCAAGGAAGCCGCCGATGCCGCCAGCCAGGCGAAGTCGGAGTTCCTCGCGAACATGAGCCATGAGATTCGCACCCCGATGAACGGCGTCATGGGCATGACCAGCCTGTTGCTCGACACCCAGCAGACCGACCAGCAGCGCGGCTTCACCGAGACGATCCGCCAGAGCTGCGATTCGCTCATGGTCGTGATCAACGACATCCTCGACCTCTCCAAGATCGAATCCGGCAAGATGGAACTCGAGGAGCAGCCGTTCGACCTGCGCGGCTGCGTCGAGGACGCGCTTGACCTGTTCAGCCAGAAGGCCGCGGAAAAGAAGATCGACCTCGGCTACCTCCTGCACGAGGCCCTGCCCCTGCACGTGGTCGGCGACTCCTCGCGTCTCCGCCAGGTGATCGTCAACCTGGTGGGCAACGCCCTCAAGTTCACCGAGCAGGGCTCGGTGCTGGTCAAGGTGCGCGGGCGCAGCCTCGGTGGCGCGGACCAGCGCACGAGCGCACCGGCGGAATCGTGGCACGAGCTCACGTTCGACATCCGGGACACCGGCATCGGCATCCCGCCGGACCGGCTCGACCGGCTCTTCAAGCACTTCAGCCAGGTCGATTCCTCGATGACCCGCCGCTACGGCGGCACGGGCCTGGGCCTGGTGATTTCCAAGCGCATCGCCGAGATCATGGGCGGCGGGGTCCGCGTCGAGAGCACGCCGGGCGAAGGCTCGACGTTTACCTTCTTCATCCGGGTGCGCGTGGCGAACACGCCGCAGGTGCAGCCTGACCTGCCGCTGCTGCGCGGCCGCCACGTCCTCATCGTCGACGACGGCGACGTCAACCGGCGCATCCTGCGCGTGCAGGCGGAACGCTGGGGCATGCAGCCGCACGAGGCGGGCTCCGGGGCGGAAGCGCTTGCCTACCTGGAGTCGGGGCAGCCGGCCGACGTGGCCATCCTTGACATGCAGATGCCCGGCATGGACGGGCTGGACCTCGCGGTGCGCATCCACGCCATTGCGGGCCGGGCCAGCCTGCCGCTGGTGTTGCTCAGTTCCGCCGCCGGCAACCACGACCGCAACGACCCGCGCTGGCTGCATTTCGCCGCGCGGTTCAACAAGCCGGTGAAGTTCATCCCGCTGCGGGATTCGCTCCTCACGGCGCTCGGCCAGCAGGCCGCGACCAAGGCCGCGCCGCGCACCACGATCGCGAAGCTCGCCACCGAATTCCCCCTGCGCATCCTGCTCGCCGAGGACAACGTGGTGAACCAGAAGGTCGCGGTGCGTTTCCTTGAGCTGATGGGTTACCGTTGCGACGTCGCCTCCGACGGCCGCGAGGCCCTCGAGTCGCTGCTCCGCCAGCCGTACGACGTGGTGCTGATGGACGTGCAGATGCCGGAATTGAACGGCTACGAGGTCACCGCCGAGGTGCGGAAGCGGTTTTCCGCCGACCGCCAGCCGCAGATCATCGCCCTGACCGCCCACGCGAGCTCGCAGGACCGCGACGAATGCCTGGGCAGCGGCATGGACGACTACCTGACCAAGCCCGTGTCGGCCGCGCTGCTCGAGCAAAAGCTCCGCGACGCCGCGACGCGCCTCCGCTTCAACGCGCAACCCGATCCCTCCGCGCCGGTGGCATAGTGCCCGACCCGGCTCTGACCGCCGCGGCGAATTGCTTCCGGTGCAGGGAACCCGCGGCGCCGGACGCGGTCGCACGGTCGTTACCCCATGAGTTTGCCGCGACACTCCCTTGCCTGGCTGGTTTTGACGGTGGTTCCATTTTGCCTGGCGCCACTGACGGTTTCGGCCGACCAATCCGGAGGGAGGCCGTTGCGGGCGGATGGGTTCGGACTTTCGACGGCAGAGGAAGAAACCGATGCACGGGAGATCGCCGATCGCATCAACGAGGCGCTCAACCTGCGCAAGGAAGTGGTCGTGACGTTGCGCAACGACGTTTCCGTGGCAGTTAGCGGGCGGGTGACCGCGCGACGCTATTGGCTGATTGTCGCCGGGCGCGATGGCAGCGAGTTCCTGTTTCGCGCCGGGTACATCGCCAGTGTGAGCATCCGGTAACGGGCGATGGGCGAAGGGAACAGGGATGCGACGGAAAGCCGGAATCGACGTCGCCCAAGTGATTTCCACGCTTCTCCCCAGTTGACCGGCCGGGCGGGAAAGGTAGATTGGCCCACATGAAAGCACCCCTCGCAGGGATGTTTTGCCTGGTGGCTGGCTGCTGCTGGGCCGGGGAGGAAACCGTCGTCACCGCGCGGTTGAAGGTGGAGTTGAAGGAATTGCATCCCTACGTGGCGCCGACGGGCGACGCCGCGACCGAGGACCCCGTCAACGAGCCGGTGCTTAAGCTTGAGCCGATGACGGTCACCCTTTCCCGCGCGTTCACCGTCGACGTCCTGGCGGAAGCGCGCCGCGCGGCCGCCGTCCGCGAAGCCGCGCAGTTTTCGCTGTTGAAGGGCGGCACGTTGTTTTCGTTCCGGCGCGGCGAACTCGGCTTCTGGCCGACGGTGGTGCCCGTCAACGCCACGCCGGTGAAAAAACCTGACACGTTGCTCGTCATCGACCTGTTGAGGCTCAAATGGTGAAGGTGGGTCACACACGCTGGTTTCTGGCCGGGATGATCCTGCTGGCGGGCGGATTAGCCGCCGCCGCGCCGCGTTATGCGACGATCGGGGAGGCCATCGCGCGCGGCGATCTCGAGGACGTGCAGGCCCACGTCGCCGCCGATCCTGCCAACGCAACCCGCGCGCGCCGGGGCGGCTTGCCGCTGCACCAGGCGATCCTGCGCAACCAGACGGAGATCGCGCTTTTCCTGCTGAAATCGGGCGCGAGCGTGGACGAGCCCGACGGCAGCGCGCGCACCCCCCTGCACCTCGCGGTGGAGCGCGGGAATGTCGCGCTGGTCAATGCCCTCCTGGCGCGCAAGGCGCGGTCCAGCGAGCGGGACCGGCTCGGCTGGACCCCGCTGCACCACGCCGCGGCCGAAAACAAACTTGAGGTGGCGCGGGCGCTCCTCGCGGGCGGGGTGGATTTTCATGCCCTGAGCGAGCGCGGGGGGACGGCACTGCATGAGGCCGCCGCCAGCGCGGGAGCTGACATGATCCGGTTATTGCTCGATGCCGGCGTGGACCCGACCGTCGTGTCGAAGAACGGGGTGACCGCGCTGGATATCGCCCGCGAGTTCAAGAACGAGGCCGCGATCGCGGTGCTTTCCAGCGAAGGCAAGTAGGGGAAGGCACAAGGAAGCTGAGCAATGAATGCGGGGGGGCCGGTTCGGTAGGGTCGGCGCTTGCGCCGACCTCGGGCGCGAGGTCGGACCAGGGTCCGACCCTGCATTTAGGTCTGCACCTTACGGCCGTCGAATCCCTGCGCTGCCCGGTGTTCAATCGATTTCATTCGTCCGGCGGTTCCGTGTCATGTCGGAAGGGTTTGGGTCATGCGCGGGGTTATTCCCGACATGGAGCTTCGGTTTCGTTCGCTTCTCTTGCTGGCGCTGGCCGCCAACTGGTTCACCCCGGCTTGGGCGGTCGACGTGCCCGTGGCGGAAACGCAGGTGCACGAATTCACCTCGGCGCACACCGGCCGGCGCTACCAGCTGCGCATCGGCCTGCCGCGCAACTACGATCCGGTCCATCATCGTTACACCGTCGTCTACCAGCTCGACGGCCAGTGGGATTTCGACCGCGTGTTTCCGCTCACGCGGGCGATGGAAGCCGATCACCGGATGGAGCCCGTCATCGTGGCCGCGATCACCTATGGCGGTGACAATCCCGACTATGGCGGCTTGCGTCAGCGCGACTACACGCCGACGGATTTCCTCGGCGGGGGCCAGTCGGGCGACGCCCCGAAGTTCCTCCAGACGCTGCGCCAGGAAATCATCCCGCTGGTCGAATCGAACTACGCCTGTCGCACGGACGAACGCGTGCTCATGGGCTCCTCCTATGGCGGCCTGTTCACCTGCTTCGCGCTGGTGCGGGCGCCGGAGCTTTTCACCGGCTATGTCGCGTCGAGCCCGTCGGTTTGGGTCGATGATTTGGTGATGGCCCGCGAGGCGGCCGCCGCGGGCCCGCGGCTCGCCGGACGTGCCTTGAAGGTGCGCATCATCACCGGGGCCAACGAGACGGGCACGCAGCGCAGCAGCGCGCAGGCTTTCTACAACGCGCTGGTCGCGCTCAATCTCCCGGGCCTGGATCTGACGCTGACGTTTGCGCCATCGGAGCGCCACGGGGCGGTGGCGCAGGTCGCCTACGATGATGGCCTGCCGGAGGTGCTGGCGGCGAAGGCGGTGCTGTTTCCGCCGGGCCCGGGTGAACCGGTGGGCTGGCGCGGAACGGAGCCGCCGGTGACCTATTTCGCCGACCGGGTGAACAGTTATGACGGCCCCCTGGCGGGTGCGACCCGGCGGGGACTCGTGCTGGAGCCGACGGCCGGCATCGCGGCGGCGTCGGTGCGCGGGGTGGTCTACGTGCTCGACGGGCAGTGGGACTTGCGCTCGGTCGACGGCTCCTACGGTGGCATGCTTTACGACGGCGAGGTTTCGCCGCTGTTGCGGGTGGGCGTCGATTGGACCGGCAATTGGTCGCAGATTGCGGCCTGGCGGGACCGCGATTTCACCCCCACCGATCCCGCCGGCGCCGGGCAGTACGGCGGCGCGGCCGTCTTTCGCGCGTTGTTGCAGGAAAAGGTTCTGCCTGACGCCGAGAAGAACCTCACGTCCGCGCCGGGTTATCGCCTGGTGGTCGCCAGCGAGAAGGGCGCGCTTTGGGCGTTGACCGATCTGCTCAGCGCCAAGCCGACCTTTGACCGCTACCTGCTCGTCGCGCCGGCCGCGGAGTGGGATCACGAGACGCTATTGCAGTTGGAGGCGACCCGCGCGGCGCGCGGGGGCAGCCTTGCCGCGCGCGTGATCATTTATTACGGCGACCGGGACGCGACTTCGTCGCGCGGCGCTGCCATCGAGCGTTTCGTCAGCCAGCTATTGGGGCGGAACTATGCGGGACTTTCCGTCCAGCTGATCAAGCTGTCCGGCCGCGGTTTCGCCGAGGCGAAACGCTACGGTTATCACAAGGGATTCCGCCTGCTGGCCCCCTGAGCCCATGTCCTCCGCAGCTCACTCCGCCCTCACACGCATAATCGCCAGCCTCATGGCGGCACTCGGCGCCGCGCTGACCGCGGCCGCGCAACCGGAAACCTCCGTGATCTTGCCGAAGGGTGTCGCCTATCAGGCGGATTTTTCCGTCACCGGCTTCCCGAAGGCGGCATCGTGCTATGCGCTCAGCGGGCTGCCGCCGGGCCTGGCGGTGAGCGGGGCCAGTTATGCGTCCGGCACCGACACCTACAGCGTGAACAGCCCATTCGGCACAATCAGCGGCACGCCTACGACGGTCGGAAGCTTCGCGCTTAATCTCACCGCTTGGGAGTCGACCGATCGCGCCGGGGCGAGCCGGACCTACACGTACAACCTGGTGGTCACGGATGGAGTGACGCCCATCCCGGTGATCGCCACCCCGGTCGCCAGTGCGGTGGTGACGGCGGGTCACGACGCGAGCTTTTCCGCCGGCAATACCGCAGGCTCGCTCCAATGGCAGGTTTCCTCGGATGGGGGCATCAGCTGGAGCAACATCGCCAACAGCGCGACCTACGCCGGCGCAACAAGCTCGTCGCTGACGGTGGCTGGCGCCGGCATGTCGCTCAACGGCGCGCGCTACCGCGTTCAGGTCCAGAGTGGAGGCGCGATCGCCACGAGCAACGCCGCCACCCTCACGGTGCAATCGGCATTCTTCCCGTTCCCGGCCGGCGTGGTGGTCGACGCATCGGGCAATCTCCTCGTCGCCGATGCGCACTCCAACACGATCAGCAAGGTGTCACCGGCAGGTGAAGTCTCCCTGGTGGCCGGCGGCAGCGGCGCCGCGGGTTCGGCCGATGGCAGCGGCGCCACCGCGCGGTTCAACCAGCCGGCGGGCGTGGCGGTCAGCAGTGCCGGGGTCATTTTCGTGGCCGACGCGGCCAATGCGACGGTCCGACGGATCGGAGCCGATGGAGTGGTTACCACCCTTGTGGGTTCACCGAGCGTGCGGGGCAGCAACGATGGCACCGGCGCTGCGGCGCAATTCTCCCAACCGGCGGGTCTGGCCCTCGATGCCAGCGGCGCGCTGTACGTGGCCGACGCCATGAACCACACGATACGCAAGGTGACCTCCGGTGGCGTTGTCACCACCGTCGCCGGGTCCGCGGGATCCGCCGGCGCGACGGATGGCCCGGGCAACCTGGCCCGCTTCAACCTGCCTTCGGGTGTGACCGTGGGGGCAGGAGGCACGCTGTGGATTGCGGATACGGTCAATCACACGATTCGCACCCTCTCGTCCGCGGGTGCGGTCACGACCCTGGCCGGACTCCCGGGGGTCAGCGGCAATTCCGATGGCGTCGGCGTAAACGCCCTGTTCAGCCGGCCGGCGGCCGTGGCAATGGACGGAGCGGGTAATCTCTATGTCACCGACACGGCCAACTCCACCATCCGCCGGATCACGCCGGGCGGACTCGTAACCACGCTGGCCGGACTCCCCGGGATCGCTGGATTGATGGACGGCACCGGGTCGTACGCGTTGTTCAACCAGCCCCAAGCCTTGGCCATCGATGCGTCGGGCAACCTTTACGTGGCGGACACCGGCAACGCCGCGCTTCGCAAGGTCACGCCCGCGGGCGTGGTGACGACTCTCGTGTTGACGGCGGCGCCGGTGACGACACCCGTGACGAATCCCGTCCCGACACCCACGCCGGTAACGCCCAGCCCCACGCCCGCTGCGAGCGGTGGTGGTGGTGGCGGCGGCGCCCCGAGCCTCTGGTTTGTCGGTGCGATGCTCGCGCTGCTGGCGGGTAGAGTTCGCCATGGCCGCTCGGCTGATTCCGTGTAGGGTCGCCGCTTGCGGCGACCTAATGCGCGAGGTCGGCGCAAGCGCCGACCCTACATTGGGTGTGGAGGATCCGGGGTCAACGACCCCGGCTACATTTTCGGGCCGTCGCCTAGCTTGATCTCACGCACGACTCGAAATCCCACATAGAAATTTTGGAAATCAGGGAGGTTGCGGCCGCGAAATGCGCTGCGGCAATGGCGGGGCCCGTAGATGAATGCGCCTCCGCGCAGGATGCGTTCCTTGCCTTCGGACGGTCCGGTGGGGTCTTTCACGGCACCGACCGGATAATCGCCGTACCAGTCGCCGCACCATTGCAGCACGTTGCCAATCATGTCGTGCAATCCCCACGCGTTCGCGCGGAACGAAGCCACTGGCGCGGTATATTGAAAGCCGTCGCGCCAGTTGAACCCGGGAAACAGGGTGAAGAGCGCGGTTGTGTCCAAGTCGGAGCAATTCGCCCAGCCTTTGCCATCGTCCGGCTTGTCGCCCCACGGGTAAGGGCTCGAGTTGCCAGCACGGCAGGCATACTCCCATTCAGCCTCCGTGGGCAGGCGGTAGGTCCGGCCCTCTTTCCGACTCAACCACGTGCAAAACGCGGTCGCGTCATGCCACGTCACGCAGACGACCGGGTGGTCGCCGGTTTGGGCGAATCCCGGGTCCCGCCAGGATTTTCCGGGAAGTTTGGTCCACGCGTTGGCTGTTTTGTCCCACGCGCCATAGGCCCAGCCCTGGGTTTCCGCCGCGGTCCGATGGCCGGTCTCGCGCGCGAAGGCGCCGAATTGGGCGACGGTCACCTGGGTCGTCGCCAGTTCGAAGGGGTGGGTGAGCATGACCCTATGCGGGGTCTCATTGGGTGAGCGCTCTGGCTCCGATTCGGGACTGCCTGCGACGAAGAAGCCGGCGGGAATGACGACAAACCCCATGCTCAACGGCCCGGGCTCGATGGGCGGCTCGCTTGCGGTGGCCAGAATTCCAGAGAGCAGCCAGAGAAATGCGACGAGCCAATTTCTCTCGGCCTGCGTTGTCCAGGGGAACCGTTGCTTCGTCACTGCTGGAGGCCGCGCAGCACCTTTTCAACCGCCGCGGCATCGTGGAGGGCCTGGGCCGGGATGGGGAAATCGGCCGTGAAGACGTGCAGCGCCGCGGCCTTCTCGATTGTCACGGGCGACTCGTCCACCTTGCCGTCCGCGCCGAGCACGGCGGAGAGGTCGAGGTTGAGCCGCGGCGCCAGGAACCGGTACATGGCGTCGCGCTTCGAGGGCCCATAGTCGTGGCCCTCGGTCGGCAGGTGGACGTTGGCCACGTTGCCCGGCGCGCCATAGTAGCCGTAGATCTTTTCCAGGAACGGCAGGTCGATGTCCGGCGTGTGTTGCGTCCAGTCCTTGCCATCCGAAACCACCAGCATCGGGCGGGGCGCCGCCAGCGCGGCCACCATGGCGTTGCTCACAAAATGGTCGGCGCTGCGATGGACTGGCGGACCGCTTTCGCACGGGCAGCCGCCGAAGAAATACGACGACACCATCGCCACCGGCACGCTGACGGCCACGCGCGGGTCGAGCGCTGTCAGCATGAATGCCTGGGTGCCGCCGCCCGAGTGCCCGGTGACCCCGATGCGTTGCGGGTCGACCCCCTCCTGAGCCAGCAGGAAATCAACGGCTCGCATGGCATTCCACACTTGGATCGTGAAGGCGAACGGTTGGCGGTGCGCGGCCTGGCCGAAGAGCTGGATTGAGTCGCCGTTGGCGAACATGTCGATGGCGAGGACCACGGCGCCCATCCGGGCCAGCGTCGCGCAGCGGGCCTGCATGTCGGGCGCGAAGCGCGCGTGACGATCGTAGTCCGAGGGCGTCGCGATGGCGTTCGCGTGCCCGTGCGTCGCGAGGATGCCGGCGGACGAAGGCTTCACGGCGGTGGGCCGGTAGAGGTTGCCCGTCACCAAACAGCCCGGCACCGATTCGAAGCAGACGTTTTCCACGGTGTAGCCGGCGTAGGCGCGGCGGTCGCGGATGACGGCGTTCAGGGGCGTGCGCTTCGGCCACGGGGCGAGCCCGGCGCCCTCCTGGATGCGCTGGCGCGCATGCGCCGCGTAGGCATCCCACGAGGCGCGATCCGGAAACCGGGCGAGCGCGGCGTCGAGGATCGCCTTGCCTTGTTCGGGTTTGAGCCAGGCTCCGAGGCCGACGTTCTCCCCCGCGGGTGGCGGCGGCAGCCCTTCCGGCACCCAGGCGACGTCAACGGCGCCGCACACAACGGCTGCGAGCAGGGACAAAATCAGGGGGAAAGCGGTTTTCATGCGGCGGAAATGCCAAAGGGAAGATGAATTCATCACGGAACCTACGGAAGAAATCAGGGCGGGGGAAGACACCGAGACGTTTTGGCAAAGCCCCGGTTTCTCCTTTCCCTCCGGTTGGCGGCTGGGTCGGCGTCGGAGCGTCACGGCCGGCCGGGTGGCGGCGGCGGACCGCGGCGATCACCGGGGCCGCCCGGACCGCCGGGGCCTTCGCGGCGGGCGAAACTCGCGTCGGGGGTCCCGCGGAACAGGCGCGGCACAAACGGGAAATCCTCGGTGAGGACATAGTAATACGTGCCGTTGGGAAATTCCGGCGTCACGCCCGTGCGGCCGCCGCATTCATCGAGGTCCCCGCTCCCGGGGACGTACTCGAAGTCCTCGACAAAAATCCCGTCGTAGGTCCCGCCGGGCTGGCCGTTCGCGGTCGGCCGCTCGCCGTTTTTCAGCCGATAGCTGCTGTGCAGCTTGACGGCGGGACTCGTGGCGTCGGCGGCCACGCGATGGCCCCATTGCGCGTAGATTGGAAAGCCATCGGCCGCCCAGCCGACAAGCGTCATCAGTTCCTTGCCACCTGAAAGCTGACGCAGGAGCGCCACGGGGATGCCGTGGTAGTGATACGCGCCGTTGGGTTGGACATGCGCGTTGTTCGCATCGAGTCCGAGGGAAAATGCGTTGCCCAGGGCATCGTAATGCCAGTCGGACTCGCGGTCATTGTGCCACATTTCCGCCGTGCCTGGGTCGAAGAGGACGCCATTGACCGCGATGCCGAAGGGCCCGCGGCGCAGGACCGTGGGATTGGCGGCGGCAACCGGGCGGGCCGGCACGGTGAAGCGATAGCGCTGGGCACTGATGCGGTTCGGATTGTCGCTGTTGGGGAAGCGGCCGACCTTGTGTCCCGGCAGGCCATTGGCGGTGATGACGCGCCGATCGCCCTCGATCGTGAACGTGACTTCGCTCGCGCCCGGCGGCTCCTCGGTGGCGGGCACGGACGCGACCGGTCGTCTTTGCGTGGCGTTGTGGTCGGGATGCGCGCGCAGGGCGGGAACGCCCAGGGTTAGCAGCGCGAGCGCCGTCATGCTTCGGAGGGGCATGGGCCTAATCTGGCGATGGCGGCCACCCGGGCAATTCCGGCTTCTGTAATTTCGCCGCCCGAGCCAATGCAGACGGCTCAGCTTTCGGCATTTGCAATAACCAGCGGAGCTTTCGAATACCGGGACCGCGATGCCAGGGGATGCGATGCTCATGGCAAGAGTCAGGAAATAAACGAATTATAGACGATCCCAGAAAGCCTGATAGAGGGGTGTGCCCTTCCTAATAAGGCCAGGTGCCACTTGGATTTGCATTAAGACACGCCGGTCCGCGGTCGTAGCTTGGAGGATGACCGAAACTGAAGTAATCGCCGAAATGCGCCGGCACTTGAAGGGAAAGTTTCCCAAGCAGTGCGGCAGGTGCGGTCGCACCTACGCGAATCTCAAGGACTACTTGCTGCACACCAAACATGTGGGTGAACCGAAATCCTATGACGTCGAACTCGGCGATTTTCGCCCGATCCAGCCCATCGGCACCATGTCGTGGGCCAATTGCGGCTGCGGCAACACGCTGGTCATCGACTCCACCGGCATGCGCCTGCTCACCCTGTGGCGGCTGATGGGTTGGTTGGTGGATGAAATGGCCCGGCGCCGGGAGAAGTCCTCCGTGGTGCTGGCCGATCTGCGGGCGGCGATCGACCGGGCGACGCTTGCCAGTTCGAGCCCGTGGTAGCGGGTGATTTCCCCGCAAGCCCGTCTCGCGTGCGGCCCGTGAAGCCGGAACTATTCAGCCCCAAGCCGCAAAACACGTTTTGCTCCGGTCAGGAAGAAACGGTGTGGTAGCTGGGGTCGGTGACCCCGGACCGGCCTCAGCGAGGCCGGCTACAGCGCCGCTGTTTCTGGGAAGTAGGTGGGCGTCGGTTTCTCCGTTCGACAAGCTCAGGACCCCGAGCCGGTCGAGGGGCACACCGACGCCAGGTTCGCCCGCCTCGTGAGTCCTTGTCGGCGATGTGTCCTGTTGTTCGCTTCCTGATGTGGCGTGCTCGCCACCAAGGATCAGTCGCGCAGCCTACGCTGCGGCTGAGCTGCGAACCCGGGACCAGTCGCGCAGCCTGCGCTGCGGCTGGGAAATCGCCGACCACCAATTGGTGGAGCGCGTTGCCCGTTCGACGAGCTCAGTGCCTCGAGCCAGCCGAAACGGCTCCCCACCGCGCTGAGGATGCCCGCTGCGAAGAAAGCGCCCTGAGGAGCAGGTCCCTCCACCTCGATTGCGTGATCCCGGCTGAGAGGCCGCCGGCGAGGCCGTGTCACCCCGGGCAAATCGGTTTCGGCGGATGGCGGATCGGCCCGGCTGGCTTGTCATAGAAAATGGAGTATCCACGCCATGTTTTGCTTCTTTCGCCGCGGCACAATCTTCCGGGCAGCGCTGCTCGCGCTGGCTTTCGGCTTTCCATTTCGAACCTGCGCGGCAGCTGATTTCGTCGTGATGCCGTTCGCCGGCGCGGCCAGCACGGGCAGCGCCGATGGCCGCGGTGCGGACGCCCGGTTCAATTCGCCGCAGGGCGTCATGGTCGATGCCTTGGGCCAGATCTGGGTCGCCGACACCGGCAACCGGACCATCCGCCGGATCAGTTCCAGCGGCCAGGTGACCACGATCGCCGGCGTCGTCGGCCAGTCGGAAATGGTCAACGGCCCCGCCAGCACGGCGAAGTTTAACCGACCGACGGGCGTGGCGCAGGATGGCGCGGGCAATCTCTATGTCGCGGACCAGCTGATGGTGCGCAAGATCACTCCCGACGGGATCGTTTCCACGCTCGCGGGCTGGCCGTTCATCCCGCACGTCAACCCGCCGCCCCTCTTTACCGGCACCTCGGGCCTGACCCTCGATGCGCTCGGCAACGTGTATATCGCGGCCTACATCGGCACCTCGGGCAATGGCCTGGCCCGGATCGCCCCGGACGGGACCGTGTCGGTGCTCCTGCAGCAGGTTAATGAATGGCCCGGTGGCGTCGCATTGGATGCCACCGGCAAGATCTACTACACCTTTTTCGGCAATGGCTTTCATGAGGGCATCTCCATCCTTGCGCCGGGTGGCGTCCGCACGCCCTTCGTGGGCGGCGGGGGAGGGGGCGCCGCGGACGGCGTCGGCAGTGCGGCGACCTTCAACATCCCCGTCGGCCTGAAGTTTGGCCCGGATGGCAAACTCCAAGTCGCCGACTCCGCCAACAATCTGATCCGCACGGTGACGACCGCCGGTCAGGTCACCACGCTCGCCGGGCTGCCTCCACCTCCGGGACCCAATCCGGGTTGGAGCGAAGGCATCCTGGCGGATGGCACCGGCAACGCCGCGCGCTTTTGGAATCCCACCGACGTCGCACCAGATGCGGCGGGGAACATTTATGTCGCGGACACGGGCAACAACGCGATCCGGCGCATCACGCCTGCGGGTGAAACCACGACGGTGGCCGGATTGTATCCCGCGTCGCGGGGGCGCCTCGACGGCCTGGGCGCCGCCGCGCGATTCGCGGGCCCCTGGGGAATTGCGGTTGGCCCGCTGGGCGAGCTTTACGTGGCTGATTCGGGCAACCATCTCATCCGCCGCATCGACCCGACCGGCGCGGTCACGACTTTCGCGACGTTGACCGCGACGGGGACGCCCAACTGGGTCGCCGCGGACGCCGCCGGCAACGTCTACGTCAGCGACAGCGACGGGTTGGTGCAAAAGATTTCGCGGGAAGGGGCGATCACGCGGCTGGGAAGCTTCGTCAGCGCCGGTGGCCTGGCGGTTGATGCCGCGGGCAACGTCTTCGTGGCGGATCCGGTCGCGGGTGTCGTCCGGCGGATTCCGGCCGGGGGCGGTAACGCCACGACGCTGCCCCTGCCGGCTGCAGGCAGCAGCCCGCGCAGCGTGGCATTGGATCGGGCGGGCAACCTCTACGTGCTCAGCATGGGATTTCCGCAGAGCAACACGCAAACGGGGTCCACGGCGTATGTCTGCAAGATCACGCCTGCCGGAGTGACCTCGATCATCGTTGGGTCGCCGGGCGGGGTGCCGACAGGCTCCAAGGAGCTGTTCATGCTGGATCCTCGGGCACTTGCGGTGGACGCGTCGGGCAATGCTTATGTGACCGGCGGGCTGCTCGTCGGACAAAGCGAGCAGAGGATCTACCAGATCACCCCGGCCGGGGAGTTGAGCGTGCTCAACCTGACCGCCGCCAGCGGCAGCCCGGACGTGCTGTTCAGCAACCTGGTGGGAGTGGCCTGCGATGCCTTGGGCGCGCTGTACGTCACGGACAGCGCCTTCACCTACAACCGCATCAGCAAGGTCCTTCCCGCCGGCGGCCGCCCGGAGATCACCACGCAGCCGCAAAGCCAAACGGTGGCCGCCGGCGCCAGCGTACGGCTTGCAGTGACGGCAACCGGGACGCCGGCGCCGACCTATCAGTGGTACTTCAACCAGGCGGCCATCAATGGCGCGACTGAAAGCTCCCTTTCACTGGCCGGCGTGCAGGCAGCGGATGCCGGCGAATATTCCGTGGTGGTGAGAAATGCGTGGGGCGAAGTCACCAGCGCGAAAGCCACCCTGGCGCTCGTCACGCCGAACCCGCCGTCAGCACCCGGCGGTGGACAGGCGGGCGGCGGCGGGGGTGGCGCGCCGAGCGCCTGGTTTGTGCTGTCGCTGCTCGGATTGGGAGCAATCCGCGCGCGGTTGTGGCGACTCGGATAGGCGAACCGCTCAGCCTGCTGCGGGCGCGCGGCGACCGCCGTCGGAACGGCTGGCGGCATGGCGGAAGAGCAATCCCGAACCGGCGAACATCCCGACAAAGGCCAGGTTCAGCATCAGGACCTTCGCAAAACCCGGTTGGAAGTCCGCTGGCCACAAGGCGAAAGAGACGAGCGGAATGAGGAAAACCGCCGCGGCCAAGCCGAACGCGAATTTCGCCAGGACGGTGGCGTCGAAGCGCGACACGCGAACGCCCACCATGCCGATGAGGATCACCAGGAGATAAAGCCGGTTGCCCGGGTTGTGGTCACCGATGATCTGAACCGCCAGGCTGATCCAGGTGATCAAAAAGGCCGCCATCGCGGCCAGGGCAGCTCCGAGGCGGTAGGGGAGGCTGGCCCTTTGGCGGGTCGCGAGGAGACGATAAAAAAAGAGGGGGCCGGCGAGAATGGCCCAGCCGACGACAAAATCGGACCACGTCCACTTCCAGTTTTCCGGGCTCAGCAGGTTTCCGATCAACGGGATCAACAGCACGGGGAGGGGGCCGAGACCCGCAATGAGATAGTCCTTGGTTTTCATGGGCATACAGGATGCCCGCGCTGCATGAAAGCCTGGTGAAGCCACGATGAAATCAGCACGAATTCTGGTTAGGCGCCGACGCAGGGATCGAGGAATCGGGTGCTTGTAGGAGCAACGCCGACAGGGGAATGAGTGTCGGACCGATGGCCGCGGGACCGGGCGATGATTATGGTGCCGGCAACAAAATGCCTGTGCGCCATACGGTGCGCGGCCCGGGACACGCAACCCTCCAACCCATCCCTCCCATGATCCTGAATCTCCTGTTTACCGCCCTTTGCCTGGGCCTCACGTATATCGTCACCCTCGACATCCACGCCAGCCGCCGTGCGCAACCCGTGCGCGTGCGCGCCCGTCGACCCAATTCGCGATAACGTCGCATCCTGCCAAATTGGAAGATGCGTTTAGTCACGCCGCCATCCCGTCATGCCACCGGCCTGATTCCCAGCTGGAAGCGAGCCCTGGATCTCCTCGGTTGCCTCGCGGCCCTGCCGCTGGTGGTGATCTGCACCGTGATGATGACCATTGTCACGAAGCTCGTCTCGCCCGGGCCGGTCCTCTTCCGCCAGGAACGGATCGGGCACCAGGGACGGCGCTACCGGATCTACAAGTTCCGGACGATGCATGTCCGCGCCGAGACCAAGGGGCACCAGGAGTATTTCAAGGGCTTGGTCGGGTCGCGGGCACCGATGATGAAGCTCGATGCCCGGGGCGACTCCCGGTTGCTGCCGGGCGCCTGGCTGCTGCGCGCCACCGGCCTCGATGAACTGCCGCAAATCATCAACGTCCTGCGCGGGGAGATGAGCTTGGTTGGCCCGCGGCCCTGCCTGCCCGCCGAAGCGGAGTTGTACGAGCCATGGCAACGCGAACGCTTCGACGCCGTCCCGGGCTTGACCGGCCTGTGGCAGGTCTCGGGAAAGAACCGGACGACCTTTGAGGAGATGATCCACCTCGACATCCGTTACGCCCGGACCCGGACCTTCTGGATGGATTTGCGGATCATCGCCCTGACCATTCCGGCCCTGATCGTCCAGCTGCGTGACACCCGCACCGGACGTCGACTCGCCGCCGCGAGCGCCAGAAACAGCGCACCGGCTCACTCGGCGCCACCCGTGCCCGTCACCGCCGACCAGTCGCCGGTCGAACAGGTCGTGTCCTAACCGGACATTTTACCGTCATGGGGAGCCGGGCGACAAAATGGCCGCTCGCCTTCCGGGAGGAGCGATTTCGTCGCGGCCAGCCCCGACCAGGTCGGCCGGGCCGGTCGAGGGGCACACCGACGCCAGGTTCGCACGCTTCGTGAGTCCTTCTCGGCGATTTGTCCTGTTGTTCGCTTCCTGATGTGGCGTGCTCGCCACCAAGGATCAGTCGCGCAGCCTACGCTGCGGCTGAGCTGCGAACCCGGGACCAGTCGCGCAGCTGCGCTGCGGCTGGGAAATCGCCGACCACCAAAAGATGGAACGCGCTGATCCCAGCGCTTGGCGGCGAAGCCGCCCCGAGCCAGCGCCTTGGGGTCAAGTCGCTCCACCTACTAGTAGTGGGTCCATTTCAGTCTGATGTAGGGTCGGACCTTGGTCCGACCTCGCGCATGAGGTCGGCGCAAGCGCCGACCCTACATTCAACCAACGCGAAAGGACCAAATGGACCCACTACCCACCTTCTCCTGGGAAACAGCGGCGCTGTAGCCGCCCTCGCTGAGGCCGGTCCGGGGTCACCGACCCCGGCTACAACCACACCGATTCTTCCTGACCGGAGCAAAAACGCGTTTTGCGGCTTGGGGCTGCATGGTTCCGGCTTGGGACCGCCTTCAGTTGTCATTGCGGAGAGCGGGCGCAGACCGCGACAAAGCACAATCCATCCCCATGGATCGCCGCGGTTGGCTTCACCAGCCTCGCGATGACAGGGCAAATCGGGGCACTGCCGGAAAACAAAAAAGCCCCGCCGAACGGCGGGGCTCGATTAGGGCAGCGATGGTTCGCTCAGGAACGGAAACGGCGGCAGCCGGCGATCAAGCCCAGCAGTCCGAGGCCAAAGAGGCCCAATGTGCTGGCCGTTTCCGGGACGCCGGCCGCGGGCGGCGTGACTTTCTCGATGTCGGACGCGTGGGACGCCAAGACGACATTGATGCCATAGCGGCCGGGCAGGAGGTAGTCGAAATACGAACCAAATTGGCCGACTGTGAGTCCGGTGCCCGTCAGGAGGTCGGTTGCGACTAGACCGAGGATGTAACCTTCCTTTCGACCTGAATTGCCACCTTGCAGCGCGAAGTCGCTGCGATTGCTGACGAAGAGGTAGGTCAACTTGCCGGAGTTGAACAGCATCTTGACGTAGTTGGTCGCCGATGCGTCGTAGCCGGGGAGGCCGACAATCGAGAAATCAAGTCCATCCACGACGCCATCCGTGGTGTATCCGTTGAAGGAGGGCGCGGGTGTGTTCAGGCTGATGGTGACGTTGCCGGTCACAATTTCGCTCGGATTGGCGCCGTTTTGGTCGAACTTGAAATCGTAGGAGATTGTGACCGGCGTCGCGCGAAGTGACGGCGCAAGCACTCCGGCGGCGAGCAGTAGCACGAGCGACAATCGTTTAAGGGCGTTTCTGGCGGGATTGACTTTCATGAGTGCGGATAGGCGTGTGAGAGGTTGGCAATTCGTGAACCGCGCGCTGAAAGCAATCGACATGCCAGAGCTGGCGTGGCGACGCTATAAGCTGATTATCAGATATATAATATATTTTGTCGCTCATCAAAGACATGTGGGATTTCGGAGAATTGTAACGTGATCCGACAATCCCGCTCCAACGAGTTACATAGGAAAGCCACCGGGAAGCCGGGTCGAC
>DASZPS010000134.1:0-3231 GCA_035549955.1 Lacunisphaera sp. | reverse complement strand
CAGCGTAATACCGAGGATTCGCGCTCCGATCTCGGCGTCCGCAAAGAACATCTCATAAAAATCGCCCAACCGGAAAAGCAGCAGGGTGTTCGCCGGGAGGCCGCGCTTGACCTCGAAATACTGCTGCATCATCGGCGTGAGTTTTTCTGCCATGGAGCTGGTTTTATTGGCGGACTGGAGGAGGAAGGGCACGAAGAAAAAGCGGGGCCCGCGGTCATTAGGCCATTGTCGCGACCGGCGGGATTTGCTCGGGTCATTCCATGCCGAAGGCTCGTCCCAGCAGAAAGACCGGTCCCGCCGCGGGCTCCGTCGGCACCCTCGTGCCCGCGACGCTGGTTTTCTGCGCCACGGTGGTGGCGTACCTGCCGGCGCTGTCGGGCGGCTTTATCTGGAACGACAGCGACTACGTGACCGGGCCGAAGTTGCGCTCGCTGGCGGGGCTCGCGCGCATCTGGACCGAGCCCGGGGCGGTCCAGCAATACTATCCGCTGCTCCACAGCGCCTTTTGGGTGCAGCACGGATTGTGGGGCGACCGCGCAATCGGCTATCATTTGGTCTCCGTTTTGTTGCACGCCGGCTCCGCGGTGCTGTTCGGATTCGTCGTGCGCCGCTTGGTCGAGGAAGATGATGGCGCGGCGGCAGCGCGCCCGCCCGATGATCGGCCGGGACGGTACGCGGGGACCGGTTGGGTGGCGGCCCTCTTGTTCGCGTTGCACCCCGTGCATGTGCAGTCGGTCGCTTGGATCTCGGAACAAAAGAACACCCTGTCGCTGGGGTTTTATCTTGGGGCGGCGCTCGTCTACCTGCGATTCGACCAGAGCCGGCGGTTCCGCACCTATGTTGCGGCCACCGCGTTGTTCGTCCTTTCCCTGGCGTGCAAGACCATGACCGCAACCCTGCCCGCGGCGCTGC
Source organism: Lacunisphaera sp. (assembly GCA_035549955.1). Classification (GTDB taxonomy): domain Bacteria; phylum Verrucomicrobiota; class Verrucomicrobiia; order Opitutales; family Opitutaceae; genus Lacunisphaera. Next base: position 2,319 of record DASZPS010000134.1, on the reverse strand, counting down.
TCGTGATCTTCTGGTGGAAAAGGGGACGGCTCGACGGGCGACGCGAGGTCCTGCCGCTGCTGCCTTGGTTCGCCCTGGGAATCGCCACGGGGCTGTTCAGCAGCTGGATGGAGCAAAACTACCTGGGCGCCCAAGGGGAGGATTTCAGCCTGACGGTCCCCGAGCGTGTGCTCGTTGCCGGCCGGGCGACCTGGTTTTATGCCGGCAACGCACTCTGGCCCGCCGGCCTCAACTTCGTTTATCCGCGTTGGACGGTGGACGCCGGGGTTTGGTGGCAGTGGTTGTACCCCCTCGGCGTGCTCGGCGTGGGCGCCGCCTTGTGGGGATTGCGGCGTCGCACCCGCGCACCGCTGGCCGCCTTTCTGCTTTTCGTGGGTTCCCTCTTTCCCGTCCTGGGCTTCGTCAATCTCTACGGGGCGTTCTATTCCTGGGTCTGGGACCACTGGCAATACCCGCCTGATCTCGGCTTGTTGGCGCTCGTGGCGGCCGGCTTGACCGCGGGCTGGAGGTCCGTGATGCCGCCAACTCGCTGGATGGGTTACGGAGCCGTGGCGGCACTCGCGGCGCTGCTTGGCGCCTTCACCTGGTCCCATTGCCGGATATTCCACGATGACGAGACGCTTTATCTGTCCACGCTTGCGCTCAATCCCGACTGCCGGATGGCGCACAACAACCTGGGCATGGTCTGGTCCCGGATGCCCGGGCGGATGACCGACGCCATCGCTGAATTTGAGGCGGCACTGCGCCTGGACCCCGACAATCCCGGGACGCATAACAACATGGGCAATGCCCTGGCGCAGACTCCCGGTCGGCTCGACGACGCGATCGTGCATCTCAAGATGGCGTTGCACCTGAGACCCGACTTTCCCGTGGCGCACAACAACCTGGGCAACGCCCTGGCGCAGTCGCCAGCGCGATATGGCGAGGCGATTGGCCACTTTCGCGCGGCGCTTCGCCTGCAGCCGGACTACGTGTTGTGCTGGTACAATCTCGGGGTGTGCCTGTTCAATTCGGGCGACCTGTCCGCGGCGGAAGCAGCGTTTCAAGAGGTGCTGCGCCTGTCACCCGGCCATCCGCATGCCTTGCGGGCCCTTGACGTGCTGGCCCAAAGATCCGGGCGCCGGTGATTCGAGCGGTTACTGGCGAACGTTGGGGTTACCGAGCAGGCCGGCTTGTCGATGGCCCGGGTTCGATCGGAGCGGGATATTTGGTTTGTCTCATCCCCGCGCCCGGTGTCTCCGTGTTCCATGGTTCAACTCCATAACCTGGACTTGGGCGGCGCCGGCCGCCCGCCCATGGTCGTGCTGCACGGCCTGCTCGGGTCATCCCGGAATTGGCTCAGCACCGGCCGCGACCTGGCCAGGCATTTCCACGTGCTGGCCCCGGATGCGCGCAACCATGGCAAGTCGCCGCATGCGCCGGAGATGACCTACGAGGCCATGATGCAGGATCTCATCGCCTGGATGGACGCGCAAGGACTGGCAAGGGCCACGCTCGTCGGGCACAGCATGGGCGGGAAGACGGCCATGCTGCTGGCGTGCCGGCACCCGGAGAGGGTGGAGCGCCTCGTCGTGGTGGACATCGCACCGAAAGACTACTCCTGGGCCGCCCACCGCGGTGAATTCGCGGCCATGCATGAGCTCGACCTCGGCAGCCTGAACTCGCGGGCCGAAGCGGAGCTGCGCTTCGAGGCGCGGGTGCCCAATCTCGGCGTGCGAAAATTCCTCGCGACAAACCTCGCCCAGGACAACGCGGGCGCCTGGCGCTGGCAGATCAACCTGCCCGCGTTGACCGACGCCCTGCCAGCCATGGAGAAGAACTGCCTGCAGCCGGCGGATCGCTTCGCCGGCCCGACGCTCTTCGTCCTCGGCGGCCGGTCGCGTTACGCCGAGCCCGGCGACCACGCGCTCATCAAATCCCATTTCCCCGCCGCGCGGATCGAGGTGATCGCGGAGTCAGGGCATAATCCGCATATGGATGCGAGGGCGGAGTTCGTCCGGCTGGTGGGGAGGGAATTAACGATTGAGGATTAACCATTCACGATTGAGGACGATCAACCGGCGTGGCGGTCTCCGGGGATGCCCAATCGTTAATCGTGAATCATAAATCGTAAATCAGCCTCAGGTTTCCGTCACGATCGGCACGTTGGTGTTCGTTTGGCTGAGGACCGCGGCGCGGCTGCGCTCGGCGGCCGGCAGCCACTTCCGCTTCACCCAGCGATGATACATGATGACGCCGCGCAGCCATTCGTCGCAGCTCATCGCGATCCAGATGCCGACGAGGCCCCACCCGAGGTGCAGTCCGAGGAACCAGGCGTTG
>DASZPS010000133.1:0-46487 GCA_035549955.1 Lacunisphaera sp. | reverse complement strand
GCGTCATCGAAGCAGGAATCCGCGGGGTGAGGGCACCCCGCCTCCAACCTCTGCCAGTTGATGCACGAAACCGCCTTCAGTTTCAGCCACATTGAATTTCCCGTCCCGGGCATGACCGTGCCGGCGGGCCGGCATACATTGCGCGGCTGGGTGTGGCCAAAGCCGGGCGGGCATTTCGTCGACGTGCGCGCCCGTGTCGACGGCCGCCAGTTTCCGGGCATCCATGGCCGGCCGCGGGCCGACCTCGCCGCCCACTTCCAAACCGGCCGCCGGCTTGCCCTGGCGGAATTCTGGGTGGTCATCGACTTTCTCCCCGGTCCCGCCGAGGTGACGCTGGAAGTGCTGGAGATCGAAGGCCGCTGGACTCCTTTCGAAACGGTGCGGTACAGCGTCGGGCCCGGCTCCCCGCCGCCGGCGATGTCCCCGCTGCGGCCGCTGCTGTGGCATGATTTTGGCCGCAGCCTCGACTTCCTTTTGCGCACCCGCCGCAATCGCCCCGAAGCCCCATGGGTGAAACTGGCGACGGAACTGGCGGCCGAACTGCCCGTCGGCCAGGACCAGCTGGGTCCGCCCGATCCCTTCATCGGACATGCGGACGAGCCGGCCCTCGCCAATCGAAACCGGTTCGGCCTCCTCCCCGTCGTTGGCTACATCTTTCACAAGACCGAACCGATCCAGCGGCTGTGGGGCACCGCCGACTTGCAGGCGCTGCAGCCCCTCAAGCTCGGCCGGGCAACGACCAACCTGATCCCGCACTATCCGGACTATCCCGTCGCGGCCGCTTCCGGTTATGAGGGATTCGTCGACGTGCCCCCGCAGCTGCCCAATCCCGTCGCGGTGCGGCTCTACGCCACCATGCCCGACGGCAGCGTGCACCTCGTGCAGGTCCGCCGCACCCGCCGCCACGACGCGGAGATCGAAAAATATCCCTATCTCCCTCTTTCGTCCGACGAATTCACCGCGGCACTCACCGCCTGGGAGAGCGCCCTCCGGGTGCGCGGCTTCACCGTGACGCGGGACGAAGGGTATCACGCCGAGGTCGCCCGGCTGCGCGCCGCCGCCACGCGCGTGCCGGTGCCGGCCCGCACTCCGCCGCCCGCCCGCGTGCCGGCGGTGCCGGACCGGCCCCTGCGGCGCGCCATTCTGGCCACGCACAACCTCAACCTCGAGGGCGCGCCGCTTTTTCTGCTCGACCTGGCGCGGCATTTCGCGGCCAACGGCGTGGCGTTGACCGTGGTGAGCCCGAGCGACGGCGCATTGCGCGACCGTTTCGCCGCCTGCGGCGCGAACATTGTCATCGTCGACACCGGGCCGGTTTTTCGCGCGGGCAGCGCGGCGGCGGCCGAAACCGCGATCGAGGCGCTGGGCCGCGCATTCGATTTCAGCGGCGCCGACCTGGTCATCACCAATACGTTCACCGCCTTCTGGGCGGTGCAGGCCGCCAAGGCCGCCGGCCAGCGCGTCCTGTCCTACGTCCATGAGAGCACCAGCCCTGCCGCATTTTACGGCAACAGCGTGCACCCGGCCGTGCTGGCGCTCGCCGAGGAAGCGCTCGCCCTGGCCGACGCCGTCAGCTTCACCAGCGATGCCACCCGCCGCTACCATGCCGGGCCGGACCGGCCGGTGAAGGCGGTGCTAACCCCGGGCTGGGTTGACGTCGCCGCCATCGACGCCTGGTGCGCCGCCCACCACCGCGAGACCCTGCGCGCCGGCTTCGGCGTGCAACCGGGCGAGCTGCTGGTCACCAACGTCGGGACCGTCTGCGATCGCAAGGCCCAGATCAGCTTTGCCCGCTCGGTTGACCTGTTCAACCGCCGCTATCCCGAACTCGCCGCCCGCACGCGGTTCATCCTGCTGGGCGGACGCCAGGCGTACTTCGACGATTTCCTCCGCGACATTCTCGCGGGGCTCGACCTGCCCAATCTCGTCGTGCACCCGGAGACGCCGGACTTCCTCGGCTACTATTGCGCCGCCGATGTCAGCGCGTGCTCCAGCTATGAGGAATCCTCGCCCCGCGTCGTGCTCGAGGCCATGGCCTGCGGCACCCCGCTGCTGGCGTCCAATATCCCGGGCATCAGCGAGCTCGCCCGCGACGGGCTGGAGGCCGTGCTCGTCCCCCCCGGCCATACCACCGCGTGGGCCGAGGCCCTGGCCCGGATCCTCAGCACCCCGGACATGCGCCGCGAAATCTCGGCGCGGGCCCGCGCGCGGGTTGAAAGCTGCTTCGCCTCCGCCCTGCTGCTGCCCCGGCACCTGGCGCTGGCGACGAAGATCGCGGCCGGCCAGGCCGAGGGCAATAAGCCGGCAGCGGGTTGAACCGCCCGCGCGGCCCCAGCCGGTTCACTGCACTTTGATCTCGGCGGTGTAGGCCCAATCGTAGGAGTAGCTCGGCCCGGGCCGGGTGGAAAACCGCAGGATTTCGCCCGGTCGGGGCGTATACGTCAAAAGCGCCTGCTGTTCCCCGCGATCGGCGGCATTTTGCCACGGATCCAGGCGCCGGCGGTACAGCTCGCGCGACGGTTCGCCGGGCAATTCTCCGACGATGCTGAATTCCACGCCATCCGTATGGTCCTGCGGTTTCTCGTAGGCGCCAGGGAGGATGCCGTAGCGCCACTTGATTTCCCGCGCCCCCGCCGCCGGCGCCAGCCACAGGTCGGAATTCGGATGCGCCGACACCGTCGGCTGCCGCTGGTAAGCCAGCCAGTCGATGCCGAACTGGAAAGCCACCTGGAAGGGGCTGGGCCGGATATGGGGGAAGACACGGCGCGAGACCTCCGGCACAAGGCGCACGGGGTTTTCCGCGGTCGCCTCCTCCGGCGACGCGCCGGGCGGGAGCTGGAGGTGCGGATAGTTGCTGCTGTGCTTCAGCTGGAGCTGGATGATGCGGTCGTAGGGCCGCGCCACGTAGACGTCGGCCGTGAGGAACAACAACGTCGGCGCGTGCGCGTCGAGGCGGAACCGCTCCGCCACGAGGTCGATGAAGTTCCGGTTCGTGCGCTGCTCGCGGAACACGACCAGGGCGCACACCTCCTCGTCCGCCAGCGCCTTGAACGCCCGCTCCAGGTAGTCGCGATCGGTTTCGAGCCCGTGGCGCACCATGAGCGCCTTGCGCTGGGCATAAAGGGGCGTCACCCCCGCCCAGTCGGCGCCGGCAACGATGATCACGGATTTTTCCGGGGTCAGGTCGCGCAGGAGTTCCGTGAAGGAGTATCCGCCCTCGTGCCAGGTGCTTTGCCCCACGCGGTAGTCCTGCCAGTAGGCGGCCACTTGCGCGGCGAAGGGCACCGCGCAAACCAGGATGGCGCACCAGCGCGGCACCCGCGCATCGAGCAATCCCAGCAACATGAAGCCGAGGGCCACGTGCAGGAAAATGGCGCAGGAATAGAAGTAATAGTCCTGGTACGCGTAGGCGTACGGGAACAGGAACTGGGCGAGAAAGAAACAAGCGCCCGCGCCCAGCACGCGCCCGCGCACCCCTGGCAGGAGCAGTCCGGCCAGCAGGCCGAGGCCAATCAGCCAGCGCGACATGATGGCCTGATCCCAGCAATGCAGCAGGAATTGCCAGACGGACTTCGAAAGCAGCGCCTCGGTCGAGAACAAGCCCCAGTTGCCCTGGGTGAGATTCTTCGAGGTGAAGATCCAGGCCGAATCGTGCGCCGCCTTGATCGGGTCGGTATACACGACCCACCACCGCAGCGCCCCCAGCGCGACCACCACCGTCGCCAGGCCCCAGAGCAAGGTCTTCACGGGAGCGACCCACCCTGTCCGGGCGCGCAGGTCACGCCACAGGAGCCAGGCCCCGTAAGCCGCGGCCGGCGGCAGCCACACCGCCAGCGTGGCGCTCTTGACCAGCGCCGCCCCGGTGCCGGCCAGGATGGTGAGCGCAAGCCAGGCCCAGCTCCTTTCGTCCATCGTGCGGACAAATCCGAGCAGGAACCACGCGCAGCCCAGCAGCGCCATCGAATCCATCAGGAACGCCCGCGAATAGTAGATGTAGACCGGCGCGCTCAACACCAGCGCCAGGATCAATAACCGGCGCGGCCGGGGCACCGCGAGGCGGCCCAGCAGCAGGTAGATCGCGGGCAGCGTTAGGTAAAAACACGCGGCGGTGATGGTGCGTGCCGCCACCAGGTGCGACCATCCCGTCGCCCGGCTGAGCAGCACCACGCTCCATTCGTAGATCGGCACCTCCAACAGGATCGAAACCCAGGGCTTCCCGAGGATCGGGGTTTCGTACAGCAGCGAGAAGTTGTTGTCCCGGTCAATGTAGTAGGTCGTGATCGCGGTCTGCGCCTGCCGGAATTCGTTCCCGGACATGAAACCCATCGTCCAGTGGTAGGTGACGCCATACAGGTTGTAGAGCAGCGCCGCGGCGAAAACACCGATCCACCACCAGGCGCCGCGACGGGTAGCATCCGAACTGGACATCGCGCCCCAGAAAGCGGCTGCCCGCAACGACGGCAACCATTATCCGGCTCGCCCGGCGCCACGTTGCCATTGACTGCACCGCCGGCCGCGTGTGCCCTGCAGAACCGCATGGATGAAACCGACCACCCCTTCTTCCATCTCGACCAACCGGCCGCGCCGGCAATGGCGGGTGAGACACCGTTGACGGTCAAAGGCTGGGCGCGGGGCAAGCAAGGGCGACACCTCGTGGACCTGCGGATCAGGATCGGCGACCGGATCGAACCCGTCGCCTACGGTTTTCCGCGGGCGGATCTGGCCCGGCTTTTTGGCGCGCGGGAGCATTTCCTGCCAGTGGGCTTCGAGGCGACCATGCCGTGTCCGGCCGGGCCGGCCTTGCTGGAGTTTGAGGGCTGCGACATCGGCGGCCAGTGGCGGACCGTGGGGACGCTGGAACTGGGACCCGGCGGGCCGTCGCCCGCGCCCGCGCTCGACAAAGTCTCGGCGGTCGACTTTGGCCGGGCGCTGCAGTTCGTGCTCCGCAACGCCACGGCGGTTCCGCTTCCCGCCGCCGCGGCGAATATCGCCGGCTGGCTGCCCGCTCCGCCGTTCTTCCGCTTCCGGCACCAGCCTTTCCGCAGCCACCTGCACCAGCCCGGCCTGTTGGAACGATCCCTTTTCGGGCGCATGCGACTGGAGGGCTGGTTGTTTCACGAGTCCGCCGCCATTCGTCGCGTCACCGCCAGCATCGATCTGCACACCTGGCAGGAATTGTCGTACGGGGAGGACACCGCCCATGTCGCCGCGGCGTTCCCGCAGTTTCCCCCGGCCACGCGCTGCGGGGTGAGCGGCCTCGTCGACATCCCCGCCCAGCTGCCCCGGCCGGCCAGCCTGCGCCTCTACGTCGAACTGGAGGACGGCAGCTGGCATCTTTGCCACGTGCAGCGCGTCCATCCGTGGACCTACGAGGAGGAAAAGGCCCCGCAAGTTCCACCGAGCCTGCGCGGGTTCGTGCGCTCCGGGCTGGCGCTGCGCGCCGCCCTGCAAGCCCGCGGGTTCGCCGTGCCGTTTTCCCGCGCACTCTGGACCGAATTGGCCTCCACCTGGCGCCATCACCGCCGGGGCCGTCGCGGTGGCGCCGCCGTCGTCCCGTTGCCCGTCCCCCGCCCGGCCCCGGTTGCGTCCGGCCTGCGCGTCACCCTGGTAACGCACAACCTCGGCTATGAGGGTGCGCCGCTGTTTCTCTTCGAATTGGCCCGGCATCTCGCCGCCGGCGGCGCCCGGCTGCAGGTCTGTTCCGCCGCACCCGGTCCGCTGGCGGCCGCGTTTGCCGGCCTCGGCGCTGCCGTGCGGATCGTCGACATCGCGCCCCTGGGCCGCGCGGCGGATGCGCGCGCACTGCGGGCGGCGCTCCGGCAACTTTCGCCGCAAGTGGACCTCGCTGATACCGACCTGGTGGTGGCGAATACGCTGTCCGCCTTTTGGGGCGTGCACCTGGCCCGCGTCGCCGCGCGGCCCTCGCTGTTCTACATCCACGAGAGCACGACGCCCGCGAATTTCTACCTCGGGCACATGGCGCCGGAGACCCTCCCGGTCATCGAAGAGACGTTTCACCTCGCCACGTATGTCAGTTTTCTCACCGAGGCCACGCGGGCTTACTACCGCCCTTACCTGGGCGCGGACAACCACGGCATCAACCCCGGCTGGGTCGACCTCCAGGCCATCGACCGGCACCTCGCCGCACGATCGCGGGAAGAGGCGCGCCGCCGGCTCGGCATCGACCAGGCCACCCGCCTGGTGATCAACGTGGGCGCCGTCTGCGACCGCAAGGGCCAGCACATCTTTGCCCGTGGGGTGGACCTGATGTGGCGGCAGGCCCCGGCCCAGGCGGCCGCGTGCCGGTTTCTGATGGTGGGGGGACGGGATACGTTGTTCGACCGGCACATGGAACAGCTCCTCGTCCAGCTGGACCGCGCCAACCTGCAGGTGATTCCCATTACCGCCACCCCGGTGGACTACTACGGCGCCGCCGACCTGTTCGTTTGCAGCAGCTACGAGGAATCATTCCCCCGGGTGCTCATGGAAGCCATGGTCTGCCACCTGCCCATTCTCACCACCAACGTGCACGGCATTCCCGACATGATTTCCCACGAGCAAGAGGGGTGGTTCATCCCCCCGGGCAACAGCCAGGCCGTTTCCGAGGGCATGCAGCACCTCCTCGCCCACCCGGAGTTGATGCACGCCATGGCGGAGCGCGCAGACGCCCGCGCCCGGGCGATTTTTGGCGCGCACGTGCTGTTGCCGCGACACGCCGCCCTCGCGACCCGGATCGCTACGGGTGGTGCGGCGTCTCCAACATGAGCTCGGCCCAGTAGGTCCAGCCGTAGGCATTGCTGCCGGATGGACCCGGGCGGGTGACCAGTTCGAGGTGGCCTCCCGCCCCGGGCGGCAGTTCAAACCGGAAAGGATGCGTGCCCCGGTCCTTCGCTTCCGTCGTCGGCTGGAGCAACCGTTCCAGCAGCACCGTGCGCACGCCCCTTTCGCTGACATGCGTCACGATGAACACGGCTCCCTGCGTCGCCTTCGGGGGCTCGGTGTAGGCTTCCGCGAGGAAGCCAAACCCGCCCGAAATCCAACGGGCGCCAGGCGCCACGGGAAATTCCACCTGCGATGGCGCGTGCGCCAGCAAGTAGGAGGCACCGAAATCGTAGGCGGGCTGCCCCCAGGCGTCGCGCCGCGTCAGCTGGGCCTGTTTGATGGGCTTCAAACCGATGCCGGCCGGCAGACCGGCGCGCCGATGGAACACCTCGAAGTAGGCGTCTCCGACCAAATATCCCCGGCCCGGGAGAAACTTCACTTCCTTCACCCGTTCGCGCGCATCGGCCACCACCGCCAGTTCGTAGTAACGGCTCAACACGCCGGGATCGCGCGCCTGGATCGTGTTCCGCTCATTGGGGCGCAGCACCAGCCAGTCCGGCTGTAGGTCCATGATCAGTTCGGCCCAACTCAGGGGATAACCCTGCGTCCCCGCGCGCCGGCGGGCGGCCACGACCTCGGGCGAACTCAGTCCCGGGTAGTCATACATCTTCAGGCCGGAATAAAAGCCGATGTAGCCGAGCGGTTCCAGGAACACGGTGTCGCGCGGCGAGGCGGCGTGCGCCTTGAGCCATTCGCCGATCACGCGGCGCTGGCCTTCCTCGATGATCCGCTGCTGGCAACGCAACTGCCACGCCGCCGCGAGTGCCAGCCCCGCCGCCACCGCGACCATCGTGCCACCCGCCAGCCGCGCCACCCAGCGCCAGCCCGGCCAGCCGCCGGCGGCCGCCAGCTGCCCGAGCGCCAGGCCGAGCGCCAGGAACGACAGGAAAGTCACCGCCGGCAGGTACCACGGGATGGGAAAATTCACGAAGGAATGCTGGTAGAACTGGCCGACCAGCGCCGCCAGCGATGCCACCCGGACCTCCCACCTCACCTTCGGCACCAGCCACAACCCGATGGCGATCGCCGCGAGCACCGCCGACAGCTGGTTGAGAATCCTTGGCCAGCCCAGGGCCGTGTCGTTGTAGTAGCTGTAAGCCGGCATGAAGGTCCCGGCCAGGATGGACGGGTCCTTCCACATCCGGCCGGGAAACGCCACCAACCAGTCTCCCAAGAGGCCGGGAGTGATCGGGGGCACGTGCAGGCCCTTGGCCGTGATGGTATGCGGGACCGGCGTGCCATAGTAATGCCACGCCCACAGCAGCCACGGGAGGTAAAGCCCGGTCGTGACGAGCCCCGCGCGAAGGTAAACGCCGAACGCGAGCAATCGTTTCCACCAGGGCCGTTCGACCGGCTGGAACAGCCATGTCGCGCCGGCGAGCCCCCCGATGTAGACGAAGGCGTCGGGCCGGGTCCACATCATGCCCGCCCACGCCAGCCCGAGGTGCAGCCAGCGGCGCGGCGGCGAGGTGAACAGCGCCCACGCCGTCCACGCCATGAACAGCAGCAGGAACGCCGTCTCCATGCCGTTGATCGTGAAATCGATGGTCTTCGCATCGGTGAGCATCAGGGCGCAAACCAAGCCCGACGCCACCGCGCCGCCCGCCAATCGCACCGCCGCCATCGCCAGATAGACGGCCCCCGCCAGCGCCGCCGCCGACATCAACCGGAAGATCAGCAAGGCGCCGGCATCATAGCGGTTCCCCGTCATCAGGCTCGCGGCCGCCGGCAGCAACACCCCGAGCGGCGAGGTGAACGAATGCACCCGCTCGCCCGCCGTGAACGTCAGCCCCTGACCGGTCGCCAGGTTCTTCGACGCGCGGTAGGTGATGTAATAGTCCTCCCAGACGTGCTGCGTGAACGCCGCCCAGCCGAGCGCGATCAACATCGTGAGCAAAATCAGCCTGGTGCGGTTCGAGCCGGGCAACATCCAGCGAGCAAACCGCCCGCCCGCGCCGCGAGCAAGCCCGGGTTGCCTGCGGGTCGAGTGCGGGACGGTTGCGATCCGCGCAGGGCGCAATGGAGGGTCGGCGCTCGCGCCGACCTCACGCGCGAGGCCGGGCCAAGGCCCGACCCTCTCCTTCGATCCAGTGGAACATGGTTCGACGATCCCGAGCCAAGGGTTGACCTGCCCGGCACGGGTCCCAAATTCCCTCGGCACCTGTCCATGCCCGAACCCGCGTCCACTCCCGCCCGCCCCATGATCGAGACTCCCGACTGGCAGGGCGACATCGAGGTGCGGCCGGCTGACTGGCGTTTTCCCGCGGGCAAATCCTGGGTCGCCGGCTGGCTGTGGTCGCCGCAAAATCGCCTGACCACCGATCTCCGGGTCTGGATCGACGGCCGGCCATTCCTCGCCATCTGGGGCTTGCCGAAGCCCGGCCTCGACGAACGCTTCCTGCACCGGGCGGGCCCGCCGTACCTCGGCTTCATCGCCCTGGTCGAACCCCACGCCGGCGCGAGCCGGTTGCGCCTGGAGGTTCGCGACCAGACCAACGCGTGGACCGAGATCTTCCGCACCGCCATCACCGTGGCGGCGGAAGCTCCCCCCTGCCCACCACCGCGAAGCTTCGCCGTCCTTCTGCCCGACCTTGTCTGCCCGCTGCTCCGGCTGCATCGGGCAAGGCCCGCGACACCGCTGGGGGCCCTGGCGGACGAGGTCATCTCGGGCGCGCTCGGCGAGCCCCTGAACGCGCTGCCGGTGCCTCCTTTCCATGGCGCGCTCGAGGAACCGCGCGACAACGGCTGGATCCGATTCGGCCGGCTGTCCATCACCGGCTGGCTCGCCCACCGCCACCGCCAAATCACCCGCATCACCGCCATGGTGGACCCGTTGCTCGAGGTCGCGTTGCTGCGCGGCCTGCGGCGCAATGACGTCGGCGGGATCTTCGCCGACCTGCCCGGCCGCGAGACCTCCGCGTTCCTCGGCCACGCCGACCTCCCGGCCGACACCACCGTGCCCGCCATGCTCAAGGTTTTCGCCGAACTCGACAACGGCGAGAAACACCTCGCCTTCGCGCGGCGATTCTTTCCCCGCGTGATCTCCGGCGCCGAAGCCGCGCTGCCCGCACTTTCGCGGATGACTTTCGCCCGCGCAGCCTGGGCGCTGCGGGGTTCCGCCCGGCGCCATGGCCTGCCGCTCGGCGCATGGAGGGAGCTGCGGCCGGCCCTGGCGGCCGCCTGGCAGGCCTATACGGCCGAGGCCCCCGCCCGGTCCGGACGCGTCCGGCTCGCCCCCGAAATTGTCCCGCGCAACCCCGCCGGTCGGCTGCGCGTGCTCGTCGTGACGCACAACCTCAACTTCGAAGGCGCGCCGTGGTTTATCTTCGAGCTGGCGCGGCATCTCGCCGCCCAGCCCGGCGCCACCGTGCGTGTCGTCGCGCCACAGGATGGACCCATGCGCGAGGTCTTCACCCGCGCCGGGATGCCGGTGGAAGTGATCGACGTCGGGCCCGCCCTGCGCGCCCCTACCGCCGCCGAATTTCACCCGGCCCTGGCCGCGGCCACCGCCTCGTGGCCGTGGGGCGACACCGACCTGGTCGTCGCCAATACGATGGTTTCCTTCTGGGCCATCCATGCGGCAAAGCGAGCCGGCAAGCCCGCGCTCCTCTACGTGCACGAGAGCTCCGCGATCCGGCGGTTCTTCGAACCGCTGCTGGCCCCGGCGCTCTTCCCGCTGGTCGAGGAAGCCTTCCGCTCCGCCACCCGCGTCGTCTTCACCGCCGATTCCTCGCGCCGCGTCTTCGCCCACCTGGGCCAGCGCGGCAACTTCGCGCTGCTGCCGAGTTGGGTGGATGCCGGCCGGGTCGACGCCTTCGCGGCCGCGCACAACTCCGCCGAACTGCGCCGCAAGCATGGCTTCGATCCCGGCGCGATCCTGGTCGTCAACATCGGCTCCGTGTGCGAGCGCAAGGGTCAGCACGTCTTCATCCAGGCCGTGGACCTGCTGAAGAGCGAACTCGCCACCCTTTGTCCCGGACGGAAAATTCAGTTCGTCATGGTCGGAGCCCGGGCCGGGCTCTACCTGGAAATGCTGAAGGAGGAAATCGCGCGCCTCGGCCTGGCTGAGCTGACTGCTTTTGTCGGCGAAACCGGCGAGATCTTCGATTTCTACCAGCTCGCCGATGTCTTTGTCTGCACGAGCTTCGAGGAATCCTTCCCCCGCGTGCTGCTCGAGTCGGCCGCGTTCCGCCGGCTGATCGTCTCGACCAACGTCAACGGCATCGCGGAAATGATCGAACCTGACGAGGCGTGGCTCACGCCGCCCGGGGACCGTTACCGCCTGGCCGAAGCCATCAAGCTGGCGCTGGCGGCCCATGCCACGGGCGACCGCAGCCGCCCGGAGAAAGCCAGGGCCTCCATCCTGCGCAAATACCACGAGGCCGCCTCGCTGCCCCGGCACGTCCAACTGGCGCGCGCCGCGGCGGAAATGCGCTAAGTGGTTGCTGCTCCCGCCATGCCGCAGATTCACACCCCGGCGCGTTGCGCCACCCCTCTCAAACCGGAACGATGCAATCGGAGGTGGAGCGACCTGCTCCCCAGGGCGCTTTCTTCGCAGCGGACGTCCTCAGCGCGTTGGGGAGCAACGCGCTCCACCATTTGGTGGTCGTTGATTTCCCTCCGAAAGTCGGACCCAACTGAATCGTTCCGGCTCAAAAGGGGAGCCAAGGATCCAGGATTGGGTCCCCTCTCGAGAGGGGTGCCCGACAGGGCGCGGTGTGTTACTAGCCCTCGCCAACCGGCACCGCGACGACTCTGACCCATGCAGGAATCCGCCCGCAGCTTTCACAACCTGGAATGGCCGGCGCCGGGTGCTCGCGTCGCCGGGCCGGTCGTCTGGCTTCGTGGCTGGGTGGTGGGGAAACCCGGGTATGAATGGCTCGACCTGCGCGTCCGGCACGCCGGGCAGACCCATCTCGGAGTGCTCGGCCTGCCCCGCACGGATCTCGCCGCGCATTTCCAGGCCGCGCGCTCCTGGCTGCCCGCCGAATTCATCCTCGGCGTGCCGGTGAGCGACGGCCCCGTGACGCTGACCATCGAGGTGATGGACGCCCACGGCCGGTGGCATGATTTGATGGACGTCGCCCTCACCGTCGCCCCCGACGGCGCCCCGCCGCCGCGGATCGAGGGTCGGCTCGAGACGGTTCCGGGGGGCACCTGGACGGTACGCGACGCCCACCACCCTTTTCACGGACATCTCGACCAGCCTGGCCCCAATCCCAGCCTCGCCGCCGGCCGTGCGCCGGTCGTCGGCTGGCTGCTCGACGAAACGAAACCCCTCGGCGCGGTTCTCGCCACGACCGACGCGCTGGTCTTCAACCATCTCGAACACAGCCTGACCGACGAGGCGCTGGCAGCCAAGGTGCCGCAACATGCCAACGCGCGCCATGCCCGGTTGCGCGGCGCGGTGGACTGGCCCGCGACGCTCTTCCCGCCCGCGTGCCTCCGGGTGTACGCGCTCTCTCCCGACGGCACGGCGTCGCTCTGCTTCGCGCGGCGCCTCACCCCGTCCCCCGTCCCCCGCGCGGAAACTTGTCATATAATGTATGACGAGTTTCCCGCGCCCGTCGTGCCGCGGGAACTGCCCGCCCTGCCCTCGGGGCGGCCGCGGCGGCTGCTGGTGATGATTCGCAGCCTGCTGCCCAATGATGCGACGCTGCGGGCCCTCGACGTGGTGCGGCACCTCACGTCGTCCTTTCGGTGGGCCGTGCGCGTCGTCAGTGCCGAAGACGGCCCCCTGCGCGGGGATTTTTTCCGGGCGCGGGCCGAAACGATGGTCGTGGATCCCGGCCCCCTGTTTGCCGCGGGTGACGCGGATGCGGTGGCTCGCGCGTTGGACGAACTGCAGCGGCAGATCGTCTGGCTGCACCTCGACGCCGTCGCGGTGTTCGATCCGGTCTGCGGCTGGGCCATCACCCTCGCCCGCCGGCAGGGAATTCCCGTGTTGTTCGACTGCAGCGCCGAGGAAGCACTGGAACCCGACCCCACCGGCAGCCCCGCCGTGCAGGCGGCATTGCGCGCAAGCTGGGGGCAGGCGACCGCAGTGTGCCTGGCCTCGGCAACGATGGCGCGCGCGCAATCGGGCCGGCTCGGCCCCTCCGCCGGCACGATCATTGCGCATTGGCACAGCCCCGATCTTCCCGCCGGCGATCGCGCCGCGCGGATCGCGGTTATCCCGCTGCGCGCGGCCCACTGGCTGGTGCAGCAGCATCCGCAAACGGCAGCACGCTGGCAGTTCCGCCAGGGTCCGGCGGGCCGGATGGAACCCGAGCGGCTCGCCCGGTTGGACGAGGCCTTCAACCTCGCGTCCTTGCAACGGGCGGGCGATTGGTCGGTCGCGGGCGCCAGCCTGTGCCTCGGCCCGCTTTTTGGCCGCGGGCCGCTGCGCGCGGTGATTGACGCCGCCGCCGCTGGCATTCCCCTGTTGGCCCCGCGGCGCGCCATCACCGAGGAGATTTTTGCCGGCATGGGCGTGCCGCTGGCGGACGAGGCCAACCCGCTCGCATTCGCCCACGCGCTGCTCGCGTACGAGGCGCTGCCCGAGTCGTTCCAGCGTGAGGCCGCGGCGCTGGCCCCGCCGTTCCGCGCCCGCCACGATCCCTCGCGCCTGCTGCGCGATTGGGAGCGCCTGCTCGCAACCGTGGCGGCCGGACGCGGCTGAGCCGGGATCATGCAGTTGGTGGGCGTCGGTTTCCACACCGACGCCAGGTTCGCACGCCTCGTGAGTCCCTTGTCGTCGATATGGAAATCGACGACCACCTTTTGGTCGGTTCGCTACCAAGGGAAACGGCGCTTCAATTGCATGATCCCGGCTGAGGGCTTGCGCCACGCGGCGGGCTGTGCCTTGGTTCACCGACTGCCGCGTGAACGAGAACGACTCCTATATCTTTGATGTCGAGCTACCCACGGAGTGGGTGTTTTCCGGCGAACCGACCTGGATCAGCGGCTGGTTCATCGCCAAAACCGGCGCGATTTTCAGCGACATCCGCGCGCTCATCGGCGGCGGGACTTACCTCGGGATCCTGGGCCTGCCCCGGCCCGAGATCGAAAGGAAACACCGCGCCGCCAGCGGCCTGCCGCATGCGGGCTTTTCCCTGCTGGTGCAGCCCCCGGCGGGCGCCGCCGACCTGCGCCTCGAGCTCCTGGACGCCGGTGGCCGCTGGGTCGAAATCTGGCGGACCCCGATCAACGTCAAGGCCGGCCCGGCGCCGGGTGCCCGGCTGAATCCCGGACTCATTCCCGACCAGTTGCGCAAGCTCCTGCAGGCCCGCCGCGCCGATCCGGCCGCGGACCTCGCCCCGCTCGCGCGGCAGCTGGCCCGCGCGTCGTCCGTCGTGCCGCTGGAAACACTGCCCAACCCGCCGTTCTTCGGCGCGCTGGAAAAGCCGCTGCTCATCGGCGGCACCCAGTTTGGCAAGGTGGTGGTCGAAGGGTGGCTGATCCACCAACACCAACGCATCCGGCGGCTGGTCGCCTCCACCCACCCGCTCGGCGAAAATGAAATGGCCTACGGGGACCGCGAGCGCCCCGAGGCCGGGGCGATGTTTCCCGGTCATCCCTACGCGGCCAGGTCACAGTACTACGGCCTGGTCGACGTCGACGAAAACGCCGGCGACCCCGTCTGCCTGAAGATCTTCGCGGACCTGGAGGATGGCACGCGCCACCTCGTGTTCGTCCGCCGTTTCCACCAGCGCGGCTGCACGCAGCTGGAGCGACCGCTGCCGGCGTACAGCCGCGCGACGTTCGTCGAGGCGGCGTGGGCGCTCTACACCGCGTGCGACCAGGAAGGCATCGCCGCGGGTTCGTTCTACGAATACTGGCGGCAATGCAAGGAGGCCCACCGCCTGTTCAAGCTCTTCGCGCCCGCCTCGCTCGACCACCTCGCCCGCGGCACCGTCGACCCCTATGCCGCGTGGCAAAGCACCAACGCCCTCACCCCGCGCCTGCGCCAGTGGCTGGAAACCGCGGTGCAGGCGCGCGACAAGGCGAGCCCGCGTTTCACCTTGCTGGTCGACGCGCGCGGCAGTCCGCCGGAACACCTGCGCGACCTGGCGGATTCGCTCGTCGCGCAGATCCACCCCCAGTGGGAAGCCTGGTTTGTCGGCGGCGCCGTGCCCGCCGGTGACCCGCGCTTGAAGGCCGCGCCGGCGGGTGAATTTGTCCAAAGTCTCAACTCCGCCGCGCACACCGCGGCGGGGACCCATGTTGCCCTGCTGCGCGGCGACGCCCGCCTGAGCCCTGATGCACTCGCCGAAATTGCCGAGACGCTGGCGGGCAATCCGGCCCTCGAACTGGTTTACACCGATGAGGACCGCATGGATGCCGCCGGCGCGCGCTCCGCCCCGGCGTTCAAGCCCGCGTGGAGCCCGGCGCTCGCGGATTCCGGCTTGTTTCCCGGCCAGCTTTCCGTGATTCGCCACGATCGGTTCATCGAACTGGGATCGTTCCGCGACGGCTACCCCCTGTTGCCGTGGTACGATTTGCTCCTCCGGCTCGGCGATCGCCTGCCACCGGCGCAAGCGGCGCACGTGCCGCTGGTGTGCCACCACGCGCGCGCCGAAACCGCGGCAGCGACGCCGCCGTCGGACCCCTCGGTCGAGGAAGCCCGCCGCGCGCTGGCTGAAGCCGCGGTGCGCCGCGGCCGCCGCACCGCGCCGTTCCTCCCCGAAACCGGACATTTCCGGCAGGTGCGTTATCACCAGTTCCGCGCGGAGCCCGACATCCTCGCGCGACTGCCGGTCACCATTGTCATCCCGACCCGGGATCGCCTGCACCTGCTGCAGGAATGCATCGAGCTGCTGGAGGAAACGGTCGACTGGCGCCATGTGCGGCTCGTGATCGTGGACGACCATTCGCGCGACACGGATGCCGTCCAATACCTCGCGCGCATCGTGCAGCGCACGGACCTGCACTGCCGCGTGGTGCGCCCGGCCGACCGCGCTGCACCCTTCAACTACTCGCACCTGGTCAACCTGGCGCTGCCGCTCGTCGAGACGCCGCTGCTGCTGCACCTGAATAACGACGTGAACGCCCTCGAACCCGGCTGGCTCGAGGAAATGGCCACCTGGTTTCTCCAGCCCGACGTCGGCGTGGTGGGCGCGCGACTCGATTATCCCGACAAGACGCTCAACCACACCGGC
This sequence comes from Lacunisphaera sp., assembly GCA_035549955.1. Lineage (GTDB taxonomy): Bacteria > Verrucomicrobiota > Verrucomicrobiia > Opitutales > Opitutaceae > Lacunisphaera. The sequence continues at coordinate 30,465 of DASZPS010000133.1, read as the reverse complement.
ATTGTCATCGGTCCGCACGGCGGTCTCGCCGACACCCCTTTCGCGAAAGCCGATCCCGCGGGCGTCCCCGTCGAATGGCATGCCGCCGCCCGGGAAGTTTCGGCCGTCACGGGCGCGTGCCTGCTGACGCGCGCCAGCCTCTACCGCGAGCTCGGGGGATTTGACGAAAGGGATTTCGGCGTCGCCTACAACGACGTGGACTGGTGCCTGCGCGTGCGCGCCGCCGGCCATCGCGTCATCTACACGCCGCAGGCGCGACTGATGCATTGGGGCAGCGCCACGCGGGGCGTGACGTTCGACGATGCCGAACACATCGCCTTCGTCCGCCGTTACCCGTCCTTCCGCGATCCGTATCTCAGCAACCATCTGAAGCTGGACGGCAACCAACTGCGCGTCACCACCGCCACGCCGGCGCGCGCCGCCCGCGCGGGCCGGCTCCGGCTGCTGCTCCTAACCCACAACCTGAACCTGGAGGGCGCCCCGCTCTTCCTCCTCGACTACGCCACGTGGATGGCCCGGGAGGCGGGCTGCGCGATGGAGATCCTCGCCTCGGAGGACGGCCCGCTTCGCGGCGCGTTCGAAGCCATCGGCGCGCGCATCACCGTGCTGGACACGGCGCCGCTTTATCGTTCCGCCACCGAGGCCGAGTTCGACCGGCGGCTGGCCGAAATCTCCGGCCAGGTCGACTGGAACCGGCTGGACCTCGTGGTGTGCAACACGCTGGGCAGTTTCTGGGGGGTGCCGCTGGCGGCGCGCGCCGGCCGGCCGGCGCTGTTCTACATCCACGAGAGCGTGACGCTCTTCCGCTACTTCGAGCTGCGGCTCGACCTTGCCCTGCACCAGCTCGTTGCGCGGGCCCTCCAGGACGCCACCCGCGTGCTGTTCCTGTGCGCGGCCACGCGGCGGTACTATGCGGATCTCGACCGGCGCGGCAATTTCCAGCTCGTGCCCAGTTGGATCAACCTCGAGGAAATCGCCGCCTTCCAAGCCAGCCATGATCGCGCCGCCCTGCGCCGCAAGCATGGGTTCGCGGCCGACGAGACGGTCGTCGCCAACATCGGCACAATCTGCGAGCGTAAGGGCCAGCACGTGTTCCTGCGCGCCATCGACCATTTCCACCGGCAAGGGCACCGCGGAAAATTCCGCTTCGTGATGGTGGGCGCGCGGAAGAACATCACCTTGGAATTGATCGAGCGCGACCTCGCCCGCCTGGGATTGGCCAACGTCACGCTGGTGCCCGAGACGCGCGAGGTCTTCGACTACTTCGTGGCGGCCGACCTGTTCGTCTGTACGAGCTACGAGGAGTCCTTCCCCCGCGTGGTCATGGAGGCGATGGCCTTCCGTACGCCCATCGTTTCGACCGACGTGCACGGCATCGCGGAGATGATCGGCCAGCGCCAGCACGGTTACCTGGTGCCGCCCGGCGACCATCTTGCGCTTTCGCGCGCCATGTGGACGTGCCTCGCCAAGGAGCGCAGCGGCAAGTCGCTCACGCCGACCGCCTACTCGAAGGCCCTCCGGTACTATGACCACCGCAAGGTCCTGCCCTTCCACGTCGCGCTCGCCCGCGAAGCGGTGCTGGCGCACGAAAAAGCAAGCTCGGTGTAACCGGGTCAGCGGCCCCGGCGGCAATTGGCCTACGGCACCGGCTTCGCGTTCGTCAGCCGGAGCTGTGCCGGAGCGACCCCGGCACCCGCATCGAGCAGGATGCCGTACCAGCCGCCCGGCTCGGCCCACCACGCGCGGAAACCCCAGGGTTGGTTGCCCTGCAAACCGCCCTGTTGGAGCACCTGCAGGCGGCCGCCCTTGTACCAGACGACGCGCGCGGTCGGCCGCGCGCCGGCCGTTTCAGAGCAGACCAGCTGGCCGGTGATTTCCGCGACCGCATTGTCCGAGTGAATCCAAAGCTCCCCGCCCGGCGCCAATTCCAGGCCCTGCTCCCCGGCTCGGCCGTGCCGCACAGTGAGCTGTTGGGGGTGCCAGCCGGTTGTGCCCAGCGCGCTGGCTGCCAGTTCGGCCGCCGGCGGGTCATCTGGCGGACTGCCGTCGCGGAGACGCGGCGCACCATCGAGGGATTCGATGGCATGGCTGATCTCGAGATTGCGGTAGCCCGCCGTGACCAGCGCGAGCTCCGAATCGGGCACGGACACCCGCAGCTGCAGCGGGCGGCCCAAGGCATCGACCTTGAAAGGCACCTCGATCTGCCGCTGGCCGGCCGGCAATTCCACTCGCGCCGACCAGCGGACGTCCTCCGGGATGGAGCCATGGGTGATCACCTTGAAATCCGCCTGCAGCGGCCCCGGCCCGGCGTGCGGCGAACGTTCCATCACCGCCGCGGCGGCAAACCGGTAGCAGGGAGCGGTGAGCAGCAACCAGCCGTCGCCGCCGCGCACGCCAAGCACCCGCCGCTCGCCGGCGTACGGCAGCAAGGCCACCGGGTGTTGGTCCGTGTGCAGCGCCGGTCCGGCCACGTTGCCTCCGATGGCGTTCACAAACGCGAGGCTGTCTTCCGGGCGGAAGCTGGCGTTGGTCCGTCGGGTCCAGCGCAGGGTCACCGGTCCCAACAGGTCCCGCTCGTAATATTGGCCGAGCAGGTAGCGAATCTCCGGCGGCCAGTCATCCCGGGCCAGCGTGGTCAGCACCGCCTGGAAATGCTCATCGGTGGCGAAGGCGTGGAGCAAGTGCTGCGCTTCCTGCGGCCCGTAGGTCGTGCCCCAATGCACCCACAGCGGTTGTCCCGGCAGGCGCTGGCCGGGCAGGAAGCGATTCAGCCATTCCGTGCCCGGTCCATAGAAGACCGCGCGCGCGCCATCCGCTCCCGGAGCCGGCAGCCATTTCTGCATGAGCACCATCGTGTCCACCGCCTCAGGCGGCACGCGCACGCCGGCGAAGTACGCGAAGGCCGGTCCCGCGTCCGTCGCGAACCGGTAGGCGGAACGCGGCGCCAGCGAATGGCCGAATTGGGAGCGCTGGCCCTGCCAGGCGCTCACGCCGGCAATCACGGCGAGCGCCAGGGCGGGCAGCACCAGCCCCCCAAGGAACCAGGCGCGCCGCGGCGCCGGCGCGAATCCCAGCCACAGCGCCGCCACCAGCGCCAGCCACGCGCCCAGGCCGAGGTAGGCGATGTCCTGGTTGGTCGCGAGCAGCGCCGCCCCGGCGGCGGCGGCCAGCAGCGTGGCGAGGGGCAGCAGCACGCGATCCCACTGCGAGTTTTCCCCGTTCCCGCGCGCGGGCCAGCAGCCGGCCAGGGCGCATAACGACAGGCCGACGCCGGCCAACCCGACCTGCGGCAGCCACAGGCCCGGATAATAATCGTGAATCGGCACGAAGAGGAATTTCCACGACCAAATCCCACCCAGGCCCGAGGCGCGGGTGCCCGCCGCCAGCCCGACGACATTGTGCCACCACATCCCGCCCGTGGCGCCGGTCCAGGCCAGTTCCGCGGCCACCGGGAAGGCGGCGCCGACGACCAGCCACCCAACCATGGTGGCGCCCACCGCGGGCCAGGTCGCCCGCCGATGCAGGCCGGCGCGCAACGCCCACCCGAGTGCGACCACCAGGGCAACGAGGTGGAAATTCAGCTTGTTGAGACCACCCAGGAACAGGCCCGCTGCCGTTGCCGCGTGCCAGGGCCAGTCGAGCCGGCGCCAGGCCGGCGCCACGGCCGTCGTCCACGCAACCAGCGCCAGGCAGCCAACCCCCAGGGAGTTGTGCCAGAGGATCGTGTGCTGGGACGCACTGGCCAAGGTCACCGCCAGCGCGACCACCGCGGCCGCCCAGCCCGGCCAGCGCCGCGCGAGCAGCGCGACGAAGCCGCCGCCCATGAGGATGATCAGCCCCGCCGCGCCCCGGGCGAGCGCGAGGTACGTGGTTCCACCGGCTTTTTCCACCAACCAGCTCAAGCCGAAAAACCCCGCCTGGATGGGCGTGGCGAAATCGACATACGGCCGCTGCCCGTGCTCCAGCAAACCCAGGCCCGAGATCACGAGCCCGTAATCATAGAAATCGCGGATCCAGGCATGGTTTCTCAGCCACGGCAGCAGCGCGAGCAACCCGACCGGAACAATCCACCAGACGGCAGAAAACGGACGGCGCGGGGAGTCGGTCATGAAGCGGCCCGAGCTTGTCCCTCCGCGGTGGCGGGGCGCAAGCTGATTGGCCCGCCCGGCAGCCGATGGATTCTTGCCAAGCGCCCCGGATTCGTCGCACCTTGCGCGCTCCTTCCCATGCCCGCCAGCGTCACTCGTTTTCGCCGTCCGGCCTTCGCCCTTTTCCTCCTGGTCGCCGCCTTGGGATTGCGGTGGCCGTCGCTTGGCCGGCAGGTGTGGAACCTCGACGAGGGTTCCACCATCACCATGGCCCAACTCGTGTTGGCGGGCCGGGTGCCGTACCGCGACGCGGCGGACAACCGCACGCCCCTGGTGCCCTATCTCAAAGCCGCGGTGCTGGCCGTGGCGGGCGACTGGAACGCGCGGGCAATTCATCTCGTGGTCGCCCTGATGCTCGGCGTGACCGCCATCCTCCTGTGGCTCATTGCCCGCCAACAGGGGGAGGAGCCGACCGGCGTGATCGCCGCGCTGCTCTTCACCTGGCTCGCAGCGGGATACCTGCCGCCGATCGACGGCATGACGGCGCACACCGGCTGGTTTGTGATCTTCTTTTCCAGCCTCGGTTTCTGGCTCTTTGGCGAAAGCCTCGCGCGTGCCTCCGCTCGTCTCGCGCTGGCCTCCGGCACGGCCTTTGGATTCTCGTGCCTGGCCAAACAACCCGGCCTCTTCGATTTCGGCGTGTGCCTTGTCCTGCTGGCATTGCTGGCGGGCTTTGACGCCAGGCCGCGCGCGCGACTCGCCCCGCTGGCCGGCGCACTCCTGGCAGGCCTGTGTCTCCCCTTGATCCTGACCGTCGCCTATTTCCTTCACCGCGGGGCGCTCGCCGACCTGATTTTCTACACGTGGACCTACAACACGAAGTACTATGTGGCCGAGGTACCGTGGCTCGAACGCCTGTGGGCCGTCCGCGTTCCTTTCGTCCTGATGGGCACCCGCCTGCCGGTGATCCTGGTCGTGGGGCTGCTGGCGGCGTGGTCCTTGCTGCGGGTGGCATTTTCCCGGCTCTGGCAACGAGCCGCGGGCACGGCCCTGCTGGCTTGGTTGATCCTTGGGTGGTCCGCCTCGGGTTTTGTGTCCACCGTGCTCAGCGGCCGGGACTTCAATCACTATTCCATCCAGGTGATCCCGGGCATCTGCCTTGCCTGCGGCTGGTGGCTGGCGCGCGCACGGGAGCGGGTCCGCGCCTGGCACGCCGCCGGTTGGACGGCCCGCTGCTGGATGGCGCAGTTGGCCGGCCTCTTCGCGGCAATCAGCATCGTCTGGCCGATCCAGGCCGAGTTGCGGCAACTTGGACCCGACGATCGGTCCGGCCGCGAGGTGGGACAGCTCGTGCAATCGTTCACCCGGCGGCAGGACCTCATTTTTGTCTGGGGCTACGTGCCGGAAATGCACGTGTATGCCCGGCGCCTGCCCAACACCCGGTACTTCTACACCAACTGGGTGACCGGCCTGATTCCCTGGACCAACCTCGACTGGCTGAAGGACACGCGCTACGCCGTCATTCCTCGCGCGCCGGAGATCCTGCGCCAGGATTTCGACCGGAATCCGCCCGCGGTGGTCGTCGACACCGGCACCAACCGCGGCTACCTGAAATACCCGTTGCAGGAGCAGGCGTGGCTCTGGAGCAAGATCCAGCACGAATTCGCGGAGATCGACCCGAAATTCACCACGGACCGTGGCTATCGCGTCTACCGCCGGATCGCCGACGCCCCGTACGGCGCCGCGCCACCCGCCGGGCTGCCGCCAGACCCGCAGCTCAAGGTGGAAGTCACGACTCTGACGCGGCCTGAAACCACTCCCGTCCGCGTGACCTATCCGGCCGGGACAACCTCGGTCGAACTCTACAAGGATGACGAACTTTACCGGCGCATCGAATGTCCGGCCGACCAGGCGGGAACAGTGGTATTTTTTGCCCTGGGTTCGGATCTTCCCGCGGGCGAACGCCGGCTTGCGGCGGTCGCCCGAGGCTCGCGAGTGATCGCCAGTCCGGCGGTCCACTTTCTCGTTGATCCGGCCCTGCCCGTGCCCCGGCCGCCCGGTCCGCCCCTCGTGTTCAATCGCGAGTCCTACCCTCCCCTCGAGGCCACCAACGTTTACGGCATGATGCGGTCCCCTGGAAAAACCGACCGCTGGGGCACCCAAGTCCCGTCCAAAATCGTCTACGAGCGTCCCCCGGGCCTGAGCATTCTCGAAGTGGAGTTCGGCATGGACGAGGACGTGTACGAGCATATGGAGCAGTTCAAGACGGACGGCATCGAGGCGGTGGCCCAATTCCAGCCGCGGTCGGGCGAAGTGGTCACCCTGTTCCGCAAGTACCTCAATCCCCAGATCCATGGCCGCGACCGGGGACCGCAAACGGAACGCATCACGCTGCCGCCGAACGAACCGGGCCGGATCATCCTCTGGATGTCGCCCGGTCCGCTCTCCGACGCATCCAGCGACGCGGCCTACTGGCGCAACGTGCGGGGCGACGCGGCGCCCGGCGCGCTTTTTTTCCGCGACCAGCGCATCCCGGCCATCCACGTCAGCTCGCCCCACGAGTATCATGAGTTTGAACTGGAAGGCAGCACCGTGTTCATGATCCACGCGCCCTCGCAGCTCGACTTTCCGCTGCGGCGCGGCATGCATCGCCTGTCCGGCACCTTCGGTTTGCTGCCCACCGCCTGGACCGGGCCGAAGAAATCCGCGGGCGCCTTTTTCGAAATCTGGCATGTGCCCCCGCACGGGGATATCCGGCTGCTGCGCGAGCAGCGCGTCGATCCCGCCCAGAACCCGGCCCAGCGCGGCCCGGTCTCCTTCTCCATCGAGCTGCCGTATCCGCAGGAAGGCCTGCTCCGGCTCATCACCCGCCCGGCTCATCCCCAGGACAACGCCTTCAACTTCACCTATTGGGGCCCGCTCGTCGCCGAGGATTTCTCCGCGGTCCTCCAAACGCCGGACCAGCCCATCCACTCCAGCGCCGCCGAGGCGGAATACGGCCTGTCGGACATCCAGGAGGAGCAACGCAACGTCGTCTTCGCCCACGCCCCGTCCCGCCTCACCTTCCCGGTGCCGCCCGGGCTTCGCCAACTCACCGGCCAGGCCGGCCTGCTCGCCGGCGCCTACGCTGGCGCGCCCGACGACGCGACGAAGGGCGGTCGCTTCATAGTCGAAGCCGAAACCGCCCCGGGCCAGCGCACCGTGGTCTGGCAGCGGGATCTCAATCCCCGCGAAATTCCGGCGGATCGCGGCTTCATTCCGTTCAGCGTCCGCCTTCCACCCGCCACCACCACGCTGTTTTTGCGCACGGAAGCGCGGCCGGGCTGCCCGCTCAACCGGGCCTGGACCTTCTGGCACCAGCTGCGCCTGGACCCCTGACCGGTTCGGCGCCGCGCCCGCCTTCCCATCGGTGGGCTTGCATGCCGGGGTCAAATTTCTACGTTCGCCAGACCACTCGATGCATCCAGACCCGGAACAACGCCCGCCCCTGCCGCCCGGTCTGTCGTTGGTGGTCCCGGTCTACAACAGCGGACGAATCCTGCCCAACCTCGTCGCTCGCCTGGCGCCGGTGCTCGCCCGGCTTGGCCGGCCCCATGAGCTGATCCTCGTGAACGACGGCAGCAAGGACGACAGCTGGGCGGTGGTGGAAGCCCTGGCCGCGGAACACGCATGGGTCCGGGGCATCCGGCTGATGCGCAACTACGGGCAGCACAACGCGCTCCTCGCCGGCATCCGCGCCGCGCGCCATGACACGGTGATGACGATGGACGACGACCTGCAGCATCCCCCGGAGGAGGTGCCCGTCCTCCTCGCGGCATTCGCGCCGGAAGTCGACGTGCTCTACGGGACGCCGCAGCAGCAACAGCACGGGCTGCTGCGCGACCTCAGCTCCGCCGTCACCAAGCTCGTGCTCAAGGGCGCCATGGGGGCGGAAACCGCGCGGCTCGTGAGCGCGTGGCGGGTGTTCCGCACCGACCTGCGCGCCGGGTTTGCGACCTACAACAGCCCGTTCGTGAACATCGACGTGCTGCTGACCTGGAGCGCCCACCGCTTCGCGGCCGTGCCCGTGCGGCACGAACCGCGCGAAAGCGGCAACTCGAACTACACTGTCGCCAAGCTGATCCGGCACACGCTGAACATGATGACCGGCTTTTCCGTGCTGCCGCTGCAACTCGCCAGTATCGTAGGTTTCGCCTTCACCCTCTTCGGCATGGGCGTGCTGGCATACGTCGTCGGGCGCTACCTCCTGTTCGGGAGCACCGTGGCGGGATTCCCGTTCCTGGCGTCCATCATCGCCATCTTCTCCGGCGCCCAGCTTTTCGCCCTTGGCATCATCGGCGAATACCTGGCGCGGATCCATTTTCGCACGATGAGCCGCCCGGCTTACACGGTGGCCGGGATTGCCCGGGGAAACCATGAGCGCGCCTGAACGCGGCGGGACGCCGGGCCTTTTCCTGCCGTGGGATTCGGAATTCTTCGGCTTCCGGATTGGCCGGGTGCAGGGAAATCGTCTGACGCGGGAAAGCCTGCGCCCGGTGCTCGACTGGGCCGCCGCCGAGCGACTGCGCTGCGCCTATTTTTTCGCGGATGCGGAAGACGCGGCCACGCTAGCCCTGGCCCACGAGGGCGGATTCCGGTTTGTCGACCTGCGCGTCGATCTGGCAATGCCCCTGCCCGCCGGCGGCGCCCTCCCGGCCGTAGCCGACTTTCGCGCGGCCGCGACGTCGGACTTGCCGGCCTTGCAGGCCATCAGCCGCGTGGCGCACTACGATACCCGCTTTTTCAAGGATGCCGGTTTTCCCCGGGAACGCGCCTCCGACCTGTATGCCGAATGGATCCAGCGCGACTTCCGGGTCCATCATGTGTTCACCCTGCCGGGCAATCCCGGGTACGTCACCTGCCAGGTTGACCCCGCGGCCGGCGCCGGCCGGATCGGCCTCATCGCCGTCGCGGAGGCGCAGCGCGGGCGCGGCCTGGGCCGGGCCCTCGTGCAGGGCGCGCTGCACTGGCTGGCGGCCCAGGGCTGCCGGGAGGCACGGGTGGCCACGCAGGCCTCCAATGTTGCCGCCCAAAGGCTCTATCAAGCGCTCGGTTTCCGCACCGCGGAAACCGCCGCCACCCACCACCGCTGGTTCTGACCATGGCTGAGGATCCCATCCCCTTCAACCATTCCTCCGTGGTCGGCTTGGAGTACGAGTACATCCGCCAGGCGATGGAGAGCGGCCAGGTGGCCGGCGACCGGACATTTTCCCGGCGCTGCCAAGCCATGCTCGAGGAGGTGCTGGGGGTGCCCCGCGCGCTCGTGACCACCTCCTGCACGCACGCGCTCGAGATGGCGGCCCTGCTCCTCGACATCCGCGCCGGCGACGAGGTGATCGTGCCGTCGTTCACGTTCGTCTCGACCGCCAACGCCTTCGCGCTGCGCGGCGCCCGGCTGGTGTTCTGCGACGTCCGCCCCGACACGCTGAACCTCGACGAGGCCAAGCTGCCGGGATTGATCACCTCGCGCACCCGCGCGATCGTGCTGGTGCACTACGCCGGGGTGGCCTGCGAGATGGATGTCATCGGCGCGTTGGCGGCCCGGCGGGGAATCGCGCTGGTCGAGGACAACGCCCATGGCCTCTTTGGCAAGTACCGGGGCCGCTGGCTCGGGACCTTCGGCGGCCTTGCCACCCAGAGTTTCCACGAGACCAAGAACATCACCTGCGGCGAAGGCGGCGCCCTGCTGATCAATGATGCGCGCCTGGTGGAAAGGGCGGAGATCATCCGGGAGAAAGGCACGAACCGCGCGCGTTTCTTCCGCGGCCAGGTGGACAAGTACTCCTGGGTGGACCTGGGCAGCAGCTACGTGATGAGCGACGTGCTCGCGGCGTTCCTGTTCGGCCAGCTGGAAAAGTGGCGCGACATCCAGGCCCGGCGCCGGGCGCGATGGGAAGCCTACGACTCCCGGCTGGGCGCCTGGGCGGAACGGACGGGCGCCGGCCGGCCGACGATTCCGGGCCATTGCGAGCAGTCCTACCACATGTACTACCTGCTGCTGCCGGACCTGGCTACCCGCACCGCGCTCATTGCCCACCTGAAAGCACAAGGCGTGATGGCGGTGTTCCATTACCTTCCCCTGCACCTGTCGGAATTCGGGCGCCAATGGGGCGGCCAACCGGGGGACTGTCCGGTCACGGAATCGATCAGCGACCGCCTGCTGCGCCTGCCGCTCTTCTACGCGATGACGGAACAGCAGCAGTCACGCGTCATCGACGCGATCTCGGCGTTCAGGGCCTGACGACCGATTGCGCTGCTCGGCGGCCGGTGAGTTGAAACCGCGGAAAAAGTCATCCTGTTTTCGTCAGGCGGGTTCGGGGAATCGGATTGTCAAACCAGTCGCGATCTTCGAGCTATTGGCCGACTATGCTGCGACATTTCACGCGATTCCACACCGTGGCCTTCTGGTGCACATGCGTGTATGTGTTCTTGGTGCACAACCAGATGTGGACGAGGGACGGAGCCTATGCCTCCGACACGGCCGGCCACGCGAACTACGTCCTGCAACCTGGCCAGGCGGAACTGTCGGGATATTCGCTGCTGCACACGATCTGCGGGGTGTTCTACGGCCTGCCCAACGTGGCGGAGGCGAACCATTTCATGATCGCGGCCGGCGTGATGACGCTGCTGCTCGCCGGAGCGTTCTATCACTCCTTGTTGCTGGTGCATGGCTACTGGACGGAAAAATATCCCGGCGCAACCGGATCCAGGATACCGGTTCTCACGGTGACGGCGTTCGTGGTTTCGATGATCCTCCTCGTGCCGTGGGTTCACTCCGCCTACCTCGGGGTGTTCACGGGCAACCCCTGGCATAATCCGACTTATTCCTTTGCCCGCGTGTTTGCGATCGGGGCGGTGCTGGCGTTCCTCCGCTTGACGGACCCGGAGAAGGCCGCGGCTGGCATTTCCGTCACGGGATACCTGGTGCTGGCGACGGCGGCGACCTTGTCGGCCTGGAGCAAGCCTTCGTTCATGCTGACGCTCGGCCCGACCTTCGGCCTCGTGGCGCTGCTGGCATGGTTGCGCGGCAAGATGACTTGGACCCAGGTCTGGCGGCTGGCGGCCTGCCTCGTCCCCACCGTGGTGGTGGTGCTGATCATCCGGCAGAAGATCTTCGCGCATCCCGGCGCCTCCAACGCCGTCGTGATCCGACCCGGCCTGGTGTGGGGACATTACGCCTCCAGCTACGCCCTCGCGCTAGCGTTCGGGGCGGGCTTTCCCCTGTACGTGGCGGCGGTCCGCTGGCGTTCGATCTCCCCTGGATTGTTCGTGGGCCTGGTCAATTGGGTCGTTTCCGCGCTGGTTTTTTACCTGTTCGCCGAGGACGGCAGCCGGGCCCTGCATGCCAATTTCGCGTGGAGCTACATGGGTGGCCTGTTCTTCTTCTTTCTCTTCGCCATGGAGGAGTGGTTCCTGCGTTCCACCACCGACCGAACGTGGCTGCGCTGGGTGGGACTCGCGCTGTTCGTCGCGCATGGGTTGTCGGGGCTGAGGTATCTGCTGATAATCCTGGGCGGAGGCTCTTACCTTTAGCCCGGACATTTCACGGTCATGAGTGATCCAATCACCAAAATGTCGGTCCGACAGGACGAATATCTTACACCACAGGTAGGAGATATTCGGGCTAGCCTGGCGGCGGTTGACTTTGATTTCCAAACGATCTGAAACCCTGAGCCCAAATCCTGCTTCAGCCTGGCCTCCGGATGCCATTCCCTCGCCGCCACTTGCACCATCACCTCAAAACCGGAATCCTCGGGCTCGTCGTCAGCCTCATCGGCCTGCTGCCTTGGTGGCATAATCACGAATATCTCCGGGATTTCTACGACTACGGACTGTTCATCGATGTGAACGCGCGGCTCGCCGAGGGCCAGCGTCCGTTCGCCGACTTCACCACCCCGGCCCAGTGCGGCACCTTCCTGCTCAACTCCCTGGCCGAACGGGCCGGCGGCGGGACCTACGTGGGCATGACGCGCGGGGCGGCCGTCCTGATTGTGCTGGGCGGCATGGGCCTGACCTTCCTGCTGGCCCGGCGTTTCAATCCCTGGCTCGCCGCCTTTCTCGCCCTCGCGATAATCGCGGGCAGCGCCTCGCAGCACACCATCATCTTCTACAATCCGATCGGGGTCATCGCGACCGCCCTGGTGGTCTGGAGCTTTGCGGTGGCGCCGCTCCTTCGCCGAGAAACCGCGGGCTGGCACGTGCTGGCAGCGGGCGGCCTGCTGCTGGGCGGGCTCAACAAGGTCAACTTCCACGTGCTGGCCTGCGTCATGGCCTTCGGCTGGATCTGCCACGCGTGGTTGGTGCAGAAGGCGCCCCTCTCGCGGGTCCTCCTGACCATCGGCTTCCTGGCCGGCTGCGGCCTCGTCCTGCCGGTCGCGTTCGAAATCGCCTGGACGGGGGCGGGCTGGCAAAAATGGTACTACAACGTGGTGCAACTGCCGCTGGGCGCGCGCGGCAGCCGGATCTCCTTCCTTTTCTCACCGAAGCTCTACCTCACGACCGTACACAATTATTACGGCGAATTGCGCGTGCCGCAGACCGGGCTCATCGGCGTGCTGATGCCGGTCATCGCAGTCATCGCGGCCTGGCGGGGCAATGTCACCGCGGGACAGCGCTGGCGCGCGATCTTCCTGGTGCTGGCCGGGCTGCTCGCCGCCTTTGCCAGCTCCGCGCTGCTCCTGACCAACAACGAGATCGCCTACGTGACGCTTGCCGCCGCCCTGGTCATCGCCATCGGCTTGTGGCTGGGGTTTGAGGTGCCGGCGCGGGGCGGCTGGATGGTCGCCGGCCTGCTGGTGCCGGCCCTGATCCTGGCCGCCGCCGGCTGGGAATCGGCCTGGCGCGGGGAACGATCGCAATTCGGCCATGACCGTTCCCCGCGGGAATCGTACGTCCTCGGCGAAACCTCCGGCGCCGACTTTGGCTATCTCCGCGGCCTGCATATCCCGGCCCGGATGGGAGGATCGCTGGCCGTGCTGGCGGCGTGGCGCAGCCAGCTTCCCGGCGACGATTCCTCCCGGTTGTTCTTTGGCCCCGGCGCGGCGTGGCTCGGCCATGTGTGGCCCGTGAAAAACGTGAAGGACCTGCCCCTCATCCCGGCGGCCTTTGACGGTCCCCGCGAGAATGAACTCCTCAAGCGCGAGGTCATCGCCGGGGATCATTTCCGGCATTTGATCGTGGTTGAGGCTTGGGACACCTGGAACCCGGAGGTATCCGCGATGCTTGCCCGCACTACCGTCGCGGAACGGCTGGGCACGGTGCTGCTGGTTTATCGCAAGTTCAAACCGGGCACGGTTTCCTCCCGGCCGCTGGATTTCATTGCCAGCCCGCTGGGCGGCAATGTCGACGGTTCGCGCATCGTGAGCGCGATGGCCAGGCTCGAACTGGCCGACGGCCGGCAGTTTTTGGGCGCCGACCGGCAGGAAGGCCGCGTCGATGTGAATACCCCCTGCAACCGCATTTTCGCCGAGTATGTGGTGGCGCGCGCGAGCCACGACAGCACGGGGCCGCTCACGGCGCACCTGGCGGCCTATGCCAACATGGAAGGGTCGTTGTTGCCACGTTGGAATGCCGACGTGACGCTGCCAGCCGGCGTCGACGAACGCGTGGAACGGACGGAACTGATTGATGCGAGCGGCCAGCCCCTGACCTTTACCGTCACGATCCCCGACCAGGCTGCCGGCCGCGTGCGGGCCGGCTGGCGCGCGTTCCAACTCACCGATACGTCCGACCGGGAAGCGCTCCCACCCATGCTCCAATCGGGCGGTGAACCGGCAGTGGTGGCGGCGCCTGCGGTCCGGCCGCTGTTTCTGCCCGCCTCGCTCAGCGACGTTCCCGCCATCACCCGGCGGGCGCTGGCCGTGGAGGGCGCGCTGGCCCTCGCGCCCGCCGGCGAAGTTTGGGTGCGACTGGTGGGATTGACGACCAACATCAAGGTTACGACCCGGGCGCTCGGCCACCAGCCCGGCGTCAATCCGCTCGTGAACGTCATTTACTACAAAGGAGGCCGCATCGAGCGTTTCGCGCCGGTGTTCGACCCGGCGACAAGCACGGCACGCTTCGAGTGCTGGTCGTGCGAAAACGGTGGCTGGATCGGAATCCTTAACCGGCCCGAACCCACCACCCCGACCATTGCGGTGAAGATCGAGTCCGCCATCCGGCACTGAGCCGGGATCCTGCAATTGAAGCGCCGTTTCCCTTGGTAGCGAACCGACCGAAAGGTGGTCGTCGATTTCCATATCGACGACAAGGACTCACGAGGCGTGCGAACCTGGCGTCGGTGTGGAAACCAACGCCCACCAACTGCATGATCCCGGCTGAGCCGGGATCTTGCAGTTGATGGTGGATCGACCTGCTCCACGGGGCGCTTTCCACGCAGCGGACGTCCTCAGCGCGTTGGGGAGCAACGCGCTCCACCTTTTGGGGTGCTCGTTTCCTGCTCTGAAGTCGGTTTCAACTGCATGAGTTCGGCCGAACCGGCCGGGCGGGCGTTTGACGGACGGCCACTGGCGGAACCGGCCGGCCCGGCGGTCGTTTCCGGTGGCTTGGTTTCCTGCTGACACCCGGCCCAAAACGCTGTTTCACCGCGACACCCATGATTCGACCGTTCGTGAGCAAACATCCGCAATCCACGGCCTTCCTGTGCGCCGTGGTCGCGGCCCTGGCGTTCGCGTTGTTCACCAACCATGTCTGGGAGGACTACTACATCACTTTCCGGTCCAGCAAGAACCTGGCGACCGGCCATGGCCTCGTCTTCAACCACGGCGACCGCCTGCATACCTTCACGTCGCCGCTCGGGGTCCTGCTGCCGGCCGCCGCCAGCTGGCTGACCGGCAATCTTTCCGACCCGGCCGCGTTGTGGCTTTTCCGGCTGATGTGCATCGCGGCACTTGGCGGGGCGGTGGCGTTGCTGGTGGCCTTGGCCCGCCGGCTGGCCTGGCCGGTGGCCGCCGTGGCATTCGTCGCCGCCTTGGTTTGCACCGACGCAAAGTCGCTCGATTTCACGATCAACGGCATGGAGACGGCGTTCATGTTGCTCTTCCTGGCGTATGCCCTGTGGGCCCACCTGACGCCAGGCCTGCGCCAATGGGCGCATCTCGGGACGGCCTGGGCCGGGCTGATGTGGACCCGGCCGGACAGCTTCATTTACGTCGGCGTCGTCGCCATCGGCTTTTGGATTTTCAACCAACCCGAACGCACGGGAGGCGACCGGCGCCAGCAGTTCCTCCTGTTCCTGAAGGCCGGCCTGCTCACCACCGCGCTTTACGGCCCGTGGCTGGCCTGGGCCTGGTGGTACTATGGCACGCCCGTGCCACACACCATCGTCGCCAAGGGCACGCTGACGGGCACCCCCGCCGACGCGGCGCACCGTTTCCTGCAAGGGGTCTGGCAACTTCCGCGTCTCATCTGGACGGGCGAAAGCGATGCGGAGGGCGCGTTCCTGCCGGCGTACTTCATGCGGCCCAGCTGGCCGGTATGGATGCACCCCCTGGGACGCGCGCTCGCCACGATCGGCTGCGTCCTGTGGCTGGTGCCCCGGCTGCGCCTGGAAGCACGGGTGGCCTCCTTCGCCTATTGGATCGCCATCTCGTACCTGTCGTTTGTCCCGTACTTCCCGTTTCCGTGGTATTTCCCGCCGACCACTTTGCTGGCCTATGTCGCCCTGGCGGGTGCGCTTGGCCAGCTCTGGTCCGCGCAAGCCCGGTGGCTCAGCTTCGCCGCCGGCGCGGTGGCGGCCGGGTTGTTGGCGAGCGCCCTTTGGCTTACGGGTGGCGTCGCGCGCCAGGTGCGCGCCCAGCAAAAATACGTCGAAGACGGCAACCGGCGCGTCATCGGGGAATGGCTGCACGAGCACGCGCAACCGGGCGACACGGTGTTCATGGAACCGCTGGGCTACATCGGCTATTTCTCCGGCCTGAAAACCTATGACTGGCCCGGCATGTCGTCGCGCGAAATGCCGGAAGCCATCCGGCGCGTGGGGCCGGGCTGGGACCGGATCATTCTCTACCTCCAACCCACCTGGCTCGTCCTGCGCGCCGAGGGCGAGGGCGATCTCGAGCACCTCGACCCGGCCCTCGCGGCCCTTTCCTATGACCGCGTGCGCGAATTCGACCGGCGGCAGCAGATCGCCGGGCTGGATGTGCCCGGGCAGACCCTGCTCTGGTTCGATTCGCGCTTCATCCTCTATCACCTGCGGGGTCCGCTGCGCCAGGATGCGGATGGCTTCCAGATCGCGAGCCCGATCGGCTCGAGCATCCGCCTGTTTGATCAGCTCCGGATGCGGCTCGTGCACGCGCCGGGCGTCATGATTGTGCCCCTCGCGGCTTCGGCCCGCACCGTCCGGGTCAAATTCGGTTTTCCCGATGACGCCATCGAGCAACCGTTCCCGACCGACGGGGCGATCTTCGAAATCTGGCTTACCGACGGCAAGGCGCGCACCCGGCTTTTTTCCCGGCACCTGCAGCCCTACCTCGTGCCGGACGACCGGGGCCTGAAGGAGGTCAGCCTCGACTTGCCCCCGCGACTCAAACCCAACGACGCCTTCCTGGTTTTCGACACCACTCCCGCGGGCCATCCGTCGAAGGATTGGACATTCTGGTCCGACCCGGAAATCAAATAGTCCCGGGATGAACCAGCCACGCCCCTGGACCGAAATCGCCGTCGCGCTGGCGCTGCTTGCCACGGTGGCCTGGCTGCGGTCGCCGACCTTTGGGGCCAGCCTGTGGAACGTTGACGAGGCCATCCACGCCGCCGCTGCGCGCACGATTCTCGACGGTGGCGTGTTGTACCGCGACGCCATCGACCAGCGCACGCCCTTGTCCTATTTTGCCGTGGCGGGGGTGTTCGCCTGCTTTGGCGAGAACAACCTCGCGGCGGTGCGCGCGGGCGTGGCCGGGGTGATTGCCGCAACTGCCTTCCTGCTTTTTCTCGCCGGTCGCCGGCTGCAGGGACCCGCCGCCGGAATCGCCGCCGCGGCGGCCTATGCCTTGCTGTCATCCAGCGCGCTGTCCCGCGGTGATGCGTATGCGGCGAATACGGAATGGCTCGTCGCCGGTTTTTCCACGGCGGCAGCCGCGGTCTTTCTTGGCGGGGGGACCAACCCCGGTTCGCGCCGACTCCTGCTCACCGGTGCCGCCTTGGGCTGTTCATTCCTTTCCAAGCAACCCGCGCTGCTGGATCTCGCGGCGCCTGCGGCAGCCATGGCGTATGCCGCCTGGTCCCAGCCGGAATCGCGCCGCACGGTGCTTCTGCGCTGGCTGGCGCTGGCCGCCGGCTGGTGGCTGCCGGTCCTGCTCGCCGCCGTCTATTTTCTCGCGCACGGGGCGCTGGCCGACGCGATCTTCTGCACCTGGACCTACAACCTCCGCTTCTACGGTCCCGAAATCACCACGGCGGGGTGGGTGGGATTGCTGACCCAACCTTTCGTCCTGTTCGGCTCGGCCCAGCCGTGGCTTTTCCTCGTCTGGGCGGCCGGCGCGCTGGTCACCGTTCATCGGCTCGCCCAACGCAACCCGGCACCCGCCGACGCGCCGGGCAACCCCGGCCGCATTTACCTGGTGGCCTGGAGCCTGGCCGGCCTCGCAGGCGCCGCATCCGGCGGACGGGACTTTGGGCACTACAGCATCCAGTTTCTCGCCCCGTTTTGCCTCGGGGCAGGCGTAGCGCTGGCCAGGCTTTTTGCCCTCGCCGTGTCGCCCGCGCGCTGGCCAGGGCGGATGCTGGCCGGTTTGCTCCTTGCCGGGGTTGCCTGGGGCCTGGGCCTTGCCGTGGGGCCGGCCCGCCAAGGGGGGGCACCGGGCAATGCCTGCCTGCGCGCCGCGGAATTCGTGCGGGCCCACACCGGGCCGGGCGACCGGATCTTCGTCTGGGGCTATCAACCCGAGATCTACCTGTTTGCGGATCGCCGGCCGGCAAGCCGCTACCTTTATGCTTCATTTGTCACCGGCCTGATCCCGTGGACCAACGTCGCACCCGAGCGCGACACCGCGTATGCCGCGGTACCGGGCGCGATGGAACACCTGCTGCAGGACTTGGGCGGAGGCCTGCCGGCCTTCATCGTGGATTGCAGCGCCGGACCCAACCGTCACTGGCAGAAATACCCGCTCGAAAGATATCCCCCACTCCAGGGTTTCGTCCAAAGGAACTACCGCGTGGTCGAGGCCGGCCAGTTCGTGCCGCAGGGATTCCGCCTGTACCAGCGGAAGGGGGCCGGCGAGCCAGTGGAACCGGAGGAGGGAGTTCCGCAGCTGGCGGCGAATGTCACCGCGACGCTGAAATTGGGGATGCTGGCCGGCAATCTGGTGCCGGTGCGGGCCAGCGCGCCGCACGGCGCCAGCGCAGCCATGGTGGATGGGCGCATGGAATATTTCGCCCACGCCCCGTCCAGCATCGTTTATCGGCTGCCCGCCGGCGGGGGAACGCTGCGGGCCAATTTCGGCATCCGCGCCGGGGCCTATGCCCCGGAGAACCCGGGGCCGACCGACGGGGCCGAGTTCATCGTCCGCTGGCGGGAGGAGGGCGGCGGCGAAAAAATCCTGCTCCGCCGCCTGTTGCGCCCGCGCGAGGAGCCGGCCGATCGCGGCCTGCAGTCCCTCCGCATCGTGCTGCCCCCCGGGCGGGGCGAACTCGAACTTGCCATTACCCCCGGGCCCGCCGACAACCCGGCAAGCGACTGGACTTTCTGGACAGATTTGCTTTTGGAAAAATCCCCCTAGAGGATTCGCGCGCCTATATTGTCATTTAGCCCTGCCATGTCTTCCGCCTCCTCTCCCGCGGCCAAAGCCACCCGCCTCGACTGGACGTTTCGCGTCCTGGGTTTCCTGCTCCTCGCGTTGAACGCCTTTTCGGTACCGCTGGTACCCAAGATCGAGCTCGATTCCTCCTGGCGCATGGCGTTGGGCCAGTTCTTTGTCGACGGGCGTCAATTTGGCCCGGAGGTCATGTTCACCTACGGTCCGCTGGGCTGGACGATGGGCAAGACCTACTGGGGCGGCCAGTGGGCCGGTCTCGTCGGATGGCACGTGGTGCAAGCCCTGGTTTTCACCGCGATGACCTACTGGCATGGCTACCGGCTCTCGGGGTACCAGCGCCTGTTCTTCTTCGCCTTCTTTTTTGTCTTCGGCCTCAGCTATGAGGATGCCTCCCACCAGGCCATGACGGCCTTTGCGGGCCTGGAGTTGATCCGCCGCAGCAGCGGCCCGTGGCGCTGGAGTTCGCTCGGGCTGATTGCCCTGCTGGTCGCCCTGTCGCTGGTGAAGTTCACCGACATGATGCTGGCGACATTCCTCGTCGTGCTGGCGGGCGGCCTGGAAGCCTGGTCCAAGCGTCGCGCCGTGGCCGCGCGCGTGCCGGCGATTTTCCTCGGCCTGCTCGTGCTCGGCTGGGTTCTCTGCGGCCAAAACCCGTTGAACCTGCCGGCCTACGTTCACGGCTCCTGGGAAATCAGCCAGGGTTACCAGGATGCCATGGGTTTGCCCTGCCCGACCAGCCAGCTGGTGTGCGGGCTCACCGTCGCCCTCCTGGTGGTGGGCTGCGTCGTGGCCACGCTGTTCACGCACGCCGACCGCGTTCGCGGCTCCGTCCTCGCTGCTGGCACGGCGGCCTACCTGTACATCAACTGGAAGCATGGCTACATCCGGGCGGATGGACACCAGGTCGGGTTTTACTACGCGGCGCTGACGGTCATTGTCACCGCGCCAGTGATGTTGGAGGGCGACTGGACCCGCCTGCAATGGCAACGCCATGCGATCCGGACGGTGGCGGGCCTCGTGGCCTTGGTCGGCCTGGACCTCACGCTGCCCGGCTTGGGGCGCGGCGCGCTTGCGACTTTCGAAGCTGAGGAATACCGCAACATCGCCTTCTTCGCCGGTCGCGAAGGCACGCGCGGTTTCTACGACGCAAAACTCCGCGGTGAGCAAGGCAGCGTCGAACTCGCCAAGACCAAGGAACTCGCCGGGCGAGCCCCGGTGGACGTCCTGGGCTACGAGCAGGCGGTCGCCATCGTGAATGGCTTCAACTACCGGGCGCGTCCCGTCTTCCAGAGCTATTCGGCCTACACGCCCTATCTGTCGCACCTGAACCGCGATTATTATGCCTCGGACCGCGCCCCCGAGATCGTGTTGTTCAAGCTCCAATCCATCGACGGCCGGCTCGCGTCGATGGACGATGCCGATGTCCTGCGCCTGCTGGTCCACCGCTATACCTACAAATACACGGAGATGGGCTACACGGTGTGGCAGCGGAAACCCGGGCCTTTCGACGCGGCCGCCTTCGCTCCCAAGCCGATTCGCTCGGCCACCGTGCGGCTGGGCCAGCGGATCGAGCTCGCGGACCTGGCCAGCCAGAACCTTTGGGTCGAAATCGAATACCATTTCAGCCTGCTGGGCCGGCTGCGCCGGTTCCTTTTCCGGCCCCCGCTCGTCCAATTGCATATCACCGACCAGGACGGCGTGGAAACCATTCACCGGCTGCCCCAACCCATCGGGCGGACGGGTTTCATGCTCAACCCGATCATCGACGATCTGGTCGACTACATGCGTGCCGCCGGCGGTGTCCCGAAGCGCCGTGTCCGCTCCATCGCGATCGACACCGCGCCGGAATACCAGCGGTTCCTGCAGGAGGATGTCCGCGTCACCGTCTCCTCCCTCCAGCCGTCCGATGCCGGCCTGTCGTTCTTCAAGGAGGAGAATCGCTCCAAATTCCACATGTTCGTCGACGCCCCCATTTCGTACCAGGCGCTCAATCCGCCCAACGAGGAGATGATCGACAACCGCCGCGTGATGATCATGCACGCCCCGAGCGAGATGATCTTTGACGTCCCGTCCGGCGCGACCGAGTTGCGCGGCGCATATGGCTTCAACCCCGGGGCCTACACGGACGGCGGTCGCACCAACGGCGCCAACTTCACCATCCTCTGGAGCAGTGGCGGGGAGCCCGTGCTCCTGCATGAGCGCTTCCTCGATCCCGTGGCGAAGCTGGGCGACCGCGGCCTGCAGAAATTCAGCGTCAAGCTGCCCAAGAGCACCGGTCAGGTCTACCTGCGCGTCGGACCCGGCCCGTACGGCCAGTACGCCTTCGACTGGACCGCGTGGACGGGCATCGAGTTCAAGTGACCCCGACCCCCACTGCGCCCATGGCATCCCGCCCGGCCGGCCGGGGGTGGTTTTGGGCGGCGATGGTGCTGACGGCGCTGAAGCTCTGGCTCACGGGCAGCCAGTTGCTCGTCGGTTATGGACCGGCCATCCATGACGACCAGTTGTTCGTCAAGCTGGCCGGGCATATCATCAACGGCCAGTGGCTGGGCCCATACGACCAGTTCACCCTGGCGAAGGGCCCGCTTTTTTCCGCGTTCATCGCCGCGGCCTTTTGGGTCGGGGTGCCGCTGATGCTGGCCCAGCAGGCGTTCTATGCCGCCGCCTGCGCCGCCGTCACCCGTGCACTCGCGCCCTGGGTTCGCGGCGGCATGGCGCAGTTCGCCTGCTACGCCGTGCTGCTCTGGAATCCGATGAGCTACGACGCCAGCACGCTTAGCCGGGTCATGCGGCAAAACATCTATACCCCGCTGGCCCTGCTGGTCATCGCCGGGTTGGTGCGGCTTTTCGCCCGGCGCCATGAAACGTGGCGGCGCCAGGCCGGGCCGGCGGTGTTCGCCGGCGCGTCCCTCGGGTGCTTCTGGTTGACCCGCGAGGAGAGCGTGTGGCTTCTGCCCGCGGTGGGCCTGCTGTTGGGCGGGATTGCCGTTTCCATCGGCCGCGACCTGCTCAACCGCTGGCGAACGCTCGCCGGCAGCGTGGCGTTGTTCGTCGCCGCCGCCCTGGTGCCCATCCTGGTCGTCTGCACGCTGAATTACCGGTACTACGGCTGGTTCGGCACGGTCGAGTTTCGCGCGCCGGAGTTCAAGGCCGCCTACGGTGCCTTGACCCGGTTGCAGGTCGGGCCGGAGTTGCCGCAGGTGCCCGTCAGCCGGCAGATGCGCGAGCGCGCGTACGAACTCAGCCCGGCCTTTGCCCGGCTGCGCGGCGCCTTCGAATCGAGTGTTACCGGGCATTGGTCGGACACGGAACGTTTTCCCGCCGCGGAACGCCAGATCCGTGGCGGCTGGTTCATGTGGGCGCTGCGCGACGCCGTCGCCGCGTCGCACATCGCCCCCGACGCCGGCGGCACCATGCGTTTCTATCAGCAGGTCGCCGACGAACTGAACGCGGCCGTCGCCGCGGGACGGGTCCCCGCGCGGCCGCTTCGCGAGACCTTCATGCCGGTGCTCGACAAGAGCGTCATCCAGCCGATCGCCGACACGGTGTGGCATCATGGAACGTACTACCTCGGGTTCGAAGGCTTCAGCGCCTATTCGCCGGAAAGCATCGGCGACTATGCGGAGCTGAAGCCGTTTCGCGACTATGTCGGCACCCGGCTCAGCTTCGCGCCGCGCTCGCCCGATGCGGTGCAGGCGGCCCAATCGCCCGTCGATCTGCGCAAGCTGGCCTGGTTGGAAGCCATCGGCCACGCGTCCTGCCAGGCGATCGACTGGCTCGGCCCGCTGGTCCTGCTGGTCGGGCTGATTCGCGTGCTCGAGGCCCTGCGCACCCGCCGGCTGTCGTTCCTCCTCTGGCTGGCGGTGGCGTTGCTCGCGGCCTGCGCGGCGTATTTCGCCATCATCGTCCTGATCCACGTCACCTCTTTTCCGCTCTCCAGCCCGGCGGCGATGTTTCCCACGTACGCGCTCTACCTCCTTGCCCTGACCGCCATTGTGGCGGACGCGTGCCAGGGCTGGCGCCCCTCGCCGGAGACCGACGCCAGCGTTGCGCCTTTTGCCACCGATCCTTCGGTCCGGCGCTGGCGCTGGCTGGCGCCGGCCGCCGTGGCTGTTGCCGTGTTCGCCGCGCGGCTGGGCGAGATCCATCTCTTCGCCGGCGATGTGCCGTACAATGACCAGTGGTTCATCGAGGCCGTGCAGATCATCGCGCCGTGGGTCGATGGCACCCTGCGGCCCGCGGATTTCCTCATTCCCCATTTCGAACACGTGCCGGTCTGGACCCGCCTGCTCGCCTGGAGCGAGGTGGTGCTGACCGGACGCTGGGATCCACGGGTGCAAATGACGGTGAACGCCGCGATCTACGCGTTGTTCGCGTGGTGCGCCGCGCGTTGGCTGTGGCGGTCGCTGGCACCCCGCGCCGCCGGGCTGGTCACGTTCGTGCTGCTGCTGGGCGGCGCGCTGCCGCATGCCTGGGAGAACATCGCCTGGGGCTTCCAATCGCAGTTTCCGCTCGCCCTCCTCTTCCTGTTCCTGCACGTCCACGGCGCCTGCAGCCATCCTCCCGGCTCGCGCGGGTGGTGGCTGGCCCAGGCCGCGGGCCTGGCCGGGCTGCTGACGCTGGCCAGCATGTGGCTCGCGCCGCTGGCGGTCGTGGCGGCGGCATTCTGGGTGGGCCGGCGCGATTTCCGCGAATGGCTCGCGCCCCTGGTCGTGGCGCTGCTGGGGGCCGGGCTCCTCGCGGTCGTCCATTTTCGTGACGTGCAATATACCTTCGCCCATACGCCGGTTTCGCCGATGGCGTTCCTGACGGCGGCCGTGCACCTGCTCGGTTGGCCGAACGCCCTGCCCGGCGCGCTGGTGGTGGTGCAACTGCCCTGGATCGTGCACGCCTGCCGGCTGCGCAACCAAGCCGCGGCCGCACCCGTCGACCGGATCATCTTCATCCTCGGGTTTTGGAGCTGCGCCCAGGCCGTCGGCCTGGCCTTCGCCCGCGCGGGCACGGAGGTGGATTTTGTCTCCCGTTACGGCGACCTGCTGTTGGTCGGCGTGCTCGCGGGCGGCGCGGCGCTCGCCCGCTTGGTGCAAGTCACGGGCCGGGGCCGTCTGCTCTCGCTCGCAGCCGTGGCAGTCTGGGGATCCCTCATCACCGGCGGACTGCTCGCCCGCAGCACCGGCGGCCATGCCCGCTATTTTCATCTGACCAGCGAGCAATCCTGCCAGCTCCGGCGCGATGCCGTGCAGGCGTACCTCAAGAACGGCGACAAGCACCTGCTGGAAGCAAAGGAGACCCGTTGGGTATTGCTGCAGAACCCGGAGGTCGTCACCGCCCTGCTCGACCGCCCGGCTTTTCGCGCGCTGTTGCCGGCGACGGTGAACCCCGCCAACCTGCCGGACCCCGCCGGCCGGTTGGTGCGCGCGCTGCAGGCGCACTGGGCGTGGCTGGCGTTGCCGGCGCTGCTGGTGCTCGCCGCCGGCGCTGCCTGGTGGGTTTGGTTCGGGCCGGGAGAATTTCAACCACCCCTCGCGCCCCGGGCCGATCCGTGGCCGGGCCGCGTGGCCCTCGCCGTGGGCCTGGCCAGCCTCGCCGGACTGTGGGCCTGGCCATCGCAGTTCACGTTTGGCACCCTGCAACGCTGGCGGGAACAATTCGGCCGCGATACGCCGGTGGCCGGCCTGACGTTTGAGATCACGACGCCGACGGAGTTTGGAGCAGAACGCCTCCAAGGGGCCGCACCCATCGCGCCGGCGGAATTGCGCAACCTGTTTTTCGGCACCGCCGTGGATGGGCCGGCGTTTACCGGCACCGTGGTGAGTTCGCCGTTTGTCCTGAGCAAGCCGTGGCTGGTGGTGCCCTACTCCGGACACCCGGTGGCACATGGCAACGGCTTGCGGCTGCGGTTGCTCGACGCCCAAGGCGGCACCGTGGGCGACGAGATCGGCTGCCCCGGACCGAATCGGGAAACCCTTGGCTATTGGTCGGTGGATGTTGGGAAATTCATCGGCCAGCGGGCGCGGCTGGTGCTATACGATGGCCGCACCGATACCGACGCGTGGGTGGCCGCCGCGCCTCCCATCCCAACCGAGGATGCGGGCCTCGTGGCCCGCCTGAGCGACAACATCTCCGGCGAACAATTCCTGTCACTTCGTAAATCACTGGTGATGACAAGTTTGGCGGCGTTTTTGTGCGCGGTCATGGCTTGGTGGAACCGCCCTTGATGATGGTGGGTCGGAGGGGGTGTGCCTTCCGCAAAAAATTGTTCGGCGAAGTAGAGGGTTTCGGCGCTGTGATTGTCATTCCCGCATGAAGTGCTACAAGAAATCTCCATGCCCGAACAGCCTCCCAGTCCTCGGGACTTCGCCAGCCTCTACCGGAGCACCGTTGCTCCCCTGCGCCGGCACCTGGCCCGGATACTGGGCAATACCAACGAGGCCCAGGACGTCGCCCACGACGCCTACCTGCGCGTTTACCCCGTGGTGGAAAGCAAGTCCGCCGAAAAGCCGGAGGCCCTGCTCTACACCACGGCCCGGCGCCTGGCCTTCAATCGCCTCAAGCGCCGTCGCATCGCCCCGTTCGATCCCGGCGCCCTCGAACCCGAGCACACCGCGTCGCCCACTCCCGGCGTCGTGCAGCAGGTCATGGCCCGCCAGGAATTGCAGCAGCTGGAGCAGGCCATCGCCCAACTCCCCGAAGGCTGCCGCGCCGTGCTCCTGCTGCGCAAAATCGAACTTCTCTCTCACCAGGAAATCGCTGACCGGCTCGGCATCGCCGTCAGCACCGTGGAAAAACAACACGCCCGCGCCCTGCGGCTCCTTCGCACCGCCCTTGCCGCCCGCCTGCCCGATGCCAGTCCCAGCCTCAACACGGAGGCCCGGCCATGAATCCCGTCCCCCATCATTCTTCCCTCGCCGAGGAACAGGCTTCGCTGTGGGCCGCCCGGCTCGACGGGTCCGTGCTTTCCGCCGAGGATCGCGTGGCGCTCGACAGCTGGCTGGCTGCCGACCCGGCGCATCGCGCGTTGCTCTCCTCTTATTGCCAGTTTTCCGCCGACCTCGAACAGCAGTTGCCGTTGCTTGCAGGGCTCAGGGACGAGGTGGCGGAAACGAAGACCGCCGCAAAGACTGCTCAGCCGCTCCCCTGGCTGCGCTGGCCGACATTGGCCGGTGCGGCGCTGATGGCGGCCGCGGTCTTGGCGGTTATTCTGTGGCAGGGCCGGCCACAGAACCACTTTCACAACATTGCCACGTCCGTGGCCCAGCGGCAGGAAATCACGCTCGAGGACGGCTCGCACATTGAGCTCAACGCCCGGACCGCCATTGCCGTCGAACTCACCAAGGAGTCCCGGCGCGTGCGGCTGGCCGGCGGCGAGGCCTTCTTCCACGTCAGCAAGGATCCAGCCCGGCCCTTCTACGTCGAAACCCCGGCCGGCTCCGTCCGCGTCACCGGCACGCAGTTCAACGTCCGCACCGAAACCGCCACCGCGCTGGAAGTCACCGTGTTCGAAGGCTCCGTCCAGGTGCGCGCGGGCGGCGATCCCACCGTCCATGCCCTCAAGGCCCGGGACCGCCTGACGCGCGGCGACGGCGGGGTTAACGTGATCAACCTCTCCCCCGTCGAGCTGGACAACGCGCTCGCCTGGCGCCAAGGCCGGGCCATCTTTGCCGGCACGCCTTTGCGCGAAGCCCTCGCCCGCTACGCCCGCTTCCACGGACGCAACCTCACCGCCACCGACGCCGCCGGAGCAGTCGCCGTGGGCGGCAACTACAGCCTCGACGACCTGGACGGCTTCCTGGGTGCGATCGAGCAGAAGGGCTTCTCCTCCGTGCCCCTGCGCGTCACGCCGCGACTCGATGGCAGCGTGCAGGTGGATACGATCAGCCAACCCTGACCGCCACCACCCGTGCGATTCCTCACCGACTTCACCCGCCGGCTGGGGATTGGGCTGGGTGTCCTGCTGGCAGCGCCCGCCTTCGCGGCACCCGTTGACTTCAATCTCCCGCCGCAATCGGCCGCCACCGCCCTGCTCGCCTTCTCCCAGCAGGCCCGGATGGAAGTACTGTTCTCCTACGACGACCTGAAGGCGGTGACCGCCGGCGCCGTCGTCGGATTCCACGAGCCAAAGGACGCGATCGATCTCTTGTTGAAAAACACGGGCTTTGCGGCCCACCGCAATTTTCGCGGCAAGTTCATCGTCACGCGTGCTCCCATCCCCACCGGCTCGATCGAAGGGCGGGTCCTATTGCCCACCGGCGAACCAGCCCGCGGCATCGTCGTCGCGCTTGCCGATACCCGCCTCAAGGCCGCGACCGATGACACCGGCACCTTCGTCCTGCCGGCCGTGCCCCCGGGCAGCTACCGGCTCGTCACCGGCGGCGCGGGCTACCAGATGGCGGAAAAGAACCCCGTCATCGTGGCCTCCGAACAGTCGCAGGTGCTCGACCCCTTGCGCCTGCAGCTGGCCACCGAGGTCACGGTGCTCGAGCCCTACCTGGTGAAGGACCAGGACGACCGTCTCCTGATCGGAGAGGGCGTCGGCGCGGCCCCCCGGCGCGCCGCGGGCAACCTCGACCTCCCGCGCACCGAGGACAATGGCCTGCCGTTCACCATCTTCACCCGCGAACAGATCGCCCGCAGCGGCGTCGTGCAGCTTAACGAATTTTTCCAGCGCGAGCTGCTCGACGGCGATTCGAACACGCCGCCGCCCGAGCAGAACGGCAACCAGTCCAGCTTCGTCGCGGGCAGTTCCAACCTCAGCCTGCGCGGCTACGGTGCCAGCGAGACCGTCGTCCTGGTCAACGGCCGCCGCCTGCCCGAGACGATCACCGACAGCACCGGCCAGCTCGGCGCGCCGGATGTCAACCTCGTGCCCCTTTCGCTCGTCCAGCAGATCGAGGTGCTCCCGACCTCCGCCTCGGCCCTCTACAGCGGCAACGCCGTCGGCGGGGTCATCAACATCGTCCTGCGGCCCGAGGCCGACGGCACCGAGGTGCGCACCACCTACACCAATGCGCTCGGTGGCTTCGATGCCCCGCAGACCTCGGTTTCCCTCCAGCACAGCCGCACTTTGCTCGACGGCAAACTGCGGTTGCGCCTCAACGCCACGTTCACGCGCACCGAGCCCGCCGTCGAATCCGAGCTGGGCCTCCAGCGGGTGCGGCTCGCCCGCGACATCGGCCTGCTGCCCCGCGCGACCCCGAATGTGGAAAGCGCCAGCCTCGCGCCGCTGTTCGGCCCGGGCACGCCTTACTTCACCTCCGTCGCACCGGGGAAGGATGGCGGCGGACTGGCGGCGTTTGCCGGGCGCCAGGGAGTACGCAGCCAGGATTCCTTCGATTCCCCGGGCGGGCTGGCCGCCTCCTTCGACAGCCTCGACTATCCCTATGGCCGCAGGCAGCGCCGCACGGTGTTCTTCGGCTCCGCCGTCTATGACGTGCGCCCCTGGCTCCAGCTCGGGCTCGATGCCAGCTATTCGCGCAACGTGATCCATCGGGGCTACGATGTTTTCCCGGCAACGCTCACGCTCGCCGCGCCTTCCGCCCTGTCGCCCTCCTCCTCGTTCAATCCGTTCGACCAGGAGGTGCTCGTGGCGCTCAACGAAACCACGCCAAAGCTGGGCCAGAACTACAACGAGGCGCAGCTCGATTCGTGGTCGATCGTCGGCGGCGCCCTCGTCAAGACCCCGCGCGGCTGGCAGATCGCGGCCGATGTCCAGTACGCCCGCAATGTCGCCAAATACCGCGGCCTCGTGCGCGCCGACGCCGACCGGTGGCAGGAACTCGTGGACGACGGCCTCTACAACCCGCTGCGCGACACCCAGGTCTTCGGCCCGCCGCCGGAGTTCTACGATCGCGTCCTCGTCTATTACGGCGCGCCGAACCGCTTCGTCACGCTCGGCGACTACAACACGCTCGAAGGCGCGGTGCGCGTGACCCACGAGGCGCTGCCCCTGCCCACCGGCCTGGGCACGGTCAACGCGGGCACCGACTACCGCCGCAGCGAACTCGCCCCCTACCTGCAGGAGCCGCGCTTTGCCGACGGCACGCCGGCCGGCGAAATTGTCCAGTGGAGCGGCCGCACGCTGGAGCGCATCAGCGTCTTTGGCGAACTCCAGGCCCCGCTCCTGCCCAAGGCGTACCTGCCGAAGGCCATCAAACGCATCGAGACCGACCTGGCGGTCCGTTACATCATCTCCGCCCAATCGAACGAGACCAACGTGGCCCCGACTGTCGGCTTCAAGGTGGACCTCGTGGGCGGATTTTCCTTCCGCAGTTCCTACACCACGTCGAACCGCTTCCCGTCCCCGATCATGAGCCGGCCGATCGCCCTGGGCAGCGGCGACGCCTCCGGCGCGGAGCCCACCGCGCTGTACGACCCGCTGCGCAACGAGTCCTACGTCGCGGAGTCCAAGATCGCCATCAACGACTCCATCCGCCCGGAGTCCGCCGTCACGCAAACCGCCGGCCTCGTCTGGTCGCGGGGCAAGACGCATCGCTTCCGTGCCTCCCTCGATTTTGCCGACACGCGCAAGACCAACGAAATCATCGACCTGTCCGCGCAGAACGTGCTGAACCTCGAGAATCTCTTCCCCGACCGCGTCCTGCGCTCGACCACGCCGCCCGCGGATCGCCCGCCGACGCCGCTCCGCGTCACCACGGTGTTCACCGGGACAGTCAACGCCGCGAACCGCCACTCGCAGAACTGGAACGTCGCCTTTGACTATGCCTGGCATGGTTTCCGCGACGGGGTTCTCGAACTGCGCGGCCGCTGGGTCTACTTCCAGAAATACGACCGGCAGTTCCCGAACGCCCCGGTCGTGGACGAGCTCGGCGCGCCCGATGGTTCCGCCAAGGGGCTGCTCCGGCACCGCCTGAGCCTCGGTTCCGCCTGGTCCAACAAGAACTTCGGCTTTGGCATGGACGCGCATTTCCTGGGTTCGCGGACCCTGCCAGTGATCGAGTGGGCCCCGCAGGGCAGCGACCGCATCAAGGCCTACTGGCAGTTCGACGCCTACGGGCAGGCCGACCTGACCCGCTGGCTGCCGCGGCGGAGCGACAAATTCCGCCTCGGCGCGCAACTGCGCATCAACAACCTCTCGAACTACGAATTCCCGAAATACGTCAACGACCCGTCGGGCACCGGCCGCCAGCCCTACGGCGACTGGCGCGGCCGCACCTACTCGTTCTCCCTCACCGCCAGCTACTGAGCCGCGATCAGTTCCAGCCGCGGATTGCCCGAACCGTACGGATGGCCTTACAGGAGGAAACGGTGGGAACCGAGGTGGAGCGCATTGCTCCCCAATGCGCTGGTTCGAACTCCCTGGGTCAAGTGAAGCGACCTTGCTTTAGGTGGAGCGCATTGCTCCCCAATGCGCTGGTTCGCACTCGCTGTGTCCCAAGCCTGGAGGGCCGCGTCCCTGCGGGCCGTGCCTTGGCCGCAGGTGGAGCGACTTGAGGTTGCCCTGATTTGACGGACAGTGGACTGGGGATCAAAACCCAAGGAGTCCACATGAAGACGCAGATCACGAAACCGGTAGCGGGCAGGACCCCCTACAGTGAGGAGTACAAGCAACAGGCCGTGGAAAAGTGGCA
>DASZPS010000132.1:0-11407 GCA_035549955.1 Lacunisphaera sp. | reverse complement strand
CGACATCGTCTGGCGCCACAAATTCGGCGGCAACGTGGTCTTCTGGTTCATGAACGGCACCTCGCCCGCCAGCGCCGTCGAGATCACGCCCGTCAGCACCGATTGGGTCATCACCACGACGGGTGACTTCAACAACGACGGCAAAACCGACATCGTCTGGCGCCACAACACCGGGGGGAACATCGTCTTCTGGATGATGAATGGATCCTCCGTCCAAAGCTCGGCCGAGGTCACCCCGGTCAGCAACGTCTGGACCATCAGCACCACCGGCGACTTCAACAACGACGGCCAGACCGACATCGTCTGGCGCCACAACACCGGCGGCAACGTCGTCTTCTGGCTCATGAACGGCACCACCGTCCAAGGCGTCGCCGAGGTCACCCCCGTCAGCACCGACTGGCAGATTGTACCATGACAAATCCCGTCGGTCTTCGCCATGGACATGAGCCAAATACAGCATCAGTCGACGGCCGGGATAGGCGGACACAACTTGGTTCAACCGTCACGGATTCTTTGCCGGCGACCAGGCCGCTCGTGCCTGGGCCTCCTCTTCTTCCTCTGGACCGGCATTGCCGCCCAGGCGCTACCCAGCGTCAGCCTGTCCAATCCGCGACGGGTGGTGGCTCCAGGGGATACCGTCACCCTGGCCGTTTCAGCAACCGGCACCGGAGGACTTTCCTATCAATGGCTGCACCGGGGCGTGCCCATCGCAAACGCGAATGGGAGCAGCCTAGTTCTCACCAATCTCAGTTACTCCGATCGCGGCTGGTATCTCTGCAATGTGACTGACGCCACCGGCACGACGCGCAGCCAACCGATGTTTGTGCTGGTCGTTCCGAATGTTACCGAGGTGTTGGGTTGGGGTGATGACGATTTCAAGTGTCAAGACGTGCCCGCGGCTTTGTCCGGGGTGGTGGACATGGTGCCAACGAACGGCACGGTGATCGCCATCCTCCGCGACGGATCACTGACCGGATGGGGACTCAACTTCACCGCTTCCCTCGCGTACCTCGGACCGGAATTTGTCATGGTGGTCGGCGGATCCCCGATGAACTTCGGCTTGCGCAGCGACGGCACGGTCGTTCCCTGGAGCCTCGCCGGTTATCCGCATTTGGTTCCGACTGGACTGAGCGATGTGGTGGAAATCTCCGCCGGTGCTTCCCACGAAACCTATGCCCTGAGGTCCGACGGCACCGTCGTGGCGTGGAACAAGTACAACGGGATGATCTATGCCACCCGGGGCGAAGGCATCAACGACTTCGTCAGCCTGGGCAATGGTTACGCCCGGCGGGCGAACGGCATGGTCGTTTCCCTCGACGCGGACCCGTCCGGTTTCCCGGCAATCATGACCCAGGCCCGGGAACTTTCCGCCACCCCGCGCGCATCGGGATTGACCATCTACAAGGACGACAACTCCCTGGTGCAGTGGCCGGGATATGGCTCGCCGCAAGTCGTCGCCACCCTGGCCGGTGTCATCGACTTCGACCGTGGCTTGAGTCATGTCCTCGCGGCCACGCAGGACGGCACGCTCTGGGGTTGGGGGGTGAATGCCTATGGCCAGCTCAGCCTGCCCGTCGGTGCCACGAACTGCTTTCGGGTGGCCGCCTCGATAAAATTCTCGCTCGCGCTCCGGGATGCCACCCTGGATGCCGCGCCGGTAGTCACGGTGCCGCCCGCGAGCCAGACCGTGATCGAGGGCCAGACCGCGACATTCTCGGTGACAGCGAGCGGTCGGGGTAAATTCGCCTATCAATGGCGCCGAAACGGCGTGAATCTTGCCGGCGCCACGGCCCAGACCCTGGTCTTTGGCGAAGTGGTGCCTGCCCAAGCCGGCAACTATGATGTCATCGTCAGCAGTCACGCGGGATCGGCCGTGAGCGCTGGCGCCGGGTTGGTGGTCAAGCCGCTTCCCGTCGTCACCAGCATGAGTCCGCCCCGGCAGGTGCTGGCTCCCTCTCAAGCCCTCAATCTGAATGTCACGGCAACGGGCACGGGCGCCCTATCCTATCAATGGGTCCACAACGGCCGCGTCATCGGGGGCGCCAACAGCAACAGCTACTCCGTCCCCGCGGTCAACTACGGCCACACCGGTTGGTACGCGGTGCGGATAACCGATGCCAACGGCACCCGCCACACCGCACCGGTGTTTGTGACCGTCGCTCCGGAGCAAACCCAGGCCCGGGTTTGGGGCACGGCATCACGCGCTCCATCGGTCGATCCGCCAGCCGACCTGACCGATGCCATCGCGGTTTCGGCCGGCACCGAATATTTCCTCGCGTTGCGACGCAACGGCACGGTGACGGGCTGGGGCTACAGCGTAAACAATCGGCTCAATCTTCCGGCGGGACTAAACAACGTTGTCGCGGTGGCCGCCGGCCCTTTCCATGGCCTGGCCCTCAAGTCGGACGGCACCGTGGCGATTTGGGGCGACTATGCCCTGACCTGGATGGCGCCGCCCGCCAACCTCACCATGGTGGCGGCGATTGCCATTGGCCGCGATCACTGCCTGGCCCTCCGGTCGAACGGAACCGTGGCCGCCTGGGGGTTCAACAGCTACGGACAACTGAATGTGCCACCCGCCCTCGACCATGTGGTTGCAATCGCCGCGGGCTCCTCGCACTCGGTTGCCCTCAGGGACGATGGTTCCGTCGTAGCCTGGGGAGCCAGCTCGGCCGGCCAGATAACCTCGCCGCCCGACCTTCATCCGGTTGCCGGGCTCGCCGCGGGGTCACTCCACACCCTTTTGTCCCAAGAGGACGGAGTCGTCCGGGCCATCGGCTGGAACCAATCGGGCCAGACCAATGTTCCCGTGACCCTCACCGCGCCCGCGGCACTGGCGGCGGGAGACGACCACAGCCTGGCCCTCCGCCAGAACGGCACCGTGGTGGCGTGGGGCGGAAACGACTACGGACAATGCAACGTGCCGGCCGATCTTCGGAAGGTCTTTGCGATCAGCGCGGGCGCCCAGTTGAGCGTGGCTTTGCGCGACACCGCGGCCAGCCGCGGGGACTTCAATGCCGATGGCCGCTCCGACATCCTCTGGCGCCACCGCACGGGCGGTAACATCGTCTTCTGGCTCATGGCCGGCACGAGGCCGAATACGGTGGCGGAAGTCACGCCGGTCAGCACCGACTGGACGATCAGCGGCACCGGCGACTTCAATCGTGACGGCCAGACCGACATCGTCTGGCGCCACGCCGCTGGCGGCAATCTCGTCTTCTGGCTCATGCACGGCAACACGCCCCAGATCGCCGCCGAGGTCACGCCCGTCAGCCCCGATTGGGTGATCAGCGGCACCGGTGATTTCGACGGCGACGGCAACACCGACCTGGTCTGGCGCCACAAAACCCGCGGCAACATCGTGTTTTGGTTCATGAGCGGCACGAACCCCGCCAGCACCGCGGAAATCACCCCGGTCAGCACTGACTGGGCCATTACCGCCACCGGCGACTTCAACCACGACGGGAAAACCGATATCGTCTGGCGTCACAATACCGGCGGCAACATCGTCTTCTGGCTCATGAACGGCAGCTCCGTCCTGAGTTCCGCCGAGGTCACGCCCGTGAGCACCGATTGGACCATCAGCACCACCGGCGACTTCAACGACGACGGCCAGACTGACATCGTCTGGCGCCACAACCTTGGCGGCAACATCGTCTTCTGGCTGATGAACGGCACCGCCGTCCAAAGCGTCGCCGAGGTCACCCCGGTCAGCACCGACTGGCAAATTGTCCCCTAAACTTTGTCCCCCGCAACCTGGCAAATATCCCCCGCCGAGATTCATGCCATGAATTTCCCAACCCTATCTAGCCGCCGTCGGCTGCTCCCATGAATCCCCCGCGCCGATTCATCCTGAGCACCGTCGCCTTCGCCCTGCTCGGCCTCGCGGGTTGGTACGGATTGCGCCCGGGCGTTCGGGCGCGGCCGATGCCGACAAGTCCATCCGTCGAAAACCCGGCCGCCCCGGTGCCGGAAAAACCAGTGGGCGCGAATATCGCCCCGACCGTTGCAACTCCGGCCGCGACCGCCGGCGCGCCAGGAAGCGCCTCGCCATCGGCCAAATCTTCAGCACCGGGGCGGACTGCCACCTTCGACACCGGCCTCTTCCCCGCCCCCGCCGGCTTGAAGAAAGGCGACGAAATCACGATTCCCCTGCCCGGCGGTCGACAGGTCAGGGGCGTGGTAAACCTGGTGCTGCAGGAAGCGAGCGGCACCGTGCGCGTTGGCGGCTCCCTGGTGGGCGGCGTCAAAGGCAGCTTCTCGCTGAGCCAGGGGACGGATGGCACCAACGGCCGGGTGCTGCTGAGGCATGAGGAACTCGCCTACCTGGTATCCACGCCCGCGCTCGGCCTGGTGCAGTTGCGCGAACTGACCCTGGGCGAAGTGATGTGCCATCCTTTGCTGCGCGCCAGCGTGCGCCAGACCGTAACGGCCCCGCGGAGCCCCGGGCCTGACGCCACGCCCCCCCAGCACCAAAGCCGGCCAGGCGCGACCGCCGTGCTTTACCTCGATTTCGACGGGGCAACGGTAACCGATCCCGACTGGAACGACGGCAACACCATCCACGCAGCCCCGACGAACCTCAGTGCCTCCCAAATCACCAACGCCTGGAACCAGGTGGCGGAGGACTATGCCCCGTTTGCCATCAACGTCACCACGGTGGAAAGCGACTACACCAACGCCCCGGTCGGCCGCCGCATGCGGGTGATCATCACCCCGTCCGATTCCTGGTACCCCGATGCCGGCGGCGTCGCGTACCGGGACAGTTTTTCCGCCGCCAACACCCGCGGCTTCACCACCGATGTGCCCTGCTGGGCCTTCGACTATGACCTCTCATCGGACGCACCGGACACGGTCGCCGCTGCGGCTTCGCACGAGTTGGGCCACACGCTGGGGCTGAAGCATGATGGAACCACTTCTCCGGCGGACGAGTACTACAATGGCCATGGCAGCGGCGCCACGAGTTGGGCGCCCATCATGGGCACGGCATTCTACCGCAACGTGGTCCAGTGGAGCAAAGGCGAGTACCCCAATCCCACCAATACCGAGGACGACGTTGCGACTATTTCGGGTGAGCAATCCACCAACCTTTACCACCTCACCAACAACACCGGCTATGTCGCCGATGATGCCGGCAACTCCCGCGGGGCCGCCACCCCGGTCGGCCTGAACGCCGGCTCGGCCAGTTTCAGCGGCCTGATCTCCAGCGCAAACGATGTCGATTTCTACTCCTTCAACGTGGCTTCGGCCGGAACCCTGACGGTCAACGCCGCCTCGACGCGGAGTGGGGCACGGCAACCCAACCTCGACGTCTTCCTCGAGCTCCAGGATGCCAACGGCAGCACCCTGGCGATCAACAACCCGGATGCCTCCCTGAGTGCCAGTGTCACCCAGTACATCCCGGCTGGAACCTATTATGTCAAAATCCAGGGCGCCGGGCGGGTCTCGAACGGGGCGGACTTTGGCTATTCCACCTATGGCAGCATCGGCGCGTTCTCCGTCAGCGTGTCGGTCAATACCGGCGCCGCTCCGACCATCACCAGCCATCCGTCGAGCCAGACAGTGACCGCCCCGCAGGCCGCCTCTTTCAGCGTCTCGGCCACCGGCAGTCCAGCCCCCACCTACCAATGGCAGCGCCTGCTCGTCGGGGACAGCACCTGGTTCAACATGAGCAACGGCGGTTCCCAGTCAGGCGTCACGACGCCCACGGTCACGATCAATCCGACCACCGCCGACACGTCGGGCACGCAATACCGCTGCGTCGTCACCAATGCCAACGGGAGCACGACCTCGAACGCCGCGGTGCTGACGATCAATCGCATTCCCACCACTTTTGCGCTGAGTGCCACCACCTTCACCTACACCGGTTCGCCCCAGGGACCGACGATCAACGCGACGCCCAGCAACGCGACGTTCACGGCCGGCGGCACGCTGAGCGCCACCAATGTCGGCACCTATACCGCCACCGCCACCGCGTACAGCAACTACAGTGGCAGCAACACCGCCCTCACGTGGAGCATCGTCGCGGCCAGCCAGCCGGCGCCGGTGATTTCGTCCGGCACCACGGCCCCGCTCGGTGGCAGCTATACCGCCACCGCCAACAGCGGTTTCGGCGCGCTGCAATGGGCCCTGGGCACCGGCTCCACGGCCAGCGGCGCGGCCATCGACCCGGCGACCGGCGTGGTTACGGCCACGGGAACCGGCACGGTGGTGATTAAGGCGCGCTTCGCCGGTGACGCCAGCCACAGCGCGTCAAGTTTCAGTGCGGACTTCACCATCACAGTGAGCCTCGGGGTGAGTGGCGGCGTGGTCGAGGCTTCCGCCGGTGGCGTCCACAGCGCCTTCATCGATTCCGCCGGCGTGCTTTGGACGATGGGCCGCAACAACGGGGGGCAACTCGGGGACGGTACGACCACCGATCGAAAGCAGGCCGTGCCGGTGGCAACGAATGTGGCGAAGGTGGTGGCCGGCAATGAGAACACTTTCTTCATCAAAACGGACGGAACTTTATGGGGCATGGGCCTCGGAACGATGGGTGACGGCGGAGGCATCCACCTGACCCCGTTTCATATCGCCTCCGACGTGGTGGCCGTGGCTGCAGGCTGGAGCCATACCTTGTTTATCAGGCGGGACGGGTCCTTGTGGGGTCTTGGCGGCAACGTTGGCGGTCCGCTCGGCGTGCCGGGCTCGACCTACTACGCCCAGGCTATTCCCATCACCACCGACGTTGTTGCGATTGCCGCAGGGTCATATCACAGCTTGTTCCTCAAATCCAACGGCACCCTCTGGGGCATGGGCAGCAATTCGTTCTGGCAGCTGGAAGCGGGTGGCTCTTCCAGCGTTCTGGAGCCGAAACAAATCGCTGCGAACGTCCGGGCCATGGCCGCCAGCGGCTCGGCCACGCTCTACATCACGCAGGATGACAAGTTGTGGACGATGGGCCACAACACGAGCGGCGAACTGGGCAACGGAAACCGGGATTCGGCGACGTTGAGCAATATCGCTTCGGCTGTGGCGTCGCTCACGACCAACCTCGGCAACCAGAACCTGTTCGTGAAACTCGACGGTTCCCTGTGGGGCATGGGCAGCAACTATGCCGGCCAATTGGGCGTCAACAACGTCAGCAACCAGTACTTGCCGGTGCAAAGCGTCGCCAGCGGGGTGGTCGCCGTGGCGGGAGGGTCGGGCCACAGCCTGTTCCTCAAGGCCAACGGCTCCCTGTGGGCGATGGGGCTGAATAATTTCGGCCAACTGGGCGACGGCACCCTCAATCCGACCTCCACGCCGCTGACAGTCGCGAGCGGCTCGCTGCCCATCCCCGCCGCTCCCACGGGGCTGACGGTCGCCCCGGGCGCAAACCAATCGGTCCGACTCAATTGGACCGCCGTCGTCGCGGCGAACTCGTACGAGGTCTGGCGCAACACCACCAACAGCGGAATCAACGCCTTGCGCGTCGGCATCAATGTTCCCAGCACGCTGTTCGTCGATCGAACCGCCATCCCCGGCACCGTGTACTATTATTGGGTCAAGGCGGTCAACCCCTCCGGCCCGGGTTCGCCCAGTAACGGGGCATCGACCAGCGCCACCATCGTCACCCATCCTGCCAGCCTGACCACGAGCACGGGCCATGCCGTCCAGTTCGCCATCGCAGCGTCGGGTGTCGACCCGCTGACCTACCAATGGCAGATGGGGATTGGCTCGACCTGGCAGAATATCACCGAGGGGGATCCCTATTCCGGCACGACCTCGGCCACTCTCAGCATAGCCAGCTGGGCGGTATGCACGCTGCATGGCATCCAGTTCCGCTGCGTGGTGACCAACAGCCTGGGCTCCACCACCAGCAACCCCGCCACACTCACGGTGCGCGCCATGCGCGGGGATTTTAATGGCGACGGCAGGTCCGACATCCTCTGGCGCCACGCGATCGGCGGCAATGTCGTCTTCTGGCTCATGAACGGCGCGACGCCGCAAACCGTCGCCGAGGTCACGCCGGTCAGCACCGACTGGGTCATCAGCGGCACGGGCGACTTCAATGGCGACGGCCAGACCGACGTCATCTGGCGCCACAAGCTCGGCGGCAACGTCGTCTTCTGGCTGATGAACGGCCACGTTCCCCAGACTGCGGCCGAGGTCACGCCCGTCAGCACCGACTGGGTCATCAGCGGCACCGGCGACTTCAACGGCGACGGCCAGACCGACATCGTCTGGCGCCACAAATTCGGCGGCAACGTCGTCTTCTGGTTCATGAA
Source organism: Lacunisphaera sp. (assembly GCA_035549955.1). GTDB lineage: Bacteria > Verrucomicrobiota > Verrucomicrobiia > Opitutales > Opitutaceae > Lacunisphaera. Next base: position 3,158 of record DASZPS010000132.1, on the reverse strand, counting down.
CGGCACCTCGCCCGCCAGCGCCGTCGAGATCACGCCCGTCAGCACCGATTGGGTCATCACCACGACGGGTGACTTCAACAACGACGGTAAAACCGACATCGTCTGGCACCACAACACCGGGGGGAACATTGTCTTCTGGATGATGAATGGATCCTCCGTCCTGAGCTCGGCCGAGGTCACCCCGGTCAGCAACGTCTGGACCATCAGCACCACCGGCGACTTCAACGGCGACGGCAACACTGACATCGTCTGGCGGCACAACACCGGCGGCAACGTCGTCTTCTGGCTCATGAACGGCACCACCGTCCAGAGCGTCGCCGAGGTCACGCCGGTCAGCACGGATTGGATGATTGTGCCCTGAATTTTCGCCCCGCGGATATTCCGCGCGGCGCCAACGGCTGCCAAGTGAACGCGCGCTGAGCTTCGCCCGGGCGCCTTTCCCGCCCAAGTCGGTGTATCGCCCAAACGCAGCTTCCTCCCTTCGGACGACGCCTGACCCTCAATACGTAAGCCAACCCGACGGTTTCGGATGGCTCGGCTCATACCTTGCCTCAGGACCACCATAGCAATTCAACGCATGTATGTTTGCACCATGCAGCTGGGATAAAGGACTGCGATTCACTCGGAGCTGGAACAAGACTAGCTGTTCAAGCAAGTGCACGCTGGAGAGATGGGCCACTCCGAGGCTGCGACGCATATGCCATCGCACGCATCAATTGCAGTCCTAAAGGACTGGCGGCTGCAGGTCCTCAACAGTCAGCCGGACGACTTCTTGTCCGACGAAACTACCAGCGTCCGCAGATATGCTCTAGCCCACGGCAATATTACCGGGAACCCATGAAACTCCAAGTCCCCTGGATCGCATTTTTGATATTGTTCGCGACGACCAAAGCCTTGGGGCTAGCCGTGGGCGACCGAGTCAAGGCATCTGCAGGGGGCGCAAACGTTAGGAACACTCCCCTCACCGCAATATTGTTTACCCAGGACGCCGGAGTGCACGGATCCATTGTTGAAGGACCGGTCTCAGGCACCGCCGGTGGCTTCACCGGTAACTGGTGGAAAATAGATTGGGACTCGCAGCCGCCCAGCCTCGGTTCATCGCTCGGGTGGACTGCAGAATTGGTAATTTCACAGGCTGCTTCAGCAGGAGATATTCCGATCCCGACTTTCACGGCCACCTCCTTTACGAGCGCAAATATTTTCTGGTTGGCCGGCTTTGCCCCGAACTCAACAAATCCGCCGACTCCGCAACTCGGAATCGCCCTCGGCAATTGCACCTGGTACGCGCACGGACGCCTCCGCCAGCTCGGATACAACACGACGCAACTCAATTCGATGACTGGCAATGCTGCCGACTGGGACGACCAGGCCACGGCCGCGGGCGTTTCTTGTGATTCGACGCCTTCGGTGGGTGCAATTGCTCAATCCGACAACCAAAAACATGTCGCGGTTGTGGAAAGCGTGAATAACGACGGAAGCATAACTGTGAGTGAATCAAGTTATGTCCCAAACAATGCCAGCACATGGAATTTCATTTTCCGGCATCGTAGCATCTCACCCACTTGGTTCCAAAAATATATTCATGTTTCGCTTTCGACCACCTCAGTCACTACGCCCACCATTTCTCCGAATGGAGGTGGCTTCACCAATTCCGTACAGGTGACCCTCGCCTGCGCGACTTCGGGTGCGACCATTCGCTACACGACAAACGGTAGCGACCCCAACTCGAGTTCCACCGCCTACAGTTCCCCCTTCACACTGACCAATTCTGCCACGGTCAAGGCCAAGGCCTTCAAGAGTGGTTCACTTGACAGTGGAATCGCCTCAGCCGTATTCACGGTCACGAGTTTGCCCACCGTCGCAACTCCCACCATCTCCCCTAATGGTGGCAGCTACACCGACTCCGTCCAGATAACAATGGCTTGCTCCACTTCCGGAGCGACGATCCGCTATACGACCAACGGCAACGACCCAACGTCGACCTCCAGCATCTATGGCTCACCCTTTACTTTGGCGACCACCGCCAGCGTCAAGGCCAAGGCGTTCAAGAGCGGCTCCAATGACAGCGGAATCGCTACGGCGGGCTTCACGATTACAGGTGTGACCTCCGGCCCCCTGCCTCCCAATTTAGTGCTCCCGGGAACCGCAAGCCCTTCCAGCGCTTCGACCTCGGGTCCGGTTGATTTGCCGTATGTTTTCGTCGTCAGCCTAAGCTTCGCCCTCAATTGCCAGGTGCAGGTTACCGACACGAGTTCGGGTGAAATTGTCTACACCTCTCCATTCAGCACCTTCACCAACTATGGCAATGCCGTGCTGAACATACCGTACGACGCCATGCCCACTGGCCGATCGTATTCGTGGATCGCCCGGTCCCAAGGCACTTCCAACAATCCCGGCGCTTGGAGCGCTCCCTATTATTTCTCCATACCGCCGACAGTCTCGATCAACCCGGCAAGCCAAACCGCCACCGTGGGCACGTCCGTTTCCTTTACCGCAGCCGTTAGTGGCATCTATCCGTCCACTTACCTGTGGCTGAAAAATGGGACGAATATCCCCGGAGCAACCAACGCCACGCTGACGCTGACCAAAGTGCAATTGTCAGATGCCGGCTCGTATCTGGTTGATATCGTCAATGCCGCCGGCGTATCCCGAAGCGACCCCGCAGCCACCCTCATAGTCCTCGCTTCCACTTCCCGCCACGACTTTAACAACGACGGCCAATCGGATATCCTGTGGCGGCATCGGACCGGGGGTAACATCGTCTTCTGGCTCATGAACGGCAACCGGCCCCAATCCGTTGCGGAGGTCACCCCCGTCAACCCGGTTTGGACCATCAGCGGCACAGGCGACTTCAATGGCGATGGCCAGACCGACATCGTCTGGCGCCATAACACCGGCGGCAACGTCGTCTTCTGGCTGATGAACGGCCACGTTCCCCAGACTGTGGCCGAGGTCACGCCCGTCAGCACCGACTGGGTCATCAGCGGCACCGGCGATTTCAATGGCGACGGCCAGACCGACATCGTCTGGCGCCACAAATTCGGCGGCAACGTGGTCTTCTGGTTCATGAACGGCACCTCGCCCGCCAGCGCCGTCGAGATCACGCCCGTCAGCACCGATTGGGTCATCACCACGACGGGTGACTTCAACAACGACGG
>DASZPS010000131.1:0-6642 GCA_035549955.1 Lacunisphaera sp. | reverse complement strand
GCCCGTCCCGGTGCCACCGCTGTGGCGGTCAAAGCCGGTGAGCGCGCCGACCTTCACTTCGGCGGTGATCTTTTCGTCGAAAAACGCCTGTTGGCCCGCCAGCGCGGGGGCGGGCGCCTTGCGGGATGCGGCCCGGTCTCCGGGACCACGCGGCTTGTCTTCGCTGGCGCAGCCGTGGAAGGCCAACGCGGCAATAAACAACAGGAGAGGAATGGAGCTGCGGGTGGCGGGGCGTCGGTGGGACATGGCGGCGATCAGACCCATCAGGTTGCTGGAGGTTGCATTATGAAGATTCCTTAATGGAGCGACCCAAGGCTCGCAACACCGTCGAGGCCGGAAGATGGGCTGCCAGCGACGATCGCGAGGTCGGCCCAGGGTCCGACTGCATTCCGGCCCGCGCTCGCCCGCATATTTCTCACCCAGAGGTGTGAAACATGCGCCCTGTCGGGCCGACCTTGTCGGGGCGCGCCGCGACAAAATCGCTCCGCCCGGAGGGCGGACGGACATTTTGCTGATTGGATCGCCCAAGACTGTGAAATGTCCGGGCTAGCTCCAGTTGTAGTTAAAGCTCACGCTGATCCGCTCCGCGGTCGTGCGGTTCGCGGCGACTTCGTGGCGAAGCCAGCTTTCAAAGAGAATGACGTGCCCCGCCCGCGCCGGATAAGTGATATGCGGGCGGTTGGCGGGCCGCGCACGGGAGGTCTTGGGCGGGGCGGCCATGAATTTGCTCAGCCGCGGATCCTCGAATTTCAGCCCGGGGCAGCCGCGCGGCGTGACCACGTAATAGGTGCCGCTGATGAACGAGAGTGGATGGAGATGCAGGCTGTGGGCGGCATGCTCGGGCATGATGTTCACCCACAGGTCGGTCAGGTGAACGCTGCGGCCGCGCAGATCCATGTCGAGTTGCGCGGCAAAGCGGCGGACATGTGCGGTCAACCTGCGCTCCAATCCCGCGAACGTGGACGAAAACTTGTGGAGCTGGTTGAGCGAGGCGTACGAGGTGTAGCCACCGGGGTAATTTTTGGCCGACCAACGGCGGCCTGCCCCATCATAGTCGCGCAGGCGGCGACATTCCTCGGCCAACCCGGCGTTGAATCGTTCCAAGCCGCCGCGCTGCAGGGGCTCGTGGTAAATGCAGGTGGGAAACCAGGCGCGCGTTGGCACGCTTTCATCGAGGCCAACTCGCGGGCCCGGCGCAATGGGGAACTCAGTCGGCTCTGGGGGGTCCGCGTTAGGGCGGCGCCGGTTGGTTCGGACTTTTGGCAGGCACCGTCCGAATAACCACAAACCTCGACCTATGAACAAGAAAACCCTGCCCACGCTGGCAGCGGCGGTCTTCGCGCTGATCCTGGCGAATTCCGCCCTGGCCGACCGCATCGAACTCGCCGACGGCTCAATCATCAACGGCAAGCTCCTCTCCGCCGAAGGCGGAAAATTCAAATTCGAGACCGGCTTCGCCGGCACGATTGAGATCGCGCAGGCCGCGATCAAAACCCTGGTCACCGATGCGCCCGTCAACGTCGGGTTGGAAAGTGGATCGACCATCCTCGGCCGGGTGGGCGCGGGCGGGATGGGCGTGCAGATCGCCTCGGCCAGCGGCCCGGTCAGTTCCACGCCGAGCGGCATCAAGGCCATCTGGCAGCAGGGAGCCGACAGCCCCGAAGTCCGGGCGCGGGCGCGCAAGTGGGCTTACGAGGCCGCCGTGGGCATCAACGGCCGTTCCGGGGGAGCCGAAAAGTTCGCCGCCGCGCTCGCGTTCAAGGCGACCCTCGAAAGTTCCCAGGACAAACTCATCTTCAACCTCCAGGCGGAAAAGGCGGAGGACAACGGCGTCGAGACGGCGAACCGGCAGTTTGCCGGCGTGGACTACTCGTCGTTCTTCACTCCGAACAATGTCTGGTACGCCCGCACCTCCGTCGAAAAGGACGCAATCAAGGCCTTGGATCTCCGCTCCTCGACCGCCTTCGGTATCGGCCGCAAGCTCATCAAGAAGCCCATCCAGGACCTCGAGGCGCGCGTCGGCATCAGTTATCTCTACGAAACCTACGCCAATGGCACCAAGTTCGATTCCCCCGGCCTCGACCTGGCGCTGGTCCATTCCTACCAGTTCAAGAACGGCAAGCTGGCGAACGCGCTGACCTACACCCCGACGTTTGAGGATTTCGGCAACTTCCGCGTACACCACGAGAGCACCTTCGAGATGCCGATCACCGCTTCGCTTTGGAAGCTAAAGCTGGGCCTCACGAACGACTACACCAGCATGCCGCAACCGGGCATCGACCGACTCGACACGTTGTACTTCACCAGCCTGATCCTGAACTGGAAGTAGGCGGGGGGCGGGCGAACATTAGAAGCCACGATAAAGCATCACAATAGTCGCAAGGTTTTAACGCGCACAATCTTGTGAAGCTTCGATTGCCGGGGGTCGCAATTCGCGATTTCGGATTGAAGTGACAATTGCCGGATGATTCATGGGCCCTCCACCCATGAAAATCACACGCACCCTGACCGCTGCCGTCCTGGCGATGGCGGTCGCGACCGCTGCATTGGCGGATCGCATCGAGCTGTCCGACGGCTCCATCATCAACGGCAAACTCCTTTCCGCCGAGGCCGGGAAGTTGAAAGTCGAAACCGCCTTTGCGGGCACGATCGACATCTCGCAATCGGCCGTGAAGACGTTTTCCACCGACGAGGTCGTCAACGTCGGCCTGGCTGGCGGCTCCACTGCCGTCGGCAAGGTGTCCGGCAGCGGCGACGGCATCCGGGTGGCGGCATCGACCGGCGACGTCCGCACCGCGACGACCGGCGTGGAGGCTGTGTGGCGTCCGGGCGACGACAGCCCCGCCACCAAAAAGGTGAAAGCCGAGGCCGCGGCGCTGGTCCGTAAATGGGCCTACGAAGCGTCGGCCGCCATCACGGGCCGCACCGGCCCGAGCGAGAAGCTCAACGCCGCAGTTGGGTTCAAGGCCACCCTGGCCGGCCCGTCGGACAAGCTCATCTTCGCCCTCGCGGCCGAGCAGGCCGAGGACAATGGCGTGAAGACGGCCGAGCGCCAATTCGGTGGCGTCGACTATTCCGCGTTCCAGCCGTCCGGCAACGGCTGGTACGTGCGCACGTCCCTGGAGAAGGACGAGATCAAGGGTCTCGACCTACGCTCGCTCAGTGCCTTCGGTTTCAGCCGCAAGGTCCTGAAGAAGGATTACCAGGACCTCGAACTGCGCCTGGGTGCCAGCTATCTCTACGAAACCTACCTGGCGGGCTCTGACTTCGAGTCGCCCGGTCTCGATGTCACCATCCTGCACAGCTACAAGTTTACCTACGCGAAGTTGAACAACATGCTGACCTACACGCCGACGTTTGAGGATTTCGCCAACTACCGTATCAACCATGAATCCTCGCTCGAGCTGCCGATCGTGGCGGCGCGGTGGCGCGTGAAACTGGGCTTGAACAACCAGTACCAGAGCAAACCCCCCGGTGGCGTTGACCGGCTCGACACGACCTACTTCACGAGCCTGATCCTCAACTGGGAATAGGCGACGCCGCCCTCATGCAGGGTCGGCGCTTGCGCCGACCTCACGCGCGAGGTCGCCGCGAGCGGCGACCCTACATTGCCAGCCTACTTTTTCTCCGACTCCCGGCGGCTGAAGGCGCCGCCCATGGCCAGGGCCGGGCCCCACCAGCCCAGGCGGCGAAGCTGTTCGGCCCAGCGCGCGGGGCGCAGCAACGATACCAGCGTCATGAGCAGGAATCCGACGACCACGAAGCGGAGGGCGAGCCACGCGATGCTCTCCCAGGTGCCCCCCGTCGCCAACAGGATGGCGCTGACGACGACCAACGGCAGCCAGAATTGCCAGTGCGCGAATTCGCGCCACCGGCTGCCGGTCGCCGGCCGGCCCGCCGGAACGCCGGACTGCTCGCGCTCGATCAGCTTGCGCAAGGCCGCCGGCGGCGCCCGGAGTTTCCAAGCGGTCGCCGCGACGCCACCCGCCACCACCGCGCAGAACGCGGCCCAGGCGCCCATCAACACCGGCAGCGACGGTGCGTGCACCCCCCAGTGTTCCGCGGTCCACAGCACGGTCGAATCGTAGGCCCGCACCATCTCGTCGCCCATCAGCAGATATTGGAGGAGGACGCCCTGGAGGGCGGACCATGCGCCGATCAGCGCACCCCCGAGGGTGACACCCACGGCGTTCCAGCCCGCCAACTGCACCGAGGCGCCATACAACAGGCCTTGCGCGCAGATCGCGATCATCGGCCGCACGCGGCTGCCCGCCGGCGAAAGCGCCTTGAGCCCGGCGGAGATGAACGGGATCCAGATGACGCGTGCCGGATGGGCGAGGCCGAAACCCGCGAAAGTCATCATCGCGCCCTGCAGGCTGCACAGCATCAGCCCGCGGGCGGGAATCCGCGCCATATGCAAGGCGGAGCCGACCGTCATCTCGATGCCGCCGGCGGCGCCGCCGACGAGGCCGAGCTGGGTCCACTCGCCGTAATCCTCGGTCGCGCGCAGCAGGCGGGGCAGCGCATCCGGGTCCCCCGCGGGGATGCGCAGGTCAAAACGCCGGCCCAGCAGCTGCTCGACCTGGTCGGCCAGGTCCGCCCGCACGGCGATCACGATGATGTGCGGCCGGACCGCGACCAACAACGGCCAGGCGGGCATCAGGCCGCGGCCCGCCAGTTCAAATTTGCCAAACTCGTCGAGGATCAGCAGGGGAGGCGAAGGCTGGCTTTGGAGCCGCGTCGCCCAGGCGTGGAGCTTCTTTTCGGTCTCCGGTTCAAACGAGTAGGGCGGGGACAGGCTTTCGTCGCGCACGGCCCAGCTCAACTCCTGGTCGCTGCCGATGATGCGCAACCAGTATTCCTCCGCGCCCCGTTTGGCTTCCCGGCGCCGGCCGGCGAGGGCCAGGACGCCCTCGACGCGGTGGCCCCGGGCGAGTTGCGCGGAAGCCAGTTCGGCGAGCAGGCTGGTTTTGCTGGCCCCGGGACCGCCGGTGACGGCGATCAAAAGGCTCGACCCGGGAGACGGGGCAGAAATTTCAGGCATGGAGGTGACCGCACACAAGGAAACGCTTCATGCCGTTCCTGCCAAGCACAACGAGTGCCGGATCGGATACTTACAATAGCATCGCGCCGAGGCCCGCCGCTGCGCCGACCACCGCCCAGGCGGGAACGCGGCCCCACTGCAGCGCCACCAAGCCTGCCACCGCGAGCGCGGCCGTGCGACCGTCGGTGATGCCCGCGGTGCCGACAGGGTGAAACAGGGCGGCCAACAGCACGCCCACGACCGCCGCATTGGATCCACGCAGGGCGGCCTGTGCGCCCGGCCGGGAGCGCAGCGCGTGCCAGAACGGGATGGCGCCCGCGACGAGGAGCAGCCCGGGGAGAAAGATCGCTCCGAGCGCCCAAATTCCGCCGAGGATCCCCCCGGGTCCATGGTGCATCGCGGCGCCCAGGTATGCGCTGAGCGTGAACAAGGGCCCCGGCACGGCCTGGGCGGCGCCATAGCCCGCGAGAAATTGATCGTGGCTGATCCAGCCGGGCGCGACCACCTCGCGTTCGAGCAAGGGCAGCACGACATGACCGCCGCCGAACACGAGCGCGCCAGTCCGGTAGAACCGGTCGAAAATCCCGACCCCGGGCGAGCCGCTGAGGCGAGCGAAAGCGGGCAAACCCAGCAACAAGACGAAAAACAACCCCAGGCTGATCACGCCGGGGAGGGGAGGCGGGACCGCCAATCCCGCGGGACCTGGCGACCGCAGCTCACTTGGCGCGGGACTGACCATCCCGTCGCCATTTTTGGAGCGAAGCAGGAGCAGCCCGATGATTGCGCCGGCGGCGATGACGCCAACTTGCGTCCAGGTGTCGGCCAGGACCAGAAGGACGCCCGCGCTGGCGCCTGCCAGGACCGAGCGCGGCAGGTCGGGGCACAGGTTGCGCCACATGCTCCACACGGCCTGCGCGACCACCGCGACGGCGGCGACCTTGAGTCCCCGGAGCCAGCCCGCCGCGGCGAGATCGCCGAGGGCGGCGACGCCCAGCGCAAAGCCGATCATGAGCACGGCCGAAGGCAGCGTGAATCCGACCCAGGCGGCGAGCCCACCGGCCAGGCCGCGCTGCAGATAGCCCACGCCGAAACCGGTTTGGCTGCTCGCGGGGCCGGGCAGGAACTGGCAAAGGGAAACGAGATCGGCAAAGTGTGCCTCGTCGAGCCAGCGCCGTTTTTCGACATATTCATGCCGGAAAAACGCGATGTGGGCAATTGGTCCGCCGAAGGAGGTGCAGCCCAGCCGCAACGCGACGAGGAAGATATCCAGTACCGTGGGGCGAGGCGGCATCGCGGCGAGGCAAACATTCCCCCGCGGCGGCCGCACGCCTTTCTTTGTGACGAATGGCAGGGCGGAGGGCCCGCGTTGCTGCGGACCGGCTCGCGGGGACCCGAGCCTTCCGCCAGTCAACTTGGAGGTTCGCCGCTTGCCCGTTCGCCCAGCTCAGCCGGGATCATGCAGTTGGAGGGCGTCGGTTTCCACACCGACGCCAGGTTCGCACGCCTCGTGAGTCCTTGTCGTCGATATGGAAATCGACGACCACCTTTCGGTCGGTTCGCTACCGAGCGAAACGGCGCTTCAATTGCATGATCCCGGC
>DASZPS010000130.1:0-4521 GCA_035549955.1 Lacunisphaera sp. | reverse complement strand
GGATCATCGAAGCGACTGGGGAGCAGGTGGGAGAAGGTTTTGATCGACACCAGCGGGTTGCGAATTTCGTGGGCCAGGCTGGCCCCGATCAGGCCGATCGTGGCGAGTTGCTCCGATTGCCGCGCTTGCCGGGAAAGACGGGAACGGGCGAGAATGTTATCCATGAATTCGGCGACTTCCTGCACTTGCTGGACTTCGGGATAAGTGAAAGGACGGCGATTGCTCTTTATGCCAAGGGCCAGCAAGAGCGACGGAGTCGCACTGCCTCGGGGCGCCGTGACAATCAGGCCCAAGTTGAATTCGGTGACGAATTGCCGTAGATCGACCAAGCCCGGCTCAGGCCGTTGACGCTGGAGGGCTTCGGGCGTGGTCCAGCCCTGCCGGATCAGGGCGGGGAAGGCCGGGCGATCCTTGGTCAGCTCAACGTCGCCGGCTACGAAGATTTCGCCGCTGTCGAAAAGCAGCGCGGCGAAACCGGCTTGGTTCCAAGATCGGAGCAGCGCTTCAAATTCGGTGACGAGCTTGTTTGGGTCATTCTCCCGACGGGCGATTTCGAGCGCTGCCTGACGGGTAGTCGCAGTATGCTGCCATGAATTGAGACTGAACCATTCGCGGGACTTGCGGTGCAGCCAGAAAGCGAAGGTGCTGCTAATAGCGATGCTTACGATCAAGTCAGCCGGGGGCTGCAGCGTGGACTCAAGCAGGCGGTTGAGTCCATAGATGCCGATAGTCAACGCGCAGATGAGGCCCGTGCGTTGGCCCAGCTGGAGGAAAATTTGCCGGGCGTCAAAGACGCGATGAATGGTCACGCTCCAAGCAGTGAGACCATAGAAAACCAATATGATAAGCGGCGTGAGTTTGAAAAGAAACCGTAGCTCGAAAGCGATGCCCACTACCGTTACAAAGATTGCAGCGAAGCACGCGATGCCCGCATTTAGGATCAAGAACTGAATTTCAAGTTTTCGGATCCCTGTCTGAGTTCGCCACTGACTGAAGGTCTGAATGATTAATTGGAGATAAAGCACCAGGCTGATTGCCGTATAGATATGGTAACCTAGGCCGTACAGTTCCGCACCGGGACGCGATTCCGGCGGAATGTAGTATCTCGTGAAGCAAAGACTGGCCAAGGCACAACCTATCCCAAACCAAACTAGAGCTTGGGTCCTAAATTTTGCCGAAAGATGATCGGTGGAAAGGATCGACTCTTTCATCGCCCAAATCACTAGTGGAAAATATGCCCCGACTGCGGAAGCCGCCCGCACCCATGGAATTGGATTGGCACTAACCCCCGATTGAAGCAGCGCCCCTGCTCGTTGCGCCATGAATACACAGCAAAGCCATCCAGCATTGATGAAGGAAAGCCCAAGAAACGCCCTATTTGTTAACCGATGAGGATTTGCCCAATAGACGGTTGCGCCAATTGCGAGCGTGACGATGGCAACAACAAGGATTAGCGGGGACATGATTTTTCTACTACCACCACCGCATTACTTCCTGACAAACCATGCGCGTTCACCATCGCAATACTTGGACTGAGATAGCGGGACTGGGCGCTTAGGTTCAATGGACACTGAGGATCGCGGGTTTCCCAGTTTACTGTGGGAGGAATCTGTCCGAATCGCATGCTGAGCGCTGTGCTTGCGACTTCAATTGCACCGGCAGCAGCTAATGCAGTTCCGATCGCTCCCTTTATAGAGGTAGCCGGGATTTCAGTCAGTCGTTCCCCAAAGACTTGCCGAAGCGCGGTCGATTCATTCGCGTCAATGGCGCGGTGACCAGGTCCCCATGCGCAGATATAGTCTACTTCATCAGCTCGTCGAGAAGCGTTGGCCAAGGCGATTCGTGCTGCATCAGCGATTCCTTCACCCGCCAGCTTGTTGCCATCGCTCGCATATCCATAGCCAGTGATCCAAGCATATGCAGGCCGCGGGCTCTCCTGAGGCTCAAGGATGAGCATTGCGGCGCCTTCACCAAGTACGCCGGTGGAACGCCAGAGGTCGAAGGGTCTGCAAGATCGGGGAACCTCGTTTTCATTGGTTGGACTCAGATCAGCGGCGTTGAATTCGAGCAAAGGATGAAATGAAAGTGGGGCCTCGCTACCACCAGCAATGGCTAGGTTACACTGGCCTTCAGCAACCAAATCTGCGGCTTGGCCGATTGCATCTAGACCGGAACAGCACGAGGTTTGTACTGCGATCATTCGAGCAGGAACATTTAGGTAGCTGGAAATCTTCCCCGGAACACTGACGACAGAGGATTCGTAGACGGCACTAGCCATTGAGTATCGAGGCCCTTTTTGGGCCACGATTTGCACACCTCTGCTCATTCGGTCGATATCCATAATGGATGTGCCTGTAATTACAGCCGGACTGAGTCGGCCGATTTCTTCTAGCGTGACGCCAGCATCTCTGATGGCCAAGAGTGCGGCAACTAACCCCAGCTGGGTATGACGGGAAAGCCGTCGCGGATTTTCCCCCGGAACATACTCTCGCACGTCAAATCCCTCTAGTTCTGCGCCCATGAACTGACCCGCAGCAGGATCAAAGCGTGTGATTGCATGAACTCGGCTAACAGCTTCGTTGATCCCGCGGTAGAAAGCGTCTCGACCAACGCCCGCTGGGGTAACCGGACCGATGCCCGTGACCTTGACACGACGGCGCATTGGCGTTGAGCGAAGCGAGCTCGGTCGATTGTGGGGCGTCACAAATTAAAGATTTGGGAAGAAGGGAGGGGTGCAACTCTAGCAGTTTGCAGAGAGTCCAGTCGTTGGACCCCATTTGGCGGACTTCAAACATCAAGTTAGGTAGTCGACGGGGATGACGGCAAGCCTGCCGTGCAAAAGAGATTTGCTCCTTGCGCCCGCGCCCGCAAAACACGCGATATGACCCCCCAGGAATTTGAGACCCGCGTTGTGACTTGGGCCCAGCACCAGTCTGGATTGGAGGCTCTCATTCAGATTGGATCGAGAGTTCAAGCGGGCGCAGACCTCGACGAATGGTCAGACTGGGATTATCATCTAATTACGCGCAATCCGGAGCATTACTGGACCTGCGATTGGTTGCCGGAAATTGCTCCTTGTTGGAATGCCCATTTAGAACGAACCGACCGTGGTGTGGTCAAACTGAGTGCCGTTTATTCAGGGGGCTTTGAGGCAGATTTTGTGCCATTGTCGGCTTGGCAGATGAAGTTAGTCTATTGGGCAATGGCGCGTCCCGGCTTGCGCTCTGCCTTTCCAAGTCGGTTGCTTCGCGGAATCTATAATACGCAGATTATTGTTCGGCCAGGATACCGGGTCGTGATTGGTGGCAGTACATGGGAGGAAAGACTGACGGCGCTCAATGCTGCTTGGCCTAAAAACGAGTTCACCAACATTGACTACCAATACAACGTAACGGGCTTTTGGCGGCATGCCATTTGGGTGCAAAAGAAGATCATGCGGGGAGAAACCCGGGCGGCTCTGCGCTGGTATCAGGTGGAACTGACGAAACATCGCTGGGCTTTACTCGAAGAAGAGGCACGGATCGCCGGCCGCCCGGTTCGGCCCGAAGCACGCAAGGCCGAAAAATGGCTCGACGCCAGACGACTCGAACAGACCGCCATTGAGACGAGCACCGATCAGCAGATGCTGGCCCGGGGTCTTCTCGCCGAGATGGCACTGTTTGAGGAGGTCACCCGCAGCGTTGCCGCCAGTCGTGGGTGGTCGATCCCTGACACCGCCGCCGTCGCCGCTTGGCTGCGGCAGGAGCTCAATCGGGTGCTGAACCAGATTTAGCCCGGCGACGCGGCCGGAAACGACATCGTAAAGACCGTTCCGCCGCCGGGACGGGGTGCCACCCGCATTTCACCCTGGTGCGCCGAAACAATGTGTCGACAAATGGTCATGCCCAATCCCGTGCCGTGTGCCTTCGTTGATTCGATTGGTTTCTTCAGGATGCTCTCGAGCACGGCCGGGGGCAGCCCGCTGCCGTTGTCGGAAACCGCAAGCACCACGCGGCCATCGAGGGGCGTGACCGTGACCGCGACTTGGGATGCGCCAGACTCCAGCGCATTCTTGATCATGTTCTGCAGGAGACGGACCAATTCGAATCGAATCCCATTGATGGCCGCACCCTTAGTTCCCGACACCTCGACTCGGTTCGTACCGAAAAAGAGAACAGTCTTGGTATCCTCAGCCGTGGCGTACAGGTCCACCGAGTCAACTTCACTCGAATGGCGGGTTGTCTGGCGCCAGGACTCGGCGAGGTGGAGGCAGAAGGAGGAGCATTTTTCCAGAGTCTCGGCATAGTGGAGAATGCGCTCGACGCTCCGCCCGCCAGGCGGCAATTGCCGCACCTCGTCCAGCAGCATGTTGGTATAGCCAATGGCGACGACGAGGGGATTGCAGATATCGTGGACCATCTCCGCTGCGGCCTGGCTGAACCCGGCGGATAATTGCTGTTTCTTCTGCTCCGTCTTGACCGCCTCATACATGCCCTGAAGTTGCTTGAGCATGGTGGCGCGTTTCTTTCGCTCCATTCCGTC
>DASZPS010000129.1:0-11346 GCA_035549955.1 Lacunisphaera sp. | reverse complement strand
AGCCGGAGCGATGCAGTTGAAAGGTGCCGCCGTTTGGGAAGTGATTGGGTTTGATGAAAAAGAACCAATCGAAGGACGTCGGTCCGCTTCACCAAACGGTGGCGGAGGAATTTGAGTTCAAAAGTGGCGGAAAATCAATCGCGGTGGAGTTCACCGACCAGCAGCTCAGTGCGCATGCTGGCAGTGCACCGTTTTGGGCTTGGCTGCATGGCAAGAATTGGCGCGGGAAGCTTGCGGCGCATTTGCCGCATCCGCCGGCGACCTCGAACAATCACCTGAGAGGCGTGGAGAAGGCGCTGGCCTTCACGCACGGATTATTGTGTGAGGCCCGCAAGCTCACGCACGTGGCTTACTTCCGGCGGGATCCCCTCGTGCCGGAGTTGCTCGGTATCCGGCGGGTGGCCAGCCAGTCGAGCCTTTCGCGATTCTTCGCCGGTTTCACGTCGGCGGGAGTGAACTTGCGCTGTTTCCGGCCGCTGTGGCGGTGGTGCACGGATGCGCTGCCCTCGCGGCGCGAAGGCTACACCCTCGATCTGGACTCCACCCGATTGCTGCACGAGGACGGTCACCAGGAGGGCGTCGCGGTCGGCTACACCCGCGCCGGCTTCAAACCATGCCTGCATCCTTTGCTCGCAGTCTTGGCGGAGGCGCGGTTGATCGCCCAACTTTGGCTGCGGGCCGGCAATACCGGATGCGCCAACAATGTCGTTCCCTTTTTCCTGGATCTTTGGGAGCAACTGCCGCGTCACGTGCGTGTACGGGCCGTTCGCGCCGACTGCGGTTTTTGCGTGGCGGAACTGCTCGCCTTGTGGGAGCAGATTCGACTGCCCTATATCGTAGTGGCCAGGTTAACCGAACCCGTCCAAAGACTGGCGACCCGTGAGGTGGTGTGGACCGCAACTGAAGTCGAAGGAACAGACGTCGCCGAGGTGGAGTATCAAGCGATGGGCTGGTCTCACGCGCGGCGCCTGATCCTCATCCGCCACCGGCTCGCCGAGCGGCCCGGCGCCGGCGGCAAAAAACTCATCGATGTGCCGGGCTACGCGTTTCAAGTGCTGGTGACCAGCCTGCCGAGAACCCATTCGCCGCTCGCCGTCTGGCGCGACTATAATGGCCGGGCGGACTGTGAGAATGTCATCAAGGAACTCCAACAGGGCTTCGCCTTCCCGACCCTCTGCCTGCGTTCCTTCTGGGCCACCGAAGCTGCCCTGTCACTGGCGACCCTCACCTACAACCTCTCCGTCCTGTTCCAGCGTCATCTCGGATGGCAGACAAAAGTCACGATTCAATCGTTGCGCTTCTGGTTGTTTATCGCTCCCGGGATTATCGCGCATCCGGCGGGCAAGACCACGATCAAACTCGCCGTCCCTCCACGAGAACGTGATTGGTGGCGACGCCTTTGGGAAAAAATCCTCAGTCCGTTTCCCAATTGCAATGCAGTCGAAAACCGACCCGCCTTTGCCGGCTAAAACCGCATTCCGACTGCATGGTTCCGGCTTAGCGCCATTCAGCTCAGGGCCTTGAGCCGGCCGAAACGGCTCCCCAACGCGCTGATGACGTCCGCTGCGAAAGAAGGGCCCTGGGGAGCAGGTCGCTCCAACTCAATTGCTGAGTTCCGGATCAAGAGGGGTGCCCGGAGGGCGGGGTGGGTCGGAACGAACGACCGCCTTAACTTAGCGCCATTCGGCCCTGAGTCCATCGAACAGGCAAGGCTGCCCCCCAACGATTCAAGGCGGGGGCGAACAATTTCAGCGCAGCAAGAAATGCGGCGCAATTGTCCGGCCATGCCGTTGTCCCGCCGGGGCGCGGCGTTAGATTGGGGATCATTCAGGTTGGATCCAGCCCGCGACCCCCGCCGGGACGATGGGCGAGCCCGCAATCCGTCTGCGCCGTCTCATGAAATCCCCAAGCATTCCCCTGGTCCTGTCGTTCCTGCTGCTGCCTTTCCTCACCGTGTTGCCCTCGCGGGCGGCATCGTTCTCGGCCGACTTGCTCAACACACAACACGGCCAGACCCAACCGGGCAAATTCTACTACCAGAACGGGGGGTACCGCCTGGAAATCTCGGCGGATGGCCAGGAGTTGATCCTGCTGGTGGACGGCGCCACCGGCCTGACCCGTCTCCTCAATCCCAAGGAGAAAGCCTACTACGAGGCCCGCGCCGGCGAGCCAATGAGCCTCATGATCAATCCGTTCGCGCTCTACGCCCAGTATGCCCGCGTCAAGGAGGTGCGGGTCGAGGGCACGGAATCCGTCGGCGGGGTCGCCTGTCGGAAACAGGTCGTGCATGCCGGGGAACAGGTTTATGTCACGGGCTGGGTGGCGGACGGATACGAGATCCCGCTGAAAGTGCACGTCGAGCTGGGTGGGCACACCATCGAGCTGCGCAACCTAAAACCCGGCCCGCAGGATCCCGCGCTCTTCGTCCTGCCGGCAGGTTATCGCTTGGAAGTGATGGGGGCACGCGAGGAGCCCCAGCCGGAATGGATCGCCCAGGTGGCGCCGGCACCGCTGCTGACTCCGCCATTCGAAAAAGCCCTGCCGGAAGGCGGCATCGTCCGCATGCGGCCGCAGGCCGGCCGCTGGGTCGAACTCGCCGGCACGAACACCGGCAAGACCCAGGGCAGCTTTACCGTGGCACCCTTCAAGGGCGGCAAATACACCGGCGGCGGGTCGATGAGCACCCTCATCCTCGACGCGGGCGACTCCGGCGCGATGAACACGGGAGCCCGGCCCGAAACCACCGACGAGATCGTGGTGCGGGTTGGCCAGGGTTCGATGAAAATCAAGGCCACCTACATCGCCCCACCACCCCCGCGCCCGGGCGAAGCCCCGGTGACCGAACAGCCGGCGGCAGAGGCAAAGAAAGCGGCGAGCCCGGATGACACCGCCGAACTCCAGGTGCCGGCAACCGCCGGGATCGCCGTGCGCCTCGAGATTCCGTGGAAGGGGCCCGGCAACCGCGACGACTACCTCACGATTTCCCGGTCGGAACAGCCGCCGGGTGCCTACGTCGAACGCGCGATGGTCCGGGAAGGGAATCCGCTCAAGATCTGGGCGCCGAGCGACGCGGGAGACTACGAAGTC
Source organism: Lacunisphaera sp. (assembly GCA_035549955.1). Classification (GTDB taxonomy): domain Bacteria; phylum Verrucomicrobiota; class Verrucomicrobiia; order Opitutales; family Opitutaceae; genus Lacunisphaera. Next base: position 8,259 of record DASZPS010000129.1, on the reverse strand, counting down.
CGCTATATTGCCGGACGCGGCCAATGGATGCTGGCGCGCGTGCCCATCACCATCACGGCGGTGGCCGCCACGGTGGAACCGGTGGCAACGGTGCCGGCGGGCGCCTGGATCGAGGTCAAATGGACGGGTCCGGCTCGCGACGGCGATTTCATTACCGTCGCCAGCCACGGCCAGGCACCGAGCGCCTCCCTCGGCCGCACCGTCGTCAAGGAAGGCAATCCGCTCAAGGTCCGCGCGCCCAATGACGCCGGCGTGTTCGAAGTTCGCTATGTCTTGGGACGCGGTTACCGGGTGCTGGCCACCGCGCCCGTCACGACCACTGCGATCACGGCTGAAATACCGTCGCCCGGGTCAGGCGTGGCCGGCACCGAACTGTCGGTCGCCTGGAAGGGGCCGGGTTATCCGGAGGACGCCATCACCGTCGCCCGCGCGGACCAGCCGTTGAATGCCAATGTCGCCTTCGCCACCGTGCGGAAAGGCAACCCGCTCAAGCTCCGCCTGCCCAAGGAAGCGGGTACCTACGAGCTGCGTTATATTTTCGGCCGCGGCAACCGGGTGCTCGCCAAAACCCCCGTGACAGTTACCGCGCCCTGACCGCTCAACGCGGACCGGACAGAAAGCGCCGGGGTGTGGAGAAACCGGTCAGAGATGTAGCCGGGGTCGGTGACCCCGGTCCTCGTCGACTGGGCCGAACTCATGCAATTTGAGGTGGAGCGACCTGCTCCCCAGGGCGCTTCTTTCGCAGCGGACGTCCTCAGCGCGTTGGGGAGCCGTCTCGGCTGGCTCGAGGCCCTGAGCTCGTCGAACGGGCAACGCGCTCCACCAGGTGATCGTCGATTTCCAGATCGACGACAGAGCGTCGGTGTGGAAACCGACGCCTACCTACTCCCAGGAAACAGCGGCGCTGTAGCCGGCCTCGCTGAGGCCGGTCCGGGGTCACCGACCCCGGCTACAACTCGGACGCGCACGTCCCGTCCCCCCTGTCTCCGCACCTCTGGGATTGGTCCGGATTCAGGTTTCAGGTCTCTCCCCTGCGTCACATGTACGACCCTTGCGCGGCCTTGAGCCCGGGCGTTTCTGCGCCAAGCTGCGGCGCATGTTCCCCCGCCTGCTTTCCCCGGGTCTGATCCTGGCCCTGCTGGCCGCACCGGCCAGCGTTTCCGCCCAGCGTGTGCCGGTCGAGGCGCAACACGGCATGGTGACCTCAGCCCACGCGCTCGCGTCGGAAGCCGGCGTCGAAATCCTGCGGCAGGGCGGCAATGCGGTCGACGCCGCGGTCGCCACCGGCCTCGCGCTGACCGTGGTCTATCCGTTCGCCGGTAATATTGGCGGCGGTGGCTTCATGCTGATCCATACCGCGGACGGCCGCGACATCGCCATCGACTACCGCGAGACCGCGCCCGCCGCGGCGACGCGCGACATGTACGTCGGCCCCGACGGCAAGGTCCGCAGCGGCGCCGGCTCTTCGACCGAGGGCTGGCGCGCAAGCGGCGTGCCGGGCACGGTCGCGGGCTTCGCGCTGGCCCTCGGGAAATACGGTTCCGGCCGCGTGACCTGGGCGCAGGTCTGTGAACCCGCGCGCCGGCTCGCCGCGGAAGGCCACCTCGTTTCCCAAGGCACCGCCGCCAACCTGAAGCAATGGGAGAAGCTCCTCGGCCAGTTCGCCGAATCGAAGAGAATCTACCTGAAGGACGGCGCGCATTGGGCGGCGGGCGAGAATTGGGTGCAGCCCGACCTCGCCGCGACCTTCGCCCGGCTCCAGAAATCCGGCCCGCGCGAATTTTATGAAGGCGAAACCGCCAAACTTCTCGCCGCCGCCATGGCGGCCAACGGCGGCACGATCAGCCTGGCCGACCTGAAGGCCTACCAGCCGGTCGAGCGTACTCCCCTGCGCGGACACTATCGCGGCTACGATCTCGTCACGATGCCGCCGCCCAGCTCGGGCGGCATCGCCCTGCTCCAGATGTTCGGCATGCTCGAGCCGTACGACGTCCACGCCCTCGGCCACAACTCGGCCGCCAAATACCACCTGTTCATCGAGGTCATGCGCCGGGCGTTCCGCGACCGCGCCGAATACCTCGGCGACCCGGATTTCGTGTCCGTGCCCGTCGCGAAACTGCTCGCGCCCGACTATATCCTCGGCCGCATGCGCGATTTTTCCCCCGACCGCGCGACGCCGTCCGCCGAGATCCAGCCGGGGCTGGGCAAGGGTGTGGCTCTACATTCCATCTTGCCCGACGGTCTGGCCGTAGGAGGGGCTTTATGCCCCGACGAGACACTGTCGCCACCCACACAGTCGGGGCGTAAAGCCCCTCCTACATCCCTGGCCCGTGCTCCCGCGGAAAAAATGGAAACGACCCATTTCTCCGTCGTCGACGCCGCCGGCAACGCCGTGAGCAACACCTACACCCTCAACGGCGCCTACGGCTCGGGCGTGACGATCCCCGGCACGGGCATCCTCATGAACAACGAAATGGACGATTTCACGTCGCTGGTCGGCGCACCCAACATGTACGGACTCATCCAAGGGGAGGCCAACGCCATCGTGCCGGGCAAGCGCCCGTTGTCCTCCATGACCCCCACCTTCGTCTTCAAGCACGGCAAGCTGGTGCTCGTCACCGGCTCGCCGGGTGGCCCGACCATCATCAACACGGTGCTGCAGATCGTCAGCAACGTCGTCGACTTCGGCATGTCCCCCATGGCCGCAGTCGAGGCGCCGCGCATCCATCACCAATGGATGCCCGACCTGGTGAGCTTCGAGCGCTACGGCATGTCGCCCGACACACTCGCGCTGCTGCAGGCGAAGGGCCACGCCTTCCGCGAGCGCCAGTCCTACGAGGGTTCATACCAGGGCGACGGCGAGACGATCGGCGTCGACGAAAAGACCGGCCTCCTCCTCGGCGCCGCCGACCCGCGCAAACCCGACGCGAAAGCGGCGGGCTACTGAAGCGGCTAGGGAATCTTGAAAACTGTACCGAGCGAAGGCGACATTCCGCCAAATCGTGAAATCCTAAATCGTGAAATTGCTCAGATGCGCTAACTGCGATTTCACGATTCTCGATTTCACGATTTTCAGTTTTCAAGAGTCCCCGGCCCCTCCTACGGCCATGCCCTTAATCCCCCCAAACACCCTCCCCCCGCCCACCCGCGAGATCATCTGCGCCGACGCCATCGCGTGGATGCAGGCGCGCGGGCGGATCGAGGGAGCGTGCGCGATCACGTCGCTGCCCGATGTGTCCGAACTGGGCCGGACGCTGCCCGTGTGGCGGGCGTGGTTCCTCGACGCCGTGCGCCTCGTCGTGGATTCCGTGCCCGATGACCGTGCCGCGCTTTTCTTCCAGTCCGACATCAAGCGGGACGGCGCCTGGATCGACAAGGGCGCCCTGGTCACCCGCGCCGCCGAGGACGCCGGGGCGCGCGTGCTGTTCCATAAGGTTGTCTGTCGCCGCCCGCCCGGCGTTCTCACACAGGGCCGGCCTGGGTTCACGCACCTGATCGCCGTCTCCCGCGCCATGAAATGCCCTGACATCCTGCCGATTCCGGACGTCATCACCGATGCCGGCCGCAGCCGGTGGGTCCGCGCCATGGGCGTCCGCGCCGCCGCGCATGCCGTCCGCTTCGCCCGCGACCAGGCGGGCGCGGAGCTGATCTTCGACCCCTTCTGCGGCGTCGGCACGATCCCCGCCGTCGCCAACGCCCTCGGCCTCGACGCCCTGGGCATCGAACTCTCCAAGAAACGCTGCGCCCAATCACGCGAACAGGTCGTGAACGTCACGGAACTGACCGCAGACATCCAAACCTGTTTAACCACGAATCCACACTAATGGACACTAATAGTGGCCGAGCCCTCCATCCCAGAATCCAAACTCAACTTCATTAGTGCCTATTAGTGGCCGTTAGTGGTTACCCGGCCTTGGTTAAGCACAGAAACGCGGAGGCACAGTGGAGACAGCCGAGCTCCGAGCCGGGGAATCGTGAAAACTGTACCGAGCGAAAGCGACATTCCGCCAAATCGTGAAATCCTAAATCGTGAAATTGCCCAGATGCGCCAACTGCGATTTCAAGATTCTCGATTTCACGATTTTCAGTTTTCACGATTCCCCGGCTCGAGTAACTCGGATAGGAAGTGCTTCTCAGCTCTCAGCTCTCAGCTCGAAGAATCTTCCCCATCGGCTTCCCCTGCGCCAGTTCGTCGACCAGCTTGTCCAGGTAGCGGAGTTCGCGCATCAGGGGATCCTTGATTTGCTCCACGCGCACGCCGCAGATGGTCCCCGTGATTTGTTTTCGCTTGGGATTCTTCCGCGGCGCCTTCCGGAAGAATGTTTCAAAATCCATTTCGTCTTTCAGCAGTTTCTCCAATTTCGCCGCGGTGTACCCCGTCAGCCAGCGAATGATCTCATCGACCTCCGCCTTCGTCCGCCCCTTCCTCTCCGCCTTGGCGATGTAGTACGGATAAACCTTGGCAAACGGGACGGAGAAGATGCGGTGTTTGGCGGGCATGGGCTTGAACAACGGGTAGGCGGAATTCCCGCGAATCGCCAGTCCGCAAGGCCGGGCGGACCGGCTGGACCGTAGGGGCGCAGTCTTGCTGCGCCCAAGTCGAGCAACGCTCGACTTCCGATTGGGAAGGGAGAACGGGGACCGCGTCTCTTTGATCCGCGGTGGGCGCAGCAAGTCTGCGCCCCTACATGCGTTTCGGATGTCACTAATTTCGAATGATTTAATGCGCCGGATTCGCTGGCGACTGGCGATGGCGGATTTGGGCACCCCGGCTGTCGTTTTGGATGAACGGCAATGTCGACCCTGGCCTGCTAACCCACGTTAACCATGCCTCTTTCGAACTCTTTCCGCGGAATCCTCATGTCCGGTCTTCGGGCCCTTTTTTGCGCCACGCTCGCCGTGGCCGCGCCGCTCGTCACGGCGGCCGCATCCTGGCAATGGGTATCCCCCACCCCCACCGGCAACCACCTCACCAGCTTCGCATATGGCGCAGGCAAGTTCGTCGGGGTGGGGAACGGCGGCGAGATCGTCACTTCACCTGACGGCGTGACCTGGACAATCCGGGAATCCGGCACCGAGGTGTTGTACCGCGTCATCCACGATGGCACGCGTTTCGTGGCGATTGGCTCCAGCGCGATCATCGCATCGGCGGATGGCATCACTTGGAGCACGTTGTCCACGCCAGCCGGCGGCCGGGAACTTGTTGCTGGCAACAACCGGCTGGTGGCCACCGCCTACAACTCCGGAACCGATTCCTGGCGATTCCTGAGTTCCGCGGATGGCATCACGTGGACGTCCACCCCCACGCCCAACCCGATCGCGCGCCTGCATTTTACCAACGGCATCTTCGTCGCCTTCGACACCGCCAGTCACGCCCTCTCCTCCACCGATGGCATCACCTGGACCACCACGTCACTGCCCGTCGCCGCGCAATTCTCCGCCGCGGGCAACGGACGCTTCCTCGTCAGCGGCGATTTCAAAACGTATCTTTCGACCGATGGCATCGCATGGCGGGAGGTGACGTCCCATCCGGTCGATGCCAGCACCGGCGTGACCGTGACCCTGACCGTTCCGCGTCTCGATGGCGGCGTGGCCGGCGGCACCATGAGCTTTGCCGGCGGCTACTTCTTCATCCAGCAAACCCGCTACGCGAACGACGCCTATCGCTATTATCGTTCGGCCGACGGGGAAACCTGGCAGGGGTTGCCGATGTTCAATGGCGCGGACCTGGAGACCCTCGCCGAGGGGAACGGCGTGTGGGTCGCGTCGGAACGGACCATTTCCTACTATGGCCCCCTCGCCTCGAGCTACGCGATCCACACCTCGGCGGACGGCATGACGTGGACCCTCCGCAGCCAGTACACGATCAATTCGTATGCCAACCTGGTTTATGGTCTCGGCCGCTTCTTTGCCGGAAACCAGGTCTCCAGCGACGCCATCACCTGGGTGCCCAACCCGTTCGAGCCGACCCATGCCGCGGGCAACCGGGTTTTTCGCATCACGTCCAAATTTGATTTCAGCAATTACGCCACGACCCTCATCAATCCGCTGGCCACCACCCGCGTCGAAGCCTCGGCCGACGGCTTGGCGGGCACGATGGTCGACGTGAAGATGCCGACGCCGCGCGCGATCGCCTTCGGGGCCGGGCGCTACGTTGTCGTCGGCGATGGCGGCAAGGTCTCAACCTCGGCGGACGGCTTCGCATGGACCGCCGGCACGAGCGGCTCCACCGCCAACCTGATGGCGGTCGTGTTCGCGTTCAACCGATTCGTCGCGGTCGGCAGCGCGGGGACCCTGCTAACCTCCCCCGATGGACTGGCGTGGACCGCGCATGCGACCGCCACCGCGCTGGATTTTGTCTCGCTCGCGGCCGGGCCGGACCGCCTCGTGGTCGGGACCCTGGGTTCAACGACCACCGTGCCTGCGGTGACCCTGCCGGACGGCGTGTCCGTCCAAATCGCCGCGAGCCGACGGTCCGACGCCCTCGTGTGGTTTGACGGCGAGTTCACGAGCCTCGAACACAATCTGCTCAACTGGCCCAACTCCGCCGGCAACGTCAGCGTGGCAAAGTCCAGCGACGGCGTGACCTGGACGAGCGAGCGCATCCGCTTGCCATGGGGGCCGAAAGGAACGGGCAAGCTCGCCGTCGGGAACGATGTCGAGTTGCTGATGAGCCCGGCCGGGTTGGGTTGGAGCTCTGAGCCACTCTTCACGGCCGTCCTCCAAAAGCGGAAGACCGCCAGCGCCGCGCCCACCGTCACCCACGCCCCCGTTGCCGACACCATTCACCAGGGCGAAACCGCCATCTTTGCCGTGGGCGCGACCGGCACCGGCCCGCTCAGTTACCAGTGGCATCACGATGGCGTTCCAATTGCCGGCGCGACGAGCCAGGTCTTCACGCTGCCCTTGGCTAAAGACAGCGACGCGGGCAACTACACCGTCACTGTCACCAACGCCCTGGGTTCCGCGACGAGCGCGGCGGCCCGGCTCACCGTCCAGCCGGCCCAGCCCCTCGTGATCACCCAGCAACCGGTGGGCGGCACCCTGTATGCCTCCCAAGCCTTCCGGCTGACGGTGGAGGTCAGCGGCTCTGGCCCGATTTCCTACCAATGGCGGCGGAACGGCACGCCCATCTCCGGCGCCACCGCGAGTTTCTATGAAATCTACGCGATGAGCTATTCCATGGACACGTACGCGGGCACCTACGACGTGGTCGTGACCGCGCCGACCAGCACCGTCACCAGCCAGGCCGTCACCGTCAGCCGCAGCGGCCCGGCCGTCACCATCAGCCAGGCGGGCAGCACCGGTCCGGGCGGCATGCTGGTCATGACCGCGAACGTCACCGGCAAGGCCCCGTTCACCTACGTCTGGGGCAAGGCGGGCGGCTTTGTTTTCACCGGGGCAACGCAAAACACCCTCGTGCTGCCGAATGTGATTTCGACCGACTCGAGTTCCTACTCGGTCAAGGTCACGGATGCCGATGGCCTGACCGGGCAGGGCTTCGCCACGCTCAGCGGACCCGAGGCGAATCCCCCGCCGACCCAAAACCAGGTCCAGTCGCCCCCGGGCCAGAAGCTGACCCTGCGTGCGCCGGTCTCGTCCGCCGACAACACCTCCACGTTCCAATGGCGCTTCAACAGCGTGCCAATTTCCGGCGCCAACAGCTGGAACTACACTACCCCGGCAATCTCCGAAACGACCGTGGGCGACTATTCGGTCGTGGTGACCACTGGCGCAACGACCGCGACCTACACGACCACCGTCACCTTGGGCGGGACCGTTCCCGCGCCGGCACCGGCCATCGTGGCGCAAACCAGCGGCCGGACCGTGGCCACCGGGGCCGCCACCACGTTTGCGGTGTCGCTCGGCGACGCCGCCAACGCGACCTATCAATGGCAGGTGAGCACCGACGGCGGCGCCAATTGGACGAACGTCGCGAATGGCGGCGCTTATGCCGGCGCGGCCACGTCGATCCTGTCGATCACGGCGGCGACCGCCGCCATGAACAATTACCAATACCGCTGCGTCGCGAGCGTGGGCACGACAACCCTCACGAGCAGCGCCGCCACGCTCGCGATCAACAACGATCCCCCGCTGGTGCTGCCCGTGGCCGTGGCGCGTGATAGTGCCGGCAATTTCTACGTGGCCGACGCCTCGGCGAATGTCATCCGCAAGGTCACCCCGGGCGGCGTCGTGAGCATCCTCGCCGGCGCCGCCGGCAGCGCGGGCTCCGCGGACGGCACCGGCGCGGCGGCGCGC
>DASZPS010000128.1:0-11895 GCA_035549955.1 Lacunisphaera sp. | reverse complement strand
GCCCAGCGGGAACTGGGCTCCATCTCGGACCTGGACCCAAAACCCAGAAAACCAAGACCGGCGAGGGGTCGCGTTCCACCAGGACCATTCGGCATTCTCCACGCTCATGCACACTCATCCCGACTCGGAGAGGTTCCGCATTTGTGGTCCTGAGTGGCAGTTAGTGGTTCCACGGATCGGTCTGGGATCGATCTCTGTGTCTCCGTGCCTCTGTGGTTGAAAGCTATGGTCCGCGCGAGCGCGGCTCCTGCCTTTCGGGGCATTGGTGGTGTCGGACTCGCTTACGTTTTGGCGACCGCATCACACCGGGGCAGCTGGCATCGCCGATCAGATGCATCCACTAAGCTTTTGATTTATCGCGACAAGCGTAAGCGGCCGGCTGGAGTCCCGCTCCGGGCATATGTTGTGCTTTGGACGGGGCGCGACGGCCGCAGGGACGCGGACCCTCCGCTCAATACCCCATGAAAAACCCGCTACTCACGCTTGCTGGTTTGTCGCTGCTTCTCGCCGCCGGGCCGGCGTTCGCCACGGCGATTGATGCTTCGCTGGCGGTAAAAGCCACGGCCATCGTCTACGATCCCACCACCCAAGGCCGGCCGCCGGTCGTGGATACCCACTCCGACACCGACGCGTGGGCCGGGACGCCAGCGGCACTGGGCGCCAGCACCGCCGCCACCGCCAGCGCGCCGGGGTTCGGCACTGCGCACTCGTTTTCCGACGCCGCCGCCACTTTCGCGGCCGACGGCAATTCCGGCACCGTCACGCTCGACTACGGCTGGACCTCCGCCGACGCCGGTTATGCCTGGGGCATGGATGTGGTCTCGACGCCCACCTGGCTTTACCACTTTACCGCCGATGCGAGCGGAATGTTCGTGATGAATTTCGCCTACACTCCCGCGGGCGATCAGTTCGGGTTGCGCAATCTCCGCTTCAAGCTCTCGGGTGAGACCGAAGGCGGCATCGATGCGTTCTCCCCACTGAGCGGCACTTACAGCCGCGCCGTGCTCGCGGGCCAGGATTATACGGTGACCATTACGGAAGGGGCCAACATCGGTGGCGCCGACGGCCCCCGCGAGGGCTCGGCGCATGTGGTGTTTGACTGGTCGCTCCCGGGTGCGGCGCACAGCGTGCCCGACGCCGGCCCCACCACGGCCTGGTTTGTCCTGGGCACGACGCTGCTCTTCGTGACGCTGAAGGGCCGCAAGAAGGCGGCGGTCGTGCGGTCGTACCACCAGCCAGCGAACGAATTCATCCCCGTGCCAGTGCCCGTGCGCGAGACGAAGAAACGCCGGAAGGACGCCTGAAAGTTGGAAGGCGGAAGGCAGGATTGACTGCGGAATACGCGGGACGCGGAAGTTCCCATTCCTTTTCACGGGAGGTAACGGAGAGGACGGAGCGGAGCACCCCGCTTCGTGTTCTTCGTGTCATTCGTGGCTAAGCCCGATCGAGCAGCAAGGCCGGGAACCACGAATAGACACGAATGAACACCAATCCCGACTCACAGAAGTTCTCCATTTGCGTCCTTCGTGGCCATGAGAGGTTTAACTGGATCGAGTGTGGCTTGATCTCTGTGTCTCCGTGCCTCTGCAGTTCAAATTGAGTCAACCGCGGCCCACGTGGACGCGGGCCCTCCATCACAACCCAAAACCTGGAACCCAGACCCCAGAACCTATCGTTACGGCAGGTCCGTGGAGCCCATGAGGTACCGGTCGCACTCACGGGCGGCGCCGCGGCCTTCGTTGATGGCCCAGACGACCAGGGACTGGCCGCGGCGGCAGTCGCCGGCGGCGAAGATGCCCTTGATGCTCGTCGAGTACTTCTCGTGCTCGGCCTTGATGTTGGAACGGGGGTCGGTCTCGAGGTTGAGCTCCTTGACCAAGGCTTGTTCGGGCCCGAGGAAGCCCATGGCGAGGAGCACCAACTGGGCGGGGCGGGTCTTCTCGGTGCCCGGGACTTCCTGCGGCACGAACTGGCCCTTGTCGTTCTTGCCCCACTTGATTTCGACCGTGACGAGCTCCTTCACGTTGCCCTTTTCGTCGCCGATGAACTTCTTCACCGTCGTGAGGTATATGCGCGGGTCGGCGCCGAACTTGGCGGCGGCTTCCTCCTGGCCGTAATCCATCTTGTAGGTCTTGGGCCACTCGGGCCAGGGATTGTCCGCCGCGCGATCCATCGGCGGCTTGGGGAGGATTTCGATCTGCAGGAGGCTCTTGCAGCCATGGCGCATGGAGGTGCCGACGCAGTCCGTGCCGGTGTCGCCGCCGCCGATGACGACGACGTCCTTGTCCTTGGCGCTGATCAACGCGTGTTCCGCCCCGCCGTTGAGGACGGCCTTGGTGTTGGCGGTGAGAAACTCCATCGCGAAGTGCACCCCGTTGAGCTTCCGGCCCTCGATGGGCAGGTCACGCGGCTGGGTGGCGCCCGTGCAGATGACCGTGGCGTCGTACTCCTTGAGGAAAATACCGGGCTCGACGTTGTCGTTGTCGCCCGTGCCGACGCTGGCGTTGCAGATGAATTTGATGCCCTCCGCCTCCATGTGCTTGATGCGGCGCAGGACGACCTCGCGCTTGTCGAGCTTCATGTTGGGGATGCCGTACATGAGCAGGCCGCCCGGACGGTCGGCGCGCTCGAAGACCGTGACGGTGTGGCCGGCGCGATTCAGCTGCGCGGCGGCGGACAAGCCCGCCGGGCCGGAGCCGATGACGGCGACCTTCTTGCCGGTGCGGACCGCGGGCGCCTCGGGGATGACCCAGCCCTCCTCCCAGCCCTTGTCGATGATGGAAGCCTCGATGTTCTTGATCGTGACCGGCGGGGCGTTGATGCCCAACACGCACGAGCCCTCGCACGGCGCCGGGCAGACGCGGCCGGTGAATTCGGGGAAATTGTTGGTCTTGTGCAGGCGGTCGAGCGCCTCGTGCCACAGGCCTCGGTAAACCAAGTCGTTCCATTCCGGGATCAGGTTGTTGATCGGGCAGCCCGAAGCCATGCCGCTGATCAGTTTGCCGGTGTGGCAGAACGGAATCCCGCAATCCATGCACCGCGCGCCCTGCGTGCGGAGCTTCTTCTCCTCCATGTGGTGGTGGAACTCCTTCCAGTCCTTGACGCGCTCGGTCGGCGTGCGGTCAACGGGCAGTTCGCGCAAGTACTCGATGAATCCGGTAGGCTTTCCCATTGTTCGATGAATTAGTTAGGAGGAGATTTTTGCCACAGAAGGCACAAAAGGCGCAGAAGGAATTGGCCACGAAAAACACGAGAAACCCGAAAAGGAATGCTGGTTCATTTTTGCGTTTTTTGTGTTTTTTGTGGCCAAGGTTCGGGTGGCTCAGTTGCCGCCGACGCGGGACAGGTCGCGGGCGTTCTCCTCGAACGCGGACATGATCGCCTCGTCGCCGGTGAGGCCGGAGGCCTGGGCGCGGTCGATGCAGGCGAGCATGCGCTTGTAGTCCTTGGGGAGGACCTTGACGAACTTCGGGACGGTGGCGTCCCAGTTCGCGAGGACGGCCTTGGCGCGCTCGCTCCTGGTGTAGTCGAGATGCTTCTGGATCATCGCCTTGACGGCGGCGATTTCCTTGGCGTCGGTGAGCTTCTCAATGCCGACCATCTGCGGGTTGACGCGGCCGGCGAAGTCGCCCGCCTCGTCCAGCACATAGCCGACGCCGCCCGACATGCCGGCGCCGAAGTTGCGGCCGGCGCGGCCGAGCACCACGACGTTGCCGCCAGTCATGTACTCGCAGCCGTTGTCGCCGACGCCCTCGACCACGACGGTGACGCCGGAGTTGCGGACCGCGAAGCGCTCGCCCGCGAGGCCGCGGATGTAGGCCTCGCCGGCGCTGGCGCCGTAGAAGGCCACGTTGCCGACGATCATGTTCTCCTCGGCTTTGAAGGGGGCCTTGGCGTCGGGGAAGACAATGAGCTTGCCGCCCGACAGGCCCTTGCCGAAGTAGTCGTTGGCGTCGCCCTCGATGGACAGCGTCATGCCGCGCGTGACGAACGCGCCGAAGCTCTGGCCGGCGGAGCCCTTGAACTTGAATTTGATGGTGTCCTCGGGGAGGCCCTTGGCGCCGTGCTTCTTGGTCACCTCGCCCGATGTGATCGTGCCGGTGACGCGGTTGACGTTGCGGATGGGAAGCTCGGCGACGACCTTTTCGCCGCGCTCGATGGCCGGCTGCGCCAGCGCGAGCAGCGTGGTCATGTCGAGGGAGCGGTCGATGCCGTGGTCCTGCTTCTGCGAGCAGAAGCGGCCGACCTCGGGGCCGACGTCCGGCTGATAGAGGATGTTGGAGAAGTCCAGGCCCTTGGCCTTCCAGTGGTCGACGGCCTTCTTCGCCTCGAGGCGGTCGGTGCGGCCGATCATTTCCTCGACGCTGCGGAAGCCGAGCGCGGCCATGAGCTCGCGCATGTCCTCTGCGATGAACTTCATGAAGTTCACCACGTGCTCGGGCTTGCCAGCGTACTTGGCGCGGAGCTGCGGGTCCTGTGTGGCGACGCCGGCCGGACAGGTGTTGAGGTGGCAGACACGCATCATGATGCAGCCCGTGGCGACGAGCGGCGCGGTGGCGAAGCCGAATTCCTCGGCCCCGAGCAGGGCGGCGATGATGACGTCGCGGCCGGTCTTGAGCTGGCCGTCGGTCTCAACCGCAATGCGCGAACGAAGGTTGTTGAGGACGAGGGTCTGGTGCGTTTCGGCGAGGCCGAGTTCCCAGGGGAGGCCCGCGTGCTGCAGCGACGTCTGCGGCGAGGCGCCGGTGCCGCCGTCGTAGCCCGAGATGAGCACGACGTCAGCGTGGGCCTTGGCGACGCCGGCCGCGACGGTGCCGACGCCGACCTCGGACACGAGCTTCACGGAGATGCGCGCGTCCTTGTTGCCGTTCTTGAGGTCGTGGATGAGCTCCGCGAGGTCCTCGATGGAATAGATGTCGTGGTGCGGCGGCGGGGAGATGAGGCCGACGCCGGCGGTGGTGCCGCGGGTCTTGGCGACCCACGGATAGACCTTGGTGCCGGGCAACTGGCCGCCCTCGCCGGGCTTGGCGCCCTGGGCCATCTTGATCTGGAGCTCGCGGGCGTTGACCAGGTATTCGCTCGTGACGCCGAAGCGGCCGGAGGCGACCTGCTTGATGGCGGAGTTCTTCGAGTCGCCCTGCTCGTTGGTCCAGGTGAAGCGCTCGGCGTCCTCGCCACCCTCGCCCGTGTTGGACTTGCCACCGATGCGGTTCATCGCGATGGCCAGCGTCTCGTGAGCCTCCTTCGAGATGGAGCCATAGGACATGGCGCCGGTCTTGAAGCGCTTCATGATCTTCTCGATCGGCTCGACCTCCTCGATCGGGATGGCCGGGCCGGCCTTCAGGTCGAGGAGCGAACGCAGCGTGCAGAGCCTTCCGCTCTGCTCGTTGACCAGCTTGGCGTAGGTCTGGTAGGCGGCCTTGGAGTTGGTGCGGACGGCCTTCTGCAGCGCGTGCACGGACTCCGGCGTGAAGAGGTGGGCTTCGCCGCTGGCGCGCCATTGGTAAAGGCCGCCGACGGGCAGTACGTGGCCGTTGACCTGGCGGTCCGGGTAGGCCGCGCGGTGGCGCATCAGGATTTCCTGGGCGATGACATCGAGGCCGATGCCGCCAACGCGTGAAGGCGTCCACGTGAAGTAGTGGTCGACCACGTCCTGGCGGAGACCGAGAGCCTCGAACACCTGCGCGCCGCGGTAGGACTGGACGGCGGAGATGCCCATCTTGGACATGACCTTGATGACGCCCTTGGAGGCGGCCTTCACGAAGTTGGCGCAGGCCTTCTTGTGGTCGATGCCCTGGAGCATCCCCTCGCGGATCATGTCGTCGATCGTCTCGAACGCGACGTATGGGTTGATGGCGCTGCAGCCGTAGCCGATGAGCAGCGCGAAATGGTGCACCTCGCGGGCGTCACCGGTCTCGAGCACGAGCGACACGCGGGTGCGCAGGCCCTCGCGGATGAGGTAATGGTGCAGGCCGGCGACGGCGAGCAGCGACGGGATCGGCGCGTAGTCCTTCGTCACACCGCGGTCGGAAAGGATGATGACGTTGACCTCCTCCTCCTCGATCATGCGGCGGGCCATCATGGAGAGTTCCTCCATGGACTTGGCCAGGCCCTTTTCGCCGCGGGCGACGCGGAACAGGATGGGCAGCACGCCCATCTTGAGGCCGGGAAGGTTGGTGCGGCGAATCTTGGCGAACTCCTCGTTGGTGAGGACCGGCCACTTCAATTCGACGCGGCGGCAGGCCGTCGGCTGCGGGTTGAGCAGGTTGCCCTCGGAACCGAGGCGCGTCTCGTGGGAAATGACGATTTCCTCGCGGATCGAGTCGATCGGCGGGTTGGTGACCTGCGCAAAGAGCTGCTTGAAGTAGTCGTAGAGCAGCCGCGGCTTGTTGGACAACACCGCCAGCGCGGCATCGTTGCCCATGGAGCCGATGGCCTCGACACCGTCCTTGGCCATCGGGGCGATGATGACGCGCTCATCCTCGAAGGTATAGCCGAAGGCGATCTGGCGCTGGAGGAGCGTGGCGTGGTCAGGCGTCTCGACGATCGGCGCCTCGGGAAGGTCGCTCAGGTGGACGAGGTGTTCCTTGATCCAGTCCTGGTACGGGTGAGCGCTGCAAATGTCGCGCTTGATCTCCTCGTCCTCGATGATGCGACCCTGCTTGGTGTCGACGAGGAACATGCGACCCGGCTGGAGGCGGCCCTTGCGGACGATGTCCTCCGGCGGGAAGTCGAGCACGCCAGCCTCGGAGGCCATGACGACGAGGCCGTCCTTGGTGACGTAATAGCGGGAGGGGCGCAGGCCGTTGCGGTCAAGAATCGCGCCGATCTGGGTGCCGTCGGTAAAGCCCATGGAAGCGGGGCCGTCCCACGGCTCCATCAGGCAGGAATGGTACTGGTAGAACGCGCGGCGCTGCGGGTCCATCGACTCGTGGTTGGACCACGGCTCGGGGATGAGCATCATCATCGCATGCGCCAGCGGGCGTCCGGCGAGTACGAGGAGCTCGAGGGTGTTGTCGAACATCGACGAGTCGGAACCATTGGGGTTCACGATCGGGATGATCTTCTTGATGTCGTCGCCGAAGACCGGGCTCTCGAAGAGCGCCTGGCGGGCGTGCATCCAGTTGATGTTGCCGCGGAGGGTGTTGATCTCGCCGTTGTGGGCGAGGTAGCGGTACGGGTGCGCGCGCTCCCAGCTCGGGAAGGTGTTGGTCGAAAAGCGCGAGTGGACGAGCGCCAGCGCCGACTCCATCGCCGGGTGCTTCAGGTCGGGGAAGTAATTGTCGACCTGATCGGTCGTGAGCATGCCCTTGTAGACGAGGGTGCGCGACGACAGGCTGGCGACGTACCAGGTCTCGGCGCCGGTGAGGGTCGAGGTACGGATGTCGTTATACGCGCGCTTGCGGATGACATAGAGCTTCCGCTCGAAGCCGAGTTCATCGAGGCCCTCGGGGCGGGCGATGAAACACTGGCGCATGAACGGCTCCGCCGACTTGGCGGTGTCACCCAGGGAGGCGTTCTTGGTGGGCACGGTGCGCCAGCCGAGGAAGGTGCAGCCCTCGGATTGGACGACCTGTTCGAACTTCTCCTCGACCTTGCGGCGGACGGAGGCGTTGCGCGGCAGGTACACCAACCCAACGCCGTACTGGCCGGCCTCGGGAAGCGTGAAGCGGATGGAGGACCTGCAGCCCTCGGCGAAGAACTTGTGCGGGAGCTGGATGAGGATGCCGGCGCCGTCGCCGGTGTTGACCTCGGCGCCGCTGGCGCCGCGATGGTCGAGGTTGCGCAGAAGTTGGAGGCCGTCGGAGACGATCTTGTGCGATTTGCCACCTTTCATATCCACGATGAACCCGACGCCGCAGGCGTCGTGCTCAAACCACGGGTCGTAAAGACCCTGCTTGGCGGGCCGGCCGGTCCGGGGCGACCCGGCGGCGGGGATATGAGGCTGGTTGGACATGGAGTTGTTCAGGTGGTCATGCGGTGGTTTTCGAGCGTGCGGCGGCTGGATTCTGGCTGTCTCCGGACCTTCGCAGCGGACAATAAACGAGGAGCGGAGGTGGTCGTGGCAATAATGTTTTTTGCCGGGTCGGACGAGGGGCGGAACAGGATTCCGTCGCGCAGAGAGGCACAGAAATGGACCGGCGGCATGGAAGGCTGTCATAAGCCTAATCCGGGCCAGTTTACGGGGGGAAATCGGGCGAGTGTGGGAGGGGCTTTGCGCCCCGCCACTCGTGACGGTAGTGGGTCCATTTGTTTCTTTCGCGTTGGTTTGATTGTAGGGTCGGCGCTTGCGCCGACCTCATGCGCGAGGTCGGACCAAGGTCCGACCCTACATTGGACTGAAATGGACCCACCACCCCCGTGACGCGTCCACGCGGCGGTGCCATTCGTAGCCCACTCGCGTTGCGATCAGGCTGTCCGCCGTCGCCAAGGCTTTGGAGGACCACTTTTCACCTCCGTTGCCCTGCGGCGAAGAATGGTCGGGGCGGTGAGATTCGAACTCACGACCTCTACGTCCCGAACGTAGCGCTCTACCAGGCTAAGCTACGCCCCGATTTTCGACGGAAGAGCGGCCACCAGACCCCAAAGGCCGGGACGTAGCAAACAAAATATTTGGACCGAAAAACCACCCGTAAACAGCCCCGGCCGAAAGTCGCGAAAGCAACGGACGCGCAGGTAGAAAGGGTATCGCCGAGTCAAAAAACGCGGAGCATTGCCACTCGGACTTTGGAAGCCTCGGAGCTATAGTAGGGCTTCAAGCCAGACACAACCGTGCCGGCGTTTTGCCGGCCCAACCCCATGAGCACAATCAGCCTGCATCCTTCGATCTTTGACCGAGTCACCGCAACGTTCCGAGCACTGCCCGCATGGAAGCGGGGCATCGACCTTGTCTGCTGCCTGCTCGCGTTCCCCGGCCTGGTCCTGCTTACGCTGCTGTTAGCCATAGGCATGAAACTGGTTTCCCCTGGGCCGGTGATATTCCGCCAGGAGCGGATCGGGTGGAAGGGGCGAAGATTCTGGCTCTACAAGTTCCGGACCATGCACGTGGCAACCACTCCGCGGGGGGCCCGGCCGGCAAAGGAGGCCATCGGCCGCGATGAGCGCGGTGAAGCACGGATGTTCGCGGGCAGCTGGCTGCTGCGCGCCTCGGGCTTCGATGAATTGCCCCAGCTCATCAATGTCCTCCGGGGTGAAATGAGCATGATTGGTCCCCGCCCGTGCCTGCCCGCCGAATTTTCGGCGTGCGAGCCTTGGCAACGCAAGCGCTGCGAAGCCGTGCCAGGCCTGACCGGTTTGTGGCAGGTTTCCGGCGAGAACGACACTACGCTCGAGGAGATGATCCAGCTGGATCTTCGCTACGCCGAAACCGTTTCGCCCGGGTTGGATGCCAAGATCTTCCTTCTGACCATTCCTGCCATGGTCCGCCGGATCATTGATGCCGCCCGCGGCAAGAGATCCATGGTGCCGACGGCGCATACGATCCCGCCGTTTTAGCCCGCCGATTTCACCCTCAGAAGTGTGAAGGATGCGCCCTGTCGGGCCGACTTTGTCGGGGCGCGCCGCGACAAGGTCGTTCCGCCCGGAGCGCGGACGGACATTTTGGTGATTGGATCGCTCATGACGGTGAAATGTCCGGTCTGGGAAAGCAACGGCCCGGATCCAGGACCCCGGCCAGTTTGAGCCTCCGCCTGCAGCATGTTTCCCTTCGCGGCCAAAGTAGGCTCCACCAAAAGCAGCTTCCTGCGCAACACCCTCTCGTAAGACTTGGTTTACCTCGAGGGCTCCGTGAAGGCGTATGGCGCCAACGGCTCCTCCTGCTACTTCCGGGACCAGAAACTCGTGTAGTTCATCCCGGAACTGCTGCCGGCGGACAAGATCCAAGATTCGGTCGACCAGCCGCCCGGCTGCGCTCTGCCGGGCGCGTCAGGATAGAAACGGATTGAAGCGGCGCTCGTTGGCCGCCGTGGTCAACGGCCCGTGCCCGGGCGCGATGATCGTGTCGTCGGCCAGCAGCGCGAGGATGCGTCGCGAATGCGTGAGCTGCCGCTGGCAGCAGAAATATCCGCCGCCGAGCGAACCGGCGAAGATGAGATCGCCCGAGATGAGGACCGAGGGGGCGTCAGCCACCGTGACGGAGGTGACCAGGTAGCAATTGTGCGCGTCGGCATGGCCGGGTGTGCTGAACGCGGTGATGGCCAGGCCGGCGTAGCCGACCGTCTGCTCCTCCCCCATGCCGCGGCATTGCGGCCACCGGCCGTTGGGGGGGCCGTGAAAGCCGCCGACTTCGCTCTCCCGGAGCACGACCTCCAGGCCGCCAATGTGCTCCGCCTCGTAGTGGGTGACGAACACCGCCTCGAGGCGCTGGATTTGCTCCGGCCAGGCCCGGTGGAGCTCGGCGTGGCTCGCGCCGGTGTCGAACAGAACGGCCCCGTCGCCGCCGGTCGAAACCAGGTACGCGTTGGCGACGCCCACCCCGAACGGCATGCGCAGCGGATAAAGGCTGAACGGCAGGCCGACCGGATCGGGCAGCGGATAGAGCCCCTGGGCGAGCGCGGTCAAACCGACCTCGTTGAGATTCAGGGCCGACGCGACTTTTCGGAGTTCGGCCGGCGTCAGGTCGGGCCGATAATCGAGGGCATCCTTCAGGCGGCTCACTTCGATGCCCGTGGCCGCGGCCAGGTTTTCGACGGTGAGCGGGATGTTCCGCAGGGCCTTCTCCAACACATCGCCCAGTTCGTCCTCGAGGGCCGGCTTGTCCGGGATGGGCACGGGCGGTTTCACGGGAGCGAGTCTAACCACGGATTCCCCGGATGTGCACGGATGAAATCCTCGATCCATTTCACCGGAGGGAACGGAGAGAACGGAGTACAGGAGCCGAGGGCCCGAGCCCTTGCGGGCCGAGGCAATCCGCTCGGACGGCTTCTACTAAGAACAACGCTGGATGGTCGGACTCCGGCCTGACCAGTTTGGCTGTAGCTGGCCTCGCTGAGGCCGGACAAAGGGTCAGCGACGGCGGCTACAATTCATGGCCACCGGGACGCGGGCCCTTCCAGCAAAAAGAAATTCCCTTGGCCAAAGGAATCTCCCAACTTTACGCCCATGGATGCCGTTCAACAGGAGGTCACCGATATTTTTATCCGCACCAAGGCGCTGCTACAGGGGCATTTTGTCCTGCGGTCCGGGCTGCATAGCGGGCATTTCTTCCAATGCGCGCAGGTGTGCCAGGACATGCCCGCAGTGGAGCGGCTCGGCTCGCTGCTGAAGCAGAAGCTCGGCACGCTGGCCTACGACACCGTGCTCGCGCCCGCCATGGGCGGCCTGGTGATCGGCCAGGAAGTCGCCCGGCAGTCGAAATGCCGGTTCATCTTTGCCGAAAAGGAGAACAACGCGCTCGTCCTGCGTCGCGGCTTCACCTTCAAACCGGGCGAAAGAGTGCTCGTGGTGGAGGACGTCATCACGCGCGGCGGCCGGGTCCAGGAGTGCCTGGACATCGTGGCCAAAATGGGCGGCAGCGCCGTCGCGGTTGCCGTCCTGGTCGACCGCAGCGCCGGGCAGGCCAGATTCAGCGTGCCGACGATTTCCCTCCTCACGATGAGCTTCCCGACCTACCCGGCCGACCAGGTGCCGCCCGAGATCGCGAAGGTCCCGGCGACGAAGCCGGGAAGCTGAGGCGGCGAAAACTGAGACCTGAAACCTGAGACCTGAAAAGTCGGGTCCCGTACACTATTTCAGGTCTCAACCGGGATCATGCAATTGGTGGGCGTCGGTTTCCACACCGACGCCAGGTTCGCACGCCTCGTGAGTCCTTGTCGTCGATATGGAAATCGACGACCACCCTTCGGTCGGTTCGCTACCGAGCGAAACGGCGCTTCAATTGCATGATCCCGGCTCAGG
>DASZPS010000127.1:0-36431 GCA_035549955.1 Lacunisphaera sp. | reverse complement strand
GCACGCGCGAAAGCGCGTGCCCTTTTTGCAAGATGCCGGTCCCTGGAGGCGGGGGGGGGGGCCACCCCGCCTCCAGGGACCGGCATCTTGCAAAAAGGGCACGCGCTTTCGCGCGTGCCCTCGCGATCAATCGATCAGGCTGGTCTTACTTGCCGCAGCCACCGCAATTGCCGCACGAGGTGCAGCAATCACCGCAGTCGCCGGCCGGCGCGGCGGCGGCCTTTTGCGCATCCAGCGCGAAGGCTGCCGTGGCCGCGATGGCCAGGACCGCCGCGGCCAGGAGGCCGAGCGTGTTCTTCTTCATGGTTGTCCGTGAATGAGGTTGATGAATCCAACGAGCGGCACGAAGCGCCGCCCCCGTTTGCCGCGGAAACTCCGCGGTGGATTCACACCCGCGGTGGCGGCAGGAGCGGACGCGCGCTGCGGGTCGGGCCGTGGAAATCCACCCAGCGCGGCGCCGGCCCCGGCGCCGTCAGCAGGACCGGGTGGGCTTCCGCCTCGGCCAGCGCGTTGAAGCCGGGCGTCACGCACCAAACCAGGCAGACCGCCTGGCAGTCTTTCGCCGGCATCTGCTCCATGCCCTCGCAACCTTTGTCACAATCCGCGCAGGCGGGCACCCTTTCCGGACGAAATTCGTAAGCGGGTCGCGCCCCGGCCTGGAGCAATCCCAAGCCCAGGCTCCAGACCAGGAGCAGGCGGGTCAGGAGGGCGCGCGTAATCACGCGCGCAAGCTAGGTTTCGCGCCGGCCCGCGCAATTTATTTCTCCGCCAACAGCTCGCGGGCGATGGCCTCCCACTCCGCGCGCAAATCCCCGGTGGCGGCCGGCCTTCCCGCGCGGGCATACCAATAGCCAGCGTTTCCCTCGTCGCCCTCCTTGCGGTGAAGGTACGCATGCACCCAGGCGCCATCGCGGCCTCCCGCGGCCTGCGCCAGTTCATGGGCCCGGTCCCAATCGCCCCGTGCATCATGCCACAGCGCCAGGAGGGCTGGACCCGCGCCAGCCGGGGGTTGGCCGTCGGCGACGGAGGCAGTGAAGGCGCTAAATGACGTTTGCGCAGCCATTGTTCTCTGTTTTGGTAAGGGCGCCCATCGCCTTCGGCGACGCCAAATTCATGCCCCTTACTGAAGTCACCATCCTCCGCGAACTCCTTGCCAGCGAAAACGGCTATGTTTCCGGCACGCGTCTCGCCCAATCGCTGGGCTTGTCCCGGGTCGCAATCTGGATGCAGCTGCAAAAGCTCACCAAACAGGGATTCGAGTTCGAAGCGGCCCGCAGTCGCGGTTACAAGCTGGTGCAGACTCCGCCGCAACTGCACCACGCCCTCATCCTGGCGCACCTCGCCGGCCGCGGCCGGGTGCCCAATCTTGTCACCCTCGACAAGGTCGACAGCACCAACAGCGAGGCGGGGCGCCACCTCGCCGCCGGCAGCCGGCTGCCGCTGGTCATCCTGGCCCGGGAGCAAACGCAGGGCCGGGGTCGCCGGGGCCGCACCTGGCACAGCCCGGCGGCGGGCAACCTTTACAGCACCTTTGTCTTCCGCCCCAAGCTCGAGCCGGCCCGCCTCCAGGATTTCACGCTCTGGATGGGCCTCAATGTCTGCGAACTCGTGGCAAATTTCTGCAAGATCGAACCCGGGCTGAAATGGCCCAACGACCTCTTCCTCGCCGCGCGCAAGGCGGGCGGCATGCTGACCGAGGCCCGCATCGATGCGGATGAGGTCCATGACCTCGTCTTCGGGCTGGGATTGAACCTCAATGCCGGCCCGGACGACCTGCCCCGCGACCTCGCCCGCACCGCCGTTTCGCTGGCCGAGGCCGTCGGCGCGCCGGTCGACGTCAACCGCTTCGCCGCGGCCCTCATCACGCGCGTCCTTTCCGCCTACAGCCAGTTCATCGATGGCGACTATCGCGACAAGTTCGCGGAACTCTGGCAGCGATTCGACGTGCTGCGCGGCAAGCCGGTGACGGTCACCCAGGGCGACCGGGTGGTCAGCGGCACCGCCACGGGAATTGATGACGAGGGCTCGCTCATCGTACGCACCGGGCCGGGCCGCACGGAACGCTTTCGCGCTGGGGAGGTCACGCTGGGTCGGGAAGCTACTCCGGCCGCCTGATACGCAAGCTTGCGGGCCGGTGCCAATCCCGGTCTAACTCCCCCAGCACAAGCGGCATGGCCGATATTCCCGACATCACCATTGAGGTATCCAATCTCGTCAAAACCTACGGTTCCCTGACGGCGGTCAACAACCTGAGCTTCACCGTGAAGCGGGGCGAGATTGTCGGGCTCCTTGGCCCGAACGGCGCGGGCAAGAGCACCACGATGCGGATTCTCACCGGCTTCCTCCCCGCCAATTCCGGCTCGGTCCGCATCTGCGGCCTGCCCGTGGCCAGCCACCCCGAGGCCACCAAGCGCCACGTGGGCTACATGCCGGAGAACAATCCGTTGCCCGAAGACCTGCGCGTTTCCGAGTACCTCTGGTTTCGCGGCCGCCTCAAGGAAATGCCCCGGGCCAAACTCCGTGCCCGCATCGACGAGGTGCTCGAGCTTTGCGACCTCAAGCGCAACCGCCACCGCATCCTCGGCCGCCTTTCCAAGGGCAACAAGCAGCGCGTCGGCATCGCCGAGGCCATCCTGGCCGAACCCGCCGTCATCATCATGGACGAGCCCACCATCGGGCTCGACCCGCACCAGATCATCATTGTCCGCAACCTCATCGCCAGCCTGCGCGGCCGCATGAGCGTGATCATTTCCAGCCACATCCTGCCCGAGATCGAGGAAACCTGCGACCGCGTGCTCATCATCAACGGCGGGCGCATCGTGGCGTCGGGCTCGCCCGCCGACCTGCGGCATGAAATCTTCGGCCACACCACCTACCGGGTCGAACTGGCGGGCGACCCGGCCGGGCTGGCCGCCCTGCTCCCCGACATCGAGCCCACGTTGCGGATTGTCTCACAGGAAGCGGCCGGGCCCGACGGCTTCCACGCCGCGACCCTCATGACGGATTCCCCCAACGACCTCGGCGAACAGATCCTGCGGACCCTGCCCTCCGCCGGCTATCGCGTGCGCTCGCTCGGCCGCACCCAGCCTTCGCTCGAAGATGTCTTCCTCGCCGCCACCCGCCGCAGCTGGGACGCCCGACTGCCGGACAAGAAGGAACTCCACGGCGACAGCCGGGCACCGCTGCCCAAGGTCTGAAGGAGAGAAAAACTGAAGAACTGAACCCCTCCCACTTCATCGCTACCGAACCTCCGCCTTCTGCCCTTTGGCTCTTCAAGCCTCCGGCCTTTCCCTGATGCGCCACTACTTCACCATCCTCTCCCACGAGATCCGTTCGCTGCTCTACAACCCGAGCACCTATGTGGCGGCCGTGCTCTTCCTGCTGGTGATGGGCTTCATCTTCGTCGGCATCCTGGCGGACTACAGCAATGCCCCGCAGGAAACCCCGCCGGCCGCCGTGTTCTTCAAGGCGTTTTTCGTGCCGGTCTTCTTCATGGTGCCGCTGCTGACCATGAAATCCTTCGCCGAAGAGCGCCGGCTCGGGACGCTCGAAACCCTGCTCACCGCCCCGGTCAGCACCGCCGAGGTGGTGCTGGGCAAGTTCAGCGCAGCCTACCTGTTTTATCTGGCGCTCTGGGGATCGACCCTCGGCTTCCACTACATCCTCCAGATTTACGCCCGCGACGTCCGCTATCTCGACTCCGGCCCGCTGATCGGCGGCTATCTTTTCATCGCGGTCAGCGGACTGCTTTTTATCGCGGTGGGCATCCTGGCCAGTGCGGTGACGCGCAACCAGGCTGTCGCTGGCATCCTGAGCTTCACCATCCTGCTCGGCCTCGTCGGCGGCCTGAGCCTGGTGAGTGAACTGCCCGCCCTGAACACCGAACTGCTCTCACCCGTGAAGTCCGCCGCGGAAATGCTCCGCATTCCCGGCCATGTCGACGACTTCACGCATGGCATCGTCGACACCCGCCAGGTCTTTTTCTACCTCACGGGGTCAATCCTCGCCCTCATCTTCAGCGTCCTCGGCGTCGAGGCGAAGATGCTGAACAGCTGAAAATGATCGCGAACCATGCCCGTCACCTCAGCCGAAAGATGGAATCGTTCGCGTCCGTTGACTCGACCTGTAGCGGTGTTTCTGGAGCAACCGGTTGACCCATGAGCTCCTACGACAGCTTTCGCGCCGCGCGCTGGATCCGGTTCGTCAACCTCGTCCTCCAGGCGGTGCTGTTCCTGAGCCTCTTTGGCGGGCTGAACTACCTTGCGCTCAACCATTCCTGGCGCTTCGACTTGACGGAGAGCCGGCAGCATTCGCTCTCCGCGGAAACCCGTTCTTATCTCGAACAACTCGACCGCAACATCCAGATCGTCGTCACCGTGCCGGAGGAGGGCACGGACGAGGAGGTGGCCCAGGCCTTTCGGGACATCAGCGGACTCCTGCGCGAGTATTCCTATGTGACGCGCAACAAGGACAAGGGCCGGATCGATGTCCGCTACGTCAACGTCTACAAGGACCGCAAGGAAGCCGACACCTTCGGCGTCGACGCCGCCAACCGCATCGTCCTCATCAGCGACGACCGGCGCCAGACGCTCCTCGTGACGGATTTCTACCGGTTGAAGGACATGAAGCGCGAGGCGTTCCGCGGCGAGTCCATCCTGACCGCCGCCCTCCTCGACGTCTCGAGTCCCGAGAAGAAAAAGATCTATTTTCTGGCCGGGCACGCCGAGATGCGGCCCGAGGACGTCGACCGCCGCCGGGGCCTTTCCGGCATCCGCGACGAGCTGCGCGCCCGCAACTACGAGGTCGCGAGCCTCGACCTGACCCTCAGCCGGAAAATACCCGAGGATGCCGCGCTCATCGTGATCGCGTCACCCCAGTCCGCGATCAAGCCGTTCGAGGAAGAGTTACTCCGCAACTACCTGACCACCCGCGCCGGCCGGCTGATCCTGCTGCTCGATCCCGGTGTGGCCCTTGGCCTCGAAAACCTGCTCTTCGACTGGGGCGTCATCGTGCAGGACAACGTCATCTACGACCTGGATCCCCGCAGCCAGACCGAGAACAACGAGGTTCTCCTCTGGAATTTCAAGGCTGACGCCCCCAGCCACATCACGGACAACCTGATGAACAACGGCATGTCGGTCATCGTGAGCGTGGCCCGCAGCGTCAGCGACGACCTCGGCCGGTCGCTCGACGATGGCCTGCGCGTCAAGAAGCTCATCGCGAGCAGCCCCAATGCCTGGGGGGAAAGCAGTTACCGCCTCCGGAACATCATGCCGGACTATACTCCCGGCCAGGATCTTAAGGGCGAGCTCGGGGTCATGGTCATTTCCGAGCGCCTCAAGCCGGCCGACCTGCCCCTCAGCGTCAAGGGCGGCCGGGTCGCCGTGGTGGGCGCGGCCGACCTCGTCACCAACGACCGCATCATTACCGTGGGCAACCTCAACCTTTTCCTCGCCACGGTCGGCTGGGCGACCGAGCGCGACACCCAGCTCAACATCCCCGCGCGTCCCATCGAGCGGTTCCAACTCGCCCTCAGCGCCGATGAACTCACCCGGCTCCGGCTCGGCCTGCTCCTCGGCGTGCCCGGCGTGATCGCGCTGTTCGGGCTCGGGGTGTATTGGACGAGGCGGAATTGAAGGGCTGAATGACTGCAGAACTGAAAGGCTGAAGCCCGCCCATCCTTGCCCCCCCTTTTCTCCACCACTAGCAGCCCGACCTCCTTCCGCCTCTCCTCCCCTTCCGCCTTTCAGCCGTTCAGCCCTATCCTCCGATGCGCTCCAAAGTCACCGTCGTCCTGCTTTTCCTGAACGTCGTCCTGTTCTGTTACATCTACTATTACGACCGGCCGCTGCTCCGTGACCTCGATGAGCGGAAGAAAAGCCACCAGGTGCTGCCCACGGAGATTGCCAGCATGGATTCCTTCACGCGCACCAGCCGCACGGGCGAAACGGTCCGGATGGAAAAGCGCGGCGATGGGTGGTGGCTCACTGCGCCGTACGAATGGCCGGCCAATCCCAATGCCGTCTCGAGCGTCCACAATGAACTCCAGTTCCTCAAGAATGTCACCAGTTTCGCCGTCGCGGACCTCGACAAGAGCGGCCAGACCCTGGCCGACTATGGGCTCGCCGATCCCGCCTACACCGTCGAATTCACCGCGGCCCAAAAGACCTTCAAGTTCCTGATCGGGGACGACACCAAGACCGGCAACCGCCTGTACGTCCTCTCGCCGGATCGCAGCCGCATTCACGTCGTCGGCCGCAGCCTGGCCGAAACGGTTGGCCTGCCGCTGAACAATCTCCGCGCCGAGTCCATCTACTCCATCCACGTGTTTGAAGTCCGATCCCTCAACATCCAGACCACCACCCCGGCCAACATCAAAGTGCGCCTCCGCCGCGACGCCAACAGCCGCTGGAGTTTCGAGAGCCCGATCCTCGCGCGCGCAGCCAAGACAGCGGTCGAGCAAACCATCAACGAGTTGAACAGCCTTTCCGCCAAGTCGTTCCTGGATCCGCATGACGCCGACCTCGATCGCACCGGCCTGAACTCTCCCATCCTGCGCATCACCCTGGAGGGGAATGCCCGTCGCGAGACGCTGCTGCTGGGCAAGCCCGCCCCCACCGCCGGCGATTACTACGCCAAGATCGAAGACAAATCCGTCGTCTTCACGACCGCCGTGAATCCCAAGTTGCTGGAAAAGCTGGGCTCGTCCCAGGAAAGCCTGCGCGACCCGCGGGTGGTTGATTTCGAACCGGCCACCGTTACCAGCCTGACAATCACCGCTCCCGGCCAGCCCGAGCTGTCCCTCCAAAAGCTCGAATCCGCTCCGCCGGCGGCACCCGCCGCGTCGTCCGCACCGGGCGCGGCGGCCACCGCCGTGCCGGCCACCGAAGGCTGGCAGGTTGTCACCCGCACGGCCGGCCAAACCCCCGTGACGATCTCGGGCGATGCCACGGTCATCGGCAACCTGCTGCTGAAACTCCAGGCGCTTTCCGCGCGCGAGACCGTCACGGAAAAAGGAATCCATTATGGCTTCCTCAGCGACGCGCCCTCCGACGCGGATAAGGAAAAGTGGGGATTCAACCGGCCGGAACGCGAGATCACGCTTAACCTCAGCACTGGTGGCGGCCTGAGTGGCCGCGATCCGTCGACGCTGGTTCTCCAGATCGGCGTGTCCCCGGATGAACCGGGCAAGGCCTTCGCCCGCCTCACCAACCCGACGTTCGTGTACGAGATCCTGCCCGACATTATCGAAGCGACGCCGGTCACCGCGCTCCACTACCGGCAGCGCCTCCTGCGCAAACTGCCCGAGGGTGCGCTGATCACCAGCCTGGCGGTCGTCGACCTCGCCACGGGCAAGACGATCTACGCGCAGAAACTCGCCGAGGGTGACAAGGTCTGGACCGCCGCCCTCGCCATGGAACCCGAGCCGATCCGGAAGGCCGTGAATGGCATCCTCAAGGAGCTGGGCGAGCTGCGGGCGCAGCGCTTCGCCGCCGAGACCTTTTCCACCGACCACGCCGAAACGCCAGCCGGGCCCCGGCCGTGGCGATTCCGCGTCGACTATACCGTCGCCTTCAACGGCAGCGGCGGGGCGCAGTCCACCCCGGCGAGCCTCCTCCTGACCGAGCGTTTTGGCGGCAAAACCCAGCTGGCGGGCACGGCTGACTTCGGCGGGGTTGTCTTTAGCATCACGCAGGAGCTGCTCGATTCGCTGTTCCCGCTGACCTACACCGGCGACCCCGGCCCGCCGCCGCCGGCCAACGCGCCCGTGCCGACGGGGACGAACACGCCGGCCCCGACAAATCCGGCGCCAGCCTCCACCTCGCCCGCCGAGGCCAAGGATACGAAGCCGTAAACTATAGCGGGGGTCTATGACCGCCGTGCCACAATTCGATGTATAAGTCCCGTATGGGTCGCCCGACCAAATCGAATGCAGGGTCGGACCTTGGTCCGACCTCGTTCGCGAGGTCGGCGCAAGCGCCGACGCTACAACCGACCGTCCAAGCTGAACTTTCGCCGGTTCCAAGATTACGCCACTTGCTCATTCCGCGGTCATAGACCGCCGCTACAGGATTTCCCGTGACCGCCCCCACCCACAGCTGGCTTCGCACCGGGTTGCGCTTCTGCGCTTCCTGCGTGACCACGGTCATTTGTTGGGCGATCTGGCTGGTCCTGGCCGTGCTGCTGGCGGTCCTGATCTATGTCGCGCTGGCGCGGGACCTGCCGGTGCCTGGGTTTGTCCTGCGCCGGGTGGAAGCCGGGCTGGCCCGCTCCGGCCTGGCCCTCCAGTTCGGCCGGGCGCATTTCGACCCAAAGGGCCAGATCCTGCTGGAAGACGTCCAGGTCCGCGCCAAGCCGTTCGAAGAGCCGCTCCTGACGTGCCGGCTGCTGTATGTGCGCCATGATTTCTGGTCCGTGCTCTCCGGCTGGAACCTGCCGGAACTGATTCGAATCGAAGGCGCCGCCCTGCAGCTGCCCGCGATGCTGTCAACCACCGGGGCCGCCGAGCCCGTGGTCAGTGACCTGGTCGCCGTGCTGCGCCACGAAGGCCGGCTCTGGCATGTGGACCAGTTTGCCGGCCACCTCGGTTCGCTGGCCCTTACCGTGCAGGGGGAAATCTCCGGCTTGGCGCCCAAAAAACCCGGCGGCACCCCGTTGACCCTCGAGGCGATCAAAGCCGCCTACCTCCGGACCGCGCGTCATTTCGCGCAGGCCATGCATCAGCTCGATCACCTCGACCAGCCCAGCCTCGCCGTGCGGTTGCAGGCGGGCGAGGCAGGTAATACCGCCGATTTCCTGTTCACATCCGCTTCCGTCCGGATGCCTGGGGAACAACCCCTGGTCGTCGGACCGGTGGTGGCGGCAACGCAACTCCGGCTGGCGGATCCCGGCCCGCAGACGGTTTCGATTCACGTCATGACTCCTCGGCTCGATCGCGGGGAATATGCCGCGGAATTCGTCCGGGCCATCCTCAAGGCCGAGGTGGATACCGGACATTTCACGGGACGCGCCCTGGAACTGCAGGCCGCCGCGGGCTTGGTTTCCGGCCAAAACGAGATCACGCTCGGTCCGCGGGTGACCGCCGATCTTTCGGCCTGGCCCATCGTGCGCAGCACCGTGGCGACGCAAATCGACGGCGAGTTCCTCGCCGCCGAGGTCGAAGCCCACCTCAAGGAGCAAAGCGCCAAGATCCACGCCGAGGGTCGCGTCGCGCCCGAGCTCATCAACCGGGTGCTGGCCCGGCACACGCCGCGCGCCGCCCCCTATTTCCTCATGGGCGATGCCGTGGCCTTTTCGGCGGACGCCGTCTTGGCTCCCGGCTGGCGGTTTGACCGCCTCGCGAGCCGGGTGGACGCCGGCCGGCTCGATTCGCGGGGCGTCAAGATCACCGCCGCCCGGGGACGCATTGACATCGTTGGCACCAGCTTCCTGGCCCACGACGCGTTTGTTTCCATGGGCGAGAACGAGGCGCGCGGTTCCTATTGGATGAATTTCGCCACGACGGACTATCGGATGCTCCTCGAAGGCCGGCTGCGTCCCGTCGACATCAACGGCTGGTTCCGCGGCGACTGGTGGCAGGCGTTCTGGAACCGGTATTTCGCCTTCCCGGTCGAGCCGCCCGTCGCCGAGGTCGACGTCCAGGGGCGCTGGCGCGATCCGTCGCTGAGCAACAACTTCGTCCATGCCACGGTGCGTTCCGCCCGCGTGTGGGGCGGCGACTTCGAGCACGTGGACGCGACGGTGTTCGTGCGGCCGGGATTTGTCGACGGCATCGCCGCCCACGGCACCCGCGCCCAGGGCACACAGGAAATCAAGGGCACGTTCAAGCGCTTTGGCCTGCCGAACAGCCGCGACACCGCGCGCTTCGAATTCGACCTTACCACCAACGCCGACCCCGCCGTCCTCGGCCGCATGCTCGAGGGGCGCGCGGATGAGGTGCTGGCGTCGCTGCGTTTCACCAGCCCGCCGCTCGTGCATGCGTGGGGCGCGATCGACGGCCCCCGGCCCGCCTACCGATTCACCGGCGACGTGCGGGACAGCCTGCATTATTTTGGCTTTCCGCTGGAATCGGCGAAGGTCAAGGGCGCCGTGACCGGAAACGAGGTGCAGATCGAGGAAGCCGCCTTCACGCTGGCCGGCGGCACGGGCACCGGGCGCGCCTCGCTGACGGGCGCGCCGGGCGCGCGCCGCCTCGGGTTCGATGCCTTCCTCAACAAGGCCAACCTCGGCCGCACCATCCGGGCGGTGCAGGAATACGAAGCCAACCGCCTCGGCCAGCCCTATGTCCCGGCCGTCGAGGGCAAGTTCATCCGGCAGGCCGCCAACAGCAGCCTGGACGTGGCCCTGTCCGCGCAAGGCGACCCAGCTAGCGTGGCGAGTTTCGCCGGCACCGGCAACGCCGCGCTCACCGGCGCGGAACTCGGCGAGGTCCACCTCTTCGGCCTCCTCTCGCAGGTGCTCAGCGGCCTGTCGCTCAGTTTTTCGTCGCTGAAATTGGACGAGGCGCGTTCCAGCTTCAACCTGTCCGACGGCACGCTATTCTTCCGCGACCTGAAGGTCACGGGCCCTAGCGCCGTCATCGACGCGCGCGGCAACTACACCATCGCGACCAACGCGCTCGATTTCAGCGCCAAGTTCAAGCCCTACGAACAGCCCGGCAGCCTGCTCGCCGCCGCGGTCAGCCTCGTCATCAATCCGCTGACCAGCATCCTCGAGCTCAAGCTCGGCGGCCGCCTCGACGATCCGAAATGGTCGGTCTCGCTGGGCTCCTCTTCGGCCCCGAACGCGCCGCCCGCCAAGCCGCCCGAGCCCAAGCCGGCGACGGACGATCCGGCGGCGAAATAGCCTGCCTCCGGGCCGGGGCGGCGAAGCTTGCCAGCGGCAAATCGGGAAATCGGTGATCTTGAAATCGTCGCCGGCGGAATCTGGTAATTTTCACGAACTGGGATTTCACGAACTTCAGTTTGCAGGATTCCCCGGTTGTTCGCCCGGGTATTCCGTTGCCATGACAACGACCCTGACCCACCATCCCGGGCGAGCCTGCCATGCCGACCACCTCGAGCCGCCCTCCCCAGCGCCCCCCGCTCAGCTACGGTCCGCTCGCACCTTTCGGCGCGCTCGCGCTATTTGGCCTGGTGGTTCTTTTCGGCTGGTGGACCGGCCACGTGACGCTCGTGCAGCCGCGGTCCTACGACGCCGCGCTGCCGGCCAACGCGGCCCTCTGCTTCGTGTTGATCGGTCTGACCCCGATCTTCTTCCGCGCCGGCTGGAAAAGAGCCGGGCGCACCGTCGGCCTCGCCGCCAGTCTGCTGGCGCTGGCCACGCTCTTCGAATCGTTCCTGGCGGCGGATTTCGGCCTGGACCAGCTGCTGGTCCACCATGAGATGCTGGTGGCGGGTCCGCACGTGGCCCGGATGCCCGCGGCGCTCGCCGCCACGTGCACCCTCTCCGCCCTCCTGGTCACGTGGCTCGCCGTGCGACCCTATGACTTGCGGCTGCCGCGGTTGCTCGGCCTCACCGGATCGCTGGTGCTGGCCTATGCCCTGACGACGTTGTTCGCCTACCGCAATGGGCTCAATGGCGTGCCCGCCTGGCAGGCTTACGCGCAGGCGGGCCCCCACACGGCGGCGGCACTAATCCTCCTCGGCGGCGGGCTGATTTTCCTCGGCGCCCGCAGCCAGCCGGATGTGGACCCGGCGGGACCGGAATGGCTCTGGCTGCCGGTCACGCTTTGTGGCATCACGTTGACCATCGGCTTCTGGGTCAGCCTCCGCGAACGCGAGCGCGTCTACATCCATCAGACGACACAGCTGACAATGGACCATCTCGCCGGGTTGTTTGATGGCGAAGTCGGATTCATGACGAAGGCCCTGGGCCGCTTCGCCGTGCGCTCCGCCGCGCCCGACAAGGCGCGATGGGAACGCGAAGCCGCCGCGCTCGTCGAGGATTTGGCCGCCTGCCGCTCCATTCAATTCCTCGACGGCACGGGGCGCACCCGGTGGTACTGGCCGGTGGACGGCAATGAGGGCGCGGCGGCGCGCGACCACCAAGCCGATCCCCTGCGGCGCGCCGCCCTGGCCGCCGCCGGCCAGCCGCCGGGCTTTGGCATTACCGCCCCGCTCGGCATCTCCGGCGAATCGGAAACTTTCGCGGTCTATGTGCCCGTGGCCGATGGCCTCGGCTTCATTGCCGGGGAGTTCTACTACGAGAAATATTTCGGCGCCATCGATCGCCGGCTCAACCTCTCCGCCCGCTACCAAACGCGGGTGGCGATCGAGGGGCCCGCGGCGCGGCGCGGCGCGGGCGCCAGCGTGACGGTATACGACACTCCCGCTGGACAGGATGAGCCGGATGCCCGGCTCCAGCGCACGGCGCATTACAACATCCTCGACCAGCATCTCACGATCACGCTGACGCCCCGGCCCGCGTTCATCGCGTCCGGCCGGCAATACCTGCCCGAACTGACGCTGTGCTTCGGCGTCGGCGTCAGCGCGCTCCTCGGCCTCGTCACCAACCTCGCGCAGGCTGCCCGCCGCCGCCAGCTGGCCGCCGAGTCGACGAGCCGGCAGTTGCGGCTCGAAAACGAGGAGCGCCGCCGCGTCGAAGCCCGCCTGAAGACGGCCGATGAACGCCTCAACCTCGCCTTCGAATCGACCCTTGCCGGGGTTTTCGAGTGGGATCTCGAGACCGACCAGGTCTATTTGACCGCCAGCATCTGGAAGATGATGGGGACCGTGCCGATCGACATGCCGACATCCGGCACCGGCTGGCTGGCGTTGCTGCACGACGACGATCGCGCGGCGGTCCGCGCCGTCATGGAGGCGCATTTCCGCGGCGAAACTCCGCTCATCGAAATCGAGCACTGCGTGCACCTGGCCTCCGGCGAATGGCTCTGGATTGCGCTGCGGGCGAAATGCACCGCGTTCTCCGCGGCGCGCCATCCGCGGCGCGTGTTGGGCACCGTGCAGAATATCAACGCCCGCAAGCGCTCCGACGAGGCCCTGCGCGCCAGCCAGGCGGAGAGCCGCAAGCTTTCGCTGGTCGCCAGCAAGACCGACAATGCCGTCATCATCACGGATCCCACCGGTCGCATTGAGTGGGCCAACGAAAGCTATTCCCGGCTCACCGGCCGGCCGCTCGGCTCGGTTGTCGGCCAGCCGCTCCTGCGCTACCTGGCCAGTCCGGACGCCGATCCCGCGGTGCTGGGCCGCATTACCGCCGCCCTCGACGCTTGCGAACCGATCTCCACCGAGGCGATCCAACTCGCCACCGAGGAACGCCGGTTTCACGTCCACCTCGACCTGCAGCCGGTGAGCAACGAGGAGGGCCAGGTCGAGAATTTCATCGTGATCGCGACCGACATCACCGCGCGCGCCGAGACGGAGCAGGAGCTCCGCCGGGCCAAGGAGGAAGCCGACTCCGCCTCGCGCTCCAAGTCGGAGTTCCTCGCCTCCATGTCGCATGAAATCCGCACCCCGATGAACGGCGTCATCGGCATGACCAGCCTGCTCCTCGAAACCGACCTGACGCCCGAACAACGCGACTACGTCAGCACGATCCGCACCAGCGGCGATGCCCTCCTCTCGATCATCAACGAGATCCTCGACTTCTCGAAGATCGAGTCGGGCAAGATGGAGTTGGACAACCAGCCGTTCGAACTCGCGCAATGCGTGGAGGAGGTCGTCGACATCTTTGCCGCCCAGGCCGCGGCCAAGGGCATCGAACTGGCTTACATCATCGACCGCGACATCCCGCCTTGCATCCTCGGCGACATCACCCGGCTCCGGCAGGTGCTGGTGAATCTCACGAACAACGCGGTGAAGTTCACCCCCCGCGGGTTCATCACGCTCGAGGCCCGCCTGGCTCCCGACGCCCGCCCGGAGTCCGGCAGCTTCCTGCTCGATTTTCTGGTGACGGACACGGGCATTGGCATCCCGCCCGACCGGTTCGGCCTGCTTTTCAAACCGTTCAGCCAGGTCGACTCCACCACGACGCGAAAATACGGCGGCACGGGCCTCGGCCTCGCGATTTGCCACCGGCTGTGCACCATGATGGGCGGCAGCATCGATGTGCAGAGCGTGCCCGGCCAGGGTTCGCGTTTCCGTTTCTGTATCGAGACCTCGGTCGTCAACCTGCCCGACCATCAGGTGCCGCCCTTCCCGCCCCTGGTTGTGAAAGGGCCGGTGCTTGCCGTCGACGACCATCCGGTGAATCGACTGATGCTCGACCAAAGCCTGCGCGCCTGGGGGCTCCAACCGCTGCTCGCGGGTTCACCGGACGAAGCCGCCGCCCTCGCGGCGAACACCCGGTTTGCCGCCGCGGTCATTGACCAGGACCAGGGGGGCGCATCCGGCGTCGAACTGATCGCCCGGCTTCGCGCCAACCAGCCCCACCTGCCGGTCGTCCTGCTCGCGCCGGCCCATGGGAGCCAGAAACGCGACGTGAACCTCGACGCCCTGGTCTTCCGCTTGCCCAAGCCGATCAAGCCCTACCCGCTCTACGATGCCCTCCGCCGCGTGATCGCCGGCGCCGCCGCGCAGGCCGGGACCCCGTCGACGCCGCCGATTCCCACCGGCCGCCTGGCCGAGGCGCTGCCGCTCGAGATCCTCCTGGTCGAGGACAATCCCGTTAACACCAAGGTGGCGATGACGTATCTCGAGCGCATGGGCTACAAGGCCGTCGCCGCCGCGAACGGCGTCGAGGCCGTCGCCGCCGTCCAGCATCGGAAGTTCGACCTTGTTTTCATGGATCTCCAGATGCCGGAAATGGACGGGCTCGCCGCCACGCGCGAAATTCGCCGGTCGCTGCCGAAGGAACGCCAGCCCGTCATCGTGGCCCTCAGCGCGAATGCCATGCCGAGCGACCGCGAACAATGCCTGGCCGCCGGCATGAACGACCATCTGGCCAAACCGATCAAAATCGAGGAAATCCAGGGCGCCATCCATCGTCACTTCGGGAAGAAAACGGCCTGATTCTCCATGTAGAAAGGGCTTTGCGCCCTGACAATGACGTCCGCTTCGGTCGAGGCACAGAGCTCCTGCCACGCCCCGAATCCCTACATCAGTCTTATCAGCTCCGCGATCTCACCCGACCGCGCGGGATCCGCGGCGAGGTTGTTCAATTCCAGGGGATCCCGCTCCAGGTCGAAGTAGAGCCACGGGGTGCCATCCGCGTTAAGGATCAACTTGTGCCGGGCCGAGCGAAAGCCGCGCCATGCCACCGGGCACTGCATTGGGATTTCTGTCCCGGCCGGCATTGAGATCAGTGCGCTGTCCCGCCGGCAGTGCCACTCTCGCCCTTCCGCCCAAGCCACCGCCATGTGTGGGAGGTCGACCAAACTGACCGGATCCTGGCTCTGCTGGTTTGGCGTTGGCAGCTTGGCGTTTGGCGTTTTTCCCGGGGGATAGCGCACCAGCAACGGGACGCGGACGCTTTCTTCATGGGGCCAACACTTCCGGAAAAATCCATGGGCGCCGTGCATATCGCCGTGCACCGACGTGAACACCACGATGGTGTTGGCCAGCTCCACCTCGGCGAGCAATTTGCCGATGGCCCGGTCGGTGGCCTCGATATGCGCGTAGTAGCCCGCCAGTTCCTCCCGCGCCTGCCGCTCCACGGGGCCTCCCGTCGGTACATTGGCCCGGAGTTTGATCTCATGCGGCTTCAGTTCCCGCACATGGGGTGCCGGCGCGTGGTAGGGCGGGTGCGGAGCTTCCAGGCTCACCACGCAGAAATACGGCCGTTGCAGTTCGGGGAATGCCCCCGACGTATCGGAACCACCGGGCGCCCGGCACCACTCGGCCGCCCGCTGCACCAGCACGTCCGCCTGGTAGCCCTTGAAATGTTTTGGCTCCGCCAAACGCGTGCCATGGAGCCAGGGATCATTGAGGAGAAACCCGCTCTCGAACCCCTCCCAGAACTGAAATCCCCCCCGCCGTTCCGGCGGCACGATCATCTTCGCGTGCGCTTCGCCGACGAATGGCGCCGAGCGGTCGCGCTCGGCAAGGTGCCATTTCCCGAAGAACGACGTCGCGTAACCGCGATCGCCCAATGCATGGGCGACCGTGCGTGCCTGCCTCGGCAATGCGTCCCAATAGTCGCTCACGCCATTCCCAGGACACAATTGCCCGGTCAGCAGGGCCGCGCGCGCCTGCGGGCCAAGCGGATGGGGCGTCACCGCCTGGGCATAAATGACTGCCTCGCTCGCCAGCCCGTCGAGCCAGGGTGTCCGCGCGTTGGCATCCCCGCCAAAGCCGGTGGCCTGCGCCCGCCATTGGGTCGTCACGATCCACAGGATGTTCGGCTGCATGGGCATACCCACGGTTAGCCACAAAAAGACGGAAAGAGGCACAAAAATCGCCGGGTGGAATCGCGGGCGTTGCGTCGCGTCGCGTGCGGCCCATTGTTTTCACTACATGCCCAAGGGAATCAGACGTGGGATTGTTTTCGCGGTGGTGCTGATTGGCCTCGTGGGACTGGCCGCACTGAAGATCCGCTTGGTCTACTACCCGCAGGGGGATCCGGTCGTCAGGTATCACGACGCAGCTCCTTTCCGGACGTTCTTCCGGGCCACGAAGGACACCTGGCCCCTCGATGCGGAGGTCGTGGCGGCTCGTTTCGGGGTGCCCAATCTCTACCGACCCCTGGACAAGATCAGCTTTACCGGCGCTCGGCCCCGGCGAAATTCGGCGTGGTGCTACCAACTGGCGGATGGGGGGTGGGTTACACTTCACGTCTTCAATGGCGAGGTCGTCCATGCCCTCACCTCCTCAAAGGGCGGACCACCGATGACCTTTGAATTCCTGCGCCCGCAGCCCCGGGAGCTGGCAATATCCCTCCGTTAGGCATTCGCGGGCACAAGGAAAACTGCCTCCGCGGCGAGTGCACCCGGCCGGCGACCGACGGGTAAATCCGGATGGCATCATCCCGGATGGACGACACTTCGCGAACAAAGGGACGGACCCTGTGTCACAGGTCTCCAGCCGCCGGCACGCGTGCTCCAACCAGCATCCTCGTTCCCCATGAATTCGCTCCCGTGCCTGATTGCCGCTTCGCTTGCCGCGATGGCGTTGTCCGGTTGTTCCTCCCTGGATCTGAATGAAAGCGCTCGCAGCTCGTCCAGTTCCCCCGTCGGCAGCCTGTCGGTCCTAGCCTTCGACTATCTCCCAGCCAAGTCGGGCGAAGTATCGCCGCAAAACGCCCAGACCAAACCCACTTCCTGGCGGCGCCCGGCCAACGGCCGCGCCCTCGACCAGGATGTGGGAGCTTATGTTCGCGACGCAGTAACCAGAAAACTTTCCTCTGACGGCATCAAAATCGGCAACCCGGACCGGAAGATTTCCGGCGATATCGAGGAGTTCTCCTTCAAAGGCACCGGCGCGGACAAGACCGATTGCGTGCTGCGGATCAAATACCGGATCACCACGAACGACACGGTGGCCTATGAAGCCACGAAGGACGTCGGTCGGACCAAATCCGGCTTTTTCGACCCACGCACCGCCTTGGACGATCTGGTCGACCTCAGCGTACATGAACTCCTGCAGGACCCGGCTTTCCGCGAGGCCATCAAATCGCCGAACCCGACGGTCCCGGCCACCTGAGCCAAAATCATTCAGCCCCAAGCCGCAAAACGCGCTTTGCTCCTGTCAGGAAGAAACGGTGTGGTTGTAGCCGGGGTCGATGACCCCGGACCGGCCTCAGCGAGGCCGGCTACAGCGCCGCTGTTTCCTAGGAGTAGAAGGTGGAGCGACTTAGACCCCCAGGCGCTGGCTCGGAGCGGCTTCGCCGCAACGCGCGGGGTCGGCGCGTTCCACCTTTTGGTGGTCGTCGATTTCCCAGCCGCAGCGCAGGCTGCGCGACTGGTCCCGGGTTCGCAGCTCAGCCGCAGCGTAGGCTGCGCGACTGATCCTTGGTGGCGAGCACGCCACATCAGGAAGCGAACAACAGGACAAATCGCCGACAAGGACTCACGAGGCGGGCGAACCTGGTGTCGGTGTGGAAGCCGACGCCCACCTATTGAATAGTTCCGGCTGAGCCGCGGGCCCCTGCGCCCACCGGCGGCATCAAATCCTGTTTCTTGAAGCTCCTGCCGCGGTGTTTGTCATAGGCTACTCCTTTTGCGGCCTGGCCGTGGCCGTGAACTGGGTACGGGTTCGCCCCCGTGCCTTCGGTCGAAGGCAGCCCGCGGACTGAGCGGGCTTGCCGCCGGACCGCGGCACGGCCCCAAACCTCCGAAATGCCGTTCCTTCGCCCGGCGCCTGGCCCTTGTCCAGTCAAAGCTTGAACCGCAAAGTCCGGTCAATTCAGTTTTGCGCCAGCATGAAACTCCCGACCTCCCTTGTCCTGATCGCCGGCCTCCTGCTCCTTGCCGGGTGCGAAACCGATGCCGAAGCCAAGATCGGCATGACCGAAAAGCAATGGCTGCGAATCACGGTGCTATCCGACCTGGCCTACCAGCAGAGCGGCGTGAAGGCCTACAAGTCCAACCGGCAGTACTATTATTTCTTCAACGGGGTGCTCGTGAAAATCGACCCGAACTGGCTCCCGGCCCAAAAGATCGTGGACCTGAACCGGCCGCCGCAGACCGGTGCCCCCTTCGATGCCTATGCCGAGCTGAAGAAGCTGGATGAACTGCGGAAGTCCGGCGTCCTGACCGAAGAGGAATTCCAGGCGCAGAAGAAGAAAATCCTCGACCGGAAGGACTAGGAATCAGGCTTGCCTGACCCATTGCGTCGTACCGGTTTGCAGCTTGCCGCCGTCTGCTCGCAAAGCAGACTCCACCGCAAACCGCAGCGCCGCGGCGCTCGATCGCCCCCTCCCCTCGCATGGGTGCAAGCAAGCAAAGTCCCGAGAAGCAACTCGACGCGTTCATCGCCAAGTTCGCGCCGGAGCACCAGCGGGTCATTCGCGCCGCCCGGCGCATCCTGCAAAAGCGATTCCCGGCGGCCAACGAGCTCGTCTACGACAACTACAATTTCTTCGTCATCGGTTGCTGCTCCACCCTTCGGCCTTCCGACGGCCTGGTCTCCATCGCCGCCGCCGCCAACGGCGTGGGGGTGTGCTTCATTTACGGTGCCAAGCTGGACGATCCGCATGGCCTGCTCTCGGGCTCGGGGAAACAAACGCGATTCCTGCGCCTGAAGGATGGATCCGAGCTGCTCGATCCCCGCGTGGAGTCCCTGCTGGCTGCAGCCGACGCGCAGGCGCGGGTGCCAATGCCGGCCGGGGGCAAGGGCCAGCTCATCATCCAATCGATTTCGGCCAAGCAGCGCCCACGGCGCAAGCAATGAGCCGGCCGGGGACCGGGAGGCGGTGCCGATCCCGGCTTCGCGCGGTTTCGCCCAACGGCAGGGTTGACCTTACTCCCCTACCGAAACGCTGATCTTCTTCGTCGGGCCCGACACATCGAACGTGCACTGCACATCCGTGCCCAGGGAATAGAAGTGGGTCGGCGATTCGGCGTGCATTACGACGTCTACGCCGACGAAGGACAGCTGCAGGAGGCCATCGGGCAGCCGCGTGACCTTGAAGGTCTCCGTCTTTCCCCGGGGATACTCGCCCACGTATGAATCGAGCAAGGCATCGGGGAGGCGGAACTCCTTGTGCCGGTAATGGCCGAGTTCGCGGACCCAGATGTTGCGGTAGCGAACGGGATTGCCGTGGTCCTGGAAGGCGATCGGCAGCCGCTCGGGATGGGCCACGTACGGCGGCCGGCCAATCCAGGGGTTGGGCCCGGTCAGCTCGACGTCGTTCTGCACGAGCACGCCGTTATGGAATGCGGTCATGCGGGCCTTGGCCAGGAGCTTGCCCTGCTCATCGAAGCGCGGGGCGGTCCAGATGATGTCGTAGGTTTGCCACTGGCCCGGCGGGCGGGAGGCGTTAACCAGCGGGGGATACTGGTTGTAGATCGAAGCGGCCGACCCGTCGGCGTAGGTCTTGTTGTTGTAGGAGTCCAGGACCTGGATCTCGTAGCGGTTGTAGCCGAAGAACACGCCGCTGTTGCCGCGGCCCTGGCTGTTGCCCTGCACGGCCGCGGGTGCGGCCCACTCCACATGCAGCTGGCAGTCGCCGAAGGACTGCAGCGTGCGCACATAGCCGCTGCCCGGCACGCATTCCATCGCCCCGTCCTTCACCACCCACTTGGTGGCAGTGCCGTCCATCGCGACCCACGCGCCGATGTCCTTGCCGTCGAAAAGCACGGTCGCGTCCGAGGGGGGCGTACCGGGCTGTTCCTGCGTGCTGGCGGTGCCCGGATTGACCACGGCTGGCAGCGGCCGCTCGCGATCATGGCCGAGCCAATTCGGATCGGGTTCGCCCGCCTGGACGGCGGCAGCGAGAACGAGGAGGCCGGAGAGGGAAACAACGGGGATTTTCATAGGGGTTAGGCTGCACAAGGTGGCCCGCGGGATGCAGCCTGTCCAACGGAATTCCTCACCGCTTTTTGTCCCGGTAAATTCGGCGTTCACTTCGATCCCCGTCGCACAATGTTCTGGCCACACCCGGCGAAGACTGGAAAAACCGCCCCATGAATCTCGCCGATGCCCGCACTGCCGTCGTCGCCGCCCTCGGGCGCATGAACGCCCTCTACCAGAAGCCGCTCTTCGACGAATGGGTCCTGGTGAAGCTCGCCAAGGAGGAAGGCGCGATCCTTGCCTACGACGGACCGCGTGCCGACACCTACCAGCGCCAGTTCAAATCCGACGTCGCCCCGCTGAAGAACGAAATGCTGCAGCGGCAGATGCTGGTCGGCGACTTTGAGTTTTCCCAAACCGCCCATGGCACGCATTTCGACGCCTGCATCCGGCTCGGCCCGGCCGCGTACCTGTTCTGCAACAACATTGCCAAGTCCATGATCGATCTCCGCAAGGACCCGCTCTGGCTCGAGGCCCAGAAACCGTTCGCCGCGTTGGCGACGAAGTTCCGCTCGGATCCGCTGGAGTGAGGCGCCAAGGACGGAGGGTTGGAACCGCCAATCCGATTTCGCCAAAGGCGAAATCTTCTCCTACCCCTCCGGCTGATCGCCTCGGGTCTTGGATTCGGGGACTGCTGATCGCAGTCCGCTGATGGTCGGCGATAAGCCGACCCAAAAACCCTTTCTGTCCATTGGTCGTAACTCTTCAGGCCAACAATCCCGCGTACACGAACCACCCATACGCGAGGCACAGCCCGGCGCCCGCCCACCGCGGGAGGCCGCCGGCGATGGTGAGGAAGGCGGCATGCACCACGGCTGAGCCAAGCAGCAATGCCAGCGCCTGGTTGGTGAACCCCGACATCGGCAACGGTTTGACGAGGGCAAAGATCCCCAGGCAAAGCGGGATGCAGATGTGCCCGTCACCCACCTGGGAGGCGTAAACCACGTCGGCCCGACGCCGCCAGCCCCAGTAGAGCGCAAGGATCGCGTTGGGCAGCACCATCAGCCAGCCCGAGAGCCACCCGAGGTTGTCCCGGCTGATGAACCCGCCCTTCTGGTGGGTCAGCCACGTCACCAGCCAGTCGATGGTCTCGTACATCAGGTACGCACACGCCAGCACCACCAATCCATCGAGATAGAACCGCCAGCCGAATGACACTTTTGCCCGGACGTTGTGCTTCAGGACATCGAAGACCTGCACACACTGCCAGAAGAAGAACAACCCGATTAACATCAGGCCTTCCGTCCCATTCAACTTCCCGTCCCGGCCCAACAGCCAGACCGCACCGGTAAAGAACAACACGGCCGCCAGCGTCAGCAGCAGTGAAAGCTGGTTGATCTTCTGCTCGGTGCCGGCCGCCTTGCCCGCCTTCGCCGGTTTTTTCCCCCTGCTCCCCGCGGGCGCCTGGTTGGGCATCACCTGCAATCCCCAGATCAGCGCCGGCACGCCGAGGAGCAGCGTGAGGTTGGTGACATTATTGACGAGGC
The DNA here is from genome assembly GCA_035549955.1 of Lacunisphaera sp. GTDB lineage: Bacteria > Verrucomicrobiota > Verrucomicrobiia > Opitutales > Opitutaceae > Lacunisphaera. The sequence continues at coordinate 14,533 of DASZPS010000127.1, read as the reverse complement.
AGTTGGTCAGGATGTCGTTCTCCGCCCCCCGCCGGCCCACCATGAGCCAGACGAAGATCAGGTTGCCGAGCCCCGAGCAGTAGGGCAGCAGCAGGGTCCCAAGGGCCGTGCCCTCGAGACCGTTGTCGAGCATCGACTCCAGCCGCCAGAGCATGAGCAGCGACACGCCGACGAAGATCGCCAGGTAGGCGAGCGGATCGTTCAGCGCGAAGCTGTCGAGCAAGGGCGGCAGGAGATGCACGCCGCCACGTTGGGCGACAAAGGGCCGGGGTGTAAATAGCAGGGTGGCGGAAGCCCGTAGGAGGGGGTTTATCCCCCGACCATCAGCGCAACCATTCCGGCTGTGGTGCCGCGCTGGCAGTAAGCCCACGAAACCAAGCCCATTCTTCCGGCCGGCAATAGTAGCCAGGCCATGCATCAATTTGCTCCAGCAGTCCCGCTCGGTGAGGGTTCAAATAGATGTAGAAAATTACGGGGGTGATTTCATCCGGCTTCCTGAGGCGATGCTCATAATAGGCCCCTTGCCAGCGCAGACCCTCGGTCCGCAGCACCGGCGCCAGACGCCCCCGAAACATTCTCATGGATTCCGATAGCGATCGGCCCTGGCAGAGTCGGATCAGCAGGTGGACATGGTCCGGCATCACTACGCCGGACAACATCAACCAAGATTTTTCGACCTCGAGACGTCGCCACTCTTCCATGATTCGCGCTGTGACCGTGGGCTTCTCAAGGCCGGTACCGTGAATGTTGGCAGTGATGAAATAGGCCGCGTCGGGCCAGGAAGTCCGAAACCGCCGCAGCGCAGCATGTCCAGGTTTGTGAGCGTTGTCCTCCATTTGCAGGAGTCGGGGCGTAAAGCCCCTCCTACGGCAAGCCGCACGCTGTAAATTTTCCGCAAGCCTCAGCAAGGTTCGCTTCGCGCATCTCCCGCAAAAGCATCAGCTCCGCCCAGTCGCGGAGCGGCTTTGCGCCCCGGCCTCACTGCAGCTTGATCGGCAAACGCGACCAGCGGGTCTGCGCGTCGCCCAGGATGACGCTGGTCTTGGGCTCCGGCGCATCCCCGGTCTTCAGGGTGAAGGCCGGCGTGAAGTTGCCGAGCACGGCGCAATAGTCGTTGTTGACCATGATGCCGATCAGGTCGCCGGTCTTGCTGAACACGAGGTCGCCCCGCTTCGGCGCGATCTCGCCGAAGAGCCGCGTCGTGATGCGGTTGTCGAGCTTCACGTAGTCCGAATTCGATTGGTCGATGCGGAAAGGCGTGTCGCCGTAACGCCCATCGTCGGCGCGCAGGAGCACGGCATCCGGGAACTTGAAGGGCTCCTTCGCCAGCTGGTAGATTTTCGCGCCGAGCATTCCCGCGAGCGAGGCGTCCACGGGAACGACGATGATCCGCGGGTCGAGCCGCAGGAATTGAAGTTCCGTGATCGGGGCGCTGGCCACCCCGCGGCTCAGCCGGCCGCTGACCTGGTCGTAATCGGTCGGCACTTCGCTCAAAACGAACGGCGTGTCGCTCAGGTGCATGAGGGCGTAGACCCGGTTGCCGTCGCTCACGAGCACCGTCTGGGCTTCCTTTTCCTTGACCGTGGGGCTGAACAGGCCGGGCCGGCGGGCCGTGAGGCTCGACTGGACCCGGTTGGCCAGGAACTCGGAGAAGATCTGGTTGGGATTGATCGGCCGGTTCTCGCGGATCTCCTGCCGCAGCTCGCCGGACTTCTCGGCCAGCTGGGTGACGCCCTGGGTGAGCTGGGTGGTTTGCTCCTGGACCTTCGCGCGTTCGAGGCGCTCGACCTCGACCTGCTGCTTGGCCTCGGTGAGGTTCTGGGCGATGAGCTGCTTCTCCTGCTCGGCCACGCGCACGGCGACGTTGAGGTTCTCGATGCGCTGGCGCGCCTCCGCATTCTGGCGTTCCATGCGGGCAAGCTCAGCCTGCTGGCGCTCGGCCTCGGCCCGGCGTTCCTCGAGCTCGCGCTGCAGCTTGGCCAGCTGTTCCTTGGAAAGGAAGGCATCCTGCGCGGCGGCGCTGTACCGCTTCTCCAGTTCACGCGCGCTGTTCTGGGTGGCGGCAAGGGTGTTTTCCAGCTGGCCCTTCTGCTGCTGGAGGGCGGCCAGGTTCTTTTCCTTCTCGGAAAGCGTGCCTTGGGTCGAGGAGAGCTGGCCGGCGAGCTGTTCGCGGGCGGCTTTCTCGTCCTCGAGCGAGATGCGCATGAGCTCGACCATGTCGGCATTGATCGCCGGGGCGTTGACCGCCGCGCGCGGAGCGGCGGTCTCGAGCTGCGTGTGCGTCGGCTCGGCCTTCTCCCAGCGCGTCAGCGCCAGGAGATTGAGCAACATGAAGTCGCACATGATCAGGAGGAGGGTCTTGTTCATGGACCGGGTTCCGTCAGGCGGTCGCGACCACGGGTTGCTGCATCTCGATGATCAGTTGCCGCTTGCAGGTGCGGACATGCCGGATCTTCACCAGGGCCACGCACACGATGCCAAAGAGGTTGGACGAATAGGCCGCGAGCAGGTTGGCGTCGATCAGGTGGAGCACCTGCAACACGAGGGCGGTGGCCGTGCCGGCGATGCCGATGTAGAGCCCGCCGTCGAAGAGGTTCTCCTCGTTCTCCATGAGCTTGAGCTTCACCGCGGCCGGCACGGGCTGGCGGACGATCTCGGAAATCTTCAGGAGGCAGATGACGTACATGCCGATTTGCAGCGCGGCAAAGGCGAGGATCGAGACGATGGTGGACAGGTCCATGGTGGTGGGTGTGGTTGAAGGGGTGGCGTCCGGCGCCGCAAGGGTGCCGATGACCGGGATGGTGAGCTTGATCTTGTAGTCGGAAACCGGCGCGGCGTTCAGGAGGAACGGCTCGGAAAAGACGAAAAAGATGAACGTGAGCACCGCCGCGATGAGCCCGCTGCCCATGCGCGGAAACGCCCCGCGGAAGGCGTGCTCGACGTAGTCGAACAGCTTGAGGTCCATCGCGCGCAACAGGAGGAAAATGCCCACCAGGAAGGCCGCATATTTGGCCAGCAGCGCCGGCTCCGGATGCCGCAGTGCAAAAGCCGCGCCCACCTCGAACTCCTGGCCCGATCCCGCCGTCACGGGGACCTGGCGCTGGACGAGCTGCTTCACCGCGCCCTCCCCGTGGGAAAGCGCCAGTTGCAGGTGACCGGCGCCGGGCTGGCCGTAGGCGATGAGGTAATTCGCCACCCCGTCGGCGGATCGCGCCATCAGCGCCGCGGAATAGATGATGGGCAAATGCTCCGGGGCGACGCGCGTCAGGTGCGCGAATTGGCCGACCGTGCCCAGGTTGCCGGCCGTGCGGAGCAATTCCGAAAGCTGCACCCAGTTGAGCCGCTTGCCCAGCGTCAGGATGTCCAGGTAGAAATCCTCGAGTTCACCCATGTGGCCGCTCGCGATCGCCGCCTCGGCCAAACTCCGCACTTCGCGCTGGAGCCCGGCCGAAAGGTGTTCCGTCTGCCAGAGGTAGGCCGAGAGCAGGATCACCGCGTCGAGCGGCTGCCCCCCGGGGCGGTTGGCCGGCACAAAGCGTTGCGTCGAGCCGATCGTGCCGGTCTTGAGCAGCGTCTGCACACCCGGAAGGCGCGAAACCGCCAGGTACCGCCGCAGGTTTTCCCGCGCCTGCGTGGTGACCATGAAGGTCAACACCGGCTGCGAATCCGCCGGCGACGCGGCGTTGCGGTTGGCGAGCAAAGGCTCGAGCGCGACGTCCCATCCGCCCCACGGCATCATGTCGCGATGCTGCTGCGCGTAGGCTTCGTACGCCGCCGCGAGTGCGGGCGTGCCGGGGTCATTGACGGTGCGCGCGGCCTCGAGCACCAACGCGGCCGGACCGGGCTTGTCGAGCTGCAGCAAGTCGCGGCCAAAACGCGCGAGTGTCGGCGTGTCGCGGCCGGCCTCGCGCAGCAGCGCCGGGTTGAGCGACTTGACGTTCGCCGGCAGCAACCACGCGACAATCAGCAGGCCCAAGCCCAATCCCAACCAGATCAGCCAGACGGCGGATCTGGAACCGGAGGGCGACGAAGGCATGTTCGAAGACATAGCAGGTGGGCCCGCGTTAAACAAATTTATTTGCCGCACCCTTGCGGGCGCAAATACGCTGCCTAGATATCCTGACCCATGACCCTGCCCATTGTTCGCTTTAACAGCCCGATTCTGCGCAAAAAAGGCGTCAAGGTCACGGAATTCGACGCCGCCCTCGGCCGCCTGGCGGCGGACATGATCGACACCATGCACGCCGCCGCCGGCATCGGGCTCGCCGCCCAACAAATCGGGCAGGCCATCCAGTTGTGCGTCGTGGACCTGCGGCAGACCGAAAGCGAGTTCGAGTGGGAGTATGACGGCACGCGGCCGCCGCTGGAAATCTTCATGCCACTCGTCATCGTCAATCCCGTGGTCATCACGGTGCCGGAGCCGACGACCTCCTACGAAGAGGGCTGTCTGTCCTTTCCGGAAATCCGCGGCGACGTGCTCCGGCCCGACAAACTCACGGTGAGCTTCCAGGACGTCAAAGGTCTCTCCCATACGCTCGTGTGCAACGGCCTGCTCTCCCGCTGCGTACAGCACGAGGCTGACCATCTCAACGGCATCCTGTTCATCGACCGGATGGACAAGGACGTGCTCGCGGCCATCGACCCGGAACTCAAGGCGTTGAAGAAGCAAACCCGCGAGGCGGCGAAGAAGCCGGGGCAATAAAGCGGAGAAGCGCCTCTACACAGCGAGCGAGCAGCGAGCAAAGGCCTGTCCAGCCTCCCGTTCATTTGCTTCGCTGACCGATCGCAAACCGCCGCCACTTCACTTCGTGCCCAAATCATCCAAATCCATCGCGACCCGCCAGGGGGATGGGGGCTTCACCCGCCTGCTGCATGGACAGCGCGTGCCCAAGGATCATCCCCAGATTGAGGCGGTGGGGGCGATCGACGAACTGAACGCCGCCCTCGGCGTCGCGAAGGCCAGTCTTCCCGCCGACCGGGACGCCACCGAACTCACTCGCATCCAGACCGACCTGGTCGCGCTGATGGGCGAGGTGGCCTGCGCCGAGAAAGACACCGCCCGGCATGCCACCTCGAAACTTCCCAAAATCGATGACGCCGCCCTGGCGCGAGTGGACGCCGCCGTCGCGGCCATTGAGGCGCGCGGGCCCAAATTCGACGGCTGGGCGACGCCCGGCGCCAACCTCCATGCCGCGGCCCTGGAGCTGGCCCGCACCGCCGCCCGGCGGGCGGAACGACGCGTCGTGGCGCTTCCCGCCATTGGCCGCCACCCGCGGCCGCTGCTGCTCCAATACATCAACCGCCTGTCGGATTTGCTCTGGCTGATGGCGCGCGAGGCGGAGAAGTGAGAGCCATCGCCCGGCGTCCATTTTTGCTATCGCCTGCCCCCGGCCCCCGGCAAAACCTTTCCCCATGCGAAATGCCGCCATCATCCTGATCGTCCTGGCCCTGCTGTACCGGCTGCTGCCGACGCTGGACATGAATTGGGCGAATTTCCCGCCCATGGCCGCCCTGGCCTTCTGTGGCGCCGTTTATTTTCGCAACAAACACTTTTCCCTCCTGTCTTTCGCCGGCCTCTGCCTGACCGATCTGTACGTCAATTGGTTCTACGCCGAGAAATTCGGTTTCCACATGGAATTGGGCGCCTACGTCGCGCGCGCCATCGCCTTCGCCGCGGGTCTCGGCATCGGCCTCTGGGTATCCCGCCGCAAATCCTGGCATTCGCTCCTGGGCGGCTCTTTCCTCGGTGCGCTTCTTTTCTATGTCATCACCAACACCCAATCCTGGCTCGGGGATGCGTTTTACGCCAAGACCCTGGCCGGCTGGTGGCAGGCGCTGACCTTCGGTCATCCGCAATATCCCCCGACCTATCTCTTTTTTGGCAAAACCCTGTTTGGCGACCTGATGTTCACCGGCCTGTTCGCCGGGATCATGGAATGGATGGCCAAACGCGCCGATGAGCCGAGCCTGCTCGACGAAGACGAGGAGGAGGAGGAGGAAGCGGAAGGCGAGGAACAGACGGTCGAGGCGGAGGCCAAGGACTGAATCGGCGCAAAGGGGCGCCGGTTCCCGCGCGGCCGGCGCCACCAGGCGCCATGACACAATTAGAGCAGGTGCTGCCTTGCGCGAAGGACGCCGGCCTGCATGCTCGCGGGACTGTTCGAGGCCATGTACCCCACCACGCGAAATTGCTGGCCATTCGCTGCCTTGCTTGTCGCGGGCTCTTGGGCGGGTTGCTCGACCCCCGGCTCTTACACGGTCCAGGTGGATGCCATCGCCGCGCCGGCCCAGACCGGCGGCGCCGCCAACTCGGGCAAGTCATACCAAATCCGCGACAGCGGGCCACAAGGCGAAGGCAGCGAATTGCGATACAAGGAAGTGTCGGATTTCGTCCGGACCGCCCTTTCCAGCAAGGGGCTGTACGAGGCGCCCCCCGGCCAGAAGGCCGACGTCATCATCGCCATCGACTACGGGGTCGAGGCCCCGCGGGTGAAATTCGACTCCGTCAGCACGCCCGTGTTCGTCGACACCAAGGATGAATCCTATTACATCAAGGAAACGGTCTTCGACAGCACCGGCGTCATCATCGGCACCCGGGACGTGAAAGTGGACCGGCCCGGCCGGCACGAGTACCTCGGGCAGGAAACGGAAGTCACCCCGGAGATCGTCTACGAAAAATACCTCAAGGTTTCAGCCCGGGAGAACACCGCCTCCGCCGATGGGCGCGCGCCGGCTGAAGTGTGGAGTGTCAATGTTTCCGCGGAGGACACCAGCAAGGAGCTTCGCAAGTACATCCCGATCCTCGCGTCGGCCACCGCCGACTACATCGGCACCAATACGAAGGCCGCGGTCCCCGTGAAGATCGGCGAGAGCGACGCCGGCGTGAAATTCATCAAGCAGGGCCTGTGAGCTTTCGCGTTTCTTCGCGGGCCGGGGACCGGCCCGCCGCCGCCGAGGGCAGCCAGGCCCGGAATCGCGCGGGGAGTTTGGAACCAGAGGAGAATTGACCCCAAAATCAATTCCACGAAACTCCCGGCAATTCCCCCTCCCATGCCGACCTCCCTCAAGCCCGCTTTCTCCCACGCTTCCAAAACCGACGACGGCCTGACCCAGACCCAGCGCGAAGCGATCGTTGACCTGCTCCACTACTGCATGTTCGCGGATAATTTCGTGTCGCTGAAGGAGGACCAGTTTGTGAACACGGTCGCCGCGACCCTGACCTGGGATAAGAACATCTCGTTCGAAAGCTACGAGGGCGGTTCAATCGGCAAGGCACGCAGGGCAAAGGACAGCGCCTCCTACCGGGAACAGTTCTACCAGGATGTGGTGGCCCGGCTCGGGAGCAAGGATGCGCGCGGGCTGGCCTTGAAGCTCTGCAAGGACCTTTACCACGCCGACGCCAAGCTGGCTGAGCTCGAGTCGGAGCAACTGGCGACGATCAGCAAGCTGCTGGCCTGAAGGCCGCCCGGGCTCGGGACGCGGCCCGATGTGGGCTGGTCGTTCAACAATGTGACCGGATCCCCGCGGCGGGCCGCTTGCCAATACCTGCAGGCTGGCAAATAATCGCCTCTTCGTTTGCGTCTGCCCTACCCGCGCCTCCCCACCCCATGACCTCTCCGTCCCGGCTGTCGTCGGCCGCCTCCGTTCCGCAACCTCTCACGCGTCGCGCCGCGATCAAACACGGTCTGGCCGGCATCGTCGCGACCGGCTTCGCGCCGCTCTTCCTGCCGTCCCGCCTTTTCGGTGCCTCCGCCCCAAGCAACCGGATCACCGTTGGGTTCGTCGGGAATGGCCTTATCGCCACCCAGCATGTCGGCACCCTCCTGGGCCGGGACGATTGCCAGATCATCGCCCTGTGCGACGTCTGGCGGAGCAAGGCGGAGAAAATGAAACAGCGCATCGAGCAGGGTTACGCCAACAACGCCGGTGCCGGCTCGTTCAAGGGCGTTGCCCTTCACTCCATCCACGAGGAACTCGTCGCACGACCCGACCTGGACGTTGTGTTCGCGACCACGCCCGACCACTGGCACGCCGCCGTCGCGATCGCGGCAATGCAGGCCGGCAAGGACGTCTATTGTGAGAAACCGATGACGCTGACCGTCCGCGAGGGCCGCACGATGGTGCAGGTCGCCCGGCGCACCGGCCGCGTGCTCCAGACCGGCACACAGCAGCGCTCGGAAGCGTCGTTCCGGCGGGCCGCGACCATCATCCGCAACGGATGGATCGGCGATCTGAAGCTCATCCGCACCAAGCTCGGCCGCTTCCCCGCCGAGCCCGTCCTGCCCGAGGAACCGGTACCTGCGGACTTCAATTATGACCGCTGGCTCGGCCCGACCCCATGGCGTCCCTTCAACCAGCAGCGCGTGAAGGGAGACTATGGCGGCGGCTGGCGCATCTTCCTGGAATACGGTTCGCGCAAGAACGGCGACTGGGGTGCCCACCACTTCGACATCATCCAGTGGGCCCTCGGCATGGACGATTCCGGGCCGGTCGAGTTCATCCCGGCGGGATTCGAGGGTTCGCCATACCAGACCCATCGCTACGCCAATGGTGTCACGGTGCAGCGCGTCGACGGCAATCAGCCCGCGATGATCGAGTTCATTGGCACGAAGGGCACCGTCGGGGTGGGCCGCGACAATTATCTCGTCTGCGATCCCCCCGGTCTGGCCACGCGACCGGTCCGCGCCAACGAGGCGCACGTCTACGAAAGCACCAACCACCACACCGACTTTTTCACCTGCGTCCGCACACGCCAGCGGCCAATCGCCGACGTGGAGGTGGGTCATCGTTCCGCCACCGTCGGCCATCTCTGCGGCATCGCGCGCCAGCTCCGCCGACCCCTGCGCTGGGACCCGGTGCGCGAGGAAATCATCGACGACCCGGTGGCCTCGCGCCTCCTCGATCGTCCCCGTCGCGCCCCCTACGTGTTGATCTGACCTCCGTCCGCCATGACTCTTCCCGCCATTCGTCACTCCTTCCGGGCGCTTCCCGGCCTGCTGTTCCTGCTGGCCGCGGGCTGTAATACGACGCCCCAACCAAAGATTGTCGATACGTCCTCGTTCTCTCCCACCGCGAAGGAGGAAGGCGCGTTCGACGACGACCAGCATCCCACCACGCCAATCGAGGCCATGGTCATCTCCGCTGGCAAGGATCCGGCCAAGCTGGCGGTGATCGAACGCGACTTGCTGGTCATGATGCGGGAGCCCGGCGCCACCCCGGCCGTGGTCCAGGAAGCCGCCCAGCACCTCGGCTACATCCTTCTCGCCGGGTCACAGGAAATGGCTCCCACCACCCGCACCGATCTCGCCCTCATGCTCCGCGACCCGGCGAAAATCGATTTCGCCCGCCTGGCCTTGGATCGGGTGCCTGGCCCGGCGGTTGACAAACTCTTTCTCGAGACCCTTCCGGGAGCCACCGGCCGCAGTCGGCTGGCCCTCATCGATTCCGTCGGCGCGCGGGGTATCGCCGCTGCCGTGCCCCTGCTTGCTTCGGGACTCCGGGAAGAGGATGCCGCCATCGCCACTGCCACCGCCCAGGCGCTGGGCCGCATCGGCGGCCAGGCCGCCCTCGCCGCGCTCGAATCCGCCAGGACGCCGCTCGATCCGGCAGTACTCAACGCCCGCCTCGCGGCGGCGGCCAAGGTCAATCCCATCACGGCCGCCCGCATTGCCGGGGAGGTCTATCGCAACGCGGCGGCTCCCCTCGCCCAACGGGCGGCCGCCCTGCGCCTGTTGATCGATTCCGATCCTGCGGCGGCGGCCGAGGAAATCTTTTCCGCCCTTTCGGGAACGCAGCCCGCATTCCAGAAAGCCTCGATCGCCGCCGTTTCCGTACCGGAAGTCCCGATCCCCGCCGCGGAGCTGGCCACGCGCCTCCCATCCTACGCGACGGATGTCCAGGTCGCTTTGATTGCCGCCCTGGCCACCCGCGGCCACGTCGGCGCCTTGCCGGGCCTGCTCACTGCCGTGGAGTCGCCCCATGCCGAAGTGCGCATCGCCGCCATCGATGCACTCGGGCGGCTGCCCGGCAACACCGAGGTGGCCCGGAAGCTGGCCGCCCTTGCTGCCGGCAAGGGCGACGAAGCCAAGGCCGCTTTCGCCAGCCTCGCGCGACTCAACGGCCTGGGCGTAGAGAGCTTCATCCGCACCGGCGCCGAAGGCAGCTCGCCGTCGCAGGCCGTGTTCATCCAGCTGCTGGCCGCCCGCAATGAAACCGAAGCGATCCCGTTCCTGCTCGATCTGCGTGAATCGCCCAATGAGGCCGTGCGCCTGGAGGCCCTGGACGCCCTACGGGCCATCGCCTCGGCCAACGAGCAACCCGCCATCATTGCCTGGGCGCTCGGGACACAGTCCAGGAACGAGCAAACCCGCGCCATCCGCGCATTGATCACGATCATCCTGCGCGACGGCGCAACCGCCACCCGCGCAAACACCGTCATCGCGGCCATCAAGTCGGGCAACGCGAACGCCCGTCTGGCCCTTCTGCCGATCCTATCCCGGGTCGCCGGGGAGCAGGCACTGGCCGCCGCCGTCCAGCTGGCACGCGAATCCGACGAGGCGGTCGCCAAGGCCGCGACCGACGAGCTGGCCCGGTGGCCTGATGCCACGGTATTGCCCGCCTTGGTCGACCTGACCGCCTCCACGCGCAATGAAGGCATCCGCCACGCGGCCGCCCAAGGATCCGCGAAATTCCTCTCCGCGCGCGCCAACGCGACGCCAGAACAACGTTCACTCTACACCCGCCAGCTCCTCGCCCTGCCCCAGGATGCCCCGGCCAGGATTGCATTGTTGAATGTGCTGAGCTTGTGCGCCGATGCGGATGCCCTGGCCGCCGCCCGCGGCTTCGTCGCTGACCCCGCCACGTCGGCTGCCGCCCAGGATGCCATCGACGCCATCACGTCGAACCTGGCGGGCGCGCCGGCGTTCACGGCGTCGGAAGCGGCCGACAAGACTTCCCTCCTGACCGACGGGCGCCGCAACTCCTACTGGGCAATCCCGAACGCGCCTGGCGGCTGGCTGCGCGCCGACCTGCACAACGCGCGGCCAGTGCGAAAGATCACGCTCGACCAGGGGCGCCGCGAATGGGACTGGCCGGACAAGCTCGAGGTCTGCGTCAGTGACAATCCAGACCAGCCCGGGGCGCCTCGCGCCCAAGTCGAGGGCGAACGCGAGCAGACGGTCGTGACACTTCCCGCGGGCACCCGCGGCCGCTACGTGTGGCTGCGCCAGCAAGGCACCAGGCCGAGCAACGCGTGGGCGATTGCGGAGTTTATCCTGGAGTGAAGTCAACGGATGGGCGGCGGTTTCCACACCACCGCCTGTCGCCGAGATGGAAATCGGCGACCACCAGGAAGCTTACTTCGACTTCATCACCCAGACCCCGTCCCATTTCCCCTCGGGCGGGTGGGCTTTCAGGTACTCGCAGCGGTCGATGTACGTCTGGCTGAGCTTGTCGCCGGGGTGTAATTTGAGTGCCTCCTGGAAGCCGCTGATTGCCCGGTCAAACTCGCCCTTGCGGTAAAGCATCAGGCCATTGCGGAATTGATTCACCGTTTCCTGCAGGTGCGGGAAGGTTTCCTCGGTGTGGTAATCGAGCACTTCGTAGACCCCAACCGGCTCGGTCTTGCCCTTGACGACCACCCGGTCGACTTCGCGGGTGCGATAGGTGCCTTTCATTTTCCGGTAGGTAAACTCGCTGATCAGGATTTGCGCGGAGTATTCCTTGCACGCGCTCTCAAGGCGGGAGGCGAGGTTCACGCCGTCGCCGATGACCGCATACTCCATCCGCTTGGGCGAACCGATGTTGCCCGAAACGACGGTGTCGGTGTTGAGCCCGATGCCGATGTGGATCGGCTTCTGGCCCCGATGCTGGCGCTGCGTATTCAGCGTGTGCAGGGCGTTGATCATGGCGATCGCCGTGCGGACCGCGCGGTCCGTGTCATCCTCGCGCGGGATCGGGATGCCAAACTTGGCCATGATCGCGTCGCCGATGAACTTGTCGAGCATGCCGCCCTCGGCGGTGATGCATTCCACCATCAGGGTGAAATATTCGTTGAGCAGGGCGACAGTGCCTTGCGCGCCGAGTTCTTCGGTCAGCGAGGTAAAGGAGCGGATGTCGGAGAAGAGCACCGTCGCCTCGATGCTCTGGCCGCCGAGTGCCTCGGCTCCGCCCGCCAGCAGGCGTTCGGCGAGGCCCGGATCCATATAGCGCGCCATGGTTGATTTCATGCGCTTCTCGTTGCTGATGTTTTCGATCATCAGCAGTGATCCGACGCGCTTGCCCTTGAGGCTGATGAGCGGCTGGAGCGTGAGGTTGACGCTGAGCTTTTCGGCACGGACCTCGAGTTCGGCGTCCATCAGCGTGTCGTTCCGGGCGCCGGGCGCTTCGAGGGCCTGGAGGCGCTCGACCAGCCATGCATTCGGCCCCGTGAAGAATTCCGCCGCGCGCTTGCCCAGGACATCGGCCTCGCGGGATTTCAGGATGCGGTAGCCGGCGGCATTGCAGGTATGGATGCGGCCCTCGTCGGTGAAGGTGAGCACGCCGTTGGACATGCTCTCCAGCATCGACTGGTTGTAATTGCGCATGTTCTGCACGTCGTCGAACAGCTTCGCATTCTCCAGCGCGATGGAGACCTGCGCGGTGAACGCCTTGAGGCGCGACTCGTCCTCGGCCGTGAACGGTCCGCCGCGCTTGTTCAGTGCCTGCGTGACGCCGATGACCTTGCCCGTCTTGTTGACGACGGGCACGCAGAGGATCGAGCGGGTGAAATAGCCGGTCTTCTTGTCGAACGCCGGGCTGAAGCGGAGGTCCGCGTAGGCGTGCGGGATGTTGATTGTCTTGCCCGACTGGAAGACCGCGCCGGCGATGCCCGCCGTGTTGGGGAGCTTGATCTGCACCGCGTTGAGCCCCTCTCCCACCTCGGACCAGAGTTCGTTGGTCTTTTCGTTGTTGAGGAAAAGGGTCGACCGGTCGGCCTTGAGCATGCGGGTGGCCTCGCTCATCACGCGCCGCAGAAGCACCGAAAGTTCGAGCGAGCTGGTGATGTCCGCGATCAGGTCGAGGAATTCCATCTCCTGCTGGCGCGTCTTGCGCATCCGTTCGATGTACTGGGTGCTCTGCAGCGCCGTCGCCGCCTGTTGTGCCATCGCCTCCAGCAATTGGAGGTCCTCCTCGGTGAAGCGACCCGTGCGGCGGTTCAGGGTCTGCACAACGCCGATGATCTCGCCCCGCACGGTCTTGATCGGCGCGCAAAGGATCGACCGGGTGCGGAAGCCGGTCTTGTCGTCGATCTCCCGGTTGAACCGCGGGTCGCCGTAGGCGTCGTCGACAATCTCGCCCCGACCGGTCTGAAAAACGGCCCCGGCAATGCCCTCGGTGTTGAGCAGCCGGATCTCCCGGTTGAACGTGCCCTGCGCGACGCGCGAGCTGAGCTCCCCGGTCACCGGGTCGTTGAGGAAGAGCGTGCCGCGCTCGGCGTCGGTTTCGTTGGCGGTGACCTCGATGAGGGTGGCCAGCAGTTGGTCGAGGTCGTCAATGGCTGCGCACTGCTGGGTGAGCTTCAGGAGCATTTCCGCGCGGCGCAGCCGGGAGCGCAGTTCTGCGACGGTTTCGCGGCCACCGGAACGAGACGGGCGGAGGGCGGCGAGCTGGGCGGGCGTTTCAGTTTCCATGCTGCCGCTCCAATTCGCCGCGCAAGACCGCGATCGTGTCGTGCAGTTGCTTCAGCTCGAGCTGCTGGACTTGGTGCATCCGGGCTTCCGCCTCGCGGTGCTGGTGGAGGTCTTGCTCCATCTGCTCGCGCAAGGCCTGAATGGTGAGGTGCAGCTGGTGGGCCTCATTCTGGCTGGCGGCCATCGCGGCCTGCAACGCCGCCTGCTTGGCCGCTTCGAGCGCCTGCAGTTCGTCGCGCAGGGAACCGATCGTCGTCCGCAACTGGCGGACCTCGTCGGTGCTGATGGCGACCGCCGCCTGCACTGCCGCCGTGCAATTGGCCTCGGACTCTTCCAAACGCTGCCGCAGCGCGGAAATCGTCTCCTTGAGCTGCAAGATCTGACGCTGCGCCTCCGCCGACTCCTCTCGGACTTTAAAAGGCACGGCCGACTGGACTGTGGTCAACGCTTGATCCACCACCAGCAACTTTTGCAAAAGTGTTGCAGCCGCAAGCCAAGAATTAACTATTCTCTTACAATTTAGCCTTACCCGGAACTATTAAACAGGTGGGCGTCGGTTTCCACACCGACGCCAGTTTCACACCTCCCGTGAGTCCTTGTCGGCGATAGGTCCGGTTGTTTGCGTCCTGATGTGGCGTGCTCGCCACCAAGGATCAGTCGCGCAGCCTACGCTGCGGCTGGGAAATCGCCGACCACCAAAAGGTGGAACGCGCAGACCTCAGCGCGTTGCGGCGAAGCCGCTCCGAGCCAGCGCCTTGGGGTCAAGTTGGGTTTCCCCCGATATTTCGGACAGTGGTGCAGGGGTGATTTAGTTTAGTTGGGATTCAAAGTTGGCTGGACTGAGATAGCCAAGGCTCGAGTGG
>DASZPS010000126.1:0-2646 GCA_035549955.1 Lacunisphaera sp. | reverse complement strand
TCGCGCCTCTGCATCCATACGATCACGACCAAGCCGTGGCCGATCGAGACGGCCGCAGCGAAGTTCTCCGCCGCGGGCGTGAAGGGGATGACCGTCTGGCGCGACACGCTCACCGGCCGCGACCTCAAGAGGACGGGCCAGCTCCTGCGCGACAAGGGCCTCTCCGTCGTTTCGCTTTGCCGGGGCGGATTCTTTCCGGCGGCGACCGCCGAGGGCCGGGCCAAGGCACTCGATGACAACCGCCTCGCCATCTCGGAGGCCCGCGAACTGGGCGCGCCGCTCATCGTGCTGGTCTGCGGTGCCGTGCCCGGCCAGCCGCTCACGGAGTCGCGCCAGCAGATTGTCGACGGCATCGCCGCGCTGGTGCCCGAGTGCCAGGCCGCCGGGGTGAAGCTCGCCATCGAGCCGCTCCACCCGATGTACGCCGACAGCCGTTCCGCCGTGAACACGCTCGGCCAGGCCAACGACATGGTGGAGCAGCTCAAGTCGCCCTGGGTCGGCGTGGCCGTCGACGTTTATCATCTCTGGTGGGACCCCGCGCTCGAGCAAGAGATCGCCCGCTGCGGCCGCCTCAAGGCCCTCTTCGCCTACCACGTCTGCGACTGGCGCACGCCGACGGTCGACCTGCTGCTCGACCGTGGCCTGATGGGCGAAGGCTGCATCCCGCTCCGCCAGATCCGCGCCTGGGTCGAGGCGACCGGCTTCAAGGGCTTCAACGAAGTCGAGGTATTCTCGAACCGCCTGTGGGCCACCGACCAGGACGACTACCTCAAAAAAATCGTCCAAGCCTACCGTGACTACGTCTGACCGATTCAGGATTGGCCACAAAAAGCACAAAAAACGCAAAAATGAATCCCTCCGCACTTTTTCGTGTTTCTTGTGTTTTTGGTGGCCATTTCTTCTGCGCCTTTTGTGCCTTCTGTGGCTAAACCTTCTTAAGTCTTAATTTCTCCTTCTTCCTTTTTATGAAAACCCACCGCATCGGTATCATCATGAACGGCGTCACGGGACGCATGGGCACCAACCAGCATCTCATCCGCTCCATCAAGGCCATCATGGACCAAGGCGGCGTGAAGCTCTCCGACTCCGAGGTCATCATGCCCGACCCGGTCCTCGTCGGACGCAGCGAGGAAAAACTGAAAGCCCTCGCCGCCCGCGTCGGCGTGTCGCGCGTCTCGACCAACCTCGATGCCGAGCTGGCGAAGCCCGAGAACCAAATCTACTTCGACTCCACCCTCACCGGCCAGCGCCCGGCGGGCGTCCGCAAGGCCATCGCCGCCAAGAAACACATCTACTGCGAGAAGCCGACCGCCACCACGTCCAAGGAAGCCCTCGCGCTCGCCAACGAGGTCGCCGCCGCCGGCCTCAAGAACGGTGTCGTGCAGGACAAGCTCTGGCTGCCGGGCCTCGTGAAGCTGAAGTGGCTCATGGACCAGGGTTTCTTTGGCCAGATCCTGTCGGTGCGCGGCGAGTTCGGCTACTGGGTCTTCACCGGCGAACACGAGAAGCTCCAGCGCCCGTCCTGGAATTACCGCAAGGAGGACGACGGCGGCATCATCGTCGACATGGTCTGCCACTGGCAGTACGTCATCCAGAACCTCTTCGGCGAGATCAAGAGCCTCACCTGCCTCGGCGCCACGCACATCCCGCAGCGTTGGGACGAGGCCGGCAAACCCTACAAGTGCACGGCTGATGACTCCTGCTACGCCACCTTCGAGCTGAAGAACGGCGTCATCTGTCATTTCAACTCCTCGTGGGATGTTCGCGTCGATCGCGACGACCTGCTCACGCTCCAGGTCGACGGCACCAAGGGCTCCGCCGTCGCCGGCCTGCGCGACTGCAAGGCCCAGTCGATTGCCGCCACGCCGCGCTGCGTGTGGAATCCCGACATCGACAGCCCGATCAAGTACAAGGACGGCTGGGTGCGCGTCCCCGACCAGGGTGTATACGACAACGCGTTCAAGGTGCAGTGGGAGCTCTTCCTCAAGCACGTCGTGACCGGCTCACCCTTCGCCTGGTCGCTCCACGAAGGCGCCAAGGGCGTGCAGCTCGCCGAACTCGCCCTGGCCAGCTGGGCCAAGCGCGCTTGGGTCGACGTACCGAAACTGACCTGAGGATTGGCCACAAAAAACGCAAAAACCACAAAACCGGCCCCGATCCATTTTAACCACTAATCCGCACTCACGGACACCAATGAAGCCCAAGGCGGGGTTTCGAACCCAATCCCTTCCGTCATTAGTGATGATTAGAGTCCATGAGTGGTAAACTTCAGACTGCCGTCCATTTTGTGTTTCTCGTGTTCTTCGTGGCCAACTTCTTCTGCGCCTTCTGTGCCTTTTGTGGCCAACCTTCCGTGCCTTCCGTGGTAATCCAACCTTCTCTTCTCCATGTCTAAAGTAGCTCTCGTCACTGGTGGTTCGCGCGGCATCGGCTTCGGCATCGCCGAGAAACTCGCCGCCGAGAAATGGGACCTGGTCATCAACGGCGTCCGTCCCGCGGACGCGGTGACCGAGCCGCTGGAAGCCCTGCGCAAGTATGGCGTGAAGGTCGGCTACGCCCGGGGCGACGTGGGCTCGGCCGAAGGCCGCGCCGCCATCATTGCAGCCACCCGGACGCTGGCGGCGGGGTTTAGGGTCCAGGGTCCGG
>DASZPS010000125.1:0-39024 GCA_035549955.1 Lacunisphaera sp. | reverse complement strand
GCAATTGAAGCGCCGTTTCGCTCGGTAGCGAACCGACCGAAAGGTGGTCGTCGATTTCCATATCGACGACAAGGACTCACGAGGCGTGCGAACCTGGCGTCGGTGTGGAAACCGACGCCCACCAACTGCATGATCCCGGCTGAGTGTGAAATATGCGGGCTAGGGGCCATTGGCCGCCAAAGCCGCGGCCAGGTCCGCCCAAGCGTAGAACTGAAACGTCCGGTCGTCCGACATTGCCACCAGCAGACCGCCTGGAAACCGGGGCGAAAGCATGCGGGCAACGACCTCGTGGCCGTCGCTGGAATGCGTCGCCAGTTTCAGCGAGCCCACGCGCCGATGTTCGTCCGGTTGCCCCGCGTCGCCTGCGCGGCTGAAGACCTCGAAGGTGCCGCCATCCTGGTTGGACACGATGATATAGCCGCGACCCGGGCTGGTCGGAAAAATGGAAATGCCCTCGTGATCCCCCGCGAAACCGCTGGTGGCAAAAAGAGCCAGCTCCCGGCCGGCATCCGGTGCGTCCGGGTCGGCCAGGTACTCCCGCACGCCGACCTGTTCGTCAGAGTAGTAGACGCGGCCCAATTCGTTATCGACCGCCACGGCCTCGATTTCTTTGCGGCCGCTGAAGCGGCCGAATTCCCGCACCTTCGTCGCCCGAACCACCCCCTTGCCGTCGTCCTCCAAGCGATATTGCCAGAGATAGCCGTCGCGGGGTCCCACCCGCCCGCTGACGATCGCAAAAAGGGCACCGTCGCGCGGCCGCGTAAAGAGGCCGATGCCCATCGGGAGTCGCTCGGGATCATCGCCAAACACCGGCAAGCCGCCGCCATCCACCGCGCGCATGTCCGGGACCGTGAAAACGCGGAGCCGGCCGGCATTGCGCTCGGTGACCACCGCCACGTCCACGCGCCGACCGCCCAGCCGGAAGCCATAGGCGAGGTCCACGTTGTTCGGGCGCTTCAGGCCGCGCACGGTCTTGTCCGCCTGGATTTTCCCCGCGAGGTCGAACACATAGAGCCCGCCGTCCTCCGCGTGCTTGTCGGTGCCGAGCACGAGACTACGCGCAGGGTCCGCGGCGTTTACCCAGATGGCGGGATCGTCGGTGTCCCCGAATACTTCATCCGTGACGACCCGCGGCTGGATCGCGCTCTCGGCCGCCGCAGCCAGTCCGGCCAGCGCCGACAACCGCACCGCACCGAACCCCCGTCTCATGCGCGGTGGAGCTCCGACCGACCCGATTCAACGACGAACCTGGCCCGCGTCTGCAGGGCCGCCCCGGGACGGCTGACAAAGGGCACCGTGCGATAGTGCGAACGCCAGGCCTGCGGAGTTACTTCGCAGCTCACGTAACCGCGCTCGTTGTTGAAAAACTTGACCGCGGGATTCTCCGCCAGCACCTCGGGCGGATATTCCTTGTCGTGGTTTCCGTCCCCACCGTCCCCTCCTGAGGTGATCGAGGTGCCGACGAACTCCACCCCCACCGGCGGCGCCTCGGGTGAGTCGAAGTCCGGCGCGAGCTCGTTGGCCCAATTGCAATGGATGTCGCCGGTGATCACCACCGGGTTGGCGATGCGGTGGTCGCGGAATTGTCGGAGGACCCGCCGCCGCTCCGCCTCGTAACCGCCCCACTTGTCCATGCTGGTCGCGACTTCCGGCCCGGGCCGCAGGTCGAGGCGGAACATCATCACCTGCTGGGCGAGAATGTTCCAGCCGGCGGCCGAGCGCCGAAGGCCGTCATCGAGCCAGGCCCGCTGCCGTTCGCCGAGCAGCGTGCCTTTCTCGTCCAGCAGCACGGGCGCGACCGGCTTCACGCCGTCGCCCTGCGGCTGGTCGGTGCGATATTGCCGGGTGTCGAGCACGTGGAACGACGCTAGCCGCCCGAATTCCAGCCGCCGGTAGAGGAGCATGTCAGGGCCCGTCGGCAGGGCGCTCCGCCGCAGCGGCATGTGCTCGTAATAGGCCTGGTAGGCCGCGGCGCGGCGCTGCCTGAAGTCCGCCGTCGTCGTGCGATCGGGATGCTCCGGAATGTCGTTCGCGTAGTTGTTGCTCACCTCGTGGTCATCCCAGGTCACAATCCACGGCGCCATCGCATGGGCAGCCTGCAGGTGCGGATCGGACTTGTACACGGCGTAACGCGCGCGGTAGGCGTCGAGCGTGAAGCTCTCCGGCATGCCATGCGGTCGCACGCCGCCGTCCCCATTCTTCTCGTAGATATAATCGCCGAGGTGCACGACGAGATCGAGGTCCTCGCGGGCCATGTGCTCATAGGCGGTGTAGTAGCCGGTCTCGTATTTCTGGCAGGAGGCAAAGGCGAAGCGCAGCCGCTCGGCGGCAGCGCCCGCGGCCGGCGCCGTGCGCGTGCGACCGACGGGACTGAATTCACCCGCCGCTTTGAAACGATACCAATACCAGCGGTCGGGCCGCAGACCCGTTGCTTCGACATGCACCGCATGCGCCCAAGCGGGATCGGCAGCCACCGTGCCCTGTTGCACGATGCGGGCGAAACGCTCGTCGTCAGCGACCTGCCAGTCGACCGCCACGGCCTCGGCCGGCATCCCGCCACCCGGTTCCCGCGGGCGCGGAGCGAGCCGCGTCCACAGCACGACGCCGTCCGGGACCGGATCGCCGGATGCGACGCCGAGGGTGAAAGGATATGCCGGCAGGCGCACGGGCCCGACCGCCCCGAATGCCCGGTTCGAGACCAACGCAGCGGCGGCGAAGGATGCGCTGCGCGCCAGAAAGGACCGGCGCGTCAGCGACGAGGCGCCGGCCTGCGGATAGAGCGGGGGCAGCATCGCGCCGGTCCGGCTCACAAGCTCCAGTTTACGCCGAAGTTGGCCGTCCACCAATAGTGCTCGGTCGCGGCCTGGTGGCTGGGAATGCCGCCATATTCGTCCAGCGGTTCCTGCCCAAGGTTGATGACGTCCCCGAAGAGCGTCAGGTGCTTGTTGAGCCGGTAACTGACCTTCGCGTCGATGGTGCTGCGCTTTGCCTGGTACTGGTCACCGAGGGCGGTGTCGCCAAAATCCAACACGAACGGACCGGTGAAATTGTAGGCGAGCCGCGCCTGGAACCGGTACTTTTCGTAGAAGATCTGGACGTTGGCCAGCTTGTCCGATTGCGAGGCGAAGGGCAGTTTCTCCCCCACCCGCGTCGGCAGCGATTCGGAGGAATCGACCAGCGTGAAGTTCGCGCCGAAGCCGAACCCATCGAAGGGTGCGGGCAGCATCGTGAACTGCTGCTGGTAGTTGAGTTCGACGCCAAGGACCCGGCCGCTGTCGGCGTTCAGGGGCTTGCGGTAGGACAAGGACGAGAAATTCAGGCCCTCGAAGGTGCCGTTCCGCACGGTGAAGGCATTGTCGTAGATCGGGTTCTTGATATGCTTGTGGAAGACGCCGAGGGAGACGATGCCCGTGCTGTTCAGGTAGTACTCGGCGCTCAGGTCGAGATTGCGCGACTCAAACGCCTTCAACTCGGGATTCCCGTCCGTCACGCTGCCGATGTAGGTGTTGCCGCCCGGGACGTCCGGATCGACGGAATAACTGAAGGAGCGCCGGACGCCGATGTTCGAATAGGGCGGCCGCCCGATCGTGTTCGTATAGGCGAAGTGGAACTGGAGGTGGTTGTTCGCCACATATTTCGCGTGCAGGCCCGGCAGGTAGTGCGTGTAGCTGCCCTCGCCGGTGTAGAGCCGCGGCGACTGCACCACGCCGAGGACGGTCGCGTTCTCGATGCCCGTCACCTTGACCTTGGTGTCCTCGACGCGGAAGCCGGCCAGCAGCGACAGCCGGGGCGTCAGGTCCGTCCTGGCCATCGCGTAGGCGGCGTACTGCTCCTCCATGATGCGGAAGAAATTGGCGAACGAGTCCGAAATCGAATTCGGCGTGTTGAGCGGGAAGAATTGCGGATGCGCCGCCCGGAACGGCTCCGCCTGGTCGAAATTCAGGTGCGGGGTCATCACGAAATAACCATCCATCATTTCGTGGGCGGGGGACGTGAGTTCGGGGAACTGACTGAGGTTGAACAGCGAGCCGATGTAATCCTTGTTCACGCGGTCCCAACCCTTCTTGTGGTAGAAGCCCTTGCCGCCGACCTGCCAGAAGCCGTTGCGCCCAAGGAATTCCTGGTCGCGCTTCAGGTTGAAGCCGCCCTGCTGGATCTTCTCGTACATGTCATCGCTGCGCACGTTGTAGTCGCGCATCGGGTACGCCGACAGGTTGTAGTAGCGGGGATCGACCTGCGTGATCTTCCAGGTGGGGTTGCTGATGTCGACGGTGCTGGTGAGGTTGGCGGCCGTGCGGAAACGCCAGTCCACGCGCGCCGGCACCTCGGTGCCGCTGTCGCCCACCGACAAGGTGTAGTCGAGGTGCGTGCGGCCGTCGCCCAGCGTGTGCTTGCCGCCCGCGGAATAGTTATAGATGCGCTGCTGCTGGAGGTAGTGGCGATACTCGATCGACATGCGGCCGCCGGTGAAACTCGCCGTGGTGTCCGTGAAGCTGGCCGGAAAGGCGGTGCGGAAGAACTCGAAGTTGTTGCGCTCCCGGCCCTCGTCGTCCTGGAAGAAGTTCAGCGAGGTGCGAAGGAAGAAGAGATTATCGGCATTGGGCTTGAATTCGAGGTTGGCATTGAGTCCTTTGCGCCAGCGCTGCACGTCGTAGTAGTAGAGATCCTGGATGGCCGGGAAGTAGAGGCTGGCCCCGGGCCCGGAGGCCGCCGCCGGAAACCAATCGATGCCACCCGAGCGGCGGTTCGAGATGTAGTGGCGGTAACTGTAGCTTCCGCCGACGAGGATGCCCCACTTGCCGTCGGCAAACTGCGTGGCACCGGTGACGCTGCCCGCGTAGGGCGTGCGCTTGCCGAAATCGCTCTTCGGGCCGTTGAAGTGCCCGCCCGAAACCGTGCCGCGCAGGAACGCGTCCGGCCGGTCGAAGGCGCTGGCTGTGACGACGTTCACGGTGGCGCCGACCGCCTGCGCGTCCATGTCGGGCGTGACCGCCTTGATCACCTCGATGCTCTTGATCAGGTCGGCGGGCACCGCGTCCATGGAGGTGCCACGGCTGTCGCCTTGGGGGGACCCGGCCGCGAGCCCGTTGATCATGACATTGTTCAGGGCCGGATCGATGCCCCGCACCACGATGAAGCGGCCCTCGCCCTGGTCGATTTGCGCGTAGACCCCGGGCAGACGCCGCACGGCCTCGGCGGCGTTGCCATCGGGGAGCTTGCCCATGCCGTCGGCGGAGACGATGTCCAGGATACCATCCGCATAGCGTTTCTGCTGGAGCGCGCGGGCCTGGCCCTCGCGTTCGCCGCTGACCACGAGTTTCTCCAGCTGGAACACCCGCGAGCGCAGCGGAAAATCGGCGCGCGTTTCCGCGCCTTCGGCCACATCGACGGCCTGGACGACGTCGTCGTAGCCCATGTAGGACGTGACCAGGGTGTAATTCCCGGCGGGCACGCCCGGGAAAGCGTAGATGCCGTCCGAGCCGCTGCGCGTGGAACGGTCCAGTTCGCGGATGAGCACATTCGCGCCGGATAGATACGCGCCCGTGCCCGGATCGCGGACGCGGCCGGTGACGGTGGCGGCGGACGTAAGACCCGGCAGCAAGGCGGGCAGGAGAAGGCTCGCGCGCAGCAGGCGCGCAGCCGCAAGGGACCAGGGAGAGGTGAGGTTCATGGTGCGGGCGTGGTTCAGGCCCGCGCATCCTAATCCCGTGACTGCTGCAATCGCGTGACGCCGTGGTGACGCTTGCGTGAATAAAACCAACCCCGCCCTGCCCGGCTTATTTTGACGCGACGGGCGCGGTCGTCTCGCGTTTGAGCTCCCGCGTCATGAGCGACATCAGTGCATCCAGCGGCTTTTTGCCCTGGTAAAGGATGGCGTGCACCTCTCCCAGGATGGGCGCGGCAATGCCCTTCTGCACGCACAGTTCATGCAATGCCTGGGTCGTGCGATGGCCCTCGACCACCGTGCGGCGTCCGTCGAGCAACTCCGCCACGGGATGGCCCGCGCCGATCTTTTCGCCGAATTCGCGGTTGCGGCTCCACGTGCCGTGGCAGGTCGCAACCAGGTCACCGAAGCCGCTCAAGCCGTAGAAAGTCTCCCTTTTCGCCCCGAGGGTTTCGCCGACGCGGACCATTTCAGTCAGCGCACGGGTGATCAACGAGGCCTTCGCGTTGTCGCCGAGCTTGAGCCCGTCACAGAAACCGGCGCCGATGGCGTAAATGTTCTTCAGCGAGGCCCCATACTCCGCGCCCGCCAGGTCATCGCTCGTATACAGGCGCAGGGTCGAACCGCTCATCGCGGCCTGAACGCGGTCCACAAACCTGCCGGGCTGGGCGGCGGCGAGCACCACCGCGGCGGGCAGGCCCTGGGCGACCTCGGCGGCGTTGGTCGGTCCGGTGAGGGTCGCGACATTGATGTTGGGAAACGCCTCCGCCATGACTTGGCTGGGACGCAGCTGGGTGCCGACCTCGAGGCCTTTGACGAGGCTGACCAGCAGCTGCAGGCGGCCGGTTCCGGCGAGTTCACCGCGAATGCGCTGGCACCACTCGCGCAAGGCGTGCGACGGGCTGGCGATCAGGACCACGTCGGCGACGAGCAGCGCGGCGTGCAGATCGGAAGTGACCGCCAGGGTCTCGGGCAGCTTGAACCCGGGCAGGTAGTCGCGGTTCTCGCGGGCGAGCTGGATGGCCACGGCGTGTTCCGGCCGCCGCGTGACGAGGGTCGCCGGCTGGCCGCGCCGGGCCAGGTGCGTCCCCACTGCCGTGCCCCAGGCACCCGCACCGATGACCGCAAACTGGAGGGGACGCTGTTCGGACATGAAAGGGAGACCAAAAGACAACCGGCCAAATTCTAGGGCCCAAAGGGAGCGGGGCGGGGGCCGCATGCGCCGGCGGCGGTGCCTGGTCGCTGGTCGCCGGTCCCTGGTCCTTGGTCGCTCATCAGGTTTGGAGGAAGGCGGGGATCTTCTCCGCCGCGATGACAGTCTCGAATTTCTCGCGCGGGTTGACCAGCTCGAAGCGGCTGCCGGACACCAGCACCTCGGCCGGCAGCGAACGCGTGTTGTACCGGCTGGCCATGGTGTAGCCATACGCGCCCGCGCTCATGAACGCCACGTACTCGCCCTCGCCGACCGACTGCAGGGTGCGATCCTTGGCGAAGCAGTCACCGGATTCGCAGATGGGGCCGACGATATCCGCCTTGAGCGCGGGCCGCGTTGTGTCGCGCAGGAGCGGCACGATCTCGTGGTAGGCCTCGTACATCGCCGGGCGCACGAGATCGTTCATGGCGGCATCCACCACCAGGAAATTCTTGTTGGCCCCGCGCTTGAGGTGCTCGACGCGCGCCAGCAACACGCCGGCGTTGCCCACGAGAAAGCGGCCGGGTTCCAGCAGGATCTTCAGGCCAAGGGGTGCGAGCAACGGCGTGAGCGCCGCGCCGTAGGCCTCGGGCGTGAGCGGCCGCTCGGCGGCCGGCTTGGCGTCCCACCAGGCCTGGTCGCCGCTGGCCAGGGCGTCCTGGTAGATGATGCCGATCCCGCCGCCGACGCTGAAATAGGAGATCCCATATTGCTGCTTCAGCTCGGTGACGAACGGCAGGACTTTTTCCACGGCCTCGGTGAAGGGCGTGGCCGACGTGAGCTGGGAACCGATGTGCATCTGCACGCCCTTGAGCTCGAGGTGCGGGTACTTTGCGGCGGCGGCATAGGCGGCCGCGGCGGCTTTCAGGGGAATGCCAAACTTGTTGTCGCTCTTGCCGGTCGTGATCTTGGCGTGCGTCTTCGCGTCGACATCGGGATTGATGCGGATGGCGATCGCGGCCTTGCGGCCGAGCTGCCCGGCGACGTGGTTGATGCGGGCCAGCTCGGGTTCGCTTTCCACGTGAAAGCCGAAAATACCCTGCTCCAAGGCGAGCCGGATCTCGGCCTCGGACTTGCCCACCCCCGCAAAGACACTCCGGCGGGTGTCCCCGCCGGCCGCGACGACCCGTCGCAATTCCCCGCCGCTCACCAGGTCGAAGGCCGCGCCCAGGTTCGCGAAATGGCGCAATACGGCCAGGTTCGAGTTCGCCTTCATCGCGTAACAAATTTGCACGTCGAGCCCGGCCAGGCTGGCGGCAAGCCGGCGATAGTTGTCGGCAATCGTCAACGCACTGTAAACGTAGGTCGGCGTGCCGTGCAGTTGGGCAATGCTCGCGAGGTCAACCGACTCGCAGTGCAGTTTCTGTCCGGAGTAGTGAAATTGGTGCATGCGTGGGTAAAGGGTGCGTGAAACGTGTCGAGATAGACACTTCCAAATTGAACGGAAGCGCTATTTTCCACGATTCTGTACCCCCATGCCCCTGAATCTCCGCCGCCTGCTGAACCATTTGCCGATCCCCCACGGCGGCCGCGGCGTGATGTACCTCAGGTCCACCTGGCACAAGCCCACGCCTTTCGACCAGTGGCGCAGCCAGGCCCCGTTCCGGCCCCGGACCACGCTGCGGACCGACCATTTTAGCCGCGAGTTGCGCCGGCAGCGGCTGGCCCGCCGGCTGCTCCGCGCGGCGCTCGCCGTGGCCGCGGTGTGGATTGTCTGGGAAAGCGTCCGCGCGCTGCTCTGAGCCCTTATTGCGGCCGGCATTGACGCCGCCCCGTGTGCCCCTTGCATCGGGGCATGGACGACCTCACCGAACTTTACCCGTGGCTTTCCGCCGGGGCGATTGCGTGGGGCGCGCTGGATGTGTTTTTTGGCTACCGGATCTTCAAGATCACGCTCGCCCTGTTTGGCGGCCTGCTGGGCTTGGCGGCGGGTCATGCCCTGGCCGTTCGGTTCGGATTTACCGAACAGGTGGGACTGATCGTCATGGTGGTGGGCGCGCTGCTCGGCGCCGGGCTTGCCTTCCTGCTCTACATCGCCGCGGTGTTTGTCGCGGGCTTCGGATTTGGCGCCACCCTGGGCATGCTGCTGCTCGCGAATTATCATCACATGGTGGCGCTGCTGGCCGGCGTGGTGCTGGGCATCGTCGGCGGGTTTCTTGCCGTCAAGGTGCAGCGTGTCCTGATCATCCTCTCGACCGCATTGCTTGGTTCGTTCCGCGCCGTCCTGGCGCTCTCATACTTCACCGCGCGCACCGATTGGCTGTTCTATTTCCGGCAACCCGACCAGATGCCGGCCCTGATCGACGAGCACCCGTGGATGTTCCCGTCCATCCTGGCCCTGGCGGCGGTGGGCGTGGTTGCCCAGCTGGAACTCGGCGGCGGAAAAGAACCGAAGAAAGCCAAGGCCGCGGACAAGAAGTAAACTTGCCGCGCGTCCGCCGGTCCTCACCATCGCTCGCCATGAAGAAACTCCTGTTCCCCCTGTGGTTTGCCCTGGTGCTCGCGTGCGGTTTCACCGGCTGTGGCGCGCCGACCTACATCACCTCCGGCATGCGAATCGAGCTCGCCGCCATCGAACGGGCAGGCGACGGGACCGTGCGGGTGAACTGGCGCGTGGCCAATCCCAATGTGGCCGCCTACGTCCTGGCGCGGAGCACCCACAAGCTATCCCTCAACGGCACGCCGGTGGGGACGTTTTCTGATTCCAACCGCGTGGGCGTGCCGGCCCAGAACGCCGTGGAACGCAGCGGAGTCCTGACTCTGGCCAATGCCGCGGCCGGTTCGATCGTGGAACAGGCGGCGGCGCATGGCTCCGCCGCCTACCAGCTTGATTCCGCGGTGTTCATTCTGATGGACGACGAGAAGACCGAGAAGATACCGATGAGCGGCTCCGGCACGGTTCCCGTCACCACCAAGTGAAACGGCCCCGGGTTTCGCCGGGGCCGGTGGAGCGAGGAGGCGAAACACGTGGTTTACGCCGCCAGCCGGTGGACCTGCGGCACGGCTACCCGCGGGCGGATGGGAGCCGGCATCCGGATCGGCGGCGCGGCCAGCAGGGGCCGTGAGCTGCGGGTGTATTGGCTGACGGTCCAGCCCACGAGGCCGGTGGTGAAGAGGATCGCCATAAAGTCGGCGGCGTCAAAGGGACGACCGCTCGCCAATGAAGCAGAACCCAGGAGGGCTGCGGTAAGGATGGAGCTGAGGGCGGTTTTCATGATTGGGTGGTTGTTACCCTGAAAACCCGGCATCGCGGGAAAAGTTGCAGACTTTCGCAAATCGCTGCGGTGAAGTCCGCTGGGGTCGGGCTTGCCCGATCCCCGGGGCCCGAAGGGGCAAGCTTGGCCCCTACCGGAGGGCCCGGCTCACCCCGCCCCGCCGCCGGCGGCGTTGGAGTTGGCCTTGAACTTCGAGCGGAAGAGCGCGCCGATGTAGTCGCGATTCATGCGCGCGATGAAATCGTGCGAGATCGTCTTCGGGCACACCGCGCTGCATTCGTACTGGTTGGTGCAGTTGCCGAATCCCGCGGCGTCCATCGTCTCCACCATGGCCAGCACGCGCCGGTCCCGCTCGGGCTGGCCCTGCGGCATCAGGCCGAGGTGCGAAACCTTCGCCGCGACGAACAGCATCGCGGAGGCATTCTTGCAGGCCGCCACGCACGCCCCGCAGCCGATGCAGGTGGCCGCGTCCATCGCCAGGTCCGCGTCTTCCTTCGGCACCGGAATGGCGTTCGCGTCCGGCGCCGCGCCGGTGCGGACCGAGATGAATCCCCCGGCCTGCTGGATGCGGTCGAAGGCGCTGCGATCGGTGACGAGATCCTTGACCAGCGGGAAGGCCTTAGCCCGGAAAGGTTCGACCACGATGACGTCGCCCTCGGCGAAGCTGCGCATGTAGAGCTGGCAGGTCGCGATGCCATGGCCCGGCCCGTGCGGCTTGCCGTTGATCGTGCAGGAACAGGTGCCGCAAATGCCTTCGCGGCAATCGTGGGCAAACGCGATCGGCTCCTCGCCTTTCACGGTGATCTCGTCGTTGACGACGTCGATCAGCTCGAGGAAGGACATGTCCGGGTTCACGTCCTTCGCCGGATAGTCGACAAACTGGCCGGGCGCGGCCGGGCCGGCCTGGCGCCAGACCCGCAGCGTGACGGAGAAGAGTTTTTTGGAGGCAGGAGCGGCGGAAACCATGGACATTGTCCTCGCGACTTATTTGTAGCTGCGCACCGACATTTTCGTGAACTCGTAGTTGAGCGGCTCGGCATTGCGCAGCGGCGCCTGGCCCTCGCCCTGGTATTCCCAGGCGGCGACATGCGCGAACTTTTCGTCGTCGCGCTTGCATTCGCCATCGGGCCACTGGTGTTCCTCGCGGAAGTGGCCGCCGCAGCTTTCCTCGCGCGTCAGCGCGTCGCGGCACATCAGCTCGCCGAGCTCGATGAAATCGGCCACCCGGCCCGCCTGCTCGAGGGACTGGTTGAGCGTGTCGCCGGAACCGGGCACCTTCACGCTGGCCCAGAACTCCTCGCGCAACGCCGGGATCTTCTGCAGGGCCTGCTCGAGGCCGGCCTTGGTGCGCGCCATGCCGCAATGCTCCCACATGATCTTGCCGAGGCGCTTGTGGAAGGAACTGACGGGCTCCTTGCCCGGGTTGGCGAGAAAGCGCTTGGTCATCGCCACCACGTTCGCCTCCGCCTGCTTGAACTCCGCGCCATCGACGGACGGACGCGCGCCGGGTTTCTGCTGCGCGAGATAATCGCCAATGGTGTAGGGAATGACGAAGTACCCGTCGGCCAGGCCCTGCATCAGCGCGGACGCTCCCAGGCGATTGGCGCCGTGATCGGAAAAGTTCGCCTCGCCGAGCACGAACAGGCCGGGGACGTTGGACATCAGGTTATAGTCCACCCAGAGCCCGCCCATGGTGTAATGCACCGCCGGGTAGATGCGCATCGGCTGCTGGTACGCGCTTTCGGCCGTGATCTCGTGGTAGATGTCGAAGAGGTTGCCGTAACGCTCGCGCACGCCGGCCTCGCCGAGGCGCCTGATGGCGTCGGCAAAGTCGAGGTAGACGCCGAGGCCCGACTCACCAACGCCGCGGCCCTCGTCGCACATGCGCTTGGCGGCGCGGGAGGCGACGTCGCGGGGGCAGAGGTTGCCGAAGCTCGGGTAAATGCGCTCCAGGTAATAGTCGCGGTCGGCCTCCGGGATGTCGGCCGGGCGCTTGAGCCGATCCTCCTTTTTCTTCGGCACCCAGATCCGGCCGTCGTTGCGCAGCGACTCGGACATGAGGGTCAGCTTCGACTGGTAGTCGCCGGAGACGGGAATGCAGGTCGGGTGGATCTGCGTGTAGCAGGGATTGCCGAAGCAGGCGCCGCGCTTGTAGGCGCGCCAGATGGCCGTGGCGTTGGAGCCGCGCGCGTAGGTGGCGAGGTTGAAGACGTTGCCGTAGCCGCCGGTGGCCAGGATGACCGCATCAGCGCTGTGGCGGGTGATCGCGCCCGTGTTCAGGTTGCGCACGACGATGCCCTTGGCGTGGCCATCGACGACCACAAGGTCGAGCATCTCCGAATTGGTGTGCAGCTCGACGCCACCCGCGCCAACCATTCGGGAAAGCGCGGAATAGGCGCCGAGGAGCAGCTGCTGGCCGGTCTGGCCGCGGGCATAGAAGGTGCGCGATACCTGCGCGCCGCCGAAGGAGCGGTTGGCGAGCAAACCGCCGTATTCCCGCGCGAAGGGCACGCCCTGCGCCGCGCACTGGTCGATGATGTTGACGGACACCTCGGCCAGGCGATGGACGTTCGCCTCGCGCGCGCGGTAGTCGCCGCCTTTGAGCGTGTCGTAGAAGAGCCGGTGGACGGAGTCGCCGTCGTTCTGGTAGTTCTTGGCCGCGTTGATGCCACCCTGGGCGGCGATCGAATGGGCGCGCCGGGGGCTGTCGTGAAAGACGAAGTTCTTCACCCGATAGCCGAGTTCGGCGAGGGTGGCGGCGGCGGACGAGCCGGCGAGCCCGGCGCCCACGACGATGATCTCGTACTTCCGCTTGTTGGCCGGGTTGACGAGCTTGATCTCGGTCTTGTGCTTCCGCCACTTGTCAGCGAGCGGGCCCGCGGGAATCTTGGAATCAAGTTTGGCCATGGCGGGAGGGGATCAGGCGTGCAATTTCACGTAGCCGGCGAGCACGGCGAGGGGAATCGAGGCATTGAGCAGGAAATATCCCCAGCAGTAGATGACCGCGAAGCGCTCGAGTCCCCGCGTCCATTTTTCATTCTTCAACCCGAAGGTCTGGACCATGCTGACGATGCCGTGGGCGAGATGGTAGCTGAGCAGGCCGACGGCGACGATGTAGAACACCGAGACCGCGGTGCTGGCGAACCCCTCCACCATCATCGCGTGGATGTCGCGGACCCTGGTGTGGCCGTCGGCGAGCAGGAAGGTGTGCTCGCTCCACTGCGGATGGCCCACGCGGACCGTGTAGTGGGCCAGGTGAAAGAGGATGAACGCCAGGACGACGATGCCGGTGCGGGCCATGACGCGCGAAGCGAGGGTCGCGCGGTTGATGTGCGCCACGCCATAATCGCGGGGACGGGCGGCGCGATTTTCAAGCGTGAGCTCGATTGCCAGCCAGATGTGGATGGCGACACAGGCCAGCAGGAAACCCCGGATGACCCACAGCCCGGCGCCCAGGGATTCCAGCATGTGGCCGTAGGCGTTGATCTTCTCGGGGGGGAGGAAGATCTGAAGGTTGCCCAGCAAGTGGCCGGTGACGAACCCGAAGAGCACCAAGCCGGTCGCCGCCATGAGAAATTTTCTGCCCACGGAGGAGCGGAAGAGCGAGCCGAGGAGATTCATCGTGCGAATCGGGGGAATTTGCCGGGTGAGACGAAAGGTCGAACGGCAAGAAACCCAACCCCGGGCCGGTTGGCAAGGCACTGAAAACCGCCCGCCCGCTTATAAGTCGACCTAACCGGACCCTGAAGTTGGCGCCGGAACATCTAGTGGGCGGACGGACGGGCGGCGGCGACCAGCGCGCGTTCCTCGGGGAGCAAGTGCGCGCCCTGCAACAGGGCAAACATCCGTTCGGCATCCTCCGCGCGCCCGAGTTTCGCGCAAACGAGCCCACGCACGAGGGCGAACCGCGGTTCGCGGCCATAATTGAGGTTCGCCGCGTCGAGCACCGCAAGCGCCGGCGCCGCCTGGCCTTCCCGCCAGAGGGCCAGCGCGCGCGCCACGCGACAGGCCGGAATTCCGGGATGTTCCTGAAACAGGTCGGCCGCCATCCGCCCCAAACCCGTTTCACCCGGGCGGACCAACAGGCCGGCGAGGACCTTTTCGCCCTGGGCCATCGGGTTGGAAGCGGCGGCCTGGGCCCAAGCTTGGTGTACGCGCCAGAACTCGGCCGAATCACCCGCTGCGGTTGCCAGCTGCACCAGCGTGCGCCAGGCACGTTCATCCGCGGGAAATTGCCGCACCAGGATCCACAGCACCTGGGCCTGGCGGTCCGGCCACTGCCAGGCCTGCGCCAGCCGCTGCAAAGCCTGCAGCCCGGGGAGCGACTGTTCGCACAATCGTACCGCGCCGTTCCACTGCGTGCCGGACTTGGAGTCTCGCTGGCTGGCGGCAACCGAGCGGGCGGCAAACGCCAGTTTCACGGCCTCGACCGGCACCGGGCCCCACGCTCCGTCGGTGATCAACTGCTCAAGCCGCGGCCAGGATTCGAGCATCATCGCGCAGGCGGCCATGGTTTGCCTGACCGCTGCCGTCGTGCGCAGCGCTTGGTCCAAGGTATCGAGCCAGAACAGCGCGTCCCGGGTCTGGCCGATCTGCATCATCCATTGCGCCAGCAGTACTGCATCACTCGCGGCCAGGCCCGGCTGCGCCTCCATGTGAATGATCAGGGCGGTGAGGCCGGAAGGCGGCCGCGTATATGCTCGCGCCGCAACGTAGCGGGTCTCGGCCGCGGATCCACGCAGCTTCAATTCATCCGCCAGCAGGTTATAAATATGGCCCGCACCATTGTCGGCCGGCCAGCGGTGCGGTGCGTCATTGATCAAAGCCAGCGTGGCCCTGACGCGCATCTCGTTTCCCCGCGCAAATTCCGCCATCGTGGTCCGTCCCTGCGCGGCTTCGATCGGGTCATTGGAACCCAGTTGCAAGGCCGCCCGGGTGAATCGAGTGAGGGAGTTGCCCGGCTCGAGCGCGGTCAATCGGTCGACATGCCTGCGCAACAAGGCAACGTCACCGGTTGCCATGGCCTCGGCAGCGGCCAGGCGGTGAAACTCCACGCTGTCGGGTGCGAGTTTCTCCAATCCGGCAAGAATGGCCGGCAAACGCGCCGTCTGACCCAGTTTCAGTGCGGTCGTGCCATATCCAATGTAGTTCTCCTGATTGCCGGGCTCGGCTTGGACGAGGTGCTCCCATTCCTGCAGGGCCTGTTCCGGTGAGGTAACTTCGTACACCCGGGCCAGCAGCCGCCGCGCGGTCAGATTGCCGGGGTCTTTCTGCACAAACTGCTCCATTAGGAGATAGGCGCTCCGATAGTCTTCTGTGCCGAGGTAGTGCTCGGCCAAACGCAGCACCCGATTCTTCCGCCATTTGTCAATTCGTGGATAGACAATGAATAAGCTCACCAAAACGACCGCCGTCGCGGCAGCGATTCCGATGAATGCCTTACGTCGCACCTGCTCGTTGCGCCAAGGTGGCACGGTCGCGGGTGGATCGGGCTCATTTAAGCGTATGTCCCTAGCCATTGGAGCAATCGGTATTTTACCTATGTTTTAATAGGTAATTATACCTATTTAAATTGACGGTGTGCCTCCTTTGTTGTCCTCTCAGCGTCCAAAAAGCAATACCCGCGCCCCGTCCTCCCATGAACCGCCCGTCGATCCAGCCCAGCAAAAGAGCCCTACTGAGGCTTGCCGCGCTTTTCCTCTCCCTGCCGCTCCTCGGCGTCGGACAAACGGCGGTTACCTCCTGGTCCCTGACGAATGCCGACGCGACCAACAGCAGCGCGTACGGCGGCTACAATTTCGATAACGAGACCAACACCATCAGCAGCATCACGGCCGGTGGCTACACCCGGAGCATTTCCTCCACCGCAGACAACGTGTTCGTCCGGCGCGCCGGCACGGCAGCCAGCACCGGCACCACGGCGGGCGGTGCCAACATCTGGGAAGTTGCCACCTCCGCGGGCAACCTGTCAGGCACCAATACGAGCACCAAAACGATCGAAGATGTCCTGCTGGGCCACAATGCGTTGATGGGCGCAAACGATGTGTTCACCAACACCGGCGGTTCGCCGTCCCAAGCGAACAACAACATCGAACGCATCGACTACTACTGGAATGGCGGGTTCGGCGCGATCGCGGACCAGGGTTTTGCCGTCTTCGACCGGGCCGCGAGCCATGACGCCGCGGACGGGTTTCAAATCGCGGTTTTCACCGGCTGGGACAGCATCAACAACAAGCCCACGGCCTATTCCGGCAACGTGGTGCAGGTGAACGCCGGTGCGACCAGCAAGTACAGCGCCAACAGCCTCGATTGGGATCCCACCACCGGCGGCACCCAGTCCACCTTCGGTTACCAGATCCTCCGCTTTACCAATGGCGACAATCTCTCCCCGTTGTCGACCGCCGACGGCTATTCCACCGGCCAGGGTATTTACGGCGTGTACATCTCGTTTGCCGACCTGGGCATCCCGCAAGGCACCACGATTTATGGCTACTCGCTGATGGCCACCGACGTCACCAACACGGTGGCCAATCTCGTGGATTGGACCAGTGCGACGTACTATCCCACGAATACCTCCGATAGCGTCGGCAGCGTCGACTTCCTGGGCGTGAACGGCCGGCGTTATGTGCCCGAGCCGTCGACGTACGGCGCGTTGCTCCTGGCGTCGGCGGGCGCGGCCCTCGGACTCCGCCGCTGGCGGCGCAGTCGCCTGGCCTAACGCGCGAGCGGTTTCAGCAAAGCGAATTTGCCGCTCGCCGCCGGCTGGATGAATTTGCGGCGGAACAGGGCGACGCGCATCCCCGGCCCGAGCACGCCGGCGAGCAGATCGGCCAGGTTTGCAGGAGCCAGTTCGTCGGCGACATATTGGAACTCCCAGCGCTGTTCCGAAACCTGCACGAGACTCCAGTGCCAGCAGGCAAATTCCGCGGGCCAGATCGCGTCGATTTCGAATGCCGACACGACCGCGCCATCCGCGCGGAAATGCAGGTCCTTCTCGCGGCCCAGGATCCGGTAACCGGTTGGCGTGCGGCGCACGATGTCACCGGTGTGGTAGCGCAACAGGGGCATCGCCTCGCGATCGCGGGTGGTGACGTTGATCTGAAAGACATCTTCCGCGCCAGCCCGCCACGGAGTCAGCTCGATGAAGGCGTTCCCCTCGACCACCCGCAGATTGTCGGCGAAGGCATCGCCGACGAAGAGGTAGCCCGCCTCGGTCGAACCGTAGAGATCCACTTGCACGGCCCCCGGAAACGCCTCCTCGATCCGGCGGCTGTGCTGCCGGCTGGCCTTGCCGTAAGTGAGGATCACCGTCTCCACGCTTTCCACCGTGACGCGGCGTTTCCGCAACGCGCGCGCGAGCAATGACAGGTAAACCGGCTCGCCCTCGATCACCTGCGGGCGCACGGCCTGGAGCTCCAACGCGATGCGATCCCATTCGGCCTCGGGAAAGGCAAAGGGATCGCTCGAAAGATTCAGGTAGACCGTGCCGTCAAAATAGCGGTGCGGAAAAGGGTGATCCTCATAGGGACAAAGATTGCTGGAGCAACCCACGGGCGCGAGCACGCACTTCCGATAGGGCCGGTCCACGTACCGGGCGAGGCGCGGATGGGCGAGGTAGGCGCGGCGGGTCTGCGCATTCCACCAACCATCCTCCATCACCACGGTCATCGGCCCGCTGGTCGTGCCGGAAGTGTGCTCGTACTCGTATTTCTTCTGCGCGAACCCGCGTTCGATCTCGGCATAATCGCTGAAGAAAGCCGTGTGCCCGTGACGGACGATTTCCTGTTTCGAGAGAATGGGGATTTCCCGGTAACAGGACCATTGCAGCGGCTCCGCATGGAGCGCGAACCTCCGTCCATAAAGCGGGCTGCGCCGGTAGATGGCCCGAATCTCGTGTTCGAGCGACGCGGGCAAAACGGCGCCCGCGCCGACCCCGAGGCTGGCAGGATCGTTGGCAAAAATGGCGGCGGCGGCAGGTGTTTCCATCGAGTGCGGGCACTGAAACCCAGCGCAAGGTGATGTCAAACGGGCTGGTCCCTGAGTTTCTCCCAGTGCGGCGCAAAGAGCAACAGGCCGTTCAACACCAGGGAATGCGTGATGCCGCCGGCGGCTGCCAGGGCGTACACTTCGGCGACGGGCCGGGTGACGATTTCCAATTCCTCATCCGCGTCCCATTCCAGGTTCGCGCTGCGTTCCGCGTGCTCGACCAGCACGAGATGGCAGCGGTTGCTCTGCATGGCGGGATTCGGGTGCACCGTGCCCAGGAGCCGCGCCGACCGCCCGACAAAACCCGTTTCCTCGCGCAGTTCGCGCACGCCGGCAGCCACCGGGTCCTCGCCGGCTTCGATCACGCCGCCGGGAATCTCCAGTGAAAAATCGTCGGTGCCGTACCGAAACTGCCGGACGAGCACGAGCTGCCGGTCGGGCGTCAACGCCACCACGTTCACCCAGTCTGGCGCGTTGATCACGAAAAAATCCCGGGGCTGCGCGCGTTCCGGGTGCTGGTAGACCGCGCGCACCACGTCAAAGATCCGTGTGACGGCATGCGGTTCGGTCCGCAACCGCTGCCAGCGACGGGGCGGCTTGGGGTGCTCGGACATGGCAAAAAAAATGCCTCCGCGAAACAAGTTCCGGGAGGCAGGAAAAAGTTGGGTCGGGGTTATTTCTTCGGGATGCGGATCTTCTGGCCGACCTTCAGGCCACGGGTATCGATGCCGGGATTCTCGGCCTCGAGGGCATCGAGCTTGACGGCAAATTTCCGCGCGATCTTCGAGAAATTGTCACCCGGGGCGACGGAATAGGTGCCGTCGGAGTTGAGCACGCCGGTCGGAGCGGCGCCAGCCTTGGCCGGGGCAGCCGCCTTGGCCTTCTGGGCCTCTTCCAGCTTCGTGATCTGGCCCTGGATCGTACCGAGGGTGGTGCTGAACTGGTTGAAGGCGCCCTGCACGCCATCGCGCAAATTCTTCAAATCGGTCTCATTCTTTGTGGCGGCCGCGCGCACCTCCCCCTCAATGGTAGCGATCCGCGGGATTTCCGCAGCATGTTCTGCCACGGTCTTTTGGAGCGTGGAAAGTTTGGCCAGGGCCACACCGGCTAGAATCAGGGCCAGGACTCCCGCACCTACGCCGACGTAGGCGAGGATATTGCCGGAGCTGTTGCTGTCACGGGAAAGAGTATCCATTTTTTAAGAGGTTGAAGAGGAATGTTTAGGGCGGGCCATTCGGTGAGGCAAGAAGCATTTTATCCCATTCGATCCCCGACGAGACGTTGTCCATCACCCGATGGGCCACGGGTTAATGGCTTTCGGGCCGAAAAAATTATCCATGCTTTCGACGCTGCTTTTTGACAGCAACGTTGACACCGCTGACGGCTCACTTCCCAGTAAAAGCCGGTCATCGGGGTGTAGCTTAGCCTGGTAGAGCGCCTGGTTTGGGACCAGGAGGTCGTGGGTTCGAATCCCTCCGCCCCGACCATTTTTCGCGCGAATCAGCCGGCGGGCGACGCCATCGTCCTCCGCCGACCCGCCAACGCCAGCAATCGCGCCGTCTCCAAGAGGGTGGCCCGGGTGCGGAATTCGTCTGCGGTGATATCCGCACGGGAAATCTCGCGCAGGTGGGTGTAGATGTCTCCCGTTCCAAGAATGAAATGCCGGCCAACTGCGTCCGGTATTTGGAAAAGTTCCTGCCCCGGGGAGGTCTTCGAGACGGCGGAACGGCCGCCACGAGCATGGCGCGAACTTCCTTAGCGGCCAGTACTGACGGTTGGGGGCGTCGATGATTTCGCGGGCATGGGAGTCTCCGATATTGCCCGATGGCAGGAGTGCGCCGGAACGGAGCCGGCTTCGGGCCGGACACGGCCAGCTTCGGATCCAACGGAAGTGACTACGAAGCACAGCGCACCGCCGCTTCCCCGAACATCCGGCGTCATGCCTGCGCGGACATCGGGAGCGCTGCCGCAAGATCCTACGCTCTCGTCGGACCTGCTGCCTCCTGGATCATCCCGGCGATCAGGACGCCGGTTTGAGCCGGAGGAGCGCGGTGGCGTTCCTCGCCCAACTGCTGGTGGCGTCGATCTTGCCCGCCTCAACCGCCAGCCGGCTGACTTCCGCGGTGTTGCCCGCCTCGGAGGCGAGGGTCGCCAGGTGATAGGTCGCTTCGACGCGCGCCGCCTTGGGCATGCTCATGTCATTGCTGATGGCCTTGAGCGCGGCTTCGCCAGCAGCCTTGTCCGCCCCGTTGAGCTGGCTCATCGCTGCGCCGATCTTGGCGCGTCCCAAGAGGGCCGGCTGAGTGAGACCGGCGGCAGCCTTCGCATAATTTTCCGCCGCCGCGCGGAAATCGCCGGCCGTGTATTTTGCGTCGGCGACGCGCAGGTAGGCAATGCCCGAGAGGACATGGCCCTGGTTCGCGGCGGCAAATGCGGCCAGCTGTTCCGGCCGATCGGCCGCCTTGGCGTAAGCCTGCCGCACGTCCTGTTCATGCTGCGCGGCAACAAACTGCCAGCCTTCGCGCCCGATGACCGCCAGCAGTGCCACGACACACAAGACAAAGATCGCCTTGCGATTCTGCTCCCAGAATGAATGCAGCCCATCCTCGAGGCCGGATGCGGCGGCCGGCGCGGGCTGGTTCTGGGACGGGCTTTCGGCGGAAGGAGGCTTGATCATGGAGCCGGCCAGATTGCGAAAGCGCCCGGCGCTCCTCAAGGAAAAAGGCGGCCCGGCTGGCGCGCCGCCTCAGTCGAATACGACGGTCTTGTTGCCGTACACCAAAATGCGGTTTTCCAAGTGCCAGCGAAGGGCTTGCGCGAGGACGAGCTTCTCCAAGTCGCGGCCCTTGCGCACCAGATCCTCGACGCCATGGCGGTGGGTGACGCGCACGACATCCTGCTGGATGATGGGGCCGTCGTCGAGGACCGCGGTCGCGTAGTGGGCGGTGGCGCCGATGAGCTTCACGCCGCGGGTGTGGGCCTGGTGGTAGGGCTTGCCGCCCGCGAAGGCCGGCAGGAACGAATGGTGGATGTTGATCACCGGCTGGCCGCAATCGCGCAGGAAATCGGCGGAAAGCACCTGCATGTAGCGCGCGAGCACGACGAACTCGGTCCCGGCCGCACGCAGGAGTTCGAGCTGGCGGCGTTCGGCCGCCGGTTTCGTCTCGGCCGTCACGGGCACGTGGTAAAACGGCAGCCCGTAGTGTTTCGCGGCCTCGGCAAGCGCCGTATGGTTGGAAATCACGCAGGCGAGATCACCCGCGAACTCGCCCGCCTTCCAGCGCAGCGCAAGGTCGTGGAAGCAATGGTCCTCCTTCGATACAAACAGCGCGCCCTTGGGGCGGTGCGTGGACCGCGCCACGCGCGCGAACATGCCCAGGGAAGCGGCGAAGGCTTGCAGTTCCGTCGCCTCCGCGGCGGCATCGCGCCCCGCGGGAACCCACTCGATGCGCTGGAAAAACTCGCCGCCCTCCATGTCGCGGTGCTGGTCGGCGTGCAGGATGTTGCCCTGCCGCGCGTAAATCCAGCCGGACGTCTTCGCCACCAAACCGGGTTGGTCGGGGCCGTGCAACAGGGCGACGAGGGTGTCCGCGGGTTTCATGGCGAGGCCGTTCAGGAGGCGGCAACCACGTTGCCGCGATATTGCTGCAGGGGACGCACGCCCACCCGCTTGGCTTTCATGGCCTTGATGCCGTTAATGGAGGCGCGCACGCCGGTGATCGAGGTCATGATGCAGACGTTGTTGGCCCACGCGGCGGCGCGAATGGCGTTTTCGTCGTGGCGCGGGATCATCCCGCGCGGCGTGTTGATCACCAGGGCGATTTCGCCGTTCTTGATCATGTCGACGCAATTCGGCCGGCCCTCGAGCAGCTTGTTGACGTGCTGCACCTCGACTCCATTTTCGCGCAGCAGCTTCGCCGTGCCGATGGTCGAACAAAGGGTGAAGCCGAGGGCGATGAACTCACGCGCCAGCTCCACGGCAAGCGGCTTGTCGGAGTCCTTCACGCTGAAGAACACCTTGCCCTTGAGCGGCAGGCCGGGCTTGGCCGCGAGCTGGGTCTTGGCGAATGCGATGCCCAGGTCGTCGTCGAGGCCCATGACCTCGCCGGTCGAGCGCATCTCGGGGCTGAGCATGATCGCGGCGCCGGGAAAACGGTTGAAGGGAAAGACGGCCTCCTTCACGCACCAGTGCTTCGGCTGGATCTCCTGGGTGAAACCGAGTTCCGTGAGCTTCGCGCCGGCCATGACGCGGGCGGCCAGCTTCGCCAGCGGCACCCCGATCGCCTTCGCCACGAAGGGCACGGTGCGCGACGCGCGCGGATTGACCTCCAGCACGTACAGCTGCCCGTCCTTCACCGCGAACTGGACGTTCATCAAGCCGACCACCTTGAGCGCCCGGGCCAGTGCGTACGTGGCGGTGCGGATTTCCTGTTGCATGGCCCGCGACAGGGTGTGCGGCGGCATGACCATCGCGGCGTCGCCGGAGTGCACACCGGCATACTCGATGTGCTCCAGCATGCCGCCGATCAGCGTCGTGTCGCCGTCGCTGATGCAGTCCACGTCCACCTCGATGGCATCCTCCAGGAACTTGTCGATCAGCACGGGTTTGCCGGGCATCACGTCGAACACCTGGCGGACGACTTCACGCAGCTCGGCCTCGCTGTAGAGGATGAACATGCCGCGACCGCCGAGCACGAACGACGGGCGCACGAGGACGGGGTAACCGAGGTCCGCCGCATGCGCGATGGCCTCGGGTTCGGACATGCCGATCCGCCCGGCCGGCGACCTTAGTTTCACCTGGTCGAGCACGGCGGCGAACAGCTTGCGGTCCTCGGCCGTGTCGATGCTCTCCGGCGAGGTGCCGATGATGTTCACCCCGCGCGCCTTCAGTGCGCTGGCCAGGTTGAGGGGCGTCTGGCCGCCAAACTGCGCGATGGCCCCGCTGCAGCCCTCCTGCTCGTAGACTTCGAGGACGTCCTCCAGCGTGAGCGGTTCGAAATAGAGACGGTCCGACGTGTCGTAGTCGGTGGAAACCGTCTCGGGGTTCGAATTGACCATCACGGTTTCGAAGCCGGCCGCGCGGAGCGCGAACGAAGCGTGCACGCAGCAGTAGTCGAACTCAATCCCCTGCCCGATCCGGTTCGGCCCGCCGCCGATGATCATGATCTTCTTCTTTTGCGACGGCAGGATCTCATTCTCGTCGCCGTAGCTCGAATAATAGTAGGGCGTGAACGCCTCGAACTCGGCCGCGCACGTGTCGACCAGCCGATAGGTCGTGTTGACGCCGGATTTCCTCCGGTGCGCCCGCATCGTGTCGAAGTCGGTCTTGAGGAGGTGCGCCAGCTGCGCGTCGGAAAACCCGAATTGTTTCGCGCGGCGAAGCGTGGCGGCGTCGAGCGTGGCCAGGCTTTGGCGCTGCAGCATCTCCTCCATTTCATGGATTTCGCGCAGCTGGTGCAGGAACCACGGGTCGATCTTCGACAGCGCGAAGATATCGTCGACGGTCAGGCCGGCCTTGAACGCCCAGCGGATGTAGTAGACCCGCTCGGCGTTGGGGGTGCCGAGCTTCTGGCGGATGGTCGCCTCGTCGGGCCGGTCATCGCTCCCATTCCGGCCGCCCCCGCCGAAACCCCGCGCGCCGGTTTCGAGCGAACGCAGGCATTTCTGGAACGATTCCTTGAAGGTGCGCCCGATGGCCATGGCCTCGCCGACCGACTTCATGGCGGAGGTCAGCGTGCCGTTGGCCCCGGGGAATTTCTCGAACGTGAAACGGGGTATCTTGGTGACGACGTAGTCGATCGTCGGCTCGAAGCTGGCCGGCGTGAGGCGCGTGATATCGTTGCGCAATTCGTCGAGCGCGTAACCGACGGCCAGCTTGGCGGCGATCTTGGCAATGGGAAACCCCGTGGCCTTCGAGGCGAGCGCGGAGGAGCGCGACACGCGCGGGTTCATCTCGATCACCACCTGCCGGCCGGTCTGCGGGTCGATGGAGAATTGGATATTGGAGCCGCCGGTTTCGACGCCGATCTCGCGGATGACCGCAAAGGAGGCATCGCGCATGACCTGGTATTCCTTGTCGGTGAGCGTCATGGCGGGCGCGACGGTGATGGAGTCACCCGTGTGCACGCCCATCGGGTCGAAATTCTCGATCGAGCAGACCACGACGCACTGGTCCTTGTGGTCGCGCATGACCTCCATCTCGTATTCCTTCCAGCCGAGCAGGCATTCCTCGACGAGCACCTCGTGGACGGGGGAAATCTCGAGGCCGTTGTGGACGATCTGGTCGAACTCCTCGCGATTGTAGGCGATCCCGCCGCCGGAACCGCCGAGGGTGAAGCTGGGGCGGATGATCAGCGGCATGGTCCCGATCGCATCGGCGGCCTTGCGGGCATCCTCGATGGTTTGAACGGTGCGCGACTTCGCGACATCGAGGCCGATCTTGAGCATGCACTGCTTGAAGAGTTCGCGATCCTCGCCCTTCTTGATGGCTCCGGGCTTGGCGCCGATCATCTCGACGCCATATTTTTCGAGGATGCCGGCGTGGTGCAGCTCAAGGGAAAGATTGAGGGCGGTCTGCCCGCCCAGCGTGGGCAGGAGGGCGGAGGGCCGCTCCTTTTCGATGATCTTCTCCAGGATGTCCACCGTGAGCGGCTCGATGTAGGTGACGTCCGCAAACTCCGGGTCGGTCATGATCGTCGCCGGGTTGGAGTTCACCAGGATGACCTTGTAGCCCTCCTCGCGCAGCGCCTTGCAGGCCTGCGTGCCGGAATAGTCGAATTCACAGGCTTGGCCGATGATGATGGGGCCGGCACCGATGATCAGGATGGACTCGAGGTCTGGGCGTTTGGGCATGGGCGTGAGCGCCCGCGAGGCTTGCTACCGCCCCAGAGCGGGGCAAGCGGTAAAGCTGACGTGACACGGGACGCGGGCGGATGCCGGCTGACATCCTCAAGCCGGTCGCCAACAGGGGATTCGGCAATCGCCTCCCGACGCTTTCAGCCGAGCCGCGCGGGATCGATCCCGAGGGTCTTGGCGGCCTTGGCCTTGTCGCCCTGGCAGGCGTTGAGGACGCGGGCGATATATTCCTTTTCCTGCCCCGAAAGGTAGTCGGCCAGCTTGGGCCAGTCCTTCAGCTCATGGATGCGGAGCGGCAGCTGGGCGGCGGTGATCACCCGGGATTCCGTCGTGGTGATCACGTGGGAGACGACCTGGGTGAATTCGGCGAGGTTGCCCGGCCAGCGGTAGGCGCGCAGGGTGGCCAGCGCGTCGGGTGCGAACTCCAGTTGGCGCGCGTCGAACTGCGGATTGTTGACCACCGCGGCGATGCTCTTGATCAGGGCCGGGATGTCCTCCGGGCGCTCGCGCAGGGGGGGCATTTCCACCGGCAGGGCCGCCACGCGGTAGAACAGTTCCTCGTTGAAGGCGCCGGATTCCGAAAGCTTCTCCAAGTCCTCCTCGGTGGCGCAAATCAGGCGGAAATTGTGCGCATTGTTGCGGATGACGGAAACCAGCTCGTCCTGGACCTCGCGGGGCAGGCTCTGGAGGTGGGTGAGGAGCAGCGTGCCGCC
The DNA here is from genome assembly GCA_035549955.1 of Lacunisphaera sp. Lineage (GTDB taxonomy): Bacteria > Verrucomicrobiota > Verrucomicrobiia > Opitutales > Opitutaceae > Lacunisphaera. Next base: position 13,398 of record DASZPS010000125.1, on the reverse strand, counting down.
CTTGGCCTTTTGCACCCAGGTGCCGCCCGCGCCGTTCTCGCCGAGCAGCCCGGAACGCAGGCTTTCCATGGAGCTCAAACGGCAGTCGATCCGGACCATCTGGCTGTCCGCCCGCGGGCCGGCGGCGTGCAACAACTCGGCGGCAATTTCATGTCCGGCGCCCGCCTCGCCCGAAATGAGCACCGGGGTGGCGGCGGTGGCGAGCTTCTTGAGCTGCCCGACCAGCCGTTTGATCTTGGCGCTGTCGCCGGCAAGGCGCGCCTCAAAATCGCCGGCCTTGACCGCTGGCGCCGAGCCCGTGCTCTGGCGTTCGATGACAGCCTGGCGGAATTCCAGGCTGCGCTTCAGCGCCTGCATGAGCTCGTCCACCTTGAACGGCTTCTGCAGGTAATCGAAGGCGCCAAACTTGAGGGCCTGGATCGCGCTTTCCGTGCTGGCATAGGCCGTCATGATGACGACCACCGCGCCGGGATCATATTGCTTGAGCCGCTTGAGGAGGGTGATGCCGTCCATCGGCTTCATGTCGATGTCGCACAGCACCAGGTCGAACTTCTCCGCCTTGTAACGCGCGAGTCCCTTCTCCCCATCGGTGGCAAACAGGGTCTTGTGCCCGGTCGGCGCGATCACAGCTTCCAGCATCTCATGGATGGAGATGAGGTCGTCGACGATTAGGATGGAAGCCATGGCCAGGGGGACGGGCAACTTGCCCGCCTCAATATCGGCACGCAAGAGGCATTACGAAGTGGCCCTTGGGGTTATTGCATGCCGCCGGCGACCGCACCCAGTTGGAAGATCGGCAGGAACATCGCCATGACGATGCCGCCGACCACCACGCCGAGGAAGGTGATGAGCAAGGGCTCGATCAGCGACGTGAGCGAAGCCACGGTGGCGTCGATCTCGGTGTCGTAGAAATCCGAGATCTTGTTCATCATGCCGTCCACGTTGCCCGTGGTCTCACCGGCCTTCACCATGTGCTTCATCATCGGGGGAAAGAAAACATTCACGGCCATGATATCGGATACCTGGCCGCCCTGGCTGACATGCTTGGCAATTTCCGCGCAGGCATCCTCGATCTGGACCATGCCGCTGGCGGAGGAAACGATTTCCAAGGTGCGCAGGATGGGCACGCCCGAGCGCATCAGGGTGGCGTAGGTGCGGCAGAAACGGGAGAGGGCGATCTTGTGGATCAGGTTGCCGCAAATCGGTGCCCGCACGAGGAACTGGTCCTTTTGCCGGCGGCCCACCGGGGTCGCGGTGTATTTGTTTATGCTGAAATAGATGCCGTAGGCGCCCAGGGCCAGCGCCCACCACCAGGACTTCATGAAATTGCTGAGATCGATGAGCATCTGCGTCGGCAACGGCAGTTTCGCGCCGAAATCCGCGAACATCGCCGCGAACACGGGAATGACGAAGATCAGCAGCACGTTGACGAGGGCGATCGCCAGGCCGATGACCGCGATCGGGTAGGTCATGGCGGATTTGACCTTCTTGGAAAGCTTGACCGACGACTCGAAGTAGCCGGCCACCTTGCCGAGAATTTCCGCGAGGCCACCGGACGCTTCACCGGCCTCCACCATGGAGATGAACAGATTGGGAAAGGCCTTCGGGAATTTTTTGACGGCGGCAGAGAACGAGGTGCCGGTGGAGATGTCGTTGCGCACGTCGCGGATGACGATGCGGAAAATCTGGTCTTCCGTCTGGTCCTGCAGGGCTTCCAGGCAGGAAACGAGGGGCAAACCGGCCTGAAGGAGTGACGCCAGCTGGCTGGTAAACACCGACAACTCGGCCAGGTCCAACTTGTAGGTTTTGGCCTTTTTCTCGAACGCCTTTTGTTTGGCCAATGCTTGGGCCGCCCTGACGCTGGATTGGGGTTTTGCCGAGGATGCTGGAGTCGCCATGGTAGGGCGGAATATGCGACTTCCGCAGGGGTCGGCAATCCCATTTAACAATGCCTCGCGCCCCGAACAAAAGCTTGAACGTCCCCCGGGCCGCGACACGCTTCCGGCGCTGCCACGCGGGTATAGTTTAGTGGTAAAACCTCTGCCTTCCAAGCAGGTGTCGTCGGTTCGATTCCGTCTACCCGCTCCAGCCTTCGGGCTCGCCTGTCACCCATCCGTCACCAGAGGAAGTAATTTTCTTCCGAGCCCAGGAAGCGGTCGCTGGGCGGCGAATACACCACGCGCCAGACATCGGCGTAGCTTCCCCAAGGTCCGGGCACGTGACCATCGAATATGAGGCGGGGCTCGGCCACCGGCTTGTGCGGTCGCGAGCGCAGCCGTTCGAGAAACAGCTCGTGTCCAGCCTCGGTGGCGAAAAAGAGCGTACGTCGTTCGATCGGATGCGCGTCCGGCGGGAGCTGGTCGCGGATCTTCCCCGCGTGGGCGACCGCGAAACGGGAAACCACCAAGGCGTGACGTTCCATTTCGACCGCCGCCTTCCGGCACGCCCCCTCATAGTCCATCGCGGCGCCATGGCCGTAGGCATAGAATCCATCCCCGGTCCGCTTGAACAGGATGACCGTGACCCCCGGCGCCGAGGAGCAAATCGTCGCCGAGCTCACCCCCGGCCAGTGCGTCGCCGATTCGGCGGCAGGCAACCGACCTTCCCACCAATTGAGCAAATTGAATCGCTCCGTCGCCTCCATCAAGGCGCTGACCCGGGCCTGGCGGCGAAAAATCCCCGGGAACGCCCCCATGCCGTTGCTCGAGGGATCGACGTCGAAACCGTAGCGATTCCGGCGGGAGCTGTTATGCAGCTGCCAATGCGCCCAGCGCTCCATGGCTTCGGAAATCGCCATGAAGCGCGCGACCATGGGGGACGGCGCAACGCCGCTGCCATTGGCCGTGCTGTAGAGCGTGCCGTGGACGGAACTCCCTGCCAAGCCCGGCCGCAGGCGGACATTGGCCAGGAACTGGCGCTGTCCCAGAACCAGGGTGTCCGCCATCTCGATCTGCTCGACCGGCCCCCCCGCTCCGGACAGGATGTTTCGGAATCGGAACGAGGCGAGATTGACCATGGCAGGCTCGCGGACCGCAGACTAGCCTTGCGGACGGATGCCGAATTCGCAAACCCCGCAAATGAGACAGGACTTGGCGTCCGAAACTTCAACCAGCTGGCTGGGATTCGAGACCACCGGATCCAGTTTTTCTGCGATCCGGGTAAGGCCGACATTTAAGAGTAGGCTCGACGAGAGCCCGGTGAGGGTGGAGGTGATTTGTTTCATCACTCCCATTATCGCGCAAACCCGGGGGAAACTGGGCCACGGAAAAGACCTCTTTCGCGGCACCTCGGCCTGCGCAATTTCCCTGCGATTAGAACCTAAATAGAGGCTGGTTTGTTCTTTGCCTCCCAGCCCCTTGCCTGATAATCCTTTATAAGACTGGGAACCACATGCGGGCAAAACTGCTTTTTTACCCCCTCATCTCCTCGCTAGGCCTTCTCGCGGTTCATCTGCGCGCGTCGTGGAACGATCGGACCTCCGGCTTGGCGTGGACCCAATACCAATCCTCCCGTGACATGGGTTCGGACGCAGAGCACTATTCCGTCCTTCAAGATCACTTGGGCCGGCTCTACGTCGGGGGGACGGGACTGCACATTTTCGACGGCCAGACTTGGAAGACGCACCCAATCGACGGGGCCCAAGGGGTACGAGCCCTGCAGTTCGGCCAGGATGGGCGCCTCTGGGTTGGGGCCGTGAATGAAATGGGATTCCTCACCGAACCCATCGTCGGTCATTTCGAATATCGCTCCTTGCTGCCCCACCTCCCGGAAAGCGAAAGGTTGGTGGGCATCATCTGGGGCGGAGGCCTGGTCGGCTCAAACGCCTATTTCATCGGCCCCAACAAAGTGTATCGCTGGGATGGCGCCGCCTTCCGCATCTGGACGTATCCCACCGAAGGCCATTTGTGGGCCGTGACCCAGGGAAACGAAATCTGGTTTCATCATCGTGAAACCGGTCTCTACCGGCTGACCGAATCCGGCCCGCAGCTGGTGGTGGACCGCAGCCAATTGCTGGAATCCGCAACCATTGGCCTCAGTCGGGATCGGGACGGCTGGCTGGTCGCCTGCGCCCGCGGGATCTACCGTCCGGGTCAAATACCGCGGGTGATTTCCAGCGACGAGACCAATCGCTATATCCTCGAAAACAAATTCAGCTGTTACGCCCGCCTGCCGGACGGGACCCATTTGATCGGCACGGTCAACCGCGGCATCGCCGTGATCGGTGCAGACGGAAACCTGCTGCGTCGGATTGATCTCTCAGACCATCCCATGTTCCAAAGCGTCACGGCCATCGTGGCCGCACCGGGTGGCCTGATCTGGTGCTCCACCTTGGGCGGTCTCTTTCTGCTGGATCCCACGGGAGCGGTCACCCTGTTTAACTCGCGCGCCGGCCTCGACGGAGGCGCCGCCAATATCGAGGCGGAAGGTACGCTCATCAACGTCGCCAGCACCTCGGGGGTTTACCAACTCACCACCATTGCCGGCCAGCCGGCTAGGTTCGACCGGATCCCCGAGCTTTCCGGGAGTTATCTGTCGATGATTCGATACCCGGGAGGCCTGATCCTGGGCCGTCAAAGCGATGTCCTACGATACGACGGCCACTCCGTCACGACCCTCTACACCATTTCCGGCAAGGGCACCTACAAGATCGTCTCCTCCCAATATCCCAAGGGCAGCTTCCTGCTTTCCGAAGGCGATGCCTTGGTGCGGTTGCTCGCCTTGCCGGGCGGCGGTTTCGAACACCGGCGTTTTGGCCACATTCCCGCCTACGCCTTCGCGATGGCCGAAGATGCCTTGGGTCGAATCTGGGTCGGGACCATCAGCCAGGGAGTCTGGAATTCCCCTTCCAGCGATTCGGATTTCTCCCCGCTGCAGGATCCGGCCACCGGTCAGCCGTTCCAAGGGTATGCGTGGGTGACCCAGACCGCGCGGGACCTCCTCGTGTTCGCCAACGGCCAGGTGCTGCGCGCCAACCCCGACGGAAACAACCTGAAGCCTCTCCTCAAATTGCCCGGGATCGAACCCACGATGGCGGTGGAACGCGATTCCGATCGCACGACGGTGCTGGCCTTCAGGCGTCGCGACACCGCCGGCTCCCCCTCATGGCCGCAGGGATTGGGCGTCCTGGCCCTCGATGAGCAACTTCAGCCCCGCTGGCACGAACTCGACGTGCCGGCCTTGGAATCGATCGGCTTGGTCAAATCGCTGACTTTCACGGTGGAAAACGGCCGTTCCATCCTTTGGGCCGGTGGCACGGATGGCTTGTTGCGCCTCGACTACGATGCTGTCCGGCCCTCGCCGCTGCCCTCCTCTCCCCTGATCCGACTCGACGGGGCCGAATCCAGCGCGCCCGCCCATCCCGGTGGCCTGGATTTCCCTTTTCACCACCATCACCTGACCTTCCGCGTGTTCACCCCGGATCCCACGCGGCACAACGAGTGGCTCCTCCAGACCCGCTTCGGCCAGAGTGACGGACCATGGAGCCCGCCCAGCGGGCGCCGCAGTTACGAGTTCTCCAATCTATCGGAAGGTGACTACCGCTTCGAAGTGCGCGCGGTGAACGCTGCCGGCATGGCCAGCGAACCTGCGGTGTTCAGCTTTCGCATCCTTCCCCCTTGGTACCGCTCCAACGAGGCCTACGCCGGCTATGCCCTCGCGCTGGCCCTGGGCGCCTGGGGTACCATTCGATTCCGCGAACGCCGGATCCGCGCGCAAAACGAACGCTTGGAAAAACAGGTGCAGGTGCGCACGGCCGAACTCGTCAAAGCCAATGCGGCCAAGGACGAGTTCCTCGCCGGCGTCAGCCACGAGATTCGCAACCCCATGAATGGCGTCATCGGCATCTCCGAGTCACTGCCGATGAAGGGTCTCGACACCGACAGCCAGCGCAAGTTCGGGCTGCTCCGCCAATGTGCCAGCCACCTGTCCTCGCTGCTCGAGGACATCCTCGACATCTCCAAGGTCCAGGCCGGGGTCATCGAACTCGAAACCAAGCCCTTCGATTTGCAGGAACTGGTGGAGGCCGTCGTCGCCATGACCGCCGCCGAGAGCGAGAAACGGGGCATCCCCGTGGACGTTGCCATTTCCCCCGCCGTGCCCCGGCGCCTCGTCGGCGATCCGCGCCGCATCCGCCAGATCCTGCTCAACTTCGTCAGCAATGCCCTGAAATTTTCCGGCCGCGGCCAGGTCGACATCACCGTCTGGTGCAAGGCCACCGGGACGCCGGAGCGGACCGAGGTGATCTTCGCGGTGTCCGACGAGGGCCCCGGCATTTCCGCCGAGGAACAGCAGCGGCTCTTCAAGCGGTTCGAGCGCGGGGCCGCCGCCCAGCACGGGCGCGTGCCCGGCACCGGCCTGGGCCTTGCCCTGTGCAAGGGCTTCGCCGAGAAGATGGGCGGGCGCATCTGGTTGGAGAGCGAAGTCGGCCATGGTTCGAGTTTCCATTTCGGCGCCCCGTTTGAAGTGGCGCCCGACGTCGAGGAGACCGCACCGCCGCCGACCGCCGCCCCGGGAGACGCCCGCACCCTCGCCCTCGTGGTCGACGACCAGGAATACAACCGGATCGTCCTGGTCGACCTGCTGGCGAAACTGGGGATCACCGGCGTTTCCGCTGCGGACGGCAACGAGGCCCTGGCGCTCGCCGGACGGACGGATTTTGCCTTTGTCTTCCTTGACTATGACCTGCCCGGGCTGAGCGGCCTGGAGGTGTCGCGCGGCATCCGGGCCCTGTCCACGCCCTCCGCCCGGGCGCGCATCCTCGCCACCACGGCCTTTAACACGCCGGAGAAACAGGCGCAGTGCCTGGACGCCGGCATGAATGCCTTCCTGGGCAAGCCCGTCACGACGGAACGGCTGCGCAAGGCCCTCGCGCTGGCCGGCGACGAATTGCCGGCCCGCGCCGCGGCGCCCGCCACGGACGGCCTGGCCAATCTCCGGTTGCTCGCCGGGAAAAAGAAAATCCGCTTTGAGGATGAACTGGCACTCTACATTTCCGAGCTGCAGCTGGAGCTCGACCAGCTCGGCGGCGCCGTGCACGACGAGGATACGCCGGAGGCGGCCCACTATGCCCACCTCCTCGTCGGCCGCTGCAGTTTCATCCACGAGCGCCCGCTGGAACAACGGCTGCGCCAGCTCGAGGAAACGGTGGCGAAAGGCCTGTGGGCCGAGGCGCGGCAGCAGTGGGGCCCGTTGCAGGAGGCGGCGACCGAACTGCGCGTCAGGTTGGCTTCTTACGCCCCAACTGTTCCGCCCGCGTGAGGCCGTTGACGATCGCGTAGTGAATCAGCTTCGGGGTCGAATGGATGTCGAGTTTCCGCATGATGTCGCGCCGGCGCGACTGCACCGTCGCGGGGCTGATGCCCAGCCCCGCCGCGATCTCCTCGTCGGATTTCGATTCGCCGATCATCGACAGGATCCGGGTTTCGTAGTCTGACAGCACGCGGATGAAGGACTTCGGGTCGCGGCGAATCGAGGCGCTCGATTGATTGACGACCGGCGTGTAATAGACGCGGCCACCGAGCACCGCGTGGATCGCCTCGGTAAGCACCTCGGGCCGCTGGTCGTTCTTGTCGACGAAGCCGTGGATGCCGATGCGCTGCACCTGCAGCATGGTCCAGGGATCGTGGTGGGAGGAAATGGTCAGCACTTTCACCCGCGGCATTTCCTCGATCACGATGCGGGCCAGTTCGAGTCCGTCGCCATCGGGCAGCGAAATGTCCAGCAGCACCAGCTCAGGCTGCAGCTCCCGCACCGCCGCGAGCCCGTCGACATAGCCCGCGCAATGCCGCACCACCTGCAGCCGGAGTTCGCGACAGTGGAATTGCAGAAATTCCGCCATCAGGCGCTGATCTTCGATGATCACGACCCGGCCGGCATCGGAATGGCCTCCCCCGCTCCCGCTTGTTTCGTCGGCCGATTTCACGTGTGGTCGCAAAGATTGTGTCGCAAAAAATTCGTGGCAGGATGGTCCCCGCCACTCCCTGTGAATATCATTCTTTTTTCCCCCGGAGAAGTCGAGCTTCCCCTGCCCCGCCGCGATCCCCGGTCCCGTCATATCCTGGAAGTGCTGCGGCGCGGGCCGGGCGGAAGCTTCGATGCCGGCCTGATCAACGGGCCGCGCGGCAAGGCCACGCTGCAGGCGGTTACCGGCGAGGGGCTTCGGCTCACGTTCGAATGGGGAGCCTCACCACCGCCCTTGGCGCCCCTCCGCCTCATCGTGGGCCTGCCCCGCCCCCAGACCGCACGCGATCTCCTGCGGGAAGGGGCCAGCCTGGGTGTGGCGGCCATGGATTTTGTCGCGACCGAACGCGGCGAACCCAGCTATGGGCGCAGCTCCCTGTGGACCTCGCGCGAGTGGGAAAAACTCCTGGTCGCCGGCGCCGCCCAAGCCTTTTGCACGCGCCTTCCCCGCGTGCAGCACGGCCGCTCCCTCGCGGAAGCCCTTTCCGCCCTGCCCGCGGGCGGCGTCCGCATCGCCCTGGATAACTATGGGGCGCCCGTGTCGCTGCGTGAGCTCGACTGTTCCGGTGAAACGGCGACGCTCGCGCTCGGCGCGGAACGCGGCTGGTCCGGGGGTGAACGTGCTTTGTTGCTTCAGCGCGGATTTTTGGCGGCTCATCTCGGCGAAAGGGTGCTTCGCGCCGAAACCGCCTGCATCGCCGCCGTCACGCTGTTGAAGGCAAAACTCGGTTGGGCCTGAAGATCGCCGCCGTCGGCTGGCGGCCGCCCTTGCCGAGGCGCTTGACGCAGGACCAGCCCGCCGGCGCCAGGCTGGCCTCGCCCGGCATTTCAAAAACGACGACGGGGTCGGGGTGTTCCGCCAGCACCTCATCCAAGCGCGCGAACAGCCGCGGCGCGACGTGGCTGATGATCTCGTAAGGTGGGTCGATAAAGACCAGGTCGGGCCTCTGGCCCGGCATGGTCGTGGTGGCATCGGCGGCGACGACCTGCAAATCCGCGGCGGTGCGGCCCAGGCTCTTGCAGACTGCGGCGATGTTGCGGCGGATGAAGTCCGCCGTCCGCGCGTTCTTCTCCACAAATACGCCGCCCGCCGCCCCCCGGCTCAGGGCTTCCAAACCATACGCCCCGCTGCCGGCGAACAGGTCCAGGAATCGCGCCCCCTCCACCCGGGCCGCCAGGCTCGAAAACACGGCCTGCCGCAAAGCGTCGGTCGCCGGCCGCACCGAGTCGCCTTGGGGAATGACCAGCGGAATGCCGCGGGCCTGGCCGCCAGTGATGCGCATGGGAATAACCTAGGTCCGGCCGGCCTCTTGTTCCCGCAGCAAATTTGCTGGAACACTTTCTCCCATCGCAGGTTGAAACATAGCATTTGCTCCCTGCCCCCCTCCTCTATTTTCTTTTCCTCGGTGAAAAGGCATCCTGACCTGACTGACTTTCCACCGCGTAAAGGCAATGCCTTAGCCAATCCACCAAGCATGTTTTCCCGCTTCCTTGCCCGCCTGGCTTGCGCCGCGCTGCTCGTTACCCCGGCTTTCGTGGGGGCGGAGGAGGTGAACTTGTGGCCGTTCCAGGTGCGCCGGGACGATCCCGCGGCTGGCACGACCTCCGTCGAAGCCCTCGGGCCGCTGATTTTCGCGCGCTCGGGCCCGGAGACCGACCAAAAGGGAGTGCGCCCGCTGTATTTGGCCACCCAAGCCGACGGGGTGAGGACCGGCAGCTTTCTCTACCCGTTCTTCACCTGGCGGCGCGAATCCGACTACCGCACGTTCAGCTTCTTTCAACTGGTCAACTTCCGCGACTCCGACCCGGCCACCGGTCCCTTCGACAAGCACTTTGATGTCTGGCCCTTTTACTTTTCCCGTACGACGCCTGATCCGGAAGAGAATTACCGGGCACTGTTCCCGATCGCCGGCACGCTCAAAAACCGCTTTGGCAAGGACCAGATCAAGTTCGCGCTTTTTCCGCTCTACGCCGAGGTGCAAAAAAACGAAGGGCGCACCACCCACGCCCCCTGGCCGTTCCTGCGGTTCATCAACGGCGAAGGCTATCATGGTTTCGAGTTCTGGCCGTTGTTCGGCCGCAACATCCACGACGGGGACTATGACCGGCAATTCTGGATCTGGCCGCTGGGCTATCGCTCGGTCACGCATCTCTCCGAGCCGGAGCCAGACGTGGCGCTGGGCATCCTGCCCTTTTACTCCCGCGACACCGGCCCCGGCTATGTGCGCGAAAACTACGTCTGGCCGTTTTTCGGCTATACGCACCGCACGGCTCCGCATCGCTATGACGAGCAACGCTACTTCTGGCCGTTCCTCGTCCAAGGCCGCGGTGACGACCGCTTCACCAACCGTTGGGCGCCGGTCTACACCCATTCCGTCATCAAGGGTTACGACAAGACCTGGGTGTTGTGGCCGCTCTATCGCCATGCGCGCTGGGACGCCGATGGCGTCGCCCAGCAAAAGGACACCGTGCTGTTCTTCCTCTGGTGGTCCCTCCAGCAACGAAGCCTGGCGAACCCCGAGGCCGCGCCGGCGCACAAGGTCCATCTCTGGCCCCTGTTCAGTTCGTGGGACAATGGCGCGGGCCGGCGGCAATTCCAGGCGCTCAGTCCTTTCGAGGTTTTCTTCCCGCAAAACGACACGATCCGCCAGCTGTGGTCGCCGCTGTTCGCCCTGTATCGGTACGAAGGAAACGGAGACACCGAGCGGCGTGCCTTGCTGTGGAACGCCGTCACCTGGCGCCGCGACCCTGAATCCCGGGAATTTCACTTCGGGCCGCTCCTGGGCGTTCGCACCGATGCGTCCGGTCGCCGGGTCGCGTTCGGCCATGGGCTGTTCGGCTGGCGCCATGCCGCCGGCGACCGCCCGCGTTTCTTCCTGTTCGATTTCCACCCTCCAGCCGCTATGAAGGCCAGCCAAGCCTCGTCCCCATGAGTCATTTCACCGCCATTATCGGCCACATCGGGGGCGTCGTGCTCCTGTTCGGGCGCACGCTGAGGTTCCTCGGCACCCTGCCCCGCCAGCGGGCCCGGTTCGTGGAGCAATGCTATCTCATCGGCTACACGTCGCTGCCCATTGTCACGATCCTCAGCTTCTTCATCGGCAGCGTGCTCGCGCTCCAGAGCGGCTACAGCATGGAAAACTTCGGCGCCAAGCAGTTCATCGGCACGCTGGTCGGCCTCACCATGGCCCGGGAACTCGGCCCGGTCATGGTGGCCATCCTGATCGCGGGTCGCGTCGGCTCCGCCATCACGGCCGAGCTGGCGTCCATGAAGGTTTACCAGGAAATCGACGCCCTCACGACGATGAACATCCCACCCGAGCGCATGCTCGTGCTGCCCCGCATCGCGGCGATCATCTTCATGATGCCGGTGCTGGCCATCATCGCGAATCTCTGCGGCTGGTACGGCGGCGCGCTGATCTGCGAGTACACCTCCTCGATTTCCGTGGATTCCGAGGCCTATTTCACCGCGCTGAAGGCCTACATGAAGAGCCAGGACATCGTTGACGGCCTCATCAAGGCCGAGGTCTTCGGCGTCGTGATCATCACGGTCTGCTGCTACATCGGCCTCAACACCCGCGGCGGCCCGCGCGAGATCGGCGGCTCGGTCACCAAGGCCGTCGTCACTTCCCTCATCCTCATCCTGGTGCTCGACTACTTCGTCACCAAGGCCCTCCTCTTCTCATGAGCACCGCCTTCACCGCCAGTCCCTTCGTCGGCAAGACCTTCGGCATCACGGTCAGCAAGCTGAACAAGCAGTTCGGCAAGACCACGGTCCTCCGCGACATCGACCTGGAAATCCGGCCCGGCGAAATTTTCTGCATCATGGGCCCCAGCGGCTCGGGCAAGACCGTCCTCCTGAAGCACATCGCCGGCCTCGAAAAGGCCACCAGCGGCGATGTGCGCATCGGCGAATACGACGCGGCCGATCCCGAAACCCGCAACAAGGTCCACCTCGCGCTCGTCTTCCAGGCCGGCGCGCTTTTCAACTCACTCTCCGTGTACGACAACCTCGCCCTCTACCCGCGCGAACACCGCGAGTGCAACGAGGCCGGCATTCGCGAGCGCGTCATGCGCGCCCTCTCGATCCTGTCCCTCGAGAAGGCCGTGAACAAGTTCCCCTCCGACCTTTCGGGCGGCATGAAGAAGCGCGTCGCCATCGCCCGCGCCCTGGTGATGGAGCCGCAGCTCCTCCTCTACGACGAACCCACCTCGGAACTCGACCCGGTGATGTCAGCCACGCTGACCGAAATCATCGCCACCCTCCGCGAACAAACCGCCGTCACCAGCGTGGTGGTCACCCACGACCGCGATCTGGCGTTTGCGATCGCCGACCGCATGGCCTTCGTCATGGAGGGCCGCATCCGGGGCGTGGGCAAACCCGGCGACTTCAAGAATCCCACCGATCCCGTCATCGCCAACTTCCTCAACCCGGTCATCGACCTCAAGAATCCCCGTTTCAAACAACTGGAGCACAGCCATGAATAACACATCACAATCCGTTCGCGTCGGCCTCTTCTTCCTTCTCGGGATCGCGCTGGCCTGGATCACGTTCGAGTCGCTCAACGGCGGGCGGCTCTTCAAGAAGGAGGGTTACACGCTGATCGCGGGCTTCGCCAACCTCAAGGGCCTCAAGACCGGCGACGAAATCCGCATGGCCGGCGTGAAGATCGGCACCGTCGAGACCACCCGCCTGGCCGCCCATCGCGTCGAGGCCGTCCTCGCGATCGAGCCCGGCACCAAAATCCCCACCGATGCCGTCGCCAGCGTCGAGCAATCCAGCCTGCTCGGCAGCAACTACCTGGGCGTCACGTTCGGCACGCCCGGCGGACCGCTGCTCAAGGACGGGGACGAGATCAAAACCAAGCCCACCGTCGACATGAGCGAGGTCATCAGCCAGCTCGGCAGCCTGGGCTCGAAGCTGGAACAGGTGGCCGACGGCGTCAGCAAGGCCTTGGGCGGCGGGGGCGAAAACGGCTCGGCCAACCTGTTCACCAAGCTCGACAAGCTCGTCACGGACAACGGCCCGAAGCTCTCGACCACCCTGACCAACCTCGAGGACGTCACCAACAAGCTCAAGGCAGGCCAGGGCACGATCGGCAAGCTGCTCAACGACCCGAAGCTGCACGACGACCTGCTCGCGTCCGTCGCCGAGATCAAAAAAGCCGCGGCCGATGCGCGCACGTTCATGGGCGACGCCAAGACGATCGTGGCCGACGTGAAGACCGGCAAGGGCACGCTGGGCCTGCTGCTCTACGACCAACCCACCGCGGCCAGCCTCAAGGAATCGCTCGACAACCTGAAAGCGGTCTCCGCCAAGCTGAACAGCGGCCAAGGCACCCTCGGCAAGCTCATCTCCGACGACAGCCTCTACCTGAACGTCCAGTCCACGATCAAGAAAGCCGACAAGATGATCGATGGCCTCGGCGACCAGGGCCC
>DASZPS010000124.1:0-19166 GCA_035549955.1 Lacunisphaera sp. | reverse complement strand
TGCGCCCTGTCGGGCCGACCTTGTCGGGGCGCGCCGCGACAAAGTCGCTCCGCCCGGAGGGCGGACGGACATTTTGCTGATTGGATCGCCCAAGACTGTGAAATGTCCGGGCTAGGAGCCCCGGAATTCACCGGGGAGCGCCTCGGGGCGCCGCCCGATGGGCGAGCACCTACCTAGGCGCTGCCGGCGCCGATTTGTGGGTTTCAACCCACTGGGGCCGATGGGGGCGAGCGGATATCTTGGGCGCCGATGAAGCTGCTGTTTGTCCATGAACATCTCGGCGCCTGGGCAGGGGCCGAGGCCAATCTCTTTGAGGTCGCCACCGCGCTGCGGGAACGTGGCCACGAGCTGGCATTGCTCCACGGCGCGCCCACGGGCCGCGGCGAGGAGCAGTGGCGCGCGCTTTTTCCGCGGCGTTTTCCCGCCGAGGTCGCCGGGGCCGCGGCCGCGGCGCTGGCCGGGTTCCAGCCCGAGCTGGTGTACCTGCACAATTCGCCCGGGCTCGAGGTGACGCGCGGGCTGGCCGCCGGCGACGTGCCGGTGGTGCGCATGGTGCATGACCATCACCTCTTCTGCCTGCGGGGCTGCCGCTATTCCACCTGGAGCCGCGAGCCTTGCACGCGGGCTTTCTCGCCGCTTTGCCTGCTCCCCTGCGGCGGGTTCGTCCAGCGCCGCGCGACCGGCTGGTCGCTGGCGTTCGGCGATTATCTCCGGAAAAAACAGGAGCTGGCGCTCCACCGGCGCTTTGCCCGGCTGATCGTCGCGAGCGAGTACATGTATGAGGAATTGCGCCGGAATGGCTTTGGGCCCGAACAGATCGAAATCCACGCGCCGGTCCCGGGCCGGCCGCTCCCGGCGGCCGCCGACGCGGGCGGCGCGCGGGGCAACCGCATCGTCTTCGCCGGCCAGATCGTCCGCGGCAAGGGCGTCGACGTCCTGCTGGAATCGCTCGCGTTGGTGCAGACCCCGTTCGAATGCGTCATCCTCGGCGACGGCAACCATCGCGGGTATTGCGAGCGCCTCGCCGTGCGGCTCGGCCTCGATCGCTGCGTGAAATTCATGGGTTTCGTCCCCGGGGAGGAAGTGGCCAGCCATTACCAGACTGCGAGCCTCGCGGTGTTCAGCTCCGTGTGGCCGGAACCCTTCGGCCTGTCCGGATTGGAGGCGCTGCGGCATGGGCTGCCGGTGGTGGCCTTCGACGTGGGCGGCGTGCGGGAGTGGCTCGAGGACGGCGTCAACGGCCTGCTGGCGCCGTGGATGGACCGCGCCGGCTTTGCGCGCCGCGTCGAGACGTTGCTGCGGGATGGGGAATATGCGCGCCGCCTGGGCGGGCAGGGGAGGACGCTGGTGGCCGAGCGCTTCGATTTTCCCCGTTACATTGAACGCCTCGAGGAAGTGTTTGCCCGCGTGAAGGCACCCCCCGCGCAGGCCCTGGCCCGATGACCGACGACACTCCAGTCCGATTGGTCGCCATTACCGGCGGCAGTGGCGCGGGCAAGACCTGGCTCGCGGACCGGCTCCATCGCTTGCTGGGAAAAAATGCCGCCCGCCTGTCGCAGGATTGTTTCTACCGCGACTGGTCGCACCTCCCGCCGGCGGAGCGGGCCCAGCTGAATTTTGACCACCCCGACATGCTCGACTGGGATCACTTCGGGGATGTGTTGCGGGACTTGCGCCAGGGCCGTCCCTGCCAGCTGCCGGCATACGACTATTGCACGCACCGCCGCGAGCCCGCCGGTGAGATCCTGCAACCGCGTCCCGTGGTCATCGTGGACGGATTGTGGCTGCTGCACCGCCCGGAGATCCGCCGGCATTTTGAACTTTCGGTTTTCCTCCACTGCCCCGCGGAGGAACGCCTGCGCCGGCGGATGGCGCGCGACACCGTCGAGCGCGACCGGACCGAGGCGTCCGTGCTCGAGCAGTTCCATGGGACCGTGGCGCCGATGCACCAGCAGTTTGTCAGCCCGCAGGCGGCCCACGCGGACCTGTTGCTCCATCATCCCAGCCGCGAAGCGGAGATCCTCCAGCTCCAGGAGCGGCTCAGCCGCCTGGTGCCGCTCGCCGCGGGCATGGGGGAACGGCTCCTGGCCTTTTTTCGTCCTCAACCCACGTCGCTGGCCCCGATGGCCGGCACCCTGACCGCTCTGACATGAACAACGCCGGCTTCCATCCCCTCGTCCTCCATCACTCCCCCCGCCTTGGCCGCCGCTGGCGCGCGCGCTGGTGGCTGAACCTGCGCCTCGCGCTCCTGCGCCGCGTCTGGGCGTGGCGCATTCCGGCCGACGATTTCGCCAAGCGCGCGTTCGATGTCGCCTTCAGTGGCGCCGTGCTCCTGCTGCTCAGCCCGCTGTTCCTGGTCCTGGCCGCCCTGATCAAGTTGGAGGACGGCGGGCCGGTGTTTTTCCGCCAGATCCGGGTCGGACGGCATGGGCGCGAGTTCCTGATGTTCAAGTTCCGCTCCATGCGGCCCGATGCCGAGCAGCGCCTGCGGGAATTGCTCGCCCGCAACCAGCACGGGACCGACAAGACTTTCAAGCTCAAGGAGGACCCGCGCATCACCCGCGTCGGCCGCTGGCTCCGGAAATTCTCCCTCGATGAGCTGCCCCAGTTCTACAACGTGTTTCGCGGCGACATGTCGGTCGTCGGCCCGCGCCCGCCGGTGCCGCGCGAAGTGGAGCTGTACACGCTCGCGGATCGCCGGCGCCTGACCGTGCAGCCCGGCATCACCTGCCTCTGGCAGATCAGCGGCCGGTCGCAGATCGATTTCCACGGCCAGGTTGAGCTCGACGTGCGCTACATCGAGAGCCGCGGATTCTGGAAGGACCTGCTCATTATCACCAAGACCCTGCCGGCAGTCGTGTCGGGCACGGGAGCCTACTGACCAACATGAAAGCCATTCTTATCTGCCCCGGCTACCGTCCGGGGCTGAAACACCTCACTGAAATCGCCCCTTTGGCCGCCCTGCCGCTGCTTGGGGAATCCCTCGTGGTCTACTGGCTGGGCTACCTTGCCTCGCTCGGGGCCCGGGAGGTGGTCGTTTGCGCCAGCGACCGCCCCTGGGCCCTGCGCGAAATTGTCGGCTCCGGGGCCCGCTGGGGCCTGCGCGTCCGGGTCGTCACCGAGATGTATGAACTGACGGTCGCGGAAGCCCGCTCCCGGTACGGCGGCGGCGAGGGCTGGCTGCGGGTCCCCCACGACGCGGTTCTGGCCGACCACCTGCCCGGCATGCCCGGCCGGAAGATGGGCGAAAGTTACGCCGACTGGTATGCCGCGGTCCAGGCTTGGTGCGATCGCGCCGTCACGCCCGATCGCACGGGCGTCAGGGAAATTGCCCCCGGCATCCGGGTGGGCTGGCAAACCATGATCCCGGCGGACGCCGTCCTGCGCGCCCCCTGTTGGATCGGGGAAAAGGTCCGGATCGAGCCGGGCGCCATCATCGGGCCGCACGCCGTGGTCGAGGACCGCGCCGTCATTTCCGCCGGCGCGGAGGTCACCCGCAGCGTCGTTGGCCCGGAAACCCTCGTGGGCGAAAACACGGAGGTGGCCGACTCGCTCGCGTTCGGCAGCACCCTGATCAACTGGCGGGATGGCTCGTGCCTGCACGTGCCCGACGAATTCCTCCTTTGCTCGCTCCGCGAGCAGCCGGACTCGGCGGAATGGTTCCGCCGGATCGCGCAGGTGCTGACGGGCAGCAATCCGCCGCTCATTGCCGCTGACCATGCGGCGGTGCCCCATCCGCCGCTATGAAAATCACCAGCCAGGACGACACGCTTCGGGTCAGCGACCTGCGGGAACTTGACGAGCGCACGGCCGGCGAGCTCATTCCCGAACTGCGGGCGGCGCTGCGACCGGAGCATTCCACCATCGAATTCGACCTGACGCTCCTGCGGGCCTGTGAGACCGAGACCGTGGACGCGTTGCTGTCGATCTACGACGAATTCGACCGGGAGGGTGCCTCCTTCGGTTGGCGGCTGCTGAACCCGCCCTCGGAACTGCGCCAGCTGTTCGAGCTCGTGCGCCTGCATCACTTTTTCGAAATCACTCCGCCTCGTCCCCCGCGCATGATCCTCCTATGAAGCCCGTACTACCGCTGTTTGTTTTCATCGACGCCTGTGGGTGGGAAATCATCCGCGACAAGCCCTTCCTTCGGGGCATCGCCCCGCTGCGGCGGTCCCTGCGCTCGGTCTTTGGCTACAGCTCGGCCTGCATCCCTTCGATCCTGGCGGGCACCTGGCCGCAGGAGCACCGGAACTGGTGTTATTTCGTCCACGATCCCAAGCATTCGCCCTTTCGCGCGCTGCGGCCGCTGGGCTGGTTGCCGCGGTGGATCACCTCGCGCCGGATCTTCCGGAGGTGGCTGTCGAAACTCCTGCGCGGCCCCATGGGCTTCAAGGGGTACTTCGACCTCTACAATCTCTCGTTCCGGCACATCGGGGAGTTCGATTTCACAGAGAAGAAGAATCCCCTGCAGCCGCGCGGCATGAACCGGGGGCCGAA
Source organism: Lacunisphaera sp. (assembly GCA_035549955.1). Classification (GTDB taxonomy): domain Bacteria; phylum Verrucomicrobiota; class Verrucomicrobiia; order Opitutales; family Opitutaceae; genus Lacunisphaera. Next base: position 14,669 of record DASZPS010000124.1, on the reverse strand, counting down.
CATCTTCGATTTCCTGGAGGCGGACGGCGTCCCCTACCACGTCAGCGAACCGGCCCGCGGCGAGGCCGGGAACCTCGCGGCGCTGCTAGACGACATCACCGCCGAGCGCATCGACTTCGGTTTCCTGTACTGGCCCGACCTCGACGGCCTGATGCACCGGGTCGGCAACGCCTCGCCCGAGGTCGCCACCAAGCTGGCCAGCTACGAGGCGCAGTTGAACAAGCTCCTCGCCACCGCGCGCCGGCACTACGAGGAGGTGCGGCTCTTTGTCTTCAGCGACCATGGCATGGCGAATTGCACGCGCCTCCTGGACCTGCGGCGCCGGATCTCCGCGCTGGGCCTGCACATGCCACGGGATTACGCCGTGGTCTATGATTCCACGATGGCCCGGTTTTGGTTCTTCAATGACCGCGCGCGGAACCTGATCACGGCGAGCCTCGGTGGCGTGGCCGAGGGGCGCGTCCTGTCCGACGCGGAACTGCGCGACCTGGGCACGTTTTTCCCGGACCGCTATTTTGGCGAACTGATCTTCCTCGTCGAGGAAGGCGTCTTGATCGTGCCGAGCGACATGGGCGAACGGCCCCTGCACGCCATGCACGGCTACCATCCCGACGACCCGCAGAGCTATGCCGCGCTGCTCACCAACGTCCCGGAGGTGCCGAAATCGGTGACCGCGATTCCCCACGTCCACGGCTTGATGCGCCGCGAGGCCCTCGCCGCGCACGCCGCGAACAACCGGGTCGGCTTCCCGGCGGAGGAGGCCCTTTACGCCTGAAAGCTCCCGTCCCCATCACCCTTGCCCCCGTACCTGCCCAAACGCCAACTCGGCCGGATGCTCTTTGCGCTCTGCGCCCGTTTTCCCGGCCTCCGCCCGGGCTTGCGCCATTGGGGGCTGCGGACACGCGGGGACTGGTTCCTGGGTTGGGTCGCCGAGGCGGTGTCGCGCCAGACCGGCCATCGCGTGAAGCTGGCGAGCTTCAGCTACAACTACCTCAGTTTTGAACTGTTCTGGCGGGGCTTGGATTACTATGAACCGCTGACCACGGCCCTGGCGCTGCGGTTGACCGAATCCACCGGGCTCTTCGTCGATGCCGGGGCCAACATCGGCTATTTTTCGCTGCGGCTGGCCGCGGCCCGCCCGGGGTTGGACGTCGTCGCCTTCGAACCCCATCCGCGGTTGCACGCCCTGCTCGCTGAAAATGTGCGGGTGAATGGATTCAGCCGCGTCACGCCGGAACCCATCGCCCTCTCCGACCGGGAAGGGGTGATGCCGTTCTACCTCAACACGTCCGACATGAGCTCGTCGCTCGAGCGGAGCTTCGACTCCAACCACGCGGGGGTCGTCAGCGTCGCGGTTTCCAGCTTGGATGACTACCTGGCGCGGCGCGGCGGGGTGCCCGACCGGTTCCTGCTGAAGGTCGATGTCGAGGGCCACGAGCCCGCATTTTTCGTGGGGGCGGAGCAGACCCTGCGCCGCCACCATCCGGACATCATCGCCGAGGCGGCGATGCCCTATCCCGGAAAGACCGTCGCGCTGCTGGAGCGCTGCGGCTACCACTTCCGGCAGATCACGGACGAGGGGCTGGTGCCCTGCGCGGCCCCCGCGGCGCGCCTGCGGGATTCGCTCGTGTTCCTCAACTGCCTGCTCACGACGCGGGGCGAGGCCGAGTTGGCGCCGCTGTCGGCGCACATCAGGGCGCGGGCGAAATCGATCGATCTATATCAGACAAGCAAGCGGGCCGACGGGCGGGTCGTGGACCGGTGCCAAAGGGTTTTTGCCGCGCCGGCTCCGGCGGCGTCGAGGCCAACCCTGGCAGCGTCACCCGGCCGGTAGCGAGGTCCGCGAACGCGATGACGCGGACCTCGGGGCTGCGGGCAAGGTAGTCGGCCGTCCGGTGCAGCACTTCGATGAAGGCGCGGTCGGGCCGGGTTTCCTGGAAATATTCCCACCAGTGCGTGACGAGCACCGTAAGCGGCTGCGTTTCGACCAGCAGGCGGAGGTTTTCGAACATGCCCGCCAGGGGCCGGTGTCGGGACAGCAGGCAGCCGGGATGGGACAGGAGCAGCGTGTCATGAACCCGCCAATGGGGCGCCCGGCGCAATTTCTTGAGCAGGTAGGCGGGCCACCACGCCGGCGGCAGGCGGCGCCACTCGTACCAGCCGCTCGAAATGACCGGGTAGCGCGCGGCGGCCTGGCGCAGGGCGGCAGCGGAGAATCGATCATAGGGCGCGACAAAGGCGTGGGGGGTGGGGAAGCCGGCGGCCTGCAACCGCTGCGCGCCAGCGGCCAGGCGGTGTTCGGCCTGGGCGGCATCGCATTGGAACTCGTACAGCGAATGATCGTAGCCGTGGTGCAGAATGTGGTACAGCGGCTCGCGGAGCAGGTAATCCACCAAGGCCCGGTTCTGCCCGATCGGCACAAAGGGCGTCGAACTGCCGGCGCCGAACTGGAGGAAACCCTCGCGCTGGCCGTTGGGCCGCCGCGCGGCGATGCCGACGTTGGGGATGACCGCGAGATTGACCGGAAGCCCGCGGTCGAGGAACGGCCGGTAGAGCGTTTCCAGGCATTCGACCGGGGTCAGCGCGCAGGTGTCGTCATCGCGTAGAATGACGTAGTGCATTTCTTCTCCTCGCTGAGCCGGACATACAGCTGTTTCACCTGCCCGGCCATCGCCACGGTGTCGTAGCGGCCGGCGCAGCTGCGTCCCGTGCGGGTGAGATGTTCACGGAAAGGGGTGTCGCTGAGCACCCGCTCGAGTAGGGCCTGGAAGTCCTGCGGCTGCGCGACGTCGAACAGGCACCCATTCTCCCCGTCGCGGAGCAGTTCGACGGAGCCGGCCGAGCGATTGGCAAGCATCGGCAGGCCCGCGGCCCAGGCCTCGAGGATGACCAGGCCGAAGGTTTCATTGAGCGAGGGGAGGATGGCCGCGCGGGCAAGTTGCATGAGGCCACTCAGGCGGGGGTCGCCCGGGGGAACGCCGCCGGTAAGCAGGACCTTGTCGGCCAGCCCCAGGCGGCGGATCTCCTTTTCCAGGTTGGCGCCGAATTCGGCATTGGTGCAGGCGCCCACGAGCACGAGCAGGGTCCGGGGATGGCGCGCGAGGATGGGAGGCAGCTGTTGCACGAGCCAGTGCTGGTTCTTTACCGGGTCGATGCGGGCGACGCACAAAAGGACGTCCCGGTCGATGACCTGGGGAAAGGCGGCGCGGGCGGTGCCGCGGTGATCCCTGCGATAGACCTCGGTGTTCACGCCATGGGGCTGCACCACGACGACCTGCCCGGGATAGCGCTCGCGGAGCAGCTCGGCCTCGCGAACGTTGGGCGTGATGATGGCGTCCGCGTCGGCCAGGACATGGCGGGCCCGCCACCACCAGCCGAAAAGCTGGCCCCATTCCACGCGGCGCGGGCCGGAGCGGCCGTTGAGCTGCTGTTTCACGGCCTCGGGCACGGCATATACGCCGCCGTGGATGGTGACGACAAACGGAATGTTGCGCCGGCGCGCGACGGCGAGCGCGGCGCCGCCGAGCCGGCCCAGCACATGGCTGTTGATCACGGTGAGGTCGGGCTCGCGGGCCAGCAGGCGGGGCAGCTCGAAAGACAGCAGGTTGCCGCCGATCGCCATCATGCGCTGCCGCTCGGCCGCCGACAGGCCAAGGATGGGCAGGTGCGCGCGGAAGGGGCGCATTTCGCACCCCGCGTCGGCGAGAGGGTCCCGCATGATCGGCCCCGCCATCGGATGATACACGACGGAGTCGATGCCGTGGACGGCGAGTCCGGCGGTCAGTCCCTGGAGGGCGGTTTCGGTGCCACCCCATTCGGAGGGCACATACTTGCGGAGGATATGGGCGGCGCGCATGTCAGGCATTCAAAGGCTGGCGGGAGCGGGTTGGGAGGCGAGGGGCTCGGCGTCCCATTCCTCGGGGATTTCCGCTTCCTCGTCGGTGGCGGTGGCCTCCGCCTGTTGCAGGGCGAGGAGGGCGGCGAGCACGCCCACCAGGACGTGGAACATCTGGAAGATCGGTGTCTGCCGGAAGATCCATTCGGTGAAGCTGTGCAGGAAGACTCCGAGCAAACCGAAGGCCAGGCCGACGCCGACGCGGTGCAGGGCCTCGGGCCGGCGCGAAAAGAGGAAGCGCGCGCCCATGGCCAGCCAGCGCAGCCAGAGGACGAGCAGGAGGATCAGGCCGACCCAGCCGAGCTCGGCCGCCGTCAGCACGCCGAGATTGTGGGCGGGCGCGGCATAGCGGTATTGGTAGAGCAGGTCCTGGGGCGGCGCATAGGCGATGTCGTCGTAGTTTTGGTAGGTCATGCCGAGGGACTTGCCGTATTCCTTGCTGACCCAGTACGACCAGTTGTTGAAGCCGACGCCAAAAGGCCGCTCGGCGAGGATGACGCCCGCCTGCCGGAAGTAGTAGCCGCGGGTCTCGCCCGGCGAGTCGAAGTACTCCTCCTCCAGGGTGGCCTGGCCAAAGCGCGCGGAGAGCAGCGGCCAGGATTTGAGCACCACGCCGGCGAGGGCGACCACCGCCACGAACGCGAGGGCCAGCTTCCCCGGCGTGATGCGCCAGGAGCCGCACCAGACCATGGCGCCGCCGGTCACGGCCAGGAAGATCGGCAGGCCGGCGCGGGAGAGCGTCAGCACCATGGTGACGGCGGCGGTGCCCACCGCGAGCCAGCAGAGCCGGCGCAGCCACGGGCCCAGCGTGGAACAGGCCGCGGCGACCAGCACGGGTGATACCATGCACAGGAACATCGAGAGGCTGTTCGGGTGGTCGAGCGTGCCGCCCGGGCGGTACATATGGAGGAGCAGCCGCTGCCGCGTGGCCAGGAGCGACTCGGCCAGCACCACGGCGGCGAGCGCGAACGCGAGGACCGACAGGTCGCGTTCCTCCCGCACGTACATCGCGGCGGCGAGGAAGAGCACGATGCCGCGCACGAGCTTGGTGACTTCGAACAGGCCAAAGATGAAGGGATCCGCGAGGACGGTATTCCCGATGCAATAAAGGAGGAAGACAATCATCAGCCCCAGGCTGGCCGGCCAGAATCGGCGCAGGGCGCCGGGTTGCGGGACCAGCCACAAGCTGAAGAGCAGGCCGAGCCCGAGGATGTCGAACAGGTTGACCTCGAAGCCGCGCGTGGAACCGCGGTACCAGTACGCACTGAAGATATTGAGGTCCAGGTTCGCCCAGCTGCTGGTCGCCACGCCGGCGACGATGCAGAAGAACACCGCTGCGCGCAGCCGGGGCACGAAGGTCAGCACGGCGGTCGTCGCGATGGTGCCGAGCACGAAGAGCAGCAGGCCGATCAGGTCCTTGGATTGGAGGGCAATGGGCAGGTCATTCATGCGAAAAGGAGGACGGAGGAATCAGGAAAGAGGGAGGACGCATCCGCGGGATCGATGGCTCGGATTCATCCTGCTCGATGCCTCCTTCCCGATTTGATTCACCCGGCGGCCGGGTGCGGCAGGCTGAGGCCGTCCGGCAGGCGTGTGCCCGAGGGCTGATTGGCCTGTGGCGGCTTCTGCGGCCAGTAGCCGAGTGCGCCGCGGCTGAGCGCGCGGTAGGCCAGCCAGGTGGCCAGCATGGTCACCGCGGTGCCCACGAGGGTGGCCGGAAGATGCGAGAGTTTCCGACGGGCGGGCAGGTCGCGCCAGCGCTGCAGCCGGAACGTGCAGGCGTGGGGAAAAAGCCGCCAGAAATGGCGCGCCTCCCGCACGTGGTCGTTGATCAGGTCGCGCAGCCAGCCGGGATTGTTTTCATCGAGCACCCGCACCACTTCCCCGAGGCTGGCCCCGGTGCGCGTGCAGAGTCCGCAGACATCCGGCAGGTATTTGTCCACCAGGACATGCACGAAAGCCTGGCCGATCATCTGGCGCTTCTGGTTGCGCACGATCGCCTCGACGGACGTGTAGGCCTCGAAGACGTGCGACGCACCCTCCACCCGGCGGATGCGGGCGGGGTTGGAAGGCCGTTGGAGGAAATCCGTGCATACGACGCTCTTGATGAAACCGTCCTCGCAGGCGGCAAGGTCGCGGGGCAGGCGGATCGCCCGCGCGACGCTGGCGCGGATGCAATAAAGCTGGCCCGTCAACTGGGCGCCGGTGCTCTGGGTAACCTGGGACGTCGCTAGCGAGACGCGCTCGTGGAGCCGGGTCGAGGATTTGAGGGCGATGTCCTTGATCGGGTCGCCCACCGTGACGTGGGCTTCGGGATCCTCCGCGAGACCGCGGACGAGGTTCCAGAGGGTGGTGGTTTCCCCCAGGCTGATGTCGGCATCCATCAGGATCAGGCATTGGGATTCGTGGTCTGAGATCTCGTGGACGAAGAGATTCCAGGCATTGATCTTGCCGGGGGTGGTCACCGAGACGCTGTTCGCGAAGAATGCGCCGGCGTGCGGGTGGCTGGCCGCCTGTTCGTGGAAGATGTACTCCGCCACGGCGGCGGTGTTGTCGGTGCAGGCGTTGGCGACACACCAGATCTCGGCCCGCTGGTCACGGCGATCGAGTTCGGCGAACAGGGTCTGGCGAAACAGCGTGGTCAGCGTGGTTCGGATGCGGGTTTCCTCGTTGCGCGCGAGGAGGCCGATCGACACCGCGATTTTCCGAGGGCGGGTGCGGTTGGTCATGGCAAGGGTTCCGGAGAAGGATGATCGAGGAGCGACCCGGTGAATGTACCGGGGAATTCCGTTGGCGAAGATGGGTTGCGGGACCCGATTTCTTGGGGGCAATCACCCCATGGGGCGCAACCGGCCCGAAGGTTAGCATCCGCCCGTGAAGTCTCCCGCCGTCAGCATCGTCATGCGTTCCTACAACGAGGCCTGGGCCCTCAAGGGCACCTTGCAGGTCCTCCGGCAGCAAACATTCCAGGACTTCGAACTGATCGTCATCGACTCGGGCTCGACCGACGGGTCCGACGAACTGATCCGCCAGGCGGCGCCCGCGCAATACCTCGCCATCCAGCCGCACGAGTATCATCCGCCCCGCGTCCTGAACCTCGGCGTGCGCCTGGCCCGCTCGAACCTGGTCGTCTTCCTGAACGCGGATGCCACGCCGGCGGATGCGCACTGGCTCGCGCCGCTCGTGCGGGCCCTGCACGACCCCGAAGTCGCCGCCGTCTTTGGCCGGCAGATGCCGCGTCCCGATTGCCAGGCGGTCTACGCGGCGGACTACGAACAGTGTTTCGGCCCGCGTCGCGCCTCGGCGCGCTGGGATCATTTTTTCAGCATGGTGAGCAGCGGCATTCGCAAGGACGTGTGGGCGCCCCGCGGGTTCAACGAGGCCATGCAATACTCCGAGGATGACGAGTACACCCGCTGGGCGCGGGCGCAGGGCTATCGTGTGCTGTACGTGCCGGAATCCCTGGTGATCCATTCCCACAACTACACCCCGGCGCAGGCGGCGAAGCGGGCCTTTGGCGAAGGGCGGGCGTTGGCGGCGATGTGGGACGACAGCCCGTGGAAATTCAATTACGCGCGCACCGTCCTGTTGGGGTGCCTGAACGATGCGCGGCGCGACCTGGCATTTTGCCTGCGCCAGCGGCGGATGCGGGAATGGCCGCATGCCTTGCGCATCCGCTGGGTCCAGCGCCGCGCGAGGCTCGCCGGCTTTCGGGTCGGTTGGGAGGGCTACCGGGCGGCGTCCGGGGAGCCACATCCGCCGGTATGGACGCGATGGGCGGCACCCAGCGTATCCCGACGGGGGGCAGCCTGAGCCATGTCCGCCGCGACCCAAGCCCTGCCATTGTTGCCGGTGGCCGGTGAGCCCGCCGTTCCCGCCGGACCGGCGTTTCGCTTCACCTTGGATGGGGATCCAGGCCTGGAGGCGCACCTCGCTGACATCTGCGATCGAGTTCGCATCGGCATCGAGCAACTCGTGCCCCGCGACCGCCTGGAGGGCGTGCTGTTGGGCGGCGGCTACGGTCGCGGCGAAGGCGGGGTGTTGCTGACCACGGCGGGTGACCGGCCGTACAATGACCTGGAGTTTTACGTGCTGCTGCGCGGGCCCACGATCTTGAATGAGTGGCGGTACCGTTCCGGCTTGGCGAAGCTGGCGCACGCCCTCTCGGGCCCGGCGGGCGTCGAGGTTGAATTCAAGGTGATTTCCGTCGCCAGCCTGCAGCGCAGCGCCATCACGATGTTTTACTACGACCTGGTGTGCGGGCACCGTCGTGTCTGCGGTCGGCCCGGCCTGCTCACCGGTTGCGCGCACCACCGGCGGGGAGGGGACATCCCGCTCGCGGAGGCGACGCGGCTGCTCTTGAACCGTGGCAGCGGGCTGCTGTTTTCCCGGCAGCGCCTGAACCGGCACCCGTTCACCGCGGACGATGCCGATTTTGTGGAGCGGAACCTGGCGAAGGCGCGGTTGGCGCTGGGCGATGCCGTGTTGACCGCGTGCGGCCAGTACCACTGGAGCTGCCGCGAGCGGGTGCGGCGCCTGGCGCGCTTGCAGCCGGGCGGCGAACCGCCGTGGCTCGAAGCCGTGCGCACCGAACATGCCCGCGGGATGATCTTCAAGCTGCGGCCGCACCGGAGCGAGCGGTCCGTCGTCGAACTTGAGAAGGATTTTGCGGAGCTTTCCCAGCTGAGCCGGCGGGTCTGGCTCTGGCTGGAGAGCCGCCGGCTCGGGACCGATTTTCGTTCTCCCGTTGACTATGCGCTCCACCGGGCGCCGAAATGTCCCGGCGCGCCCGCCTGGCGAAACTGGCTGGTCAACGGCCGCCGCCTTGGCCTGAAGGAATTGCTCAGCCGCCGGGCTTTCCGCTATCCGCGCGAGCGGCTGCTCCGCGCGCTGCCGGTCCTGCTCTGGCAACCGGCGCTCCTGGTCGATGCCGGAGTACGCCACTGCCTGCAACGGGAACTGCGGACCCCTGCGGCGGACGCGGCGGGACTCGCGGTGGCCTACACGCGTCTTTGGGAGTTCTTTCGCTGAGGCCCCACCATGCGCCTGTCCGTCCTGGTTGCCCTGCTCCCGGTATCGCTGGCCGCCCAGCCCGCGGCGCCTCCCGACCCATTGGATGCCCTGGTGCGGGACTCGCCCTTTTTGCCCTCCGGCGCTTCCCCGCGCGCCCCGTCAGCCGGTGAAGGTGGCCCGCTCGAATTGCGCAGTGTCGTCGTGGAGGGCGGCGAATATGCCTTCAGCATCTACGACCAGGGCAGCCACGAAGCCAAATGGGTGAAGCTGAACCAGGAGGACCTGCCGTTCGTCGCGAAGAGTTTCGACGACGAACAGGAAATTCTCAGCGTCGAGTACCAGGGGCGCACCCTTGCGCTGAAACTCCAGCCGGCCCACACTGCGGGCGCGGCGCCGACGGGACCCGGCGGACCTCCGCCGCCGTTGCCGTCACCCGACGACGCCGCGCGGCAGGCCGGCTCCCGGCCGCAAAATGCCGGGCAGTCGAATGGGCAGCCGGTGCCCGTCCAACCCGCGCCGGGCGCGCTCAAACCCGAGGAAAGCCAGCGCCTGCAGCAAATGGCCGAGGAAATCCGTCGCCGCCGGGCGCAACCTCCGCAGCTGCCGGGGAAATGATCTTATGAAAACCAGCCAGATTCGTGCCTTCACGCTCGTCGAGATCCTCGTCGTGCTTGCCATCATCGGCCTGCTCGTGGGCGTCCTTGTGACCAACACGGACAAGGTCTTCGGTCGCAGCCAGACGGCGGTGGCCGGCATCTTTGTCCAGGAAACCGTCAAGGTGCCGATGGTGAGCTACCGGCGGGACATGGGCGATTACCCGTCGACGGCGGAAGGCCTGCAGGCGTTGATGACGGCGCCCTCCGCCAAGTCGGATCGCTGGCACGGTCCCTACCTGGAATCCAAGGGTGGCAAGCTGCCGGTTGATCCGTGGGGCGAGCCCTACCTATATCGCTATCCGGGCACCAAGAACTCGGGTGGCTACGATCTCTATTCAAAGGGACCGGACCATCAGCCCGACACGGCGGACGACATCGGGAATTGGTAGCAGGAAATGAGATCGCGCGCGGCAGATTCGCATCGCTGTTTGCCTGGAGGGCTCGCGTCCCTCCGAGCCAACATTGTGCGCCACGGCACGCTGGCGCAGCGCGGCCCAACGGGATGCGGGACTCCAGATTTCGGACCTCGCGCCTTCACGCTCGTTGAATCCCTCCTCGTCCTCGCCTTGCTCGTCCTTGGCGCGGCGGCCTTGCTGCCGGCGGCGGGGGCGGTATTTCGGCGGGCGCGGCTGGACAATCCCGAGGAGAGGATCGGCGCCATCCTGCAACAGGCGCGGCGCGAGGCTGTCCTGCGAGGCCGGGAAGTGGTGATGCATTTCGACGCCAAGGCGCAGCGTTTCGAATGGGACGGTGATCACGATGCGGGCCCCTTCGCCAAGGAAGCCAGGCTCGAAGTGGAATTCGTGCGCCCGGGCGCCCGCAGCGCCGTCCTGATTGGCGGGCAATTGGTCGAGACTTCCCTGCAGCCGGCGATGCGCTTTTTTCCCGATGGCACCTGTGAGCCGATCCGCCTGCAGTGGCGGGTCGCGCGCGGGGCCGTGCGGACCCTGGCGATCGATCCATGGACCTGCGCCTTCGGGCTGGAGGACAAGCCATGAAGGCGCGGCCGGGCCTGGTGCGAGGGTCCGTATCGGCGGTCATCGACCGTCGCTGCAGGTTCACCGAGGCTCTTCTCAGCGCGCGGGCAAACGCCTTCAGCCTGGTCGAGGTGCTGGTCAGCCTGGCGATCTTCGGGCTCGCCGCGGTGGTGCTGGGCACGGCGTACGTGAATGTCCTCGTCAACTACCAGCAGATGGAGCAGTTGGGATCCGGCCGGACCGAGATCGCCATGGCGCGGGCCGACCTGCTCGCCGAGCCGGACCGCGCCAAGGTCGAACGGGGCGGCGAAGTTCCGCTGGTGGACGGGGGGCAACTGCGCTGGCAGGCGAAGCTCGCGGAAACGACGGTGGCCGACCTGTTCGAAGTGACGATGGACCTGGAAATAGCGCCGCCCGGCCGGGCCGCCCCCCGGCGACAGCACGAAACCTTCCTGCTCCTGCGACCCACCTGGTCGGACCCGGCCAAGCAGGCGCAATTGCGGGCGGCGACCAAGGCGCGCCTCGAAAAGCGGCGTTTCTGACATGGCACTCCGGCACTCCAAATCCGATGGAGAGGCGCCGCATGCGGCGCCTTCGCGCGTGAGGTCGGCGCAAGCGCCGACCCTACGTGGCCAGCCGCCGGCCAGGGCTCGCTCGCGGCGCGCCTTCACCTTGGTGGAGGTGCTGCTCTCACTGGCCCTGCTGGCGATGCTGCTCGTGGCCTTGAACCAATTCCTCCTCTCCATGGGCGAATTGTGGGGCCGCAATCGCGAGCAACGCCTGTTTGACCAGCATGTCCGCGCCGTGGCGCGTTACGTGGAGGACCTCCTGCAGCGGGGCACGCTGGTGCCCGATTCAGGTCGCCGGCTGCGGGTGCAGCCCAGCGTCGTGGCGGGAGTGGGGCGGGGACCGCTCCTGACCTTTGATCTCCCGGCGGGGGACCGAATGCTGCCGTGGCCGGGACACCCGTTGCCCGATGTGCAGTGCGCGCTCGACTTTCTGCCCGGCCGCGGGCTCGTGCTTTATTGGCAATCGCGCTGGGAACTGGACTTCGAAAAGGCGGCACCGCGCGCCCTGGTGCTCTCGCCGTTCGTCAGTCGCGTCGACTACGAGTTTTATCGCAAGGAAACGCGCACCTGGGCGGCGCAGGACTCGCTGGTCGGCGGCGACGCCGCGGCCAAGGCCCTGCCGGCGAGATGCCGGCTGCATTTCGAACACGACCGGTTGACCGCAGAACAGCTCGTGCGCGTTCCGCCTGCGGTGCCCGGGCTGCCGGCATTTTGAGGAATCGCAATGCGCTCCGATTTCCATCGTTTCTTCCGAAACCTGCCAGGGAAACTGCGGGGAGAATTGGATGCAGGGTCGGCGCTTGCCCGATCGACGGGCTCAGGGCCCCGGGCTGGTCGAGGGGGCCCGGCCTCGCCCGTGAGGTCGGCGCACGCACCGACCCTCCGTTCCAGCCGGCGCACAAAATCCTTCCGCCACCCGCGCGGGTCGGTGATCGTGCTCGTGCTCGGGCTGGTGACGCTGGGCGCGTTTCTCATCGGCCAGTTCATCGAACGGTCGGTGACCGAAATGTTGGTGGAGTCGCGCGTGGTCCAGGCCGCGCGCTTGCGGGTCGAGGCCCGCTCCGCGCTCGAGGCGAGCCTGGCCGTGCTGGCCGACTACCAGGTCCTCGACGGCGGTTTGCGCGCGCCGGTCCAAGGGTGGGGTGAACCACTCGCCGGAATGAATCTCCGGCCGCGCGAGGGCCTCAAGGTCCGGGTGGCAGTGGAGGACGAAAGCGGCCTGGTTTCCCTGCCGCGACTCGGCGCGAACGACCTGATCGCGCTCGGAAAGCGATTTGGCCTCAAGGAGGCGGAGGCCGCGCGGTTGGCGGATGCGATTCTTACCTGGACGCATCGGGATCACAGCACGACGCGCCTTGAAACCAGCTTGCGCAACTACGAGCTCGCGAACCCGCCGCATCGCCCGCCGGGCCGCCCGATGGCGTCCTTTGACGAATTGGCGGCCATCGCCGGCGCGCGGGAGTTCTTCTTCACGGCGGAAGGCCAGGCGACACTGCTCTACGCCGATTTCGTGCGCAATGTGTCGCTGTACGATTTTCCCGCCCCGAACCTGAACAGTGCGCGGCCGGCCACGCTGGCGCTGGCGGGCCTCGACGACAGCCAGGCCGCGCGGGTGATCGCCTACCGCGACGCCCGCGGACCCCGCGCGCCGGGAACCCCGCCCTATTTCCGGAGCCTCGAGGAGGCGAAGAGCCTGCTCGGCCTGACCGTGCCCATTGGCCGCTTCGACACGCTCGCGCGGTGCCTGCGGGTCCAGGTGACGGTGCAGGAAGGCGGCTCCTCCTTCCATCTCACCGTCGTGGTGGCACCGACCGGCGTGGATGCTCCGGCCAGCCAGGGGGCGCCGGCGGTTGGGGAGAAAACCACGGATCTTTCCCTGTCGGATGCAACGCAGCTCCACTATCCATTCAAACTCCTGGCCTACGAGGAAACCATGGAATCCGCGCCGCCACCCTCATGACCGCGATCGCCAACACCGCCACCCTGGCCCTGGTCCCGGGCGACCGCTTTTTCCTGAAGGAAATCGAGCTCGACCCGGCCGTCGCCGCCGCAAAGCAGGTGGAAATGGCGCTCGAGGAATCGTCGCCATTTCCGCTGGCGCAGCTCTACTTCGGGTTTGTCGTCCGGGCGGACGGAGCACGCGCCCTGGTCTATGCCGCTTATCGCCGCCGCTTCACCGCCGAGGAGATTGCGGCCTGGGCTGGCGCCACGGCGGTGTTACCGGATTTTCTCGGGTTGCTCGGGCCGGTGCCGGGAGGGGCGCTCGCGGTTGTGCAGGTGCACCCGGCGGGCGTGAGTGGCGCCGCCTGGGATGGGCGTGCGGCCCTGCCCGTGGCCATTGTCACGAAGCCCGGGCCACAGCCGACCGAAACCCAGGTCAACGAGCTGGTGGCGGAGCTGCGCCAGCGCCTTGGTCGCGACGATGTCGAAGTGAAGCGGATCGACGGGGCAACCGGCGTCGGGCTGGATGACGACGGCGCGGCGGTGTTTCGCATCGCGGGCGGGGAGACCGTGCGTTTCCCGGCGGCAGCCGTCGCGCAGGCGGACGTGCGCGACAAGGCCTTCCTCGAGGAAAAGCGCCGCGACGATCGCCGCCAGCGCGGCTGGACCTGGGCGTTTCGCGCGGCGATCGGCCTGCTGCTGGTCGCCGTCGGGCTCGACCTGGTTGCCGGGGGCCTGGGGGTATGGAGCCGCCGACGGCAGGCGCGGGTGGCGTCGCGGACGGAAGAGGTGCGCCGGATCGAAACGGCCCAAACGCTCGCCACGCGCATCGAGGATCTCACGGCACGGCAGGAAAAACCATTGGAGTGGCTGGCCCTGGCGGGATCGCTGCGGCCGCGCTCCATCCAGTTCACCCGGGTTTCGAGCAACAATGACCGCTCGCTGGCGATCGAGGCCCAGACCAGCGACCCGGCGGCGGTCGGGGCTTACGAATCGCTGCTCCGCCAGCGCCGGGAGATTGCCTCGGTCGACTTGCATGATATTCGCTCACGGGAGGGGCTCACGAATTTCGCCCTCGACCTGACCTTCAATCCCGCGGTTTCCGCGGCCCGGGGAGGCCAGCCATGACGGGCATTTTCCAGCGACGCAGTTCCCGCGAAAAGGCGCTGATCCTTTGCTTCCTGTTTGCGGCCGCCGTGGTCTGGCTGGTTGCGGCCGGCAACCGCCTGCAGGAGCGGTGGCGCGAGAGCCGGGTGGCGGCGGCCGACCTGGAGGCGCAGGACGTGGTGCTTGGACAACGAGCCGCCATCGAGCAGCGCGCGACGGCCGCCGCCCGCAGCCTTGACCCGACCAAGACGCTGGATGCCACCCGGCTGGCCGGAGAGGTTTCAGCCATTGCGAGCCGGCTCGGGCTGACGGTCGCGGTCGAACCGCCCCGCACCGAACGCACGGGCCAGCTGGCCTATCACACCGTGCAGGTGTCGTTCCGGCGCGCGGACCTGGCGTCGCTCGTGAAATATTATCGTGAGCTTAACCAGCGGGCCCCGTACCTGGCGCTGGAAAAATGCGTGTTGGGCGCCAACGCAAGCAACCCGGCCGAGATCGATGCGGTGTTTTC
>DASZPS010000123.1:0-22689 GCA_035549955.1 Lacunisphaera sp. | reverse complement strand
ATGCAGTTGGTGGGCGTCGGTTTCCACACCGACGCCAGGTTCGCCCGCCTCGTGAGTCCTTGTCGTCGATATGGAAATCGACGACCACCTTTCGGTCGGTTCGCTACCAAGGGAAACGGCGCTTCAATTGCATGATCCCGGCTTAGCCTAACACCCCAAGACTTTGCGTGAGGCCATTCTGCCAGAATCAGCCGGGAAATGCGCGGGAAGCCGGGGGGATCGTTCCGGGCAAACTTCCCGGAAGCACCGGGGAATCTCGAAAACTGAAAATCGTGAAATCTATAAGCTGAAAAACCCGGAGTGCCGCCCCTCCTCAATTTCACGATTCAGGGTTTCATGATTTTCAGTTGTCAAGCTTCCCCCGCCTTGGCTCACGGCGCCTCGATGTAACCGTGCTTGATGGCGTAGTGGACGAGCTCGGCCGGCTCCTGGAGCCCGAGCTTATCCTTGAGGAGGGAAAGGTGATTCTGGACGGTCTTGGCGCTGACCCCGAGCTTGTCGGCGAGCACCTTGGGATTTTCCCCACGGGCAAAACCGCGGAGCACTTCGCGTTCGCGCGGCGTGAGGCTGATGCCCACGGCCTGGCCCTCGCCCACCATGCGGTCGACCAGCAGGCGGGCGCTGGCCGGGCAGTAGTAGGTTTCGCCGCCGAGGATGCGGCGCACCGCCTCGCGCATGGTGGCGAGGTCCGAGCGCTTCATCACAAAACCCTGCACGCCGAGGTTCACCGCCTCACGCACGAGGTGGCCCTGTTCGTTGGAGGAGATGAACAACCAGCGGGTGCGGGGCAGCTTGGGGCCGACATTGCGCACGAGGTCGAAGCCGCGGCCGTCGGGCAGCATCCAATCCACAATGGCGAGGTCGGGCTTTTCCTTGAGCAGGATGGCGGCGCCCTCGGCCACGGACCGGCAGTCGCCGGCCAGGGTCAGCCCAAGATCCTCCTCGATGAGATGGGCGAACAGCTGGCGAACCATGGTGTGGTCCTCGACGAGGACGACACGGGTTAATTTCTTATCGGGTGACATGGCGACAGCCTACCGCAAACCGGCGCAGTCTGCGCGGGAACGCCGGAAAGGGAACCGGGAAATTTGCCCGGCGCGCGGTTCGGTCTTCCCGGGCACTTCAGGAATCGTTTCGGCATAGTGGCTGCATGGGAAAAAAGCATCCACCCTTGAAAACGAGCCTTGTTCCCCGCGCCCCCGCCGCCCCGCGCCATTTTCCCGCCGCATCGGTCGCGACCGCCCTGATCGGCGCCCCGACGGCAGCGTCTAGGCTTGGCACCCGCAAACCGTTGCACCATTAACACCGGCCAGCGGTGGCGAAGGGGCCAGCTTCGCAAGTCGCGCCTTCGGTGCCCACGCCCGCATGAACCCAGAGATCCAGAGAACCTTGGATGTGTTGTCGGCCCACCAGGACTATGCCTGGTTCCTGGTCCTGCTGGCCTGGTCGGCCGTGCCATTGGCGGCCCTGGCCGACCGGAAAAGCCGGCGGGTGCCCGGCTGGCTGCTGGCGCTGGCGCTGCTGCAGATGGCGGCCGCCGGGGTTGAATTGGTGCTGCTCGCCCAGGATCTCTCGGCGCCATACGTCAACTTCGACCATGCGATGGGCGGCATCACGGCCGCGGGCGCCGTCGTCCTCTGGCTCGCGCCGGCGGGCCGCCCGCGCTGGCAAGGGGTCGTGCTCCTGGTCGCCGCGGGCCTGGTCGTCGCCTGGCGCCCGCAGCAGCCGGTCCTGGCCGGCGGCCTGATCGGGCTTGCGGTGGCGGGCGGCGCCTGGCGGCTGGTCCGGCGCACCGGGCCGGAATGGGGCGGGGCGATTGCCGGAGTGGCCCTGGCGGCGCTGATCGTGCCCCATGGCCCGCTGGCCCACGTGGTTGGCCGCGGGCGGATCAACACGGACCTTTCCGGCTTTGCCCTGCCATCGACGCTCGTGCTGTTCGTGGCCGGTGCGTCCGCCGGCTGGCAGGTGTGGCGCACCTATGCGGCGGCCACGGCGATCGCGCCCCGGGATTTCCGCCGGCTGCTCGCCCTGCTGGTGGCTTGGCTGGCGGTCGGCGGCGGCCTCATCGTCTGGCAGGGCCGGGGCGCGCGTCGTGCCTTCGAACAAAGTCTGCTCCAGCGCACGGTGACCGCCGCGGCGTTGCTCGACCAAACCGCGCTCCGGGCGAGCCTCGGACCCGATTTCCGGGTGACCGGAACCGAATGGCGCCGATACGCCGACGGCCGGCCGGTGCTCGTCGCGACCACGCCGCACATCCTGGCGGATTCGTTCGAGGTGTTGCGGCGGCAGCTGCGCGCCATCCACGCCACCAACCCGGATTTCCTCTACCTTTACCTGGCCGTGGTCCGCGACGGCTACCTCGTGGCCGCGGCCAACTCCGAGGAGGTCCCGAGCGGACCCAGGCAGCGGGGCCGCGTGATCGCGTTTCGCCCGGCGGAAACCGCCGATCTGGACCGGCTGGCCGACCGGCACGAATACCTCGAGGGGCCTTTCACCAAGGGGGCGTGGGGCGCCGTTTTTTCCGCGAAGGCGCCGCTGGTCGACGCGACCACGGGGCAATGCTACGGCTGGCTGGAAGCCGACGTGAACGCCACGGCTTGGACCGCGAGTTTCACCCAGGTGCGGCTGCAGGGCATGCTGCTGGTCGTGGCCGGCGTGGCACTTTGGGCGCTCGGCCTGGCCTACCGGGTTCGCCACGAGGAGCGGCTCGCGGCCGAGCGCCGCGCGGAAGCCGCCGCCGCCGCCGACCGGATGAAAAGCGCCTTCCTCGCCAAGGTCAGCCACGAGTTGCGCACCCCGTTGCAGAGCCTCCTGGGCTTTGGCGAACTGCTGGCGCGCGCCGGCCTGGGCGAGCGCGAGCGCGCCTACGTGCGCGCGCTGCGCGGCCAGACCGAGCTCATGCTCCGCGTCGTCAATGACCTCATCGATCTCGGTGCGATGCAGGCGGGTGTGTTCCGCCTGCAACCGACGCCAACGAACCTCCCGGAGTTGTTCGAGGACCTGGTCACCGTCCTGCGGCCAACCGCGGCGGCGCGGGGCCTGCAGCTGCAGGTCGAGGTTTCCCGGCGCCTGCCCGCATGGGCCGAACTCGATCCCGCGCGCGTGCGCCAGGTCATGCTCAATCTCCTCGGCAACGCGCTGAAATTCACCCCGGCGGGCGAAGTCCGGCTGCAGGTCGGGGAAACCAGCGGGGCGGAGGCCGGCTGGCTGGTCGTCGACGTGAGCGATACCGGGCCGGGCATTCCGGCGGCCCAGCACGAACAGTTGTTCCAGCCCTTCGCGGCCATGGCTTCCGGCCCACACACCGGCGCCGGCCTTGGCCTGGCGATGGTTCGGGCGCTTTGCACCGCCATGGGGGGAGCGGTGGAACTGGTGGCAGCGGAGACCGGCGCGCATTTCCGGGTGCGGCTCCCGCTGGTGGCATGTGCGGCGCCCGCGCCCGTCCAACCGACCACCCCGCGGGCCTGGGACAATCTCCATATCCTCGTGGTGGAGGACAACACCCTCGTCCGCGAACTGCTGGTGACCTGCCTCGTCGACAACGGCGCCTCGGTGCAGGCCACGGGGGATGGCGCCGACGCGCTGGCGCTGTGCGAACGCCGGCTGCCCGACGTGGTGCTGCTCGACATTGCCCTGCCCCGGATGAGCGGCCTGGCAGTCGCGCGCGAATTGCGCCAGCGGCATCCCGCGGCCGCGGTCCGGATCATCGGGCTCAGCGCCCATGCCCAGGAAGTCGACGCGGCGGCCGCCCTGGCCGCCGGCATGGACAAGTTTCTCGTCAAGCCGGTCGGCTTGAGCCAGCTGGCCGCGGCGATTTCCGATGCGTATCCCGCTCCGGCGGAGAGCGCCGCCCCGACGAAGCTGCGCGCCCGCCTCGAGGATTGCTTCGAGGTGGAGACGCCCCTGGTGCTGGCCGAGCTGCGCACCGCGGTGGAGCGCGGCGATTGGGAGACCGCCCGGCGGCATGCCCACTACCTCAAGAACAGCGCCGACGTGCTTGAGTTCACCGAACTCCAGCAAGGCAGCCTGCAGTTCTCCAACACGCCGTGGGAACAGAAGCCCGAACAGGCCCACGCCGCCCTGGCCGCGCTTGAGCAGGTGGTGCGCAACCGTCCCCGCGTCCGCCTCGACCGCAACTAGCCGCTTTGCCCTCAACCCATAACCCATAACCCACAACAACCATGTCCAGTCCCAAAAAGTCCGCCAAAAAACCCACGAAGAAGCCCGCCAAGAAGAAGCCCGCGCCCAAGAAGAAATCCGCCAAGAAAAAATCCTCGGCGAAGGGCGTCTCCGCCGCCTCGGGCGGTCCCATCGGGGATTCCCCAACGGAAAAGACCAAGGTGCCGTGAGCGGCCGCGGCTTCAACGCGCAATCCGAGCATCATGAGCACACGTCCGAAACCAATCCGCGCCATTTTCAATCCCGGGGGCGACGCGCAGAAGGAAGGCACCAAGGTGCCGCGCAGCCCGATCGACGAAAAGAAGCGCCGGAAGCTTCGCCGGAAGTTCCTCGCCAAGGCCAAGCGAACCAAAAACGCCGTCTATGTGAGCCGGAAGGAGATCCTTGCGATCCTGAACGACAAACTCGGGGCCCTGTGGAAGAAGAGCGCCCGGCGGGAGGCATTCATCGGCGATTCGTATTACTACTGTCCACCGTTCGACGAAGTCGATCGCATGCTCCGGCATTCCAGCCGGCGCCGCACCTTCTTTCCTGAGATCTTCGATTGCGACGATTTCAGCTATGAGCTGAAGGGTGACTTCACCCGGCGGGCCTTTGCGAACGGGCCCTTCCGCCCCTTCGGTTTCGCCCTGGGCATCGTATGGCTGAACAAGCCGTTTCCCCATGCGATGAACTGGGTGATCAGCTGGGGCCTGGGCGAGCGAGAGCGGCCGACCCTCTACCTGGTCGAGCCACAGGCCAACCAGATATTCGACATCGACGCCAAGACGGGACGGCTGGAGGAGTTGGTGTTGACGTTTGACAAGCGGAAATCCCGCCAGGGGTTTCAGCCCTACAAGGTCACGCGGGTCCCCGCCCGAAACGCCGAGGGCAAGCGGGTCGGAGCGTATCGCGACATCTATGTCGCGATGATCTGATCGCACGCCGCGAACAAAACGCCGGGGTTCCTCGCGACCCGGCGTTTTTTCTCGAGTTGCGGGGCATCACCCCGGTGAACGGGACGGCTGACCCGTCGCTGGCGGCGCTGGGCTTAACCCTGCGGCGCCGAACCGACGATCCTTCATCCCCGCCGCTCGAGTTGCAGGTAGAGCACCGCCCCGGCGGAATCGGCGAAAATCTGCAGGGCGGCGACGTCGCCCGATGGCACAGCGGCGGCCAAGCGATGCATGTCCGCCTCGTTGCGGTAGATGAGCGTCCAGTTCATGAAGGCCTCCATGTAGCCGGCGTCTTCCACGCCTTCGCCGAAGTTGGCCGCCAGCAGGCGCCCGCCCGGTCGCAGCATGGCGAAGAGCCGGGCGGTCAGGCGCTGGGCAAAGGGCTCGTCGAGGTAGTCGTAGAGGCCGGCGGTGTAGATGAAATCGAATTGCTCACGGGCGAGGGCACCGCCGAAAAGCAGTTTGACCGAGCCCGGGATCGTTTCGACCGCGGTATCGGGCAGGCTGCGCGTGACCTCGGCCAGGCTGAGCGCATCCTGGTCCAGCCCTACGAAGCGGCCAACCAGGCCCTCGCGGTACGAGCGGGAAAGCGCCAGTTCGCGCAGGTGCCCGCACGCCACCGAGAGGATGTGGGGAGCGGGGGTGCGCCGGCAGGCCTCGTCAATCTGTTGGGCCAGCAGGTCCCGGCGCTGTCGGACCGCCGTGGGTGCCTTGCAATGGATCGTGTGGGCGAAGATCGCCTGCCCGACCGCGGTGGGCGGCGGCGTGATCCCGCGCCAGTCGCGCGCGTAGATGATGTCGAGCAGCTCGGCGTCGCCGGCGTAGCCGCGCGGTTGCGTGAACGACCGGCGCGTGAGCGGGTCGTCGAGCAGCAGCTGGCCGAGCCGATGCCGCCGGCAGATCGCCAGGGTGTCCTTCCAGCGCAGCGGGTCGCGCAGGCGGTATTCGGCGTAGAGGACGGCGCCGACCGGCGCGAGGGCTTCGGGCACCGACCGGGGATCGGCGGACATTTGTTCGTAGGCGGTGTCGAGGACTTCGACGAGGGAGAGGACGGAGGTTGGCATGGAGGTGACGGATTGAAATCAAACGGAAGCCGGCTCGGCCGCGCGGGCCGGGGTGTTGGCCGGGGTGGCCGGGCCCGGGGGCGGCACGAACATCGCGTTGCGCCACAGGCGCCGCCAGGCCTCCAGGATGGGGATGCGCGAATAGCTGCCGGGAAATGCCCGCGCGAGGTGCGCCGAGACCACCGGGTAGTAGTCGGAATTCAGCCCGGGAAACAGGTGGTGCTCGGTGTGGTACGAGAAATGCGAATGCAGCCGGTCGAGCCACGCCGGCACGATGACGCTCGTCGTGCCGTGCAGGAGATCCGGTTCGGCATGCAGCGGGTCGGTGAAGTGGTTGGTGAAGATGTAGGCCATGGTGAGCGCGGACGTCACCGCGTAGGAGAGGATCAACATGGTCGCATGCACCGCGGCTTGCCGGCCTGTCAGCAGCCAGAGCAGAGCCTGCAGGCCGGCGATGATACCGAGATCGATGAGGATGGCGCGCCGGTCGCCGGCATGGACCGCCGCCTTGGCGGGCACGACCGCCAGCTTGCTTTTGCCCGGCAGCAGCGAGGTGACCGTGTTGCGGCCGACGTACGCCACGAGGTGCAGCAGCACGAGGGGATTCCACGGGAAGGTCTCGGCGTTGGGATAGAAGATCCGCACATACCAGACGGTCGTGGCGCGGCGCTCGTCAGCGAGGAACATGCGGTCGGGATCGAGCACCGTGTTGAAATGGGCGTGGTGCGACTGGTTGTGCACCCGCCGCCAGACGGTGGCCGAAATCAGGACGAGGCCCCAGAAAACCCGCTCGAGCGCGAGGGCGGTGGGGCGATGGCGGACTACCGAGCCGTGGGCGAGGTCGTGGGCCAGGAAGCCGATGCAGCCCAGCGAATGCCCCGTCACGAGCGCCAGCGGCACCAGCGGCCAGGCCAGGCCGGTGCGGCCCGCCAGCCAGAAGCCGGTGGCGGCGATCCCGGCATGCAGGAGCATGACCGCCAGCTTGCCCGGGGCGACCCGGTAGGCCGCGGGAGGCAGACCGGCCTTGATGCGATCGATGTCGGCTTGGGCCATCATGGGTGCAAAGGGGTGGATTTGAACGGGGGCGAAACGACGGATGCCCGCCGCGGGGCCGCCGCGCAGGCACAGGCGCCAAACCAGGCGCAATGCCGGCAAACCGGGCAGGCGGACGACGGCACGGAGCGAGTGGACCGGTCCGGGCGAAGGCGGCCGGCTCCGGGCCCGGGGCATGCGATGGTGGTGGCCTGTTTCATGGAAGTGCGGAGGTGAACCGACGCTCCCCACTCTACCAAGCGCTGCCGGAATTTGCCCGGGAGCGGCGGACCAACGGACCGGGAGGAAATCCCGAACCGGCGCAAAACAGATTCGCCACGCGCACCGGGCGCCTTTTCGCTCCTGCCATGGGATTTTTCGACCGATCCACGCCCGGCAGCCAACAACCCGACCCGTCTTCCGGTCAGCCTTCCGCCGGCAAACCCGGCGGGGGCGGGCCGATCGCGCGGCTGGCAGAAGCTCGCGCCAAGCTCGAGGCCAGGGACGTGCCGGCGGCCGTGGCCATTTACCAGGAGGTGCTGGCGGGGGCTGGCGCGCGGCCCGACGTGTTGGTGACCGTCTCCGGCGAGCTTGGCTCCCGTGGCCATGTGCGCGAACTCATCGAGCTCGTGGCGCCGCACTACGACGCGAGCCGCCACGGCCCGGCGACGGGACTCAATCTCCTGCAGGCCTACCTGGCGTTGCGGCTCATCGAGCCCGCGCAGCACTTGCTCGACATCCTCTTCGCGCTCAACCGGCCCGAACTGGAGGAACGGCTGTTTGGGTTTTCCAATGTCATCGGCGAACTCATGGCGGGCCACGAGGCCGCGGCGCCCGCCGCGGCCGATATCGCCGGAGGGGCCAACGAGCCCCCCAAGGTCAGCCTCGCCAGCATCAGCAAGCCCATCTGGTTCTACGGGCTCGAGGAGCCCGCCCCGCACCTGCTGCCGCGCAAGGAGGGCAAGGTGCGCCGCGTGGCCTTCGCCCAGTGCACCCTGCCCGGGCTGACCGGCGTGATGGAAAAATCCGCGCAGCCCGAGGACGAGATCGGCCGCTTCTGCCGGGGATTTCCGCTCTGGCTCGCCGAGACCTTTGCCGCCTCCCAGGGGTACGAGGCCATCGCCGCCGTCGGGTTGTCGAGCCAGCGGCATTACTTCCTCTTTCCGATGGAGTGGACCGCGGACAACATCCGGGAACTCAACGAGAGCAGCTCGAACCCGCTCGACTACGTCATCACGAGCGGCCTGCGGCACCGCCACGACGATTTCGAAATCGTGCTGCGGATCTGGGAAGTGAAGAAATTTCGCGAACTGAAACAATTCGCCACGCGCTGGACTCCGGGCAGCGCGGACACGGTGCTCCGCCAGTTCCACGAACAGCTGCGCCTGTACATGGAGTGGGCCGCGCTGCCCGCCGGCAACGGCCTGGCCTACGGCGCGCCGGCGGCCCCGTTGGCCCACATCCAGGCGCTCGGGGCCACGCTCTCCCAGTTCTTCGGCGAAAAGGGCGTGCTGGCGCCGGAGCAGGTGGCGCAAGGCACGGAGGCCGCCCTGCGTTCGGCGCTGGCCAACCCCGCCGATGCCCGCGCCCAACTCACGCTGGTGGCCGGCCTGTTACGCCAACAGGTACACGGCCTGCCGCCCGACGCCGCGGCGCTCGCGCAGGCCCGCACCTGGCTGGCCACGGACCAGGCCAGGCAGGCGGGAGTGGCGGGCGTGCTGGACCGGTTGGGTTAGCCCGCATATTTCACACCCAGAGGTGTGAACATGCGCCCTGTCGGGCCGACCTTGTCGGGGCGCGCCGCGACAAAGTCGCTCCGCCCTTAGGGCGGACGGACATTTTGCTGATTGGATCGCCCCAGACTGTGAAATGTCCGGGTTAGGCCGGCGGCGGGAATGCGGGGTTTTCCGGTCGGGCCGGCTTTGGCCCGACTGGGCGCGCGAAGTCGTCGCCAGCGACGACCCTGCACCAATGAAAAGGCCCGGCGAAGGCCGGGCCGCAAAAACCGGAAACCGAAATCGGCGAACCGACAACAGGCGTCGCGCCGGTTACGGGTGCGACGCGTTGTAGTAGGCGATGAAGTCGTTCGTGATTTCGAGCTCGGGCTGGGCGGCGATGACGCCGTCGCCCAGCTTGGACACGTCGAACAGGAGGCCGATCTCGCGCTCCTTGGCATAGGCGGTGAGGGCTTTGCCGATTTCCTGGGCGATGGGACCCTGTTTCTCCTGCTGGGCTTGCTGGATCGCGGCCTGGGCTTCCTGTTGCTTGGTGCGCAACTCCTGCTGGATTTTCACGCCCGCGGACTGCTTTTCCTGGATCGCGGCGGCATTGGCCTCGCCGCCGGCCTGGAGCTTCTGGATCTCGCCGACAATCGTGCGAAGTTTCTCGGTGAGGAGCGACAGCTCGCTTTGGGTGCCGCTGAACTCGAGTTCGAGCTGCTTCATCACGCGGACGAGGTCCTTGATGCCGCCCTCCTCGGCCACGAAGGCGCTGGTGTTGATCCAGGCGACCCGGCTGACCGGCAGCAGCTTCGGCGCCGCCGCGGCGGTCGCGGACGTAGTGGCGGGAGTGGTCGCAGGCGCCGCTGCGGGGGTGGCGGCCGGGGCGATTGTGCCGAGCACGAGACCGAAAAGGGAAAGAAGGAGTCGGGGGAATTTCATGAAGGACCAACGCAAAGACTCCCGGCCCTCATGGCAAAGGCTAAATCAAACGGAAGCGACATGGTTCAGGTAACCAGGACCGGGAGCCGAGGCGGGTTTCGGCCACGTGCTTGCTCCTTGTTCCTTGTTACATGCTACTTGCGAGCTGCCGCCAGCTGGCCGCAGCCCGCGGCGATGTCGATGCCGCGACGCTGTCGGACCGTACTGGGCAGGCCATATTCGGCCAGGATGGCCTGGAAGCGCCGGGCAGCCTCGCGGCCCGTGGGGGCACCGTCGTAGCCGGCGGTGGGGTTGAGCGGAATCAGGTTCACCTGCGCGAACTGGCCCTGGAGGAGCCGGCCGACGGCGTGGGCGCTTTCAGCGGTGTCGTTCTTTCCCTCGATCAGGGTCCATTCGTAGAAGATGCGGCGGTCGAGTTTCGCGAGGTAGTACCGGCAGGCCTCCATCAATTCCGCCAGCGGCCATTTCCTGGCGACCGGCACGAGCGCGGCGCGCTCCTCCTGGGTGGCCCCGTGCAGCGAAACCGCGAGATTGACCGGACGGGCTTCGTCTGCGAGCCGGATGATTCCCGGCACGACGCCCACGGTGCTCAACGTGATGCGGCGCGCGGCCACCGCGAGCCCGCCGGAGTCCCGGAGAATGTCCACGGCGCTCATCACGGCCTCGTAGTTGTGCAGGGGTTCGCCCATGCCCATGAGGACGATGTTGCGCAGGCGCTCGGGTGGGACGGACGCTCCCGGCAATTTGTAACCTATTAGGTTACAAGTTGCCTTGCGCAGCACGGCGTCGACGTGCAGCGCCTGGGCGACGATTTCGCCGGGGGTCAGGTGGCGGACAAATCCCATCTGCCCGGTCGCGCAGAACACGCAGCCCATCGCACACCCGGCCTGGCTGCTGATGCATGCGGTGACCCGCCCCGTGTACCGCATGAGCACGGTTTCGATGCGGCGATGGTCCGCGAGCGAGAGCAGGTATTTGCGGGTAAAACCATCGGAACTGTGCGTCTCGGTCGCCACCGGCAGGCGGCCAAACGTCAGCTCCTCCGCGGCTTTCGCACGGAAACGCTTTGGCAGCTCGGGCATCAGGGACCAATCGGTGACGCGATCGAGGTAGGCATAGGCCCATAGCCGCGCGGCGTGCACCGGGCTGAAGCCCCAGTGGACCACCAAGGTGCGGAGCTCCTCGCGGGTGAGGTCGTGGAAGTTGGCGGGCATTGCGCGGATGCAGGAGGGATGGCCACACAAAGCGCAAAAAACGCAAAGAGATTCAACCGTGGGCCCGGATTGTCCGGCGCGGATTTCAACCGGAACGGAGAGAATGAAAGCGGCGGAGTGACAGGCAGATTGCACGTCGGGGCACTTCCCGCCATGCATTCGCCATGGCCAAAGTCATTCTCGCCGGCGGCAGCGGATACCTCGGGCAGGCGCTCGGCCGGCGGCTGACCGTCGCGGGTCGCGAGGTGGTCGTATTGACGCGTCACCCCCGACCCGGCGCGGCGTTTCGCGAGGTCGGCTGGGATGGCGCGACGGCCGGCCCCTGGGCCGCCGAACTGGAGGGAGCGGAGGCGTTGGTAAACCTCACGGGCCGCAGCGTGGATTGCGTGCACAACGCGGAAAACCGGCGCCTGATCCTCGAGTCGCGCATCAATTCCGTCCGCGCGCTCGGCGCGGCGCTGGCCGGCTGCAGGGTTCCGCCGCCCGTGTGGGTGCAATGCGCCTCGCTCGCCCTCTACGGCGATGCGGGGGACCGGGTTTGCACGGAGGAAACCGCGCCCGCGGGCGACTTCTCCGCGCAGGTTTGCCGCCAGTGGGAGGCGGAACTGGCGGCCGCGCCGGCCCCGGCCACGCGCAAGGTCTGCCTGCGCATCGGCCTGGTGCTCGGGCCGGGCGGCGGGGCCCTGCGGCCACTCGCTCGGCTGGCGCGGTGCTTTTTGGGCGGCACGGTGGGCTCCGGCCGCCAGTACCTGAGCTGGCTGCACCACGACGACATGGAGGAAATCTTCCGCCAGGCCATGACGCGAAACGACCTGGCGGGCGCCTACAACGCCTGTGCCCCCAATCCGGTGCCGAATGCCGAATTCATGCGGGAACTGCGCGGCGCCCTCGGCCGGCCATGGAGCCCACCCGCACCGGCCTGGGCCGTGCGGTTCGGCGCGCACTTTCTCCTGCGCACGGATGCGGATCTCGCCCTGACCGGGCGGCGTTGCGTGCCGGCCCGGCTGCAGGCGGCGGGTTTTCGGTTCAAATACCCGGACCTGCGACCCGCTTTGCGCGGGTTGCTGGGAGCAGATTAGCTGCGGGCACCGGCGCGCCGCTTACACCGAATACCGGCTTTTGGCCGGCTCGACGGGCGACATGCCTTCGTAGTTGTGAACCGAGTAGGCGTTGTCGGCCCACAGCGGCAGGTTGTCCTTGCGCCAGGACAACGTGAGCTTGATGTCGCTCTGCACCGCCGGCTCCTTGGCCGCGAGCATGAGGCGGTTGAGCGCGGAGAACGCTACATCCTCGGGTTGGACTTGAAGCAGTTCCGCGAAGCGGACCACGGCGTCGTGCTCGGCGTGTTCGAGATGGATTTTGATGGCGGGCATGAAAGCCTCCTTTTGGGGTGCCCGAGGATAGCACCAATCGGGGGCCCCTGCTCCGCAGTTCTTGCACAATACCAGCCACCGGACGCGGAATGGGCAAAGGAACCCGGCGCCATCGGGCTCCCGCGCTATTTCGCCATCGCCCGATTGGCGGGCTCGCGGAAGACGGGACGACCCAGGCCGGGCACGGGGCCCAGGCATTCGGTCCAGGCCGGCAGTCGGTCCTGACGCCCACGGCGGATGAGCACGATGTCGTTCCGCACGTGGCGGTTCTGGGCGCGAAGCATCAGGCGGTTGAGCGCGGCATACACCACGTCTTCCGGGCGGACGGCAATCTGGCCGGCCAGGCGCTCCACGGCGTCAAGCTCGGCATTCTCAAGATGGATTTTGAGGGTGGGCATGGGTGGTCCTTTCAACGGGATGCTAGCATGGGGCGGCGGATGCCGGCTCTGCATCCTTTGCCAAAAACCGGCTGCGGCTGCCGATTCCAGTCCGCCCTTCCGGTGCGGGTGGGGCACGAACCCCGCCGTTGGACACTCATTGCCTTTGTCCCTGATCCTGTCCCACCCTGCTCTCATGTTTGATTGGCTGTCCCGGTTCCTGCTCGCGTTCATTCCCCTCTTCGTGGCCATCGATCCGGTCGGCCTCGCGGCGATTTTCCTCGGGTTGGGGCGGAATCTCGATGACCGGCAGCGCCAGAAGATTGCCAACCAGGCGACCTGGACCGGGGGGCTCGTGGCACTGGGGTTCCTGTTTCTTGGCCAGAGCGTGTTCAAGGCCGTGGGCATCTCGGTGAGTGACTTCCAAATCGCGGGCGGGCTCATCCTGTTCATTCTCGCCGCGCGCGACCTGGTCCATTCGGCGGCCGAGCCGGAGAAACTGCCGCCGGATTTCGGCGTGGTGCCGTTGGGCATGCCGCTCATCGCGGGGCCGGCATCGATCACCACCTTGCTCGTGCTCGCGCAGAACGAGGCCATCGGGCTGGTCGTGACGCTCGTCGCGCTGGCGGCCAACCTCCTGTTGGTCGTGTTGGCCCTGCACTACAGCGAATGGCTGGGCCGCCGGATGGGAGGCACGGGCCTGCGCGCCGTTTCGAAGATCGTCTCCATGCTCCTCGCCGCCATCGCCGTGAGCATGATCCGGCAGGGGTTGCGGAGCTGACGGGACATTAACGTAGGGGCGCAGTCTTGCTGCGTCCATTCTTCGCGAAGCGAAGAATCCCTCCCGGCTGGGGTCGAGCTTGCTCGATCCTTCCCGATTGCGTTTGAGAAGACCGGGCGAGTTCGGCTGCTTCGTTGCTCGGGAATCCCGCCAGGGCGGGATTGGGCGCAGCAAGACTGCGCCCCTACGCGGAATCATTGAGCCCGCAAACGTCGTAAGCACGTCGGTTCCCTCCCGGCAGGGGTCGAGCTTGCTTGATCCTTTCCGGTTGCGTTTGAGCAGACCGGGTGAGTTCGGCCGCTTCGTTGCTCGGGAATCCCGCCAGGGCGGGATTGGGCGCAGCAAGACTGCGCCCCTACGGGAAGGGCGGACCTCAGCCGCGGAACGTCGTGAGCACGTCGGTGTAGATCACCGCGGAATCGACCAGGTCCTTGATCTTCGCGCGTTCGTCCACGGCATGGTAGTTCTGCCCCCCGGGGCCATAGCCCAGCGTGGGCAGCTTGAGCTCGTTGGCGAAGAAATGCATGTCGTTGAAGCCGGTCGAGACGCAGAAACGCGCGGGGCGGCGGCGCACCCGCGCGACGCTCGCGCGCAGCGCGGCGGCAAAGGGCGAAAGTGGCGGGCTGAAGCTCGGGTGATTGTCGGAAACCTTCTCAATCGTGATGTGGCACTGCGGGATCCCGGCGGCCGCCTGCCGCAGGAACAACCGCAGGTCGCGTTCGGCCGCGGCGACGGTCTCGATGGGCAGCAGCCGGCGGTCGATGGAAAAACTCGCCGCGGCGGGCACGGTGTTGATCTTGCCGCCCTCGCCGCTGGCGAAAACACCGCCGAGGTTGAGCGTGGGCGTCATGACCTTGCCCTCCGGCGTGCGGAATTTCCTCTTCGCGAGGATCCGCTTGTAGCCGTCGAGCGCGAGCACCAGGGCGGACATCTTTTCGAGCGCATTGATGCCGCGGTGTGGGATCGAGCCATGCGCCGCCTTGCCGTGCACGCGGACGTTCAGCCAGACGACGCCGTTGTGGCCGCAGCAGACGACATCGCCTTCGCCGCCCTCCCCAACGATGGCATAATCGGCGTGAAGCTTGCCGTGGCTGGTCACCCAACCCGTGCCGAGCGTGCTGTCGGTTTCCTCATCCGCGGTGAAGGAGACCTCGACGTTGAAGTTGGGTTTGGTGCCGGTTTCCTTCAGCGCCTGCAGGGCGAAGACAATGCTGGCGATGGCGCCCTTCATGTCCGAAGTGCCCCGGCCATACATCCAGCCCTGGTTCACGGCCCCGCTGAAGGGGTTGCCATGCCGCCACGTGCCGGAGATGGGCACGACGTCGTAGTGGGCGTTGAAATGGACGGTCTTCTTCGCCCCGGTGTCCCAGAACGCGATGACGTTGTAACGCGGGTAATCCAGCAAGTCGGGCTGGGTGCGGCGCTGCAGCGCGCGCGGAATCGGAACCCGGCGGACCCGCAGGCCGAGTTCCCGCAGGGTGTCGGCCAGCAAAGTGGTGATGGCGCCGTAGTTCTCGCCCGGCGGGTTCACCGTCCGCAATCGGACCAGCTGCTGGAGGAAGCGCACCAGGTCGTCTTGATGGTGATCGAGATAGCGGGCGGGCGTCATGGGGAACGGGAAAGGTCCAGTCAGGCAGTTTAGGCGCGGTCAGACCAGCCGCGACTGGCGCCGAGGATGATTTTGACAGCCCCGCCGCCCCTTCCGATACTGACCGCCATATGGCATTGGCCGACATGCGCAAAGACTACGGGCTGGCGGGCCTGTTGGAGAAAGACTTGGCCAAGAATCCTTTCCGTCAGTTTGAGCAATGGTTCGCGGAGGCGGAGGCGGCCAAGGTCATCGAACCCAATGCCATGACGGTGGCGACCGTGGGGCGGGACGGGCGACCGTCCGCCCGGACGATCCTGCTGAAAGGATGCGACGGCCGGGGCTTCGTTTTCTACACCAACTATGAGAGCCGCAAAGGTCGCGAGTTGGCGGACAATCCCCAGGCGGCCCTGGTTTTTCCCTGGATCGCGCTGGAACGCCAGGTGATCGCCGAAGGGAAGGTGGTGCGGGTGTCGCGCGAGGAAGCGGACGTCTATTTCCACAGTCGTCCGCGGGCCAGCCAGCTGGGGGCCTGGGCGTCGCCGCAGAGCACGCCGATCGCGAGCCGCGCGGTGCTCGAGGAAAGTTTCCGGGCCGTGGAGAAGAAATACGAGGGTGGCGAGGTGCCGTTGCCACCGCAGTGGGGCGGATTTCGGCTGGTCCCGGATACGGTGGAATTCTGGCAGGGCCGGCGCAGCCGCCTGCACGACCGGCTCCGTTACCGGCGGGACGCCGCCGGCGACTGGGTGATCGAGCGCCTCGCGCCCTGACCATGGCCAGGCCAACCAGCAAACCGGCGGCGGATGCGGCCGTGATTGCGGCGTTGCCCGATCCCGCGATCATTACTTCGGACGCGTGGGAAAACGGCGGCGCGACCATGGCGTTCGCCAACCCGGAATTCTGCGCGTTGACCGGCTACACCGCGGCCGAATTGCAGGGCAAGAACACGCGGCTGCTTCATGGTCCCCGGACGGATGTGGCGGGATTGCGCCAGCCGCGTCCCACCGGTCCGGCCGCCGGCGGCGAGGGCGAGGCGTGGCTTTACCGCAAGGACGGCACCGAGTTCTTCGCGCGCTGGAAATACCGCCCGCTGGCCGGGGCCGCGCCGGGAGGCGTGGTGGCGGTCTATCACGATTGCACGGAGCTCTGGCGGCAGCGCGAGGCCCTGCTCCAGTCACAGAAGGTGGGCACCGTCGGCCTGCTCGCGGGTGGCGTGGCGCACGATTTCAACAACCTCCTGTCGGTGATCAACGGCTACTGCGAGATCCTC
The DNA here is from genome assembly GCA_035549955.1 of Lacunisphaera sp. Taxonomy (GTDB): domain Bacteria; phylum Verrucomicrobiota; class Verrucomicrobiia; order Opitutales; family Opitutaceae; genus Lacunisphaera. The sequence goes on along the minus strand of DASZPS010000123.1, from coordinate 6,216 downwards.
GGGCCGAAAATTGAATCCGTGCCGGCCGCCGCCAAGGATCTCCGGGAAATCCATCGCGCCGGCCTCAAGGCGTCGGCCATCGCGCGCCAGATCCTCGAATTCAGCCGCCGGCAGGAAGCCGACACCGGGGTCGTTAACTTCAACACCCTCATCCGCGAGATCACCGAGATCATCCGGCGCGTGTGCGGCGACGCCATCGAGGTGGAGGTGCGGCTGGCCTCGGACCTCGGCAACGCCCGGATCAACCCGGTGCATTTCCAGCAGGTGTTGCTCAACCTCTGCTTCAACGCCCGCGATGCCATGCCCGAAGGCGGCCGGCTCACCCTGCGGACGTGCAACCAACTCGTGCCCGCGAACGCCGGCCCGGGTGGCCCGCCCGCCGGGCCCTGTGTGATGTTGCAGGTCATCGACACGGGAATCGGCCTGGAACCGGGCGAGGTCGCGAAGATCTTCGAGCCCTTCTATACGACAAAGCCGCAGGGCACGGGCCTCGGCCTGCCGACTTCACTCGCGATCATCCGCCACGCGCGGGGCGACATCCTCGTCCGCAGCACGCCGCGCCAGGGCACCACCTTTGAGGTCTACCTGCCCGAAACGGCCGAGCCCGAGGACACCAGTCCCACCACGCTGGGCGTGTTGCCATCGACGCAGGGTACCGAGGCGGTGCTGGTGATCGAGCGCGACGACGGCCTGCGCCGGATGATCACGGGCATCCTCGCGATTGACGGGTATTCGGCCACGGAAGCCTCCAGCGTCGAGGCCGCGGCCCAGCCGGGCGCCCGCCCGCAACTCGTCATTATCGACAGCGGTGCGGCGCCGGCGGTGGAATTCCTCCGCAAGCTCCACCGCGGCAACCGCGGCCTGCGGGTGATTTGCACGGCGCCGGTGCGCCCGAACCTGGCGGGTTTTTCCGACCAGCAGGCCGCGCACCTGCCGAAGCCCTTCGCGCTGAGCTCGCTGCTGACGAAGGTCCGGGCGATGCTGGACGCAAAGGCGGAGTGAGCTGCCGCTGGCGCGAGGCGGCAGCCTGACGGGATTTCCGATACCCTCCCTCCCCGGTTCCGTCGTCGATAGGGAAGTCGACGACCACCAAGGGGTGGACCGCGTTGCCCGTTATGGCGCCAAGCCGGAACCACTCAGCAGGTGGGCGTCGGTTTCCACACCGACGCTCTGTCGGCGATCTGGAAATCGCCGACCACCTGGTGGAGCGCGTTGCTCCCCAACGCGCTGAGGACGTCCGCTGCGAAGAAAGCGCCTTGGGGAGCAGGTCGCTCCACCCTTAAGGGGCTTGGTAAAATCTCCCGGGTAAGGCATTGCGGGAATCTCCGAAACGGCTAGGCATATTGGTTCCCATGGAGTCCACGCCCCCGCTCCCGCCCGCCCCGGGCCAGCGTTCGCTGGCCGCGATCGTGTTTACCGACGTGGTCAGCTTCAGCGCCCGTATGCAGGCGGACGAGGTGACGACCCTGCGGCTGTTGCAGCGCGATTTCGGGGAAATGAAGGAAATCTGCACGGCCCACCACGGTTCCGTGTTAAAGAGCACCGGGGACGGCCTGCTGCTGTACTTCTCGAGCGCGGTGCAGGCCGTTGCCTGCGCGCTGGCCATCCAGCGTTCGTTTGCGGGCCAGGCCAAGCTCCGGGCGGCGTCGGAAAACCTCGTGCACCGGGTGGGCATCCACCTCGGCGACGTGTTCATGAACGAGCAGGACGTGATGGGGGATGGCGTGAACATCGCCGCCCGCCTGCAGGCCGAGGCCGAGCCGGGCGGCATCTGCATTTCCCAGACGGTCTACGATGTCGTGCGCAACAAACTGGCGCTGCAGGTCACGCGGTTGGGCCCGCGCGAATTGAAGAACATCTCGCAGGCCATTCCCATCTACAAGCTGCTCCTCGAAGCCCAGATCATCGAATCGACGGAAGGAACCGAACCCGATGAGGAGGAAGGGGAGCCGCCGCCGGGCGCCGAGGATCGGCCGGCGGCCGCCGCGCCGAAGCGTGGCCTGTCGGGATCCCAAAAGATCATGGCGGGCGCCGCCGTGGTGCTGGTGGCCGTCCTCGCGGCGCTGGGTTGGGGCCTGTGGCGACAGCAGAAAGCGGCGCTGGCGGAGGCCGAGGCGAGCCGGGCCGCGCTGACAGCCTTGATGGCGCAGGAGGACGACACGGTGGACACCGGCCTGCCGGCGCATCGCATCGCGGCGACCCTCGCCGACTGGCGCGCGGAGCTGCGGGAGAAGCGCTCGCGGGCCCTGCAGGAATACAATTTTGAGGAGCTGGCGCAGAGTCTCCGCGACCCGCGCTCGCCGGTGGCGGGCAAGCCGGAAGCCCGGGTCCGCGCCCAGGTGCTCCAGCGGATTCGCGCGCTCAACGAATGGGTGATCCCGGCCCTGCAGAAATACAGCCGCGACAAGCCCCTCATCGTGCATCAACTCACCGGGACGGCACCGAAGGAGATCAAGGTGTACATGGGCCCGGACCAAGTCCTCTATACGACCGAGGGCGGCGCGGTGCGAAACCAACGCATGAAGGACCTCGAGCCGGCGGATTTGGCCGCGATCGTGGCCGCCGCGATGAAGGCCGCGAAGCCCGTGCCCCCGCGCGAAGCCGTGATGGGGGCGCTGGCCTTCGGATCACTCTACAACCTGCCGGAACTCGGCGAGGCCTTGCGCCAGGAGCGGCCGCAGCGCAAGAAGCGGTGATGCAGTTGCACGCGCTTCCGATCCGCACCGCCGGCGCCGCCGAGAACATGGCGCTGGATTTCCTGTTGTTGCAGCGATACCCGGCGCCGGCCGCGGCGCGATTCCGGCACTACGAATGGCGGACGCAGGCCTTCACGTTCGGTTTGAGCCAGACGATGGCCTATGTGCGCGCGAACCTTCCGCCGGGCGAAACTTTTGATCTTTGCCGCCGACCCACGGGCGGCGGCATCGTGGACCACCGCAACGATTGGACCTACTGCCTCGTCATCCCGCGGGCCCACGCCCTCTTCGACGCGCCGGCCACGCAGGCCTACCGCGAAGTGCACGCCAGCCTGGCTGCGGCGATGCGGACCCTGGGCCGCCCGGTGGCGTTGCAGGACAAACGGCATCCCTCCGAGGAAGGCCCCACAGTCTGTTTCGACCGCCCCGAGCTTTACGACGTCCTGAACACCGCCACCGGCGCGAAGGTCGCCGGCGCCGCCATGAAGCGCAACAAGCATGGCCTGCTCCTGCAGGGTTCGATCGAGAAGAGCCGTGTCGGGGCGGTCGACTGGGAGAAATTCCAGGATGAGTTTTCGGCGGAGATCGCCCGTGCCCTCGGCGCCGACGTCGCGGCCATGCCCTGGCCCGAGTTGAACGAGGAGGAGGTCAGTGGCCTCGTGGAACAGTATTCCAGCCTGGAGTGGATGGAGAACCGGTGAGCACGCAGTTTACAGAAGGGAACGAGGAGAACGAAGGATGCCGCGGTGACGTTGGCCTGGCTCTCTTTGCTTCCTTCGTTACCTTCTGTGAAGCTGCCGAAAAAACAGGCACCCCGCCGGAGCAGGGTGCCTTTTCTTTGCGTCGACGGCCGAATGGCCGGGACTTTAGCGCATAGGTGCGTTGTTTTTTGTCCTGAACCGCCCCATGGCGATTAGCAGGGCGTTGTGTGGAGGACGGACCAGGCACGGGGGTTTTCGCTACTCTGAACCTCGGGGCCCAGATTTCCTTTCACGCCCAGCATTCTACTCCTGTCCCGGAACTCCTGCTACGCATATGTTGGCAGTGAATAACTTTTTTGTGCGGTGGAACGCGCGATGCAGTGTCGCATGCCGCAGGGGCGCGCCCGATTGTGGCCGAAGTGCGCACCTACCGCGCCAGTGTGATCACGCACTCAAGATGCCGGGTTTGAGGGAAGAGATCGAATGGCTGCACAGCGGTCAGCCGGTAGCCGGCGGCAAGGAAGCCCTTCAGGTCGCGCATCTGCGTGGCCGGGTCGCATGAAACGTAAACGACCGCCCGCGCGCCATAGGCAAAGAGCTGGTTGAGAAAGGATTCGTCACATCCCCGCCGCGGCGGGTCGATGACTAACACGGTGTCAGCGGCCGGAAAATCCAGCCCGGCGAAAATCTGCGCCGCGTCGCCCGCCCGGAAGGTGGCGTTCGCGATGCCGTTGGCGGCGGCGTTTTCCGTCGCGAACTTGATGGAGGTTTCGCTGATCTCGATGCCGGCGACGCGGATAAAAGCCGGCGCGCAGCTCAATGCGAACAGCCCGCTGCCGCAGTAGGCGTCCACGAGGTATTTGGCGCCGCTGGCGGCGGCCTGGTCGCGCACGTAGCCCGTGAATGCCGGGAGGATGAACGGGTTGTTCTGGAAGAAATCGCGGGCGAGGAAGTGCAGGCGGAGGGGCGATGGCTGGATCTTGGGTAGGGGCCGACCTCCGGGCGGCCCGGCGGCGTGTCCCGAACGGCCCGCCCGGAGGTCGGGCCCTACCTGTTCAACCACCTCGTGGATCACGGCATCGTAGTCGGTGATCACGCCTTCCTGGGCGTGACGCAGGAGCAGCGTGGCATCGCGTTTGTATTCTCCGGCGGCGAGGCGCGCCTGGGTCCGGGCGCGGATTTCCGGCAGCTTCGCATTGATCGCGTCGGTCGCGATCGGGCACGCGGGCACGTCGACAATGTCGAACCGCGCCCCCTGCTTGAGAAAACCAATCGGAGTTGTTGTAGCCGGGGTCGCTGACCCCGGCTGCAGGTCGAACGGAGGCCGGTCGGGAGATCGGCCCTCCAGCCCGAGCTTTGAAATGCGGCGTGATCTTCGACCGGTATCCGAATTCGCGTGGCGAACCGATCACGGGGGCGACGGCGAACTCGATGCCGGCCATGTGCTTCAGCAGTTCCTCCACTTGCTGGCGCTTCCACTTCAGCTGTTCGGCGTAGACCAGGTGCTGGTACTGGCAGCCGCCGCAGGTGCCGAAGAGCGGGCACTTGGGGTCGATGCGGTGCGGCGAGGGCGTCAACACCTCCAGCAGGTCGGCCTCGGAGAAATTCTTGTGGTTGCGATAGACCCGCGCGCGGATCTTCTCGCCGGGCAGCGTGAAGGGGACCATGACGACCCACCCGCCGTCGCTCCGGTTCGCGGAGCTATGGCGCGGCCCGCCCGCCTCATCATTTTCCCCGTTCTCGGTCCTCCGTCCTCCATCTTCTGTCCTCGGTTCCCCGGTCTTTGGCAACGCCACCCGCCCCAGGCCTACGCCGAGATTTGTGAGGGTGGCGATTTCCAGCTCGATCTCGGTGCGGTACGGGAAGGGACGGTCGTTGAACTTCTTTTTGCCCACAAAACACACGAAACGACACGATATCAGGCAGGGGAAGAAAAATCCCGGAGCGGAGGGACGCGAATTGCACGAATTGGCACGAACAGAAGCACGGGATTAATGTGTGATCATTCGTGGAATTCGTGTCACAGCCGCCTTGGCCTTAAGTTAGGTTTGGCTTCTTTCGTGTTTTTCGTGTGTTTCGTGGGCAGTGCTCCCGGCCGAAAAGATCACCAGCCTCCAGAATCCTCGCGTGAAGCAGCTGGTGAAGCTGCGTGAGCGACGCGACCGGGATGCGGCGGGACTGTTCCTGATCGAGGGTTATCGCGAGGTGCGGCGGGCATTGGAAAAGGCGGTTCGGCCGCAGGAGCTGTACTACTCGCCCGACTGGTTCCTAGGCGAAAATGAACCCGCGTTGATCGAGGAAGCCCGTCAGGCTGGGGCGCAGTTGTTTGAACTGTCCAAGGAGGCCTTCGCCAAGGTCGCCTACCGCGAGCGACCCGACGGCCTTTTGGCCGTGGCGGCACAATGGAAACGAACGCTGGATGATCTGCCTGTAGCCGGGGTCGCTGACCCCGGTGCATTGGGCGCCGGACCGGGGTCACCGGATGCGACAGGCTCACCGCGGGCGACCCCGGCTACAGCCAAGGCCCCCTTCCTTCTCGTCGTCGAAGCCATCGAGAAACCCGGCAATCTCGGCACCATCCTGCGCAGCGCCGACGCGGCGGGCTGCGATGCGGTGATCGTGTGCGATCCCGTGACGGACATCTTCAATCCCAACGTCGTGCGCGCGTCCACCGGTGTCCTTTTTTCCGTGCCGATTGTCATCGCCGACAGCCCGACCGTGCATGCCTGGCTGAAAAAGAAGGGCATCCGCACCGCCGCCACGACGCCGCACACGACCAATCTCTACACCCAGACCGACCTGCGCGGCCCGCTGGCGAT
>DASZPS010000122.1:0-1812 GCA_035549955.1 Lacunisphaera sp. | reverse complement strand
CCAAAACTCGGACTCGACGAACAGAAACCGGATACCAGGCCGGTCGTGCTGGGTAACGCGGCAATGGACGCGGACGCCCGATGCTCATCCGGAAGCGCGGCAGGTAGATCCGGCGAGGCCCGAGGGAAAGACTCAAGGCTTAACCCAGGAGGTCTCATCGCTTGCCGGCCGAACCGGCTACGGTGGCGGCAACGCTGCGGGATGAGCGGTGAGAAGTCAGCAGAGGCCATAGTAGCTTGACTGCATCGCGGGGCGACCTGCTTACTGGCGAGCGAAGGGCCGAATTCGTTTCTGCAAGGAGCAGTCTGAAAGAACTCGAAATGGACGTGGAGCGACAGCCAGGCAGGTTCTACCAACGGCTGCTCTTTGAGCAGTCCGCGGAGAACCTGCGCCACGACGCCAGCGGCGAAGGCGGAACCAGACCTGCGGCGTGCGAGGAGTCGCAAGCGTTCACGGCGTTTGATCAAGCACGAGCCTTGAGCCAATACCTGATGGAGGAGGTGGTCAGCCGAGAGAATCTGAACCGAGCGTATCGCCGTGTGAAAGCTAACAAGGGGGCACCGGGCGTGGATGGAATGACCATCCACGAACTTGGCGAGTGGATCAAACAGCACAAGCAGGAACTGATAGCGGCACTGCTCGACGGCAGTTACCAACCGCAAGCGGTGCGGGGCGTTGAAATCCCCAAGCCGGGCGGCGGGGTGCGACAATTGGGCATCCCGACGGTGGTCGATCGTCTGGTGCAGCAAGCGATCCTGCAAGTACTGGAACCGATCCTGGACCCGACCTTCTCGGCTTCGAGCTTCGGCTTTCGCGTGGGACGTGGGGCGCACGACGCCCTGGCCCAAGCGAGCCGATACGTGGCCGAGGGCCGAGTGATCGTAGTGGACATGGACCTGGAGAAGTTCTTCGACAGGGTCAACCATGACATCCTGATGGCGCGACTGGCCCGGCGTGTCGCCGACAAGCGTCTGTTGCGAGTCGTCCGCCGCTTCTTGCGTGCGGGCCTATTGCAACAGGGAGTGTGTGTCGAGCGTCACGAGGGGACACCGCAGGGCGGACCATTGTCACCCTTGTTGGCCAACCTTCTGTTGGACGACCTGGACAAGGAACTGGAAGCGCGCGGGCACTGCTTCTGCCGCTATGCCGACGATTGCAACATCTACGTGCGATCGCAGGCGGCGGGCCAGCGGGTGTTGGCATCGCTCACCGCGTTCCTGGAAGGCAAGCTGCGTCTGCAAGTCAACCGCGCAAAAAGCGCCGTGGCCCACGTGCAGGAACGCAAGTTCCTCGGGCACCGGTTGCTAGCGGGCGGTATGCTGACGATAGCCCCGACCAGCCTGGATCGGGCCAAGGATCGCATCCGCCAGATCACACGCCGCAACCGAGGCGTAAGCTTCGAGCAAGTGATTGGTGAACTCAACTCGTTCCTCGTCGGCTGGATCACGTACTTCCGCTACGCGAAAGCCCGTGGTGTCCTCGACGACCTGGATCAGTGGGTGCGCCATAAGCTTCGGTGCGTACGCTTGAAGCAACGGAAGCGAGCCGCCAGCATTGCCGCGCTCCTGCGGACCCTAGGGGTGCCCAGGGCTCGCTGCTGGACGACGGCCGCCTGCGGCAAAGGTTGGTGGCGGATGGCACAAACACCCGCTGCCTCACAAGGCATGGACAAGGCTTGGTTCCAAGCTCACGGCCTGATCCAACTCCTTCCCAGGTATCGGGAACTACAACAGTAACGAAAACCGCCGGATACGCTGAGTATGTCCGGTGGTGTGGGAGGACGGGGGCGGCAACGCCCCCTCCTACCCGATT
>DASZPS010000121.1:0-1517 GCA_035549955.1 Lacunisphaera sp. | reverse complement strand
CCCCCCTTTCCCCTCCACGCCATGTCCACCTATCAACACGTCAATTACGGCTGGGACGACGCCAAGGCGGCGTCCCTCGATCCCGTCGGCCGCCTCATCTACCGCTCGAACCTGCTCGGCAGCGACCAGCGCATCACCAACACCGGCGGCGGCAACACGTCGTCCAAGATCTCCGAGAAGGACCCGCTCACCGGCGGCGCCACCGAAGTCCTCTGGGTCAAGGGTTCGGGCGGCGACCTCCGTACGAGCACGCGCGAGAACTTCTCGTCCCTCTACCAGCAAAAGCTGCTCGACCTGCAGAAGCTTTACGCCGCGCGCCCCGACAAGGGCCTCAAGGCGCAGGCCGAGGACGACATGGTGGGCATGTACACCCACGCCACGTTCAACCTGAATCCGCGCGCGTCCTCCATCGACACGCCGCTGCACTCGTTCCTCCCCGGCAGGCACGTCGACCACATGCACCCGAACGCGATCATCGCGATCGCGGCGTCGAGGAACTGCGAGAAACTCACGCAGGAAATCTTCGGCGGCAGGATGGCCTACGTCCCGTGGATGCGCCCGGGCTTCGAACTCGGCCTCGCGATGCAGGCCATCGCGGCGAAGAACCCCGGCGTCCAGGCGATCATGATGGGCCAGCACGGCTTCATTTCCTGGGACAACGACGACAAGCGGTGCTACACGCTCACGCTCGACTTCATCGAGCAGGCCTCGGCCTACATCGAGGGCAAGTACCAGGCCAAGGGCGGCGACGCGACGGCGTTTGGCGGCGCCAAGTACCAGACGCTCGACGAGGCGAAGCGCAAGGCGACCTTCGCCGCCATCCTCCCCTGGCTCCGCGGCCAGGTGTCGAAGGAGAAACGCTTCATCGGCACGGTGCAGGACGACGCCAGGATCCTGCGCTTCGTCAACTCCAGGGACGCCGCCCGGCTCGCCGAACTCGGCACGTCCTGCCCCGACCACTTCCTGCGCACCAAGATCAAGCCGCTCTACGTCGACTGGAACCCGCAGGCCGAGGACGCCACGGCCCTCAAGTCGAAGCTCGCCGCCGGCATCGACGCCTACCGCAAGGACTACGCCGCATACTACGCGAAGTGCAAACACGCCAACTCGCCGGCGATGCGCGACCCGAACCCGACGGTCGTGCTCATCCCCGGCCTGGGCATGATTGCCTGGGGCAAGGACAAATCCGAAAGCCGCGTCACCGCCGAGTTCTACAACTGCGCGGTCGAGGTCATGCGCGGCGCCGAGGCGATCGACCAGTACATCGCCCTGCCACAGCAGGAAGCCTTCGACATCGAGTACTGGCTGCTCGAAGAGGCCAAGCTGAAGCGCATGCCGCCCGAGCGGGAATTCGCGCGTAGCGTGGTGGTGGTCGTTGGCGCGGGCAACGGCATCGGCAGAGCGGTGGCCCGGCGCATGGCGAAGGAAGGCGCGCATATCGTCTGCGCCGACCTCGATAAAAAGGCCGCTGACGCCACCGCGGCGGAACTGCTTGCCGTCCACGGAACCGGAATCGG
>DASZPS010000120.1:0-9206 GCA_035549955.1 Lacunisphaera sp. | reverse complement strand
CCCCCCCCCCCCGCCTCCATTTCCGGCCGGCCAAAGCCCGCATCTGCGGGAGAAGGACGGGCGCTCGCCGACCCCTTGGATTCTTCGCTCCGCTCAGAATGACGGTTGCGTGGGTTCAAGTCCCAATTCGTGTTCCTACGTGTCCATTCGTGGTTCCAACCGGGGCCGGTCGGAGACCGGCCCTACCTCTTCAAATACTCCGCTAGCCAGTCGAAGATCGTGGTGTGCCACAGCTCGCTGTTGGCCGGCTTGAGCACCCAGTGGCCTTCGTCGGGGAAATAGAGCAGTTTTGACGGCACACCCTTGCGCTGGAGCGTCGTGAAGAGGCTCAGGCCCTGGTTCAGTGGCACGCGGAAATCGAGCTCGTTGTGGATGATGAGATTCGGGGTCTTGAACTTCGCCGCAAACTGGTGTGGCGACCACTTCATGAACTCCGGGTTCTCCCACGGGATGCCGTGCTCCCACTCGTCAAACCAGGTCTCCTCGGTCGCGCCGTACATTGAGGCGAACTCGTACACGCCGTCGTGCGTGACGAGGGTCTTGAACTTGTCGGTGTGGCCCTGGAACCAGTTCATCATGTAACCGCCGTAGCTGGCGCCGGCCGCGGCCATGCGGTTGGTGTCAATCCAGGGCTGCTTTTCGAGCTCGGCCAGCGCCGCCATCAGATCCCCGAACACCCGGCCGCCCCAATCGCGCGAGATCTCGTCGGTGAACTTCTGCCCGAAGCCGGTCGAGCCGCGCGGGTTCGGCATCGCGATGACATAACCCTGCGCGGCCCAGACTTGCGGATTCCAGCGCGTGGACCAGCTGTCGAGGAACGCGCTCTGCGGCCCGCCGTGCACCCAGAACACCAGGGGATATTTTTTGGCCGGATTGAAACCCGGCGGCTTGATCAGCCACATCTGCACCGGGGTGCCGCCCGCGCCCGCCACGGTCATGGTCTCGGCCTTGGGCATATCGACCCCGGCGAGGAGTTCGGCATTGGTACGCGTCACCGGCGAAGCCGCGCCGGTCGTCAGGTCACGACGCCAGACCTCCGGCGGTTCCGTCAGGCTGGAATGAAGGTAGTAAAGATACCTGCCCTCGGTGGACCGGCTGATGTCCGTGTTGACGCCGCTCATCGCCACTTGGCGCGGGGCGCCGCCGGCGAGCGCGACCTCGAACACCGGTTCGCTGCCGCTCTCCTGCGCGGCAAACAGCAGGCTCTTGCTGTCGGCCGCCCAGCGAAGCGCGGTGGCCGATCGATCCCAGTCGGCCGTCAGGCTCCAGTCCTCGCCGCTGTTGCGCGAATGGATCCGCACCTGCCAGCGATCGGCCTCGAACCCCGCGCGCGCCTGCGCGCGGTAGGCGAGGTTTTTTCCATCGGGCGAGTAGCGCGGATGCGTATCGGCGGCGGGACTGGTGGTGACCTTCCGGCGTTCGCCCGTGGCGAGATTCACCGTCCAGATGTCGTGGTTGGTGCTCCAGGCCTGTTCGCGCGTCACCTGGTGCGGCGCGGCGAAGGCTAGCTCCTTGCCGTCGGGCGAGAAATCGTACTCGTCGCCTTCAGTGAAGGTCGACGAAGTGGGCACCGCGTCGTTGTCGCCCGGCGTCACGTTCCGCGGCTCGCCCGCGGCGGCGCCGTCCTTGATCGGCAGCACGAAAAGGTGCTTGCGCTTGTCATCGACCCACGAGTCCCAGTGGCGGTAGAGGAGTTGCGTGATGATGCGGGCCTTGACCTTCGAGGCGGTCCGGCCGTCGAGCTTCTCCTGGTTCAACCGGTTCGCCTCGGCGAAGGGCTTGGCGGAGAATTCCGGAAATACCTCGGAAACGAACGCCAGTTGGTCCCCCGTCGGCGCCCACACTGGCTGGGTGGCCTCCGTGGCGAGGCTGGTCAGTTTGCGCGCCTCGCCGCCGGTGGCGGCCACGATCCAGATCTGGTAGTCGCCGTCGCGATTGGACTCGAAGGCGATCCACCGGCCATCGGGCGACCAGCGCGGGTGGCGGTCATGCTTCGGCGAGCTCGCGAGGAGGCGTGGTTCGCCCAGCCCGGCATCGGCATGGGCGCCGGCGGCCGGGACGACCCAGATGTCGCTCTGGGTGCGATTCTCGTCCTTCAATACCTCGGTGACAACGTAGGCCACCAGGCGGCCATCAGGCGAGAGCTGCGGATCGGACACGCGCTTCAGGCGGAACATGTCCGCCAACTCGATCGGACGAGCGGCGGCGGCCACGGCGGCCAGGAGAAACAACACGGGGACGAACAAACCCTGACGAAGAGCGGCGGATTTCATGGGATGAATCCAGCGACGTTGAGTCATTTATGACACCGAGGGAAGCCCGTGTTTTTGCGGGCGACGTACCCAGGTGGAGCGCATTGCTCCTCAATGCGCTTTTCTGCCTTCGCCGCTCCAAACACAACGCACCGGGAAAACCGCCTTGGGTCAGGTCGATCCACCATCCTTGTTCGCCGGAGGTTTGAGCCTCAAATCGTTCTCGTTCTCGTAATCCTAATCGTTCTCTCGGTCGGCCATCGAAGGCGAAGATCGAGAGAACGAGAACGATTAGGAGTACGAGAACGATTCTTCTCAAAAATGTAGCAACAAGGGCCGAGCCTGCTCGGTTCATTTCAACGCCCGGCACCATCCCGGACCGCGCAAGCGCGGCCCCTGCCTCCAGACGACCAATCCGCTCGTTCCACCCGGATCCCGTAGCCGGGTGGAGCGCATTGCTCCTCAATGCGCTGTTCCGCCTTCGCCCGCACTCCAAACCAACGCACTGGGGAGCAGTTCGTTCCACCCCGGCTCGCCATTCATCCCGGGTTAGGCGCCTTTTGTCATATTGGCATCCGCCCGGGGGCTGTGCTAGGCTGGGCTCCCTCAAAACCCACCCTTATGTTAAAACGTTCCTTGTTAGTTTCCACCCTGCTTGCCTTGAGCCTGTCGAGCGGGCTGGTCGCCGCACCCGTCAAGGTCGACGGATTCACCCACGTCAAATCCCTCGGCGGCATCGACGAATACCGCCTCGATTCCAACGGACTCTCCGTCCTTCTGCTGTCCGATCGCACGGCGCCGGTGGTGACGTTCATGATCACCTATCGCGTCGGCTCCCGCAACGAGGTCACCGGCACGACCGGCGCCACCCACCTGCTCGAGCACCTCATGTTCAAGGGCTCGCCCAATTTCAACCGCGCCAAGGGCAACAGCATCGACCAGTTCCTCGAAAGCGTCGGCGCCCGGTACAACGCCACGACCTGGCTCGACCGCACCAATTATTACGCCGAGGTCGGCAGCGAACATCTCGAGTCCTACATGGCCATCGAGTCCGACCGCCTCCGCAACCTCTGGCTCCACGAGGATGACCGCCGGCCCGAGATGACCGTCGTTCGCAACGAGTTCGAGATCGGCGAGAACGACCCGGTGCAGGCCCTCGACAAGGAAATCTACGCCGCCGCCTACCAGGCGCATCCCTACCACCACTCGACCATCGGCTGGCGCTCCGACATCGAGAAGGTCGCCATCGAGAAGCTGAAGGAGTTCTACGACACCTTCTATTGGCCCGACAACGCCACGGCCACGATCATCGGCGACTTCGACCCCGCCGCCGCCCTCGGCTTGGTGAAGAAATACTACGGCGCCTACCCCAAGGCTCCGAAGCCCATCCCCCAGGTCTACACCGAGGAACCGGAGCAGTCCGGCCCCCGTCGCGTCATGCTCCAGCGCGCGGGCGAGCTCGGCACGGTCGGCGTCAGCTACAAGAGCCCCGCCGGCTCCAGCCCCGACTACCCCGCCCTCGACATCCTCGGCATCATCATGGGCAACGGCAAAACCAGCCGCTTCTACCGCGCCCTGACCGACAAGAACCTGACCACCACGGTCAGCGTCGACGCCAATTTCTTCCACGATCCCTCCCTTTTCCAGATCTACGCGAACCTCGCCCCGGGCGCCACGCATGAGGCCGTCGAGAAAATCATCCTCGACGAGGTCAAACGCGTGCGCACCGAGGGCGTGACCGACGCCGAGGTCGCCACCGCCATCGGCAAGATCAAGGCCAGCACCGCCTACGGCCGCGACGGCTCCTTCGCCATCGCCAGCCGGATCAACGAGGACATCGCCGCCGGCGACTGGACCCTCTACGTCACGCTGCCCGAGTCCTACGCCAAGGTGACCGCGGCCGACGTCAAGCGCGTCGCCAACCTCTATCTCGACAACAACAAGAGCACCACCGGCTGGTTCGTGCCGATCGTCGCGCCCGCCCCCGCTGCCAGGTAAATAATCATTCTCTTCCTCTTAATCTTTATCCCTTCCTTCGGTTCCCAAGCCACCGAACCCGAGAGAAAGAGAAAGATTAAAATAACGATTAAGATCAACCACCCGATCCCATGAAGAAGCTCATCTCCCTGACCTCCGTTCTCTGTCTTCTTTCCCCCGGTCTTTTCGCCGGCGTCTCCGACCTCGCCGTTCGCTCCAAGGTCAATGGCATCGACGTCGTCGCGCTCAAGACCGGCGTGAAGGACGTTGTCACCATCCGCGGCACGATCACCGCCGGCGACTCCCGCAGCCCCGAAACCAACGTCGCGCTCGCCGACCTCACCGCCGGCATGCTCGACAAGGGCACGACCAAGCATGACAAGTTCCAGATCGCCCAGATGCTCGGCGACGTCGGCGCCACGATCAACTTCAGCACCGACCAGACCGCGCTCAACATCAACGCCAAGTGCCTGCGGTCGGACCTGCCCCTCGTGCTCGGCCTGATCGCGGAGCAGCTCCGCACGCCGGCCTTCTCCCCCGAGGAATTTGCCAAGCAGAAGAAACTCGTCGCCGGCCTCATGCGCCGCAACCTCGAGGACACCGACTTCCGCGCCGACATTTCGTTCATTCGCGCCATCTATCCCGTCGGCCACGTCAACCGCCAGTCCTCGGTCGAGGAGTACCTCGGCGGGGTCGAGAAGGCCACGCTCGACGAGGTCAAAGCGTTCCATGCCCAGTATTATGGGCCGGCCGACATGAAGCTTGTCATCGTGGGCGATGTCGAACCCGCCGCCGTGCAGGCCGAACTCGGCAAGGTGTTCACCGGCTGGACCGGCGGTTCGAAACCCGCCAAGCCCGCCCGCGCCGCGCCAATGGATGTCCCGCGCGAGCAGGACGTCTTCATGGCGGACAAGACCAACGTTTCCATCATGTGGGGCCAGTCGACGCAGCTGCGCTACGGCGAGCCCGACACCATCGCGTTGCGCCTCGGCACCGCCGTCCTGGGCAGCGGCTTCACCGGCCGCCTGATGGCCAACGTGCGCGACAAGGAAGGTCTCACCTACGGCATCGGCTCGTTTGCCGGCAACGACACCTTCGTCGACGGCGACTGGCGCATCCAGGGCAACTTCGCTCCCGACCTGCTCGAGAAGGGCATCGCTTCCACCAAGCGGCAGCTGCTGGCCTGGCATGACAAGGGCATCACGCCCGAGGAGCTGAAGAGCACGAAGGGAAAGTTCGTCGGCAGCTTCAAGCTCGGCCTCGCCACCACGGGCGGCATGGCCACGCAGCTCATCAACACGATGAACCGCGACCTGCCGCTGACCTTCATCGACAACTACGGCGCCACGGTCAACGCGCTCACGGTCGACCAGGTCAACGCCGCCATCAAGAAGCACCTCGACCCCGAGAAGATGGTCCTCGTCAAAGCCGGCACGATCCCGGGCGCGGTGCAGAAGTAAGGCTACTCTCTGTGCGATGACAAACGCCCGCCTCCCGGCGGGCGTTTTTTTGGTGGAGCGCCTTGACCCCAAGGCGCTTCTGGGCGCCCGCTCCCCTGGCAGACCGCGCCAACCCAACGCGTTGTCTCCGACCGCAAACCGCCTTGAGGCGGCGACCCTCCTTCGTCAGTCTCCCTGACGTGGATGAATATCCACAGCGCCTGGGCCATAAGACTCCGGCTTGGGTGCCGTCCGGTGCGCTGTTTCACGTGCGGATTCGTACAAACCGCTCCCAGTCAGTGAGCCTAACGGATCCGACCCTTGCGCCTGCGCTGATCGAAGCCGCGCGACGTTACCATCAGCTCGAACATTGGTGGTGTGATTTGTTCCTGCTGATGCCGGACCATATCCATGCGTTGGTCAGGTTTCCCTACGAAACGGACTTGGCGACAGTTGTTCGAAACTGGAAACGCGGGGTGACGCGCTTTCAGAGCGTACGCTGGCAGGAGAACTTCTTCGATCATCGGCTGCGCAACGCGCAAGAACGACAAGAGAAATGGGACTACATAAGGCGCAATCCAGTGGTGAAAGCTCTGTGTGCACACGAGGATGACTGGCCATACGTTTGTGCTCCGTCTTGCGAGGATGAAGAAGCGCGTTGAGGTCAACGCGCTCCACCTCGCTCGCGCGCCTTCCCATTCCAACGCGCTGGGAGCAGCGCGTTCCACCTTGCCTCCGGGACTCTCGCCTGTGTCATAACCCAAATGCACCACCGCCTTCGCCGGCTCGGCGCCCTGCTGAGCCTCGTTGTTTCCCACCTGTTCCTTCACGCCAGCGAGCCCGTCGATCCGCTGCGTCTCACCTCGGAGGTCGTGCCCGTCGCCCAGAGCGTCGAGCTCACGGTCGATCCGGCCAAAGACGAGTACTCCGGCCGCGTCGTCATCGATGTGCTGGCCAGCGTCCCGTTTACCTCCTTCCGGCTTCACGCCGAGGGACCCGAGTTTTCCACCGCCACGCTCACGAGCGCCGAGGGCGAAGTCATCAACCTGGCCGCTGCGGTCACTGATGCGAAACACGCCCTGGTCACCCTCACGGCGCCCAAGCAGCAGGGCATCGGCAACTACAAGCTCTCGATCGCTTTCACCGCCAAGTACCATCGTGACGGCCTCGGCCTCTACAAGACGGTGAGCCGCGGCGACCCCTATCTCTTCTCGCAATTCGAGGACCAGCATGCCCGCAAGGCCTACCCCTGCTGGGACGAGCCTGGTTTCAAGATTCCGTGGCAGCTGACCATCAAGCTGCCCGCGACCCTCGAGGTAGTCACCAACTCCGCCGTGGCCATCGAGACGCGCGAGGGCGATACCAAGACCGTCGCCTTCGGCCGCACCCCGCCGATGCCCAGCTACCTCGTGGCCATCGCGGTCGGTCCCTTTGAGTACGTCCCCGTCCCCGGCCTGTCCGTCCCCGGCCGCATCGTCACGCCGAAAGGCCAGGCCGCCCTGGCCGCCGTGGCCGCCCAGCTCACGCCGGCGATCATGTCCCGCCTCGAGGAATATTTCGGCATCCCCTATCCCTACGCCAAGTTCGACCAGATCGCCGTGCCGGAATACGTCTACGGCGCGATGGAAAACCCGGGCCTCGTCACGTTCACCGACCGGCTCCTGTTGATGGATCCCGAGAAGCCATCCTTCACCCAGCGCCGCCGCCTCGCGGCCGTCATCGCCCACGAAACCGCCCACATGTGGTTCGGCGACCTCGTCACGATGCAGTGGTGGGACGATCTCTGGCTCAACGAGTCCTTCGCCGACTGGATGGCCGCCCGCATCATCCAGCACCAGTTTCCCGAGTTCCGCATTCAGCTCGCGGAGAGCCGCGAGATCAAAGCCGCGATGCGCACCGACGCCCTGCCTTCGGTCACGGCCATCCGCCGCAAGGTCACCGCCGACTCCGATCTCGCCCAGCTCGTCGACGACCTGACCTACAACAAGGGCAAGGGCATCCTCAACATGGTCGAGAACTGGATCGGGCCCGCGCAGTTCCGCGCGACTATGCGCGCCTACTTCCTCAAGCACAGCTGGGGCAATACGGTCTCCAGCGACCTCTGGGAGGCCTTCAGCGCCAACTCCGGCGACAACATCACCAGCATGCTCTCGGCCTTCATCGACAAACCCGGCGTGCCCCTGGTGTCCTTCGCCCTCGAACCCGGCGGGAAGCTCCGCGTCAGCCAGCGCCGCTTCCACAACCTGGGCGATCCCCAGCTTCCCGGCCAGTGGCAGATTCCGATCGTGTTTTCGTGGGGCAAGGGCGCGGAGGTGCACCGCGAGCGCGTGCTGCTCAAGGACGTTGAACAAGTGGTCTCCCTCCCCGGCCTCGCCGGCGCCGATTGGATTTATCCCAATGCCGACGAATCCGGCTACTATCGCTGGGACCTGTCCCCCGATCTCAACGCGCGCCTCGCAAGCAAGGCCACCGCCCTGAGTCCGATCGAGCGGATCGGCCTGCTCGACAACACGTCGGCCCTCTTCAGCGCCGGCCTGATCAACGGCACCGATTACCTCGCCTACATCACCGCCTTCGGCCGCGACCTCGATCCCGACGTCAACACCAGTGTCGTGGGCGGCGTCACCGGGCTGGAAAACACCTTCATCACGCCGGCATCCCGCGCCGCCTACAACGCCTACGTCGCCGCGATCCTCCGGCCGGTCCTTGACCGCATTGGCCTGCAGCCGGTTCCCAATGAACCGGCGCTCCACGGCCCGTTGCGCGTCGCGCTGTATGGCGCGCTGGGCTACAAGCATGCCGACCCGGCCGTCGTCGCCGAGTGCCGCCGCCTGGCCGCCATCGTCCTCGAAACGCCCACCAAGGTGGACGCCGCGCTGCGTGGCGTGGCGCTGACCGTCGCCGCCTACCACGGCGACGCCGCGTTCTTCGCCCAGGTTCAGGCCGCCCTGGCCAAACCCCAGTCGCCGACGGTGCGCTCCGCCCTCATCACCGCCCTGGGATATTTTCACGACCCGGCCCTCGCCGGCCAGGCCCTGGCGCTTTCGCTGACGCCTGCGCTCAATTCCACCGAGTTCCTGACGGTCGCCTACGGCGTCGGCGGGGACCACGACATCCGTGGCGTGGCGATCGACTGGGTCATGGCCAACTATGACGCCATCGCCGCCAAGGCCCCGCCCGAATACACTTCCGGCCTCATCCGCGTCGCCGCCGGCGCCGAGCCCGAACAGTTCAACCGGCTCAAGGCCTTCCTGCTCGACCCGAAGCGCAAGACGGAGTTCGCCGAGGTCAACGCCACGAAGGCCACCGAGCGCCTCAACGTACGGATGCGCCTCCGCGAGAAGGAGCAGGCGAACGTCGTGAAGTACCTCCAGTCCTTCCCCGGCAAGACGCCGAAGGACTGAGCCGGGATCATGCAGTTGGTGGGCGTCGGTTTCCACACCGACGCCAGGTTCGCACGCCTCGTGAGTCCTTGTCGTCGATATGGAAATCGACGACCACCTTTCGGTCGGTTCGCTACCGAGCGAAACGGCGCTTC
>DASZPS010000119.1:0-4717 GCA_035549955.1 Lacunisphaera sp. | reverse complement strand
CGCCAATCCGGATTTCATGTGGTATCGCTTCACCAGCAGCGGCGTGGTGGACACGACCATCAGCACCGGGATCGGCATCGGCAACGATAGCTCCCTTGGCGTGGCCCTGCAAGGTGACGGCAAACTGGTGCTGGCGGGATTCTGCTTCGACGCCAACTCCGGCCGCCAAGTCTTTGCCCTGGCGCGTTACAGCGCCGATGGCAGCCTCGACACCGGATTTCACAGCATCGGAAAGGTGACCAGTTCCATCGGAACTGGCGACGCCTCTGGCACCTGCGTCGCGTTGCAAACCGACGGCCGGATCCTGGTCGCAGGACACTCGACCGTCGGCGGCAAAACCGTCTTCACCGTCGCACGGTACTTCGGCTCCGACCAGCCGCCGATCGTGCAAACGGGTGCGGCCAGCGCCGTGGCCAAGACGTCGGTGACGCTCAACGGGAAGGTCAATCCCAACAGCCTGGCGACGACCGCGCACTTCGAATACGGCCTGACGACGGCCTATGGCGGCGTGACCGGCGACCAGGCGTGCGGGAACGGCACGACCCTGGTGAACTTGAGTGCGGGCCTCACCGGCCTGGCGGCCAACACGACCTACCATTACCGGACGGTCGCGTCCAATGCTGCCACGCTTTTTGGCGGCACGACCTACGGGGCCGACGCGACGTTCACCACCGCCGCCGACCCGCCGGTGGCGGTCACCGCCGCCGCCACCGCCATCAGCTCGGGTGGCGCCACGCTGGCGGGCGTTGTCTTCCCGAACGGACGCATCACCTCGGTCCATTTCGACTACGGCCTGACTTCGGCCTATGGCAGTTCCACCCCGCTCCAAACTGTTCCCGCCGGAACGGGTGCGGTCAATGTCTTCGCCCCGGTGACCGGCCTGACTGACGGCGGCATTTATCATTTCCGCGTGGTGGCCGACAACGATGGGACGCCGGTGCCGATCGAGGGATTGGACCAGGTCTTTCAGGCCAACGATCCCCCGCCGACGGTCGGAAGCGGGGGAGCCTCGGCGTTGACCACCACCAGCGCCCGCGTCACCGGGTCGGTCCGCGCGCACCACACCAATGCCCAGGTGTTTTTCGACTACGGGACCGACGGGGTTTTGTTTCCCGTCAGCCTCAGTGCGAGTCCCGCCATCGTGACCGGCGACTCGGTGACACCGGTAAGTGCCGACCTCACCGGCCTGTTGCAAGGGGTGACCTACTATTTCCGGATCAGGGCGGTGAGCTCGGGCGGCACCAGCACCGGTTCAACGGTGCCTTTCGCGATGGATATCCTGTCTGGCCTGACGCGCACGCTCCCGGGTGCCCCGTCCGCCGCCGAGGGCTTCGTGGTGGTGACGCTGGTGCCCTCGGGCATCGCCTCGGGCTGGCGGTTTGTGGGTGAGCAACAGTGGCGGCCTTCCGGCGTGCCGGTCGGCGGGTTGACGACCGGGGACCGGGCAATCGAGTACCGGCCCGTGCCGGGCTTCATTCCGCCCCTGCGGGAAACGGTCAGCGTCAGCAGTGGTGGAGCGGCGACGCTGGTCACCGGGGAGTACTACCCCACCGCAGGTGGGACGGCGGGCGGCTTGACCGTGGTGCTCCAACCGGACGCGCTGGCCAATGACCCGGATGTGAATCTGCGGTCGCAGTGGCGCCTCCTGGGGGAGAACGACACCCAGTGGCGCAACAGCGGAGTGACCGTCAGCGGGCTGATTCCCGGCAACTACCTTGTGGAATGCAAGCCGCTGACCGGGCGCACCCCGCCGCCGCCCGTGACGGTCCCGGTGCAGGCCGGGCAGACAACCGTGGCGACGCTGACGTACTTCCTCGCCGACACTTCCGCCGGCACCCCGCCGACGGTTCTTTCGTATGAAACGGTGACGAGCGGCGATGCCAACCTGCCTTACGGCTTCATCGGGCAGTTCCGCAGCGATGCCGGTGCCGCCACCGGCTTCGTGGTGAAGCCCCGCGTGGTGGCGACCGCCGCCCACGTCGTCTTCGACGATGGCACCTTGGCCTACGTCACGGGATTGCAGTGGCTGTTCCAGCGGCACGCCGGCACCTACGAGCCCACCCCGCAGACTCCGCGCGGCTTCTACGTTTTCAATGGCTACGCCGCACAGCGAACCGCGGAGGGGACGCCCGGCGTGTCCACGCCCCTCTCGCAGAACCTGGATGCCGCCGCCGTGTACTTCCTGGAGGATGCCGGCCGCGGGGGCTTTGGCGGATTCCTGGCGAGCGATGCCACGGACAACGAGTTCCTGCTCTCTGCCAAACTCAAGCTGCTGGCCGGCTATCCGGTGGACGGCATCAACGCCACCAACCGGGGCCGGATGCACGCGACTCCTCCGGCCAATGTGGCCTTCGCGCGGGTGGCGGGAACTGACGACAACAGCAACCCCTACCGGCTCTACACCACCAGCGCGATCAAGAGCGTCGGGGGCAACTCCGGCGGACCGCTGTGCGTGCAGTTCGATGACGGGAAGTACTACCCGGCCGCCATCTACCTCGGCGGCAGCGCCCAGACGGTGGTGCGGGCCATCGACAGCGGGGTGATCGACCTGTTCAATCGCGCGGAAGTCAGCGCCAACGGCGGGGGCAACAACACCAGCGGCGGGATCACGCAGGTGAGCAATCTGCTGACCGGCCCCACCTTCGCGGCCGCCTCCATCAAGGTGGATCTCCTGCCGTCGGCAACGTCCGACAGCGGGGCCACTTGGAAACTCAGCGCCAGCGGCGTGGCCCGGGCCAGCGGCGTGCAGGTCAATACCCTGGCCCCGGGCGCTTACACGCTGCACTTCACCGCGGTGCCTGGCTTCCTCACCCCGGCCTCGACCCCCATCACCCTGACCGCCGGCAACCTGACTTCGATCACGCAGACCTACTGCGGCATAGTCACCCAGCCGGCGGATCTCACGGTCAATGCGGCCGCCAGCGCCACCTTCACCGTCGGGGTCTCGGGCTCGCCGAGTGCCTACCAATGGCGGCGCAACGGCGTGGACATCGCCGGCGCCACCGCCGCCAGCTACACCCGGACCAATGTCCCCGGCGCCGACAACGGCAGCAACTACAGCGTCGTGGTCACCTGGGCCGAGGGCTCCCAGACCAGCAACCCCGCGGTCTTGAGCGTCAACACCGTCGTCGCCCCGACCGTCACCACGCAGCCCGCCAGCCAGACGGCGAACTCCGGCTCTGCCGTTACCTTCACGACGGCCGCCACCGGCTCTCCCACGTACCAATGGCAGACGAGTACCGGTTCGATCTGGCAGGATATCCCTGAGGGGGCCCCCTATTCCGGCACGACCACCACCACCCTCACCATCGCCGGTTGGGCGATCTCCACCCTGAATGGCGTCCAGTTCCGCTGCGTCGTGGCCAACGCCGCCGGTTCCTCCAGCAGCGCCGCCGCCACCCTCACCGTGCGCACCACCCGCAGCGACTTCAATGCCGACGGCCAGTCGGACATCC
Organism: Lacunisphaera sp.; assembly: GCA_035549955.1. Lineage (GTDB taxonomy): Bacteria > Verrucomicrobiota > Verrucomicrobiia > Opitutales > Opitutaceae > Lacunisphaera. The sequence goes on along the minus strand of DASZPS010000119.1, from coordinate 1,262 downwards.
TCTGGCGGCACAAGATCGGCGGCAATGTCGTCTTCTGGCTCATGAACGGCACCACCCCCCAGAACGTGGCGGAGGTCACCCCGGTCAGCACCGACTGGGTGATTGCGGGCACCGGCGACTTCAATGCCGATGGCAGGACCGATGTCATCTGGCGCCACCAGACCGGCGGCAATGTCGTCTTCTGGCTCATGAACGGCAACACCCCGCAATCCGTCGCGGAGGTCACGCCCGTCAGCCCCGACTGGATCATCGCTGGCACGGGCGACTTCAATGGCGACGGCCAGACCGACATCGTCTGGCGCCACAAATTCGGCGGCAACGTCGTCTTCTGGTTCATGAACGGCACGACGCCTGCCAGTGCCGTGGAAATCACGCCCGTCAGCACCGATTGGGTCATCACCGCGACGGGTGACTTCAACAACGACGGCAAAACCGACATCGTCTGGCGCCACAACACCGGGGGGAACATCGTCTTCTGGATGATGAATGGATCCTCCGTCCTGAGCTCGGCCGAGGTCACCCCCGTCAGCAACGTCTGGACCATCAGCACCGCCGGCGACTTCAACGGCGACGGCAACACCGACATCGTCTGGCGCCACAACACCGGCGGCAACATCGTCTTCTGGCTCATGAACGGCACCACCGTCCAAGGCGTCGCCGAAGTCACCCCGGTCAGCACGGATTGGACAATCATGCCATGACCAATCCCCCCGCGCGGCTTGACCCGCCAAAGATTGCCGTCTTGCTGTTTTCGCTGCTTTGCGATTCTGGGCCGGAACCTGTAAAGTTGCGTGACGCCGTTGACGGTGTCCGAACTCCGTCCCCAGTCTAATTCGACCCCATGATCTCCTTGAGCGGCGGCACACCCCCCGAGACGACATCCTTCACCATGATGCCATGTAAGAACCCGCTTCGATCTTCGGGCCTGCGCGCACTCGAATCCGCTATGCCGTTTCCGGGGCTCAATTTCTGGATAGGCGCAGCCCTTGGCATTTTCCTGATATTTGGCGGCCGCGCCGGAGCCGCCGTCAACGTTAGCGGGGACCAGACTGGCAATGTGTCGTGGACGCTGGCGAACAGCCCGTATACGGTGACTGGTAATGTACACGTGCCGGTGGGATCGACCCTGACGATCGAACCCGGCGTGAGTATCAAATACGCGGGGGCTTACCAGATCTACGTCCGGGGCACGCTGCTGGCCAACGGGACGTCGCTGGCGCCCATCGCGTTTGGCTCGACGGCCCCCGGCACGAGTTCGGGCG
>DASZPS010000118.1:0-32991 GCA_035549955.1 Lacunisphaera sp. | reverse complement strand
ATTGAAGCGCCGTTTCGCTCGGTAGCGAACCGACCGAAAGGTGGTCGTCGATTTCCATATCGACGACAAGGACTCACGAGGCGTGCGAACCTGGCGTCGGTGTGGAAACCGACGCCCACCAACTGCATGATCCCGGCTCAGAACTTGAACGAACCGTTCTGCGCCACGTGACGCATCCAGTGGTCCACGAGGACCAGCGCGGCCATGGCTTCGACAATCACCACGGCGCGCGGGACGACGCACGGGTCGTGCCGGCCACGGGCCTTGAGTTCCGTGGCCGCGCCGCGCAGGTCGACGGTGGCCTGCGGCTGGAGGATCGTGGCGGTGGGCTTGAAGGCGACGCGGAAGACAATCTCCTCGCCGTTGCTGATGCCGCCCTGCACGCCGCCGGAACGGTTGGTCAGGGTGCCGACCGTGCCCCGCTTGTTCACGAACAGGTCGTTGTGCTCGGAGCCCTTCAGCAGGACGCCCCCGAAGCCGCTGCCAACCTCGAAACCCTTCGTGGCGGGCAGCGAGAGCATGGCCTTGGCGAGGTCGGCTTCCAGGCGGTCGAACACCGGTTCGCCGAGGCCGACGGGCACGCCGCGCATGCGGCACTCAATCACGCCCCCGACGGAATCGCCCTTGGACCGCACCTGCTTGATGCGACTGATCATCTTCGCCGCGGTCTCCGGATGCGGGCAGCGCACCGCCGAAGCCTCGACCTGGGCCAGCGTGGGGAATTTCGTGATGGCCGGGGCGACAATGTCGTGCACCTGGGTGACGAACGCGCGGACCTCGACTTCGCCCGCGAGGCGGAGGATCTTGCGCGCCACGGCGCCGGCGGCAACCCGCCCGATTGTCTCGCGGGCGGAGGAACGCCCGCCGCCCCGGTGGTCGCGAAAGCCATACTTGGCGGTGTAGGTGAAATCGGCGTGCGACGGGCGGAACTTCTCGCGCATCTCGTCATAGGCCTCGGACCGGGCGTCCTTGTTGCGCACCACCATCGCCAGCGGCTGGCCGGTCGTGCGCCCTTCGAACAAACCGGAAAGGAACTCGACCGCATCCTCCTCCTTGCGGGGCGTCGTGATGTCGCTCTGGCCCGGCCGGCGCCGATCGAGTTCGGCCTGCACCTCCGCCGCCGTCAGCGGCAATCCCGGCGGGCAGCCGTCAATGACCACCCCGACCGTGGGACCGTGGCTTTCGCCCCAGGTGGAGATGGAAAAAAGTTTGCCGAAGGAGTTGGGCACAGGGGCGGGAGATTTGGGGCAAGGCGAACCACAGGCAAGCCCGTGGTGAAAGTGGAGCGCGAAGCAACTCGTGGATTAAATGTAGGGTCGGACCTTGGTCCGACCTCGTGCCCGAGGTCGGCGCAAGCGCCGACCCTACATTTACAACCCTTGGATTGAGCCGGCGATTTGACTGTTGCCGGCTGCGGGCTTGCCTCAAGGGTTTACCGTATACCCATGCCGGTGCCCGACCCCAAGACCAGGCCCAAGGGCCGCGTGAGCCTGCGCGACATCGCCGCGGCGGCGGGGGTCTGCCTGATGACGGTTTCGCTCTCGCTGCGGGACAACCCGAAGATCTCCCACGCGACGCGCGACCGGGTGAAAAAGCTGGCGCGCGAGCTGGGCTACCACCCCGATCCCGAGATTTCCCGGCTGATGAAGCGGCTGCGCATTTCGCGGACGGCGCGCGGCACCACCAGCCTGGCCATCCTGGATTTTTATCCCCGCCTCGATTTCGCGGAGCTCTCCTACCACCGCCAGATCCGGCAGGGCATCCTCGCGCGGGCGGAGGAACTCGGGTTCGCGGTGAGCCAGTTCCAGGCCGCCGCGTACAAGTTCAACCTCGAGCATATCCTCAAGCTCGTGCGCAACCGCGGCATTGACGGGCTGATCCTCTTCCCGTCGGTGGTCGCGCCGCTGACCCTGAACCCGGCCGTCGACTGGCGGGACCTTTCCGTCGTCTCGGTCACGAACTCGATCCTGTCGCCCCGCTTTCACTGCGTCGTGCCGCACCAGTTCGCCAACATGATGCGCCTGATCGAGGCCATGAAGGAACACGGGCGGCACAAGATCGCCGCCGTCATCGAGGAATCCTTCGATGAACGCACCGCGCATCATTTTACCGCCGCCATGAACTGGCATGGGCATGGCCGCCGGATCCTGATCGTGCCCAACGCCGCCCCGGCCGCCCAGCGGGTCGAGCTCATCGCCCGCTGGATCGCGCGGCACGATGCCGACATGGTCTTCGCCCAGTCGCCGGAACCGGTCATCTCGGCGCTGGCCCGCCTGCGCCGCCGGAAAACCACGGCCGTCGCGGCGCTGGGCACGCCGAACAACGATGAGTTTTCCTACCTGAACGAGCACCCCGAGGTCGTCGGTTCCGCCGCGGTCGAGTTGCTGGCCGGCATGATGTACTACCATGAAACCGGCATTCCCCAGCACCCGCGAATGACCATGATTGACGGCGAATTACGCCTCGATCGGCTCACGGCAGATGCGTCGCCGCTCGCCGCCGCCGGGCGATAAAGGCATTGGGGGAAACGGTATACGCTATTCCAGACCGTCGCTTGCCGGCGGTCCGGGCCCCCCGCTGAATGGCGCCGTGCCTCCGGCCGATCCTTGCCCCGTTTCCCGCCGCCCCGCCCCCCTTTCCCACCCCCGCGCCCGCGCGCTCCGGCCCCGAGTCCCGCCTTCCCGATGAAGCCTCGTTTCATATTCGTGATGGATGCCGAGCATTACCGGCTGCTGTTCGGCGACCGGGAACTGGCGCAGTTGCGCAAGGTGGTTGAGCTGGTCGAGCCTTCGCTCAACGCCGCGCAGCTGCGCGCCGCCGGCGATCGTTATGCAGACGTGCAAGGCATCATCTCGGGCTGGGGCATGCCGGAGCTTAGCCCCGATTTGTTGAAGTCCATGCCCAAGCTGCGCGCGGTGTTCCATGCGGCCGGCACCATCAAAAGCATCGCCACGGATGCCTCCTGGGACCTCGGCATCCGCATCACCAGCGCCGCCTCCCAAAATGCCAAGCCCACCGCCGAGTTCGCCTTCGCCCAGATCATCCTGTCGCTCAAGCACGCGTGGGCCCGCATCTTCGCGCTGCGGGAAATGCAATCCTATGCGCAGGCCGACCCGCTGATGCCCGGCGGCTACGGCAGCACCGTCGCCCTGCTCTCCTTGGGCAAAATCGGCCGCCTCGTGGCGCGCCGGCTTGCGACGCTCGAGGTCAATGTCATCGCCTATGACCCAACAATCGCGCCGGCCGACGCCGCGGGACTGAAGGTCTCCCTCTGTTCGCTCGAGGATGCGTTTGCCCGGGCCGACGTGGTTTCGTGCCACATGCCGCTGACCGCCCAGACCACCGGGGTGCTCGGGCGGGCGCACTTTTCCGCGATGAAGCCCGGTGCCACGTTCATCAACACCGCCCGGGGCGCGATCGTGGTCGAGAGCGAGCTGGTCCAGGTTCTGCACGAGCGACCCGACCTCTTTGCGATCCTCGACGTCACCGATCCCGAGCCTCCCTCCCCCAATTCGCCGCTGTTCAAGTTGAAGAACGTGGTGCTGACCCCGCACATCGCCGGCAGCAACGGCCCCGAATGCCGCCGCCTGGGCATCATGATGGTCGAGGAGGTCGAGCGTTATCTCGCGGGCAAACCCCTGCTCGGCGAGGTGCACCAGGGGCAGCTCGAGCTGATCGCCTAATCGCCATGCAGGATCAGGACCGCGGCCGTCGCCGACGACGATCGCACCTCCATTCCAATCCCGAGTCTTAACTTCTTTCCGGCCATGAAACGATTCCTCGCCTGCCTGCTGCTCCTCCTATCCGGCCGCACCGCCATCGCGGCTTCCGCCCCCTACCGGCTTTTCGCCCACCGGGGAGGTGTGGTCGAGGACAAGCATCCCGACAATTCCGCCGCCGCCCTGCAGGCGGCGGTCGCCCGCGGCTATTGGGGAATTGAAATCGACATCCGTGAAACGAAGGACGGCGTGCTGGTCATGCAGCACGACCCCGACCTTGCGCTCAATTTCGGCGACCCGCGGAAGATCGTCGAGAGCACGTGGGATGAACTCCGTCCCCTGCGCACCAAGTCCGGCGCCCAGGCGCTCTGGCGTTTCGACGACGTGGTCAGGGCCGCGCATGACGCCGGCTTGCACCTGATGCTCGATTCCAAGGATCCGCACGGGCCCGACTTTCCCGCCAAGGTGGAAACGGTCCTGCGCCAGCATGGCATGCTGGACCGCGTGGTCATCATTGGCACCGCCGATGCCATGAACCACTTCACCGGCAAGGCCCCGGTGGGAAAGAAATTCCGCTCGCTGCAACCGCTGGTCGAAGCCGACCCGGCCGCGAAGGAAAAGTTCTTCCTGTTCGAGGAAGGCCGCACGCTGACGGCGGACATGGTGAAATGGGCGCAAGCCCGGGGCGTGCGCATCATACCCTCGGTCAATGTCTATCACTACTACGACCCCGCCACGATGACCGGAAAGTCCCGGGAGGAACTCGCGCCCATCATCCTTGCCGCGGCGCGGAAACACCTCGAGCAATTCAAGGCGCTCGGCGTGACCGAATTCCAGATCGACTCCGAATTCGACGGGTGGTTCTGAATGCAACCAGCTGGGAGTCCAGCGCTGAGCGCTGAAAGCCCGATCCAATCCCGTATCTCACCTTTGTCTTCTCCTGCTCCCGGCTCTCAGCCCTGGTCTCCAAGCTCTTCCGCCATGCCCATCCGCCATTCCGTATCCCAGTGGTGCTTTCCGCACATCCCGTTGCCCGAGTTCTGCCGGGCGGTGAAGCCGATGGGCATCGAGTCCATCGAGTTGCTCGAGCCATCCGAATGGCCCGTCGTGCAGGCCCACGGCCTGCAATGCGCCTTGGGCCGCGGACCGGACACGATCGCGGACAGTTTTAACCGGCGCGAAAACCACGCGCGACTGGTGCCCGCTTTCGAGGAGCGCCTGCGCGCGGCGGCTGCGGCCGGCATTCCCAACCTCGTTTGTTTCAGCGGCAACCGGAAGGGCCAACCCGATGAGGAAGGCCTGGAGAATTGCGCGGCGGGATTCCGTCTCCTCGCACCCGCCGCCGAGAAAGCCGGCGTCACCCTCTGCGTCGAACTGCTCAACAGCAAGATCGACCACCCGGACTACCAGTGCGACAACACCGCCTGGGGCGTCGAGCTATGCCGGCGCATCGGATCGGAGCGCGTGAAACTCCTTTTCGATATCTACCACATGGCGGTCATGGGCGAGGACGCCATTACGATGATTCGCCAGCATCACGAGTGGATTGCCCATTACCACACCGCCGGGGTGCCGGGGCGCCATGAAATCGACAGTGCGCAAACCCTCGACTACCCGGCGATCATGCGGGCCATCAGGGGCACCGGCTACCGCGGGTTCGTGGGCCATGAGTTCCTGCCCACCCGCGACCCGCTCACCTCGCTCCACGAGGCGGTGAAGATCTGCACGGTGTAGATGCTGTGGAGGGCCCAGCTCCAGCTGGGCCGCGGCTCAGCTGGAGCTGAGCCCTCCAACCAACCGGCGGGATCAGCGATCCCGCCCTACAACTGGATCCATACCCGCCCGCCTTCCACCCTGGCGGGATAGGTTTTCAGATTCACGCACACCGGCGCCCCCTGGGCCTGGCCGGTGGTGAAATTGAAGCGGCCGTTGTGTTTCGGGCATTCGATGATGTCGCCCATCACGAAACCGCCCGACAGGTGCACCTTGGCGTGGGTGCAAAGGCCGTCCGTCGCGAAGTAGCGGTCGTCCGCCGTCCGATAGATCGCAAAGGTGCGGCCGTCGTGGTCGAATCGCATCACGTCCTCCGGGGCAATGTCGCCGGTTCCGCCGGCGTCGATCCAGCCTTCAGCCATGGGCGTCAACCGTCTCCGGACGGTAGGGTTGGGCCGTGGCCGGCAGCTTGCGTTCGACGAAATACGTCGGGTCCTTCCGCTGCCGCCACAGCGCGGGAATGATTTCGCGGTAGGCCGCCCAAATGCTCGGGTAAGGCTCCGGCATGTCGGCCTTGAGTTCCTGGTGCAGCTTTTCCAGGGCGTGATACGGGACCATGGGAAACATGTGGTGCTCGAGGTGGAAATTCATCTCCCAATAGAGGAAGCGGTTGAGGCGGTTGAAGTACACGGTCCGGCAGTTGAGCCGGTGATCGAGCACGTCCTCGGCGAGCCCGGCGTGCTGGGTCAGCCCGTACAGGACCATCAACCACGCCCCGTAGAACGACGGCAGGCCGAGGTACATCAGCGGCAGGATGCTCCGCGTCGCCACGGCGACGGCGATGACGACCGCATAGATCGCCACGTAGATCCGCGCGTTGCGGTAGACTTTCGGCCGTTCCAGGTCGGGGATGAACGTGGCCTCCTCGGCGGTGAGGCGGCCAAAACAATGGAGCGTGACGGTGTGGAAATACCGAACGCCATTGCGCAGGCCGAAGAGGTTGAGGCAGAAGTTCAGCACGCTCGGGGGCCGCGGCGCGGCGATCTCGGGGTCGCGGCCGACGATGATGGTGTCGGTGTGGTGGCGGGTGTGGCTCCAGCGCCAGATGACCGATTCCCGCATGATCATGAAGGAAGCGATCTCGTAGAGCACGTCGTTCATCCAGGTGGTCTTGAAGGCCGTGCGATGGCCGCATTCGTGCCAGCGGGAATCCGACGACCCGCCATAAAGCGCCCCGTAGGCCATGAAAGGAAACACCGCCCACCAGTGGCCCCACGCCAGGTAACCGGCCACCCCGGTCACCGCCATCAACCCGAACCAGATGATCGTGTCGCGGATCGCCGGCTGGTCGCGGCGTTGCATCAGCTCCTTCAGCCGCGCGCGCGGGATCGCCGAGGCATACCATTGCGCATCCGCCAGCCCGCGCTCCTCGGCGCGCCGGGCGTCGAGACCGACCAGGCTGTAGTCGCGGAGGGTGGGCGTTACGCTCATGCTGGAAGGGGCGCGTCGACTCCAACGCGCTGGTCAGGAAGGAAAACCTGGCGCGAAGGCCTTCAACTCCCTCCGCAGGCAACTCATGTGACCGGACAATCCCAGGTTGATTCGACCGCCTGGAACGCCGCGGGGTGTCATGAAAAACGCGTGCGTTTCCATAACAGCGTTCCACAAAACGCGAGCACGCCCAGCGCGGCCACGCTCAGCCCGGCCAGCCAGCCCAGGTCGATCGGCAGGTCCTGGCGCTGGGTGCCGAATCCCAGCCAGACAAAGACCCCTGCGGCAGCCGCCGCCAGCAGGAGTTCCCAAGGTCGCCGGCGCGGCGCACGTCCTTCCAGTGGGTCATGCCCCTCGAGCGTCGCCGCCACTTCCTCCCGGTCCAGGCCGTACCGCGCGCATTCCCGCTCCATCGCGTCGCGCGCCGCCGCCTGTTCGGACGCGCCCGCCTCGGAAAGGCTGATGGCCACCACCCCGAGCATCATGACGAGCGAGCCGCCGATGATGTATGCCTTCCCGGACAGGCCGAGATGCGCCAGCTCGCCATAGACCAGGGCGCCCCACGCCAGGCCCCAGAGCTGGTTGGTGTTGGAAAGCGGAATGCCGCGGGCGATCCCGACATATTTGGCCGCGTAGTGCTGGAAGAGATCGCCCAGCACCCAGCAAAGGCCGCCCAGGAACAGCCAGAACATTACCGGCCGGGCGAGCGCCAGCTGCGCGGTCAGCCCGCCGATGCCATCGTGATAGGCCGCGCCCAGGGCGAAGGTCGTGCCCAGTTCCCCAAAGGTGAAGATGGTGACGAACGACAACGGATTCATGCCGCTGATGTAGGCCTTGCGGTAGGGAATATACATCGTGCCCCAGAGGAGCGCGGCGCCCGACGCCGCCAGGATCCCGCGCACGGCCGCCGCGTGGGCTTCGCCCGAATGCTGCAGGGTCGCGCGCGCCGTGAGACAGGCGCCCGTGATGATCAGGATCGCCCCGCCGAGCACCAGCCAGCGCTGCCGGGCGGCGCCGCCGCGCAGCTCATTGAACAACAGCCAGCCCCAGAACAGCCCGATCAGTGCGTTGACGTTCCACAGGGGAAACGCAATCGACAGCCCGATGTCGCGGATCGCAAATACCGTGAGCGTGTTGGCCACCGCCCAGAGCATGCCGGCCAGCAGCCCCCAGGCGACCAGGTGTTTCTTCTCCCAGACGTCCACGAAGACATAGCCCGCGCCCTTGAGCATCATCGGCACCGTCCAGCGCGCGATGAACACGCCCAGCACCATCCCGATGGTGACGACAAAGGGCGAAAAGCCCGCCACCACGAGTTTCATCGGCGCCTCGGCGATCCCCAGCCAGGCTCCCGCCGCGAGGCCGCAAACCACCCCCAGGCGATGCAGCGAAAGATGCGTCGCCGCCGCGTTGCCGGTAGGGGCGCCCATGGGTCAGCTGAGGTAAACCAGCAAGCCCAGCCCGAGGGCCAGGACGGCCACCGGCACCCAGAAATGGACGTCCGACAGGATGGCCACGGACATCGCGTGTCGCGCCGGGGCAACGCGGGCGCGGGCTCCCAAGGGCACGGGATTTTCGGCAGTGGTGGAATTCATGGGGCGTGGCTCCAGTGACGGGGATTTCTGGCGCACCAGTGCGCGCGTGAATCGGCGGGGTGACCGACCGCCCCAGCCAACGCCCGAAGGCAGGGCCTGGCCAGCGTCGCCCCAGTTTAGCGTATACTGCCGGAGCCCGCGCCCCGCGCGCCACCCGAAGCAGCTAAGTCTCCGAACCCCACGGCATCTTGAAACGGTACTCGGTGCCATCGGCGATGAAGGCACACTCTCCCTGCCCGGCCCACGCTTCCGCCCCGATCACCGGCTCCTTCTCCCCCGGCCGCCACGGCGCCAGCACCGTCAGCCACAACCTGCTTTTGAGCCCACCATTGTCCGACAGTTTCAACCGCGTCGAGGGTCGGGCGACGTCGGGCTGCTCGGAAATCCGGCCGGGAACCAACTCACCCGAGAGTCCCTTGCTCGTCGTAATCGAGAATTTCACGTCATCGTCATCCGCCCGGGCCCGACGCTTCGCCGCGTCCCAAGTCACTTTCAGGGAATCGAGGTGAAACCAGATCTGCACGGTGGAGGAGGGTTTCAGGCCCGTGACCAGGTCGATGACGGCAAGCCATTTCCCATCCAACAGCGCGACCGAACGGTGGCAGATTGCGGGCTCGTAGTTGCGATGCAGGGAGTCAATCCGCACCCGGCCCGGCTGGTCGCGAACTTTTATCACCCGCCCTTCCTTCTGGGGGGTGTACCGCCAGCGGTTCACATACTCGAAGGGCCCGCGGTCGTCGATCGTCAGGACGCTGTGATACTCGGCGCTCTTGAACTGCTTGCGGTCGGCATCCTCGCGGTAGGTGAAGACGCCCGCATCGGGTACGATCGTCTTGCCGAAAGCCGTGAAGTCGAATCCACCCAGGTCGATGTGCTGGTGGCCGCTCCCGGGCACGAGGGGTGAGTGACACGAGAAGAAGACGCTCAGCGCGTCCGGCTGCCACGAGGTGCGCATCATCACCTGGTCGTTGCCCCGATCGAAACGCACGAGCGGGCGCGGCGCGGGCTGCTTCCGGAGCAGGGCGAACAGCGCCGCGGGATCGTCGACGTCCCACAGGTGAGGCGCGCAATCCGCCTCGACTTTCCCCGCGCCCATCAAGCCCGTGAAATATTGGAGCACGGAAGCGTCACCGGACGCCCGATAGAGCCAGAGCGCAGCCTCGACGTGGTTGCTTCGCGTGGAGTCCCCCCACGGCACGATGCGCCCGGTCGGACGCACGCTGTGGAGGGTCTGCTCCCCGGTCGCCGCCGCCACCTGGTGCACCGAGGCCGGGAGTTCGCGCCCCGCCGCGGCCGCCAGGTCGAGGAAGCGCGCCAGGAGGACGAGACAGACGTTGTGATAGGTCGGGCAGGCCTCGATATGCCCGCCGTCCGCGGTGAATTGCTTCGCCACGCACCGCTCCAACTCGCGCATGGCCTGGTCGGTCCAGTCGCCCGCCCCCGGCAGGCCGGGAAAATACACGCCTGCGGCCAGGAGACCGAGCATCTCCATGAAGTAGTGGTTGTGGTCTGCCTCGGGCCACAGCCGCGGGCTCAGCAACGACAATTCCGCCGCATGCTGGGTCACGCTTCCGGCCAGCCGGACGCGCGCGTCATTGGCGAGATCCAGTTGTTCGAACACGACCGGCCAGCTGTCGAAAAGCCGGATGCCGGTCTCGAGCGCCCGCCACGGCGGTGGGCCGGCATTGGTGCCGACCTCGGTCGCCGGGGTCCCGTCGCCATGCCGCAGCGGCGGCTGCACCGCGCGCGCGATCCAGTCATCGAGTTCCGCCGCGACTTTTTGCGCGTAACGCTCGTCACCTGCCAGCGCCCGCGCCTGCAGCAGCGTCTTCCAGTGCATCATCCGGTTGAGGCCCCAGAGGAACTCCTCGTCCTGGTGCTGCGGGGTCAGCCACGCCGGCGGGTTGCCGACCTGCGACAACCGGCTGCTGCCGGGCAGCATCAGCAGGCCGCGCATCGCCTCGTCGGCCGCGGCTACGATCTTTGCCCGCAGCTCGGGATGGCGGCGGTTGATGAAATCCGCGACGCGCGCGTAGCGTTCGCGCGCGGAAACGACGCGGGACGAAGTCGGCGCAGCTGCCGGCAAGCCACCCACCAAGGTCACGCCCGCCGCCAAGGCGGTTCGCTCGAGGAACTGGCGACGGGACAAAAACATGTTGGGAAGGGAGGGAACGCAGTCTGGCTGCGCCCTGCGGTCGTCTAGCCTGAAGGGCGCAGCAAGACTGCGCCCCTACACACCCCGCCCTGACGGGCACCCCTCTCGAGAGGGGTGCTTCGTTTCGAGTAATTGGATCCCCGCTCGAGAGGGGTGGCGCCAAGCGACGGGGTGGGTTGGGATATCACGGAGCGTACAGGTCGCCGGGACGCGGGCCGTCCAGTCATGCCAGCCGCACCGGCTTGCCGGTCTTGAGCGATTTGACCGCCGCCTCGGCCAGCACGATGGCTTGGCGTCCGTCTTCCGCGCCGACTGGCATCGGCTTCTTGTTCGTCAGGGCGTCGATGAAGGCGGCGAGCTCGGCCTTGTAGGCGTCGGCGTAGCGCTCGAGGAAGAAATGGACCGGCTTCTCCGTGGCGACCGCATTGCCATCGGCGAGTTCGACCGTGGTGCCCACGCGGTTGCCGGCGATCAGCCGGCCCTTGGCGCCGTGCACTTCGATGCGCTGGTCGTAACCATAGCTCGCGCGCCGGCTGTTGTTGATGTGGCAGAGTTTTCCCGAGGCGGTTTTCATCAGGATCATCAGGGAATCCGTGTCCCCGACCTTGGCGACTGCCGGGTCCACCAGCACGCTGCCCATCGCGTAAACCTCGACCGGCTCCTCGCCGAGCAGCCAGCGCGCCATGTCAAAATCGTGGATCGTCATGTCGCGGCACTGGCCGCCGGAAACCTTGAGGTAGGCGATCGGGGGCAGGCCGGGGTCGCGGCTCGAGATGATCACCTGCTCGACGGCGCCGATCGCGCCCTCGCGCATGCGTGTGCGCAACGCGGCGAAGTTGGGGTCGAAACGGCGGTTGAAGCCGACGAGCATCGGCACCCTGGCTTTCTTGACGGCGGCCAGGCAGGCATCGACCCGCTTGAGCGAGAGGTCGATGGGTTTTTCGCAGAAGATCGCCTTCCCCGCCTTGGCGGCGGCAATGGCGAGATCCGCGTGCGTGTCGGTCGACGACGCGATGAGCACGGCGTCGACGGTGGGGTCGGCCAGCGCTGCGGCGGTGTCGACCACTTTCGCACCGTATTTGGCGGCGAGCGCCGCCGCCGCGCCGGGGTTGACGTCAACCACGTAGCGCAGGCTGGTCGCGCCGGAGGACGCGAGGTTGGAGGCATGGACCGCGCCGATGCGACCGGCGCCGAATTGGGCGAATGTAATCATGGGAGGAAAGGAAGGGGATGGTTCAATGCAGAATCTCCTCGAGCACGCGGCCCTCGGTATTCGGCAACTCCACGCCGAGCAGGCGGGCGATGGTCGGGCCTAGATCCATGTTGCGCACCTTGCCCAGCGCGCCCCCGGGTTTGATGTGCGCCCCGCTGGCGATGAAAATGCCCTCCATCTCGGGATCCGTGTGCGGATAGCCATGGGTGCCGCCGTAGCCGACCGCCGGCAGCGTCGCCGTGTCCGGCGCGGCACTGTTGTCGAAAAAGTAACCGTCCTTTGCCACCAGCAGCAGGTCGCCCGCCCGCGGGTTCTCCTGCGGCGTCGGCAAGCCCAGCGCCTGGACCTCCGCGCCCTCGAGCACGGCCTTGACGCCTTCCACGCCCGCCAGGGCGGCCTTCACCTTTGGCAGCAGTTCCGCCCGACGCGCCGGGTCGGTGATGTAAACAAAGGCCGTCCCACCCAACGAGAGCGATACCGCCTGGCTGTCCGTGGGTGTGGGGCCAACCGCGCCCGTGAGCCCCGCCCGGCGCAAAACGGCGTTCGGGTAGATCGTCTGCGTGACTTTTTTGAAGCCATGGTCGGTCATGACGATGAATGTCGTGCGGTCGCGCAGGCCTGACTTCTCGACGCTGGCGACGACCTGGCCCACGAGTCGATCGAGGTAGGCGGCGGTCACGTAACTCGCCTCGGTACCCGGCCCATAGTGATGGTTCACGGAATCGAGGCTCAGTGGATGAAACAGCAGCAGGTTGGGCCGGTGCTGCTCGAAGATAAAGCAGGCCGCGTCGGCCCACATCTGGTCGTGGAAGACGATCGATTTGCGCCCCGGCTTGTGCTGCATCCAGTCGATCTGCTCCGCGGTGATCGCGCCCGCCGCCACCATCTCCTTCTCCACCTTGCCGTTCGGGTTGGGAATTTCCGGGAAACTCCAGGTCACCGTGGGCGCCCGCGTGATGGCCACCCAGTCCGACTCCGCCGTCGTCAGGCCGGCGGCGAAAGCGACATCGTACAGGGTCGGCGCGAGCACGTAGCCCACCTTGTCCGCCCACTGTTCCGTGACGGGCGGCTGGCCCGGGCCCTTGAGGATGACCTGCGCGTTGAAAAACACGCCGTGGCGGCGCGGGGAAACGCCGGTGATCATGGACGTGTGGCTGCTCCACGTGCTGGCGGGCGTGGTGACGACCATCGAGTCGGCCGCGGACCCCGCCGCGGCCAGTTGGCGGAGATTCGGCACGGGCAGGTCGGGCTGGTGCCAAAGATACGCCGGGAAACCGTCGAGGCTGATGACGACCACATGCCGGTCGGTTTGCGGTGCCGCTCCAGCAGTGACGGCGAGGAGGCCCAGGAGGAGAACCCGAAGTTTCATGGCGGGGCGGGGCTGGCGCGCCGCGCAAAGGATCGGAGGCCGAAGCCGACCAGGAGCGGGATGAGGGCGCACGCGAAGATGCCGATGCGGTCGGCGAGGGAATTCGGGATCAACACGAGCAACACGATGAACACGCCGTAGATGAGCGCGATTCGTCCGAGCAGGCCGGCCTGTTGTGCGCTGTTGTCGTTGCCCACCTCCTTCTCGAAATCCACCGGCGTTGCCATGCGCCGGAAGAACTCGTTGGCGTCACGCTCGTGTTCGGTCCCCGGCGCCGGCCGGTAAAACAGGCGCGTGGCAATGAAGAAGAGCATCGTCAGCGGCACGCCGGCCACGTTGGTCAGGACGAACTTGTTGGTGATGGCGTAGTGGTAGACGGATTCGCCGAGCCACGGCTGCAGCAGGTCCCGGCCGGCGGCGGTCGGCAGGAAATTGTAGAGGAAGACCGTCACGGCCACGCCGAAGAGCGCGGTGCCCCAGGCCGCCCAGTGCGGGATCCGCCGGAAAAACATCCCGAGCAAAAGCGGGATGCCGAGCGGGAACCCGAGGTAAGCGTTCATGTAGAGGAACGCGTCAAACAGGGACACCTTGCTGCCCACGACGACGGAGGCCGCGAGGCCGACGATCACGATCCCGAAGCCCACCGTGGAGATCTCGCCCACCAGGAGCAGTTCGCGATCCCCGGCCTGCTTGCGCAGGACCGGTTGGTAGAAGTTTTTCACGAAGAACCCGGCGTTCTTGTTCAGGGCCACGTCCATGCTCGCGATCGTGGCCGAGAACATCGCCGCGATCATCAGGCCGATCATGCCCTGCGGCAGCACGACGAGGCAAACGGCGATGTAGGAAGCCTCGGCCGGGTTGTTCATCAACTTCTGCTCCATCAACCCCGGCGCGAGGGTGTATGCCGCGAGGGGCGGGATGAACCAGAACACCGGCATCACCGCGTAGCCCACCAGCGGGATGAGCGTGGAGCGGCGGGCGTGCTCGGAGTCCTTGGCCGGGATGTACTTCGCCGCGCGCTGGATGTCGTTGCGATCGTAGATCGCGCTGATCACGTACGTGGCCAGGTAAAGCCAGTCGTAGGGAATCGTGCCCGCCGGGTGGAAGACCTGCCAGCGGTCCGCGGGGATCTGCTCGAGAAACGCCGCGAGGCCGCCGACCTTCACGAGCGTGAGGACGCTGACGACGATCGTGATGCTCATGAGCACCAGCAGTTGGATGAAATCGCTCGCCGCCACCGCCCAGTTGCCGCCCAGCAGGGCAATGAGGATGACCACGACGCCCGTGACGCAGATCACGGGCACCTGCGGGAAGCCAAAGGCGGACGAGAGGATGATTGACAGGCCGACGAGCCACACCGCCGCCACGCCGAGCGAACGGACAAAGCCACACCACGTGAAGAATTGTTCGCTAATCCGGCCGAACCGCAGCCGCACCGCGTCCATGGCCGTCACCATCCGCAGCTGGCGGAAGCGCTGCGCAAACCAGCCGTACGCGAACAGGAATCCCACCACGTCGGTCACGTACACGCTGAAAATCAGGAACCCGTACGTGTAAGCGATGCCGGCCGCACCCGTGAAGGTCCAGCAGCTGAAGTTGGAGATGAAGGAACTGGCGCCCAGCAGCCACCAGGTCTGCCGGCAGCCGCCCGCGAAATAGTCGGTGCTGCCCTTGTTGAAGCGCCGGAAAATCCAGCCCATCGACGCCAGGAAGAGGAGGTACACCCCGATGATGCCGAGGTCATAGCCCGACACCCGCGACGAAACCACCGCCAGCGGCAGGCCGGGGGCGGTGATGGCGGCGAGGGAATTCATGCGGGGTGCGGCGGGGACGAGGGCAGGCTGGATCGCGCCGGGCCGCGAGGCAGCCCGAAAAAGAGAAGCGGCCCGGTGCCGGACCGGACCGCTTCCCCGGACAACTCATGACGGCTAGAAAGCCACCGTCATCGTGAACATGTAATTGCGGGGCGTGATGTAGGAGAAAAGATCGGGCGTGGCGACGCGGGCCGGGGTCGTGAGATTGCCGCCGGGAGGCCGCATCACCGTGTTGTAGTAGAGCACCTCGTCCTCATCCAGGGCGTTTTCCACGCGCAGGTCGAACCGGACGGGACGGTCGAAGATCTTGCGGCTATAACCGAACATGAGCGTCGTCGTGTAATAGGCGGGCCGGTAGACCGGCGTGAACGCGTCCACGGACGGATCGTCGATCGCCTGCGTCGGGTTGGAAGGATTGGCGATGGTGTCGGCACCGCGGAAGCCGATGACCTCGCGGCCGCGGTAGTTCACGCCGAGGCCGAAGCGCACATCCTTGAACCGGCCCGTCTGGATGGTGTAGTCGGTGAAAAGGTTGCCAGTCACTTCGGTAAGCCGGGCCACCTTCTGGTAATCGACGGTGATGTTCTGCAACGACGTGTAGAGGCTGTTCCAGGAATCGCGGGCGGTGTTGGCGTCGGGCGAGTTGGCCGTGGTGACGCCGGAGTTGACCGTGGCCACGTTGTCGGAACCGACCGACACGCCCGCGTCGGCGAGAATCTGCTTCAGCAGGTTCTGGTTGGCCGCAAACCAGGCCCGGGTGTCGGCCTGGGAGTCACCCTGACTCGCGTTGGAAAAAGCCAGGTTGGCCAGCAGGCGCCACGCGTGCGAAAGGTTCGCCGTGACCTCGAATTCATACCCGTTGGTCTTGCGGGAGACGGTGTCGCTGTACGTGCGGGGCACGTCCTGCAGGCCGCGGGTGTTGATGCCGCTTGGGGAGAGGTCGTTCAGGGCGTTCGTCGCGGCAATGTTGTTGATGTTTTGCCCGTTGCTGCCCGTCGAGACCGTCAGGTTGGTCTGCCGACCCCGGTAATAGAGGACCGAGGCGTTGACGCGACCTTCGAGGGCCGAGAACCGCGTGCCAAAGTCCCAGCCCTCGGACACGTCCGGCCCGAAGGCCTGGCTGTTGATCGTCAGGTTGACGCCCGGCGGTGACCAGGTCTCCGCGTAGTTGGCAAAGACGCTGACCACGGGGGTAAGGTGGTAGACGCCGCCGTAGGAATAGGTGGTGGTATTGCCGCTGACCTCGGGGGGGGAAAAATCGTCCTTGAAGACATCGCTGGCGTACTGCGCCAGCCCGACACCCGCACCGTCCCGCGGGCGGGCGGTGGCCTCCTGCGAAGCGCCGGTGGCGACGCCGCTGGCGTTCTTCGGCACGTACATCAGCTGGTTGTAGTTGGCCGGCGCCGGCGCCTTGTAGACCACGTCGACGCCATTGTAGTTCGCCGGCAGGTCCATGCGGAAATCGTGCACCTTGCTGTTTGTGGAGTAACTGTCGCGCCGGACCGCGCCGATCAGGTTGAGCTTGTCGCCGAAGAACTTCCCGTTGACCGAGCCCTGCAGGTAATCGAAGCGCTGGTCGGTGTAGATCGTCTCGGTCGGTCGCGCCGTGTCCAGGGTGTAGGCGGTCGGCAGGGTGCGACTCGTGCCGGCCACGGGATCGACCACGGTCATGCTGCCGAGGTTGTGCATCGGCCGGGCGCTTTCCGACTGGTAGTAGTAGCGCCAGGAAACGAGGGTGTTCGAGGCCCAGAGGCGGGCGTCGACGAGCGGGTCGGAGACGGCGTAGCGGTATTTTTCCCGGGAGTTGATGAGTTTTTCGTGTCCGGCCTCGAGGTTGAACCGGAAATCGCCCCAGCGGGTGCGATCGAAGACCAGTGCGGCCGTGCCGCGCAACTGGTCGGACTTCGTGTTCACCTGGTCAAAATCATTCGTGGTCTGGATATAGGGCTGCTTGAAATAGGGGTTCGCGCCGCCGCCCGGCAGGCTCTGGTTGATGTCGATCTGGATGCCGTCCTTGAGGCCGCGCGCGGTGCCGAAATTGGTGCCCCGCAGGCCCTCGGAGGAATTGGCGGCACCGTAGAGGAAGAGGTGCTGGCCGACCTTCTGCTCGATCGAGGCAATGAGGTTCTGATAGTCATTAAGGTAGCCGGTGTCGTCGAAAGTCGCGGAAAACTCGGCGCCGGGCAGGACAAAGCCGGCGGCCTCCGCCGCGCCGAGGAGATTGGCCGGCACGTTGATCCGGTTGTGCAGCGCTTCGGGAATGAAGCCGGGATTGCCGCCAACGACCGGCGTGCGGCTGGCACCGTAGAGGGAGCCCGTCTGGTGGCTGGTGGCGGTTTGCGCCATCGCGGCCCAATTCACCACCTGGCCGGACTGCGGCCCGGCACCGGGGGCGAAGATGTAGGAAAGCGCAGGAGGATTGTTGACCCGCTGCGTGCCGGTGCTGACCGCCGGCGTGCTGGCCAGCGGGCCATTGTAGAAGGTCACGCCATCCCAGCTCGAAAGCCGGTCGCCGATCGTCGTGGTGCCGTAACTGCGGCGGACCTTGCCCTTTTCGCCGACCACGAGGATCTTGCCGTTTTCCCACGGCTTGATGGTGAGGTGCGCGGAAAGCGCCTCGCGCTTCTGCCACTCATAGTCGCGCCAGGTCTTGTTGTCCTGCCACAGGCCATTAACCCGCACCGCCAGCTTGTCGTTGATCGGCTGGTTCACGTCGACCGTCGTCCGGTAATAGTCCCAGGAGCCGACGCGCATCGACACCTCCCGGATTTCCTTTTCCGTGCGCGCCTCCTTGTAGAGGCCGTTGGCGGAGCCGCCCACCGCGCCGGTGCCGAACAGGATCGAGTTGGGCCCGCGCGCGAAATCGAAGCGTTCGAGGTTGAAGCTGTCGTAGTCGTAGTGCACCGGGAAGAAATTGATCATCGCCCGGTTGGCGGGCACCCCGCGGAAATTGGTCAGGTTGTTGAAACCCACGGCGCCGAACTGGGTGGAGCGCCCGTCATCCTTCGCGAAACTGGCATTGGGGGTCCACGCCGCGGCCTCGGTCACGTCCACCACGCCGAGGGCGTCGATGAATTCGCGGGTCAGCACCGAGTAGGCCACGGGCGTGTCCTTCAGGTCCGTCGCCAGGCGGCCGCCGGAGAGGGCGCTGGCCGCAACGAAGCCCTGGTCACGGGTGGCGTCGACGACGAAGGGGGAAAACACCACGGTCTCTCCCTCCGGTTTGGCGGCGCCGGCGGGAGCGGGCTGTTGCGCGAAACTCGTACCGAACGACAAAACAAAAAGCGGCAACAAGGCGGCTGCGCGCGCGAACTTCAGGCGATGGGAGGAGTTCATGGTTTGGTGTATCAGGGTCGCTCCACGGGACAGAGCAGAGGTGACTGCAGCGGGTGGATCTCGGGTGGGGTGGTTCCGAAGTCAGGCTCAGGAAACTACTCGCCGCCTGCATGACGAGTTCCGCCTGATTATAGCGTATACCTCGGCGTCGCGTGCCATGCTGTTACTTTTGGGTGAACTGCAGAAGGGGGAGGGAGCATCGCTGCACGCATGGGCCGGCGCGCGCTTTTTCCGTGGCGGGCCCGCGTCCTGGCGGGCCCGTGCGCAGGGACGCGAGCCCTCCAGGCCTCGTTCAAAACAACACCTTGCCCGTGCTTGCCGGCGGCGCGTTCAAGCCGAGCAACCGCGCGAGGGTCGGCGCGAGGTCATTCACGCCGACGGGCTCGGCGTACACGCCGGGTTTCACGCCGGCTCCATACCATAACAGCGGCACATGCGTGTCGTAATTGTAGGGCGTGCCGTGGTTCGAACCGGTGGCGCGGCTGAAGAAGTACGGTTTGGTCTGGTAGATCACGTCGCCGCTGCGGTCGCGGTTGAAACTCAACAGCATCTTCCGGCCGGCGTCATCGTGCACGTCGCCGCTTTCGAGCTGGTCGCGCGTGTACACGGCTTGCACGAAATCAAGTTTCAACAGCGCGTCGCGCACCACGGCCTGCGCCGCCGCGACGGGAACGTTTTTCTCCCGCAGCGCGGCGGGTATGATCCGGATCGAATGTTCGTCCTGCACCAGCCAGCGCCCGTCGGCGGAGAGCGCGCCGAACTTTTCCACCAGCGCCGACTCGCAGCCGGCGAGCACCGCGGCGCGGTCCACCCGGCCGGCGGCGACTTCCGGGCGGAGGGCATGGATCCGCTCGGGCATCGGCGCCACGCCGTGGTCGGCGGTGAGCACGATCAGGCAATGCTTCAGGCCGATGCGCCGGTCGAGGAATTGGAAGAAATCCGCCAGCGTGCGATCCGTCCGCACCACGAGGTCCATCACCTCCTGGCTGTCCGGCCCGTAAAGGTGGCCGGCATGGTCATTGGCCGAAAAGCCCAGGCACAGCAGGTCCGTGATGCCCGCCCGGCCGCCCAGGTTTTCCTGTTCGATGGCCGTCTTGGCGAAATCCTCCACGACTTCGTTGGCGAACGGCGTGTTCTGGAAGGCGCCGTAGAACGCCTGCCCGACCACGCCGTCCCGGCCAACCACCTTCTTGGGAAACGTGCGGCCCAGCGCCCCCGCCTTGTCGTCCTCGCCGGGCGCGTCGTCCGGGCCCTGGAGGTCGTAGGCGGCCGCCGGCAGGATCCGGTCCCACTGCCGGCCGAAATACGCATCGACCTTCGCGGCGGCGTTCCACTGGCGCACCCAGGCCGGGAGTTCCGGCATGTAGTAGGTCGACGTGATCATCCGGCCGCGCTCCATGAAATACGCGGCGTTGGCCATCTTGCCGCTCATCAGGATCGCGGCGCGGTGCTTCTCCGCGATGCCGATGACCTTCGGCTGGCCGGCGTGCGCCATCTTCAGCTCGTCGCCCACGGTCGTCGCGAGCAAATTGCGCGGCGAACGCGGCAGGGCGGGATTCTCCGGGCCCGGCAACTCGGGCTCCTTCGAGTCCGGCAGGCCGACGGGCTGGACCGATTCGTCGCCCACGCAGGAAATCGTCTTGAGCGTCTCGCGATCGAGCCAGTCATTGCCGATGATTCCGTTCAGGTCGGCGTGCACGCCGGTGAGCATCACGGCGTGGCCCGGGCCGGTCTTGGTGAAGGCATGGCGGTGGTGGCAGTCGACGAAATAGGCCCCCTGCTCCATCAGCAGCCGGAATCCGCCGGGCCCGAAATGCGGGCGAAACCGCTCGAGGTGGTCGGCCCGGAACTGGTCGATGCTGATGACCACGACGAGCGCGGGCGCCGCGGGCAGTCTGGCCAGCGCGAACAGGAGAATAAAACAAAGAGCGAGGCGGCGATACGTGGCGGTCATGGGGAAACGCGGTGATGGGAATGTGGGGTCGGCGCTTGCGCCAACCTCACGCGCGAGGTCGGCCCAAGGTCCGACCCTACATTCGATCCGGTAAATGGACATCACAACCTCCCGATGGTGCGCATTTGTCACTTACTCCCACCCGCCGTCCACGGCCAGTCGGCTTTCACCGCAACATTGTAGCGTAAGCTGTAGCGATTCAGCGTCGCCATCGGCCACCGGCTCACCCAGATGATGCCCTTTGCTTCCAGCAGCCTTCGCGGATCGACGGGCTCCGAGAACTTCACGTAGTCCTCGTAACTGCCGGCATATCGTTCCGGCCAGCCCCGCGCCAGCGGATCCGCCGGACCGGGCCGCCCGGCGTGCGCCTGCTCCCAATGCCGGCGCAAAGTCGGCGTCGCGGCGTCCATCCCGCCCCACGGCACGCTGCCATGGAATCCCCACTCGGTGCCGATCCATGGCCGCCCGCCCGCCGTGTTCGCCTCCGCAACGGCCGCGGGCGGCGCGAGGATCTCGCCGTGGAAATAGGCCGAGACGCGAACGACCTTCAGCGTGACAGGATCATATTCCACCCAGACGATTTCATGGTCGCAGGGGTCGTTGTCGCTGGGATAACCGATGTCGTCCTCCCAAAAGAGCCGGTAGCCGATAACCGGCCGATCGGGATGCAGGATCGCCACGACATCCTTCAGCGGGAAAAACTCCCCCGCCACGGTGTGGATCCGCGGCGCAAACCGGAACACCAGCGCCCGTTGGGCCGCCGATGGCTCGGCGGGCGGGTCGAGTTTCAGCAACTCCCGGTAATGCCGGCTCGCCTCGTTCAGGCTGCGCTGCCGGTGCGCCGCGAGGCCATTTTCGTTCAAGGCAGCCAGGTCGGGTCCATCGGCCGCCCGGCCATCCAGCGACAACATTGGCGAGAACAGGAGGAAGCCGCTGAGGATGGAATTGCGCCACAGCAATACAGCGGCGTGGAGCAAGGCATAACGGGATCGTGTCACCGGATGCACGTCATGCCCAACAACCGGCATTACGTCGGGCTGGGTTCCGCGTCTCTGTGCCTCTGGGGTTAACCGGTCCGGCTGCTTCATTGCTTCGCCCCCGGTAAAACGTCCGGGACCGGCTCCGCGGCCCGGGGGAACGCCGCGCGGAAGTCCTCGCCGAGCAACCGCGCGACGGTTGCGGCCACCTGGCTGGTGGTGAGCATTGCCTGATCGCGCCGCTCGCCCAACGCGGGCGTGTCCGGACCCATCACCATCAGCCAGGTTTCGTCCGATCCCGGCGACTGGGGATTGTGGTTGGCCCAATCCTTGGGCGAATTACCGCGGCCATGGTCGACGGTGACGACCAGCGTCGTGGTGCCGCGATACTGCGGCAGCGATTGCAGTTTTTCCCACAGCTGGCGGACGAAGCGGTCGGAGCGGCGAATCGAATCGAGGTAGCGATCGTAAGCCCGGGCGTGCGCGGTGGTGTCCGCCTCGCCCAGGCCCACGAAAAGCACGCGCGGCGCCTTGGTCCCGATCATGTCAACGGCGGCATGGTAAACGAAGGCATCGAAGTGCTCGTCGCGCCCCTTGGTCGGGATGTCCTCCATCCACTGCTCGATCTCGAGCAGGCGCGCCGACGCCTTGGCCGGGTCGGAATGCTGGTTGGTCAGCCACAGCGGCAAATGGCTGCGTTCGACGTTGAGAATGGAACCGAATACATTCCAGGCGGCGAGCGGCACCACCCGGCCCTGAAACCCCGGGCGCCCGTTCAGCCACTCGAGCACCGTGACGTTCGGATTGGGGACCCGCGCATTGTTTAAGATCTTGGGATCGGGGGCGCCGGTCAGCATCTCGTTGTAACCGGGATAGGAAACCTGCGCCGGGTTCGTGACGCGCATCGGGCAGTTGGCGTCGCGGTTGCCGAAAATCTGCCCATGTGAAGCAATCTCGCCCCACACGAAAGGCATGAGCGTCCGCCGGCGCTCGGCGGGTGTCCCGACGGCAAACTCCTTCTGCATGTCCACCAGCGCCCGGTCGGCCACGCCGCCGAATTCCTTGTTGGCGTAGGCATCGTCCGCCCCTCGAAACACCTCCTGCCAGCGCAGGCCATCGATCGTGACGAGCACGAGGTTTTGAGTCTTCAGTTCCGCAGCGAAGGCGGAAGCGAACAGCAGCCCGAAAGTAGCAGCGGTCGTCAGACCGCTGGCCAGCCGTCTGACGACGGCTGCCACGTCGGTTGGTGGTCGCCGGTTTCCAGACCGGCGACAATCGGCGTCGGTGTGGAAACCGACGCCCACCCCATCGCGAATTCCGCCATTCTTCATTTCCACTCCTCCAACGGTTCCAGCGTCGGCGCGGGCCGCGCGGGCCATTTGTCGCCGACGGGCGTGAGCAACACGGCGATGCGAACGTCGCTTTCCTCCCCGGTCTTCGCCGGCACTTCGGCCACGAGCTCGGTGATCCCGGCATTCTGCTCTTCAACGACGGTCGGCGGTGTGGCCGGCCGCGTGGCGAACCGCGCCGTTTCAGGCGAGAGAATCTCCACGCGCAAGGTGCGGCCATTCCGGGTCAGCGTCGCCTGCCGTCCCGCCAAGGCCACGGTGGCAGGAGTCAGCATCCGCCAGGTCAACGGAACGCCGGTCTTCAACCCGGTCACCTCATCCTGGACCAGCACACGCGACCGATCCAGCAACGCGACGCCGCGCTGGAACCGGCGGGCTTGCGCCGGATAGGCGGAACTGAGGTCCGCCACGGCGAAGGCCCGCGCCGGGGTCGAGCCAAACGCGATGATCCGTCCGTCCGCGTCGGGCGATTGCAGGACGTTGGCCGGCGTGAGCGTGTTGTGGCTGCGGTTGTTCAACCGGAAGTACTGCCACCGCGGGCTGCCCACTTTCCCGCCGTTCCAGTAGCCCGGCAGGTTGTAGTTGTCGGGGCCGAGGTCGACGGCCCAGCGTTCGCCGTCGGCATCGAGCATGAACGAGCCGAGGTCGAGGTGGCCGTGATTCACGCGATTGCTGCCCGCCTTGAGCCCGGTCCACAGCGCCCGCGCGTCGCCCCACGCGCTGCGCATCAGGGCGATCTTGCTCGGGCCATCGAATTTCACGTCCAGCGGGAGCGACGCATCGCCCGCGGCCGGCTGCGGAAACCAAAAGACATTCGTGGCCATGAACCGGTCGCCGGCGTTCGGTTCACGTTCGAGTTCAGCAGCGAGGAGCGCGCGGCTGTGGGCTTCCGCGGCGGGCTGATGGTGCCGCTGCGCCAGCCAGGTCAGGCCGGAATCGGCGCCCAGTCCCGCGCGACCGTCGGCGAAGTTGAACGAAAGCCCGGTCGGGCTCTGGATGTGGACGCGAAAGAGCTCCGTGCGGTCAAATCCCGCGAGCCGGTCCAGCCCGAACGCATCGCCGAGCGCGGTCTCGAGCGCGGCCAGGATGATCACGTTGAAGCGGGTGCCATAACCCCAATACACCGGCCCCTCGGGGTACGCGCCGTCCGGCTGGTAGGCGGCCATCGCCACCGGCAGGGTCTCGCGCAGGCCGGCGATCACGGCCCGGGCGAGTTCGGGTTCATCCTCGGCGATGGCGAGCGCGGCGATAAGGAAGCCGCCATTGCACACCTGGTTCCAGTTGTTGGTCAGGTTGCCTTTGACAAAGGGGAACGACTCGCGGTCGGGATCGGCGCGGGCGTAGGCGGGCTTCGCGTAGGCGAGCGCCTTGTCCAGCAGCGCGCGCTTGATCGTGGCCCGCTCCGCGGGCGTCATCCGATCATAGAGCCAGTCGTAACCGAGTCCCAGCGCGGTCGCCATCTCGGCCACGTCGAGGAAATGCGACGGATTCCAGTCCGGGAACGCCGCCGCGGTGAGCATCACGTCCCGGGCGAAATCGGCGAAGCGGGCGTCGCCCGTCAGCCGCCAGGCCATGGCGCAGGTCGTGACCTGGCCGAGTGCCTTGCGCGATTGGTCGAGCATCCGCGGGCCGACCAGCACATGGCGGATCGGCGGTTCCTTCATCTGCTCCTCCGCGGTGCGAATGACATGCCGGTGCAGTTTCTCGCGCAGCGGATCGGCCCGCGCCGCGGCGATTGCCTCGCCCAGGCTCTGCTGGGTGAAGAGCAGGCGCGGATGCTCCGGACGCAACGTGGCCAGCGGATCGGCCGCCGCCATTTTCGCGGCCAGGATCAAACCGGTCAGCAGCCAGGGAAGGAAGCGCATGGGAAATGGACGCGGGACGCGCGGGGGCGGGACATCATTCGGCAGGGAGGCTGTCGCGGTCAACCGGCGATTGGCGAGCATGTCGGAGGTATAGCGTAAAGGTGCCTCCAGGTGGAACGCACTGCTCCCCAGCGCGTCTTTCTCGACAGGCGCGCTGAGGTCAGCGCGCTCCACCCTGTAGCCGGGGTCGCTGACCCCGGAGTCTGAAAGGTGGGTGTCGGCTTCCACACCGACGTCTGTCGCCGAGGTGGAAATCGGCGACCATCCACCGGGGTCAGCGACCCCGGCTACATCTTCAGCATCGCCGCCCGCACGAAGCCGATCAGGTCGTGGTACCCGCCCAGGAACTGGTTCAGCGTGTGGATGGTCGCGCCATAGCGGATGAACTCCGCCGGCTCCATGCCGTCGGCGTCGTACGCCTTGATGAAGTCCGGAAATTTCGCGCGCAACTCGGCGAGGATGGCGCCATCCACCGGATCCTCGAGCGTGAGCCGCGGCTCCGTGGCGGACTGGTTGAATTTCGTCCACCACGTGTAGGGCACGGTCTGCAACACCTCGCGGCCGATGATCTGTGACCAGTGGTTTTCATGGCGGTACGCCGCCGCCAACAGCGTGCCGGGGCGGCCGCTGCCCTTGAAGATCCGGTGCGCCTGCTTGAACACCGCGATGCCGGCCCAATCGGCGACGCCGGGCGTCGCGGCGATCTTCCGCGCCTCGATCACCCGTTTCAACTGGTCGTCCACCCGGCCGATCATGAGCGTGATGTAGAGTTGCACCCGGTCGGTTGCGATTCCGGCCGCGCGGGCGCGCTTCAGGCCGCGCTCGAACGCCGCCGACACCGCCAGCGCCTGTGCCACGGTGAAGCTCACCGTGGCATTCACGCTGATGCCCCGCGCGACCATTTCCTCGATGGCCACGATGCCGGCCTCGGTCGCCGGCGCCTTGATGGCAATGTTGGGGGCGAGGGCTGACAGCTCCATCGCCTGGTCCAGCATGCGCTGCGGCGCGGGATAATACTTCGGGTTCACCTGCATGGACAAATAGCCTTTCTTCCCTTGGGTCGCCTCGTACACCGGCCGCAGCCGGCTGGCCGCATCGATGCCCAGCGTGTGGATCAGCTTCCAGGCGAGTTCGTCCTCGGTCGCCCGCGGATTCTCGGCGATCAGCCGCTCGAGTATCGGCAGGCACAGGCCGGGATTGGCGATCGCGGCCTGCGAAACAATCACGGGGTTGGACGTGCCGCCCACCGCCCCGAGGGCAACCGCCTCGGCCAGCTCGGCCGGCACACCCGAGTCGTTCCACCAATCGGCGCCCAGCGCCGTCATTTGCGACATTCTGCTCATGGGAAGAATACGATTTTACAGGAGGTAACGGAGGGAACGGAGGGGTTGGATCCCTGGCTTTGTTCGGAATGTAGGGTCGGCGCTTGCGCCGACCTCACGCACGAGGTCGGACCAAGGTCCGACCCTACATCGGGTTCCCAGAACGGACTGAGGCAGGGAAAACTCCGTTCTCTCTGTTTCCTTCTGTGAGGTGTATTCTTAAGATCTACCATGGGTGACTAAATCCCCGCGTGCTGCCGGACGTATTCGCGGGCCTTGCGGGCCTTGGGCAGCGCGGGCACGTTGACGGGATCCTCCTCGGCCTCGGCCACGAGCCAGCCGCGATAGTCGACCTCCGCCAGGATTGCAAAAATCGCCGGGAAATCCACGCAGCCGTCGCCGGGGATGGTGAACACGCCGTTCGCCACGGCGCGGTGGAATGACCACCCTTCCTTCCGCACCGTCGCCGCGACATCCGGGCGCACGCTCTTGAGGTGAACGTGTCCGATTCGCGCCGCATGCCGGCGGGTCACCGCCACGGCATCGAGGCCCGCGAGGGCCAGATGCCCGGGATCGAGCAACAGCGAGATTTCCGGCACGGACCGCAGCAGGCGCTCCAGGTCCTCCTCCAGCTGGATCACCGTACCCATGTGGTGATGATAAACGACCCGCATTTCCTCCGCGGCGGCCAGCTTCGCCAGCTGGGCCAGGCCCGCGGTCAGCTTCAACCACTCATGCTCCTCCAGCCGCGGCGTGTTGCCGGGGGTGAAGCCCAGGTTGACCTCGCGCGCGCCGTGGATGCAGCGGGTGCATTCGGCGACAATGGCAACGCGGGCCCCCAGCGTCTTGAGCAGGTTCAAGTGCGCGCGGAAGCTCGTCACCTCGTCATCCAGCGACCGCGACGCGAGGTAGGTGCTGTGCCAGCCGCTCACGAGGCGGAGATGGTGGCGGCCCAGCGCCTCCGCCAGCGGCGCCGGCGTGCGCGGGTAGGCATGGCCGAGTTCGCTGCCGGCGTAACCCGCCGCGCGCATCTCCCTCAGGATCGTGTCGAGCGGCACGTCGCCGGCGAGTTCGTTGAAATCGTCGTTGCTCCAGATGATCGGATTCGCGCCGACCAGGCAGTCGCGATGGAGCCGGAGGAAAGGTGCGGCACTGGGCCGCGATGGTTCGGCAGGAGAGTTCATGGCTAGTAGTGGTAACGCTGGCGTTTCAGGGCTCGTTCGTAGCGGGCGCGGGCGGCTTTCACGCCGGGCACGGCGGAGATCGCCGCCGGCGGCACATCCCACCACGAAAAACCCTGCATGACCGAGTCGGACGAAACCGGCACATAGATGAAACAGGTGTGGCGCGCGAGTTTGGCCGCCCGCAGGGCC
Source organism: Lacunisphaera sp. (assembly GCA_035549955.1). Taxonomy (GTDB): domain Bacteria; phylum Verrucomicrobiota; class Verrucomicrobiia; order Opitutales; family Opitutaceae; genus Lacunisphaera. The sequence goes on along the minus strand of DASZPS010000118.1, from coordinate 5,746 downwards.
GTGCGCAGCGATGCCGCGTCGTGCGCGCGGAACACCGTGGCGCCGAGACTCCGGGCGTTGGCGGCATAGTCGACGGGCACGGTCGCACCCTCGAGCCGGTCGGACACGCGCGACCGCGCGCGGAACTCGTTCCCGAAACTGCGGCCGCCGCAGGCCCGCTGCAGGCCGTGGATGCAGCCGAAGGCCGCGTTGTCGTTCAGCACGACGGTGATCTTCGCTTTTTCCTGCACCGCCGTGACGATCTCGTGGTTCAGCATCAGATAACTCCCGTCGCCGAGGAACGCATACACCTCGCGCCCCGGCGCGGCGAGTTTCACGCCCAGCGCGCCCGCGATCTCGTAGCCCATGCAGGAATAGCCATACTCGGAGTGGTAGTCGGTGCTTGAGTTGCACCGCCAGAGCTTGTGGATGTCGCCCGGGATCCCGCCCGAAGCGTGCACGACGGTGCTGTTGCCATCGCAGAATTCGTTGAGCACCCGGATCACCTCGCTCTGGTACATCTTGCCATCCCGGCCGTGCCGCCGGGGCGAGGTCATCGCCGTCCATGGCTTCTGCCAGTCGGCCCTGGCCTGCGCGATGGCGCGGCCGTGCGCCGCGGGCGACCTCCAGCCTTTCAAGCCGCGGCGCAACGCGGCCAGCGTCGCACGCGCGTCGCCGACAAGCGGCAGCGCGCCGTGCTTGGCGGCGTCCGCCGCGTGGACATTGATCGCGATGAAGCGGACGCGCGGATGCTGGAACTGTGACTTGGACGCCGTCGTGAAATCCGACAACCGCGTGCCGACGACGAGCGCGACGTCGGCCTCGAGCGCCAGGCGGTTGGCCGCGAGCGTACCGGTGACGCCGACCGCGCCGAGCCCGAGCGCGTGCGACTCGAGCAACGCGCCTTTGCCCGCCTGCGTGACGGCGACGGGGATGCGCGCGGCTTCCGCGAACTTCTGCAATTCCGCGCAGGCATCCGAATAGTGCACGCCGCCCCCGGCGACGAGCAGCGGGCGCTTGGCGGCGCGCAGGAGGCGGATTGCCTCGGCCAGCTGAGCGGCTACCGGGACCGTGCGGTGGATTTCATGGACGCGGCGCTGGAGGAAATTCACCGGGCAATCGAACGCCTCCGCCTGGACGTCCTCCGGCAACGCAATGGTCACGGCTCCGGTCTCGGCCGGGTCGGCCAGGACGCGCATCGCCTCGGGCAGCGCGGTGAGGATCTGCTCGGGGCGGTTGATCCGGTCCCAGTAGCGCGAAACGGGACGGAAGCAGTCGTTCACGCTCACGTCCTGCGACGCGGGGTTTTCCAATTGCTGCAGCACGGGCGCCGGGCGTCGGTTGGCGAAGATATCGCCCGGCAGGAGCAGCACGGGCAGCCGGTTGACGGTCGCAGTCGCGGCCCCGGTCACCATGTTCGTCGCGCCCGGTCCGACCGAACTGGTGCAGGCGAGTGTCGCGAGGCGGCGCCGGGTCTTGGCGAAAGCGGTGGCGGTGTGGACCATCGCCTGCTCGTTCTTCGGCTGATAATATTTCAGCGCGCGGCCGCCGTGCTCCTCGAGCGCCTGGCCGAAACCCGTGACGTTCCCGTGGCCGAAGATGCCGCAGACCCCGTTGATCAGCCGGTGATCGACGCCATCGCGCCGGACATACTGGACCTGCAGGAAGCGCACGATGGCCGCGGCGGTGGTGATTCGGACGGTTTTCATGGGGTACAGGAGAAACTTAACAGAAGGAAACGAAGGGAACGGAGTTCAATTCCTGGGAGGGCCCGCGTCCCTGCGGGCCGGGAACGCATTCAAACCGGCCCACAGGGACGTGGGCCCCCCAGGGAAATGCAATCGTGTCCATTCGTCGTTCACTGGATCGGTCTTAGTTCTCTTCGTTACCTTCTGTGAAATGCATCAGGTCTGAGGGAGTTTGGGTTGCCAGCCCTGCTCGGCGGGATCGAGGAGCCAGCGGTGGGCGGGGGTAAAGGTGAAGCCTCGATAAGGCCGGCGCGGCAGGTGCCGCACGACCCAGAGATAGTACATCCCGTAGCCCGGCGCTGCAACCTGCGCGTGGTCGATGCCGCCGCGGATGCGCAGCGTGTCGCCATGGCGGATCTTGAAAACTTCCTCGCCGGCCTCGGCGTGGCCGTAGCCCTGCGGCAGCGTGAACCGGTAGTGGTAGATCTCCGGCTGCGGATGATGGTGTCCCGGATAACTCGACCAGCGGCCGGGATAGTTGACGACCTCCCCCACCACCAGCGCGGAGTCGGGCCGCGAATTGCAGTCGAAGATCGTCCGCACCAACCGCCGGCAGGCTCCTTGGACCAGCCCCGCGCCGCGGTCCTCCGTCGCGACGTCGCGGTCGCGGTAGCACCGCACCGGCAGTTCGCGTGAATTCACCGCGCGGATCAGGGCAAACTCCGCCGGGCCGGACTCCGCGCGCACATGCAACCCGGTGCCCGCGCCGCAATGGAATGTCACGGGGGTTTCCTCGAAGAGGGACCCGCGGCTTGCGCGATGGGCCTGGTCGCCCATCCGCACCTCGGCCGTCCCGCTCAGCAACACCAGCACGGTTTCGAGCGTGGTGGTTTCCGACCACACCTTGGCCCCGACGCGGAGGATGCCAAAATCCATGCCCATGGCCGGGCCACCCGGCGCCGTACCCGCTTCATTCACCACCGCGGTGCAACCGGTCGAAAATCCCCGCGCCGGCCCGCGGATGACAGGGGTGCGACTGGGTTGCTTGCTTTTGGAGGTCATCGACAAAATCCCCACACACCCCGCCCTACCGGGCACCCCTCTGCATAGAGGGGACTTGGGCCACGTTCGTCTGGCTCCCCTCTATCAAGAGGGGTGGCGCGCAGCGCCGGGGTGTGTTGTTTGGGGACGTCCGCCCACTCCGGGATTGCCCTTCGCGAAATCCGCGTCGATGACAGGCTCCCATGAACCTGCCCGCCCTCTTTTCCCTGCAAGGCCGGCGCGCCCTCGTCACCGGCTCGGGCCGCGGGCTCGGGTTGCGTTACGCCGAAGCCCTCGCGGCGGCGGGCGCCAGCGTCGTCCTGAACGACCTCGACGAACCCCGTCTCACCGCGGCGGTGGCGAAATTGCGCGCAACCGGCGCGACGGCGGACGGCGTGCTGTTCAATGTGGCGCGCCCCGATGAGGTCCAGGCGCGCCTCGCCGAGCACGCCGCGGCGCATGGCCCGTTCGACATCCTCGTCAACAACGCCGGCATCCATCGCTACGCCCCGCTGGCCGAGATGACCGCGACGCAGTGGCAGGAAGTCATCGACGTGAATCTGAGCGGCGCGTTCCATGTCGCCCGCGCCGTCGTCGGCGGCATGATCGCGCAAAAGCGCGGCAAGATCATCAACATCTGTTCGCTGATGAGCGAGGCCACGCGTCCGACCACCGGCAACTACACCGCCGCGAAGGGCGGGCTCAAACTCCTCACGAAATCCATGGCCGTCGAATGGGGCCCGCACGGCATCCAGGCCAACGGCATCGGGCCCGGCTACATCCTCAGCGACATGACCGCTCACCTCGCCGCCAAACCCGAGTTCGACGCCTGGGTGAAATCCCGCACCCCCGCCGGCCGCTGGGGCGCCCCCGACGACCTCATCGGCGCGATCGTGTTCCTCTCTTCCCCCGCCTCCGATTTCATCAACGGCCAGGTCCTCTACGTCGACGGGGGCTGGCTCGCCGCGTTGTGAAACGCGGCAGGTTCTGGGTTCCAGGTTTTGGGTTCCGGGCCTTGACCCAGACCCTGGACCCGAGATCCCAGAACCCGATCCGTCCCAGACGCTAGACCCTAATCGGCGGGCAAACATGCCCGCCGATCCAATTTTCCCCGCCTCCCCACAGCCAGCCCGCGTCAGGTATAGCGTATAGCTGTCTCTAACTGCCTTTTTATCACCGCATACGCCTTGGGATTCACGTCGACTCAACGGTCGCGAGCTTCGAACGTGAGGCCCATGAATCGCCAAGCGCGCCGCTGGAAGTGGAGCTTGGTGCGGATTGTCTTGGGCCTGTTGTTCTTCTTCGCGGTGTCGGCCTGCGTGCTGCGGCAGCCGGTTTGGACCAGGCGCCCACTGTCACCGGCCACGGCAGACCCCAAGCGCCTGCAGGAGCATGTCCGGTTCCTGAGCGAGCAGTGCCACCCGCGCCACTACCTGGCCCACGAGAACCAGGCGAAGGCGCTGGCGTACATCGAGGCGAAACTACGGGAGGCCGGCGGGCGCGTGGAGCGCCAGGCGTTCCCTACGTCATCGGGGACGTTCGAGAATGTCGTGGCGCACTTCGGACCCGAGACCGGCCCGCGCTACGTCGTCGGCGCACATTTCGATTCCTGCGGGCCGCAGCCGGGGGCGGACGACAACGCCAGCGGCGTGGCGGGCTTGCTGGAATTGGCCGCCCTGCTCGGAAAGGAGACGGCGCTGCCGGCGCACTTCGAGCTCGTGGCGTACAACCTGGAGGAGCCGCCGTTCTTTGCCGGTCCGCACATGGGGAGCGCGGTGCACGCCCGCCGGCTCAAGGAGGCCAAGGCGGACGTCGCGCTCATGCTCTCCCTGGAAATGATCGGCTACTTCCGCGACGAACCGGACAGCCAGTCTTACCCGGCGCCGCTGATGGGCCTGATGTATCCGTCGCGCGCCAACTACATCGCGATTGTCGGCAAACTGGGCCAGCGGTCGGTCGTCGGCCGGTTCAAGGCCGCCTGCATGGGAACCGCCGACATCCCGATTGTTTCAATCGCGGCGCCAGGATTCGTTCCCGCGATCGATTTCTCGGACCACCGCAATTACTGGAATGCCGGCTGGCCGGCATTGATGATCACCGACACCTCCTTCCTGCGGAACCCCCACTACCACAAGTCCACCGACACTCCTGACACCCTCGACTACCGCCGCATGTCCGAGGTGGTGCGGATGGTGCACGCGGGACTGCTGGAATACGCGAAGACAGCACCAAGGACCCAAGACTAGAGACCAAGCCAACTTTTCAGCCCCAAGCCGCAAAACACGTTTTGCCCCGGTCAGGAAGAAACGGTGTGGTTGTAGCCGGGGTCGGTGACCCCGGACCGGCCTCAGCGAGGCCGTCTACAGCGCCGCAGTTTCCTGGGAGGAGGTGGAGCCCGCGCTCCGCGCGGGCTGAACCCCAATACCAATGCGAGGCGGTCGAGAAGCACACCGACGCCAGTTTCGCACGCCTCGTGAGTCCTTGTCGGCGATATTGACATCGCCGACCACCAAAAGGTGGAACGCGCTGACCCCAGCGCGTGGCGGCGAAGCCGCTCCGAGCGAGCGCCTTGGGGTCTAAGTCGCTCCACCTGCTACTGAATCATTCCTCAGCCGGGATCTTGCACCTGATGGTGGAGCGACCTGCTCGCCCGGGGCGCTTTGCACGCAGCGGACGTCCTCAGCGCGTTGAGGAGCCGTTTCGGCAAGGCTCAAGGCCCTGAGCTCCGTCGAACGGGCAACGCGCTCCACCTTTTGGTGTGCTCGTTTTTTGCTCTGAAAGTCGGCTTCAACTGCATGAGTTCAGCCAAGAGACCATGGGCCTAGGAACCGCTTACCGCGGATTGCGCGGATAAAGGCAGGGCTCCCGATCGGACCCACCGCAGGACCGCGAGAACGGAGGAGAGGTATGCCAAGCTTCAAGTCCTTCGCTTCCGTTGGGTAGATCATGGATTGGAGTTCAGTTTCCTCCATTACCTCCTGTTTAGGGATCTGATCCGCCGTTATCCGTATAATCCGTGGTTATGAAAGGCTTGGCGC
>DASZPS010000117.1:0-17008 GCA_035549955.1 Lacunisphaera sp. | reverse complement strand
TTCAGCCTCGTTGGGGGATCCGTCACCTGGGATCGGGTCGGGAAGCTGTCCGCCCCCGCCGTCGCTCCTCCTCCGCCGCCGCCCCCGCCCACGTCGAACACGGTTTGGTTTGAGGACGCGTTTCCGCAGGGAGCGAGCTGGGATTCAACGAACCACGTGTGGACCTGGCACGAAACCTGGCCCACCCCCCGCACGGGTACCCGGGCGCTCGAAGCTCCGCCGGAGTCCGGTCGGCACGAGGCCTATTTCAACTTTGCCTGGACGCCATTGGCCTTGGGCGCGGGAGATGGGTTCTACATCTATGTCTACCTCTTTCCGGACAGCCCGCCGCGCGAACTCGTGATTTCATTCTGTGCGGATAACTGGGAACACCGCGCCTATTGGGGCGAGAATCTCCTGCACTATGCCGCGGACAACACGCCGGCGCAGCGCCGGATCGGCGACCTGCCGGCCGCGGGCCAATGGGTGCGGCTTGAAGTACCCGCCAGCGCGGTCGGTCTGGAAGGCCAGGCGGTGAAGGGACTGTCGCTGACCCTGTCGGACGGCCGGGCCCTCTTCGACCAGGCGGGGAAAATCGCGCCCTGAGCCGGGATCATGCAGTTGGTGGGCGTCGGTTTCCACCCCGACGCCAGGTTCGCACGCCTCGTGAGTCCTTGTCGTCGATATGGAAATCGACGACCACCCTTCGGTCGGTTCGCTACCGAGCGAAACGGCGCTTCAATTGCATGATCCCGGCTCAGGGAGTGAACAGGCGTCGGAGGCCGCGCTCGCTCGGTCCGCTCGGTCCGGCCTGACCAAAGTCAGCCCCCGCCCAAATCAGCGGACTGCGCCCGCAGATTTGGCGGTAATTGTCTTCCGGTAGAAGTCCTCGTACCGGCCAACAATGCGCTCGGCCGAGAACAGGGCGAGGGCCCGTTCGCGTGCCGCCGCGCCGAGCTTCGACCGGCGGCTGGGATCAGCGACCAACGCTTCGATCGCCCGCGCCATCGCGGTCGTGTCGCCAAACGGCACGAGTTCGCCGCTCCGGCCCGATTCCACCACCTCGGGAATGCCACCCACGGCAAAGGCGACGCTCGGGCAGGCGAACGTCATCGCCTCGAGGATGCTCAGGCAAAAGCTCTCCAACTCAGAAGTGAAGATGCCGAGGTCCGCCGCATGGAGATAGTCCTCGATGGCGGTGACCTTTTCCCGGATGACCAGGCGGTCCGCCAGGCCCAGCCGGGCGGCTTCGGCCGCCAGGGGCGCGGAATCGCCGCCGGCGAGAACCACCAGCCTGAAGGAGCTCCGCGGCTGGATCAGGGCGGCCGCTTGGAGCAGCAGGTCGGTCCGCTTCACGGGACGGAGATTCGAGAGATGGAGCAGCAGCGCTTCGCCGGGGACCAGGCCAAGTTCAGCGCGCACGGCTTCGCGGGTGCGGGTCGGCGTCTGCGGGGCGAAGAAATTGGGAATCACTTCCACCGGGCCGGAATACTCGAGGTGCGTGCGGACCTGTCCTTGGAGATACTGGGAAACCGTGGTGACACCGTCGGCGGCCTCCAAGGCGTGGCGGATGGCGGGCGCATAACCGGCGTCGCTGCCCAGCAACATGACGTCGGTGCCGTGCAAAGTGACAATGACGCGTGGGCGCCTGGCCGGCGGCAGCATCGACAGGGCCAGCATGGCGGCGGTGGCATGGGGCACGGCATAGTGCAGGTGCAGGATGTCGAGCTGGTGGGCGACACAGACCTCGGCCATCTTCACCGAAAGCGGCAACGTGTAGTCGGGATACTTGAACAGGTCGTAGTCGTTGACCTTGACGGGATGGAAGTTGATCCGCGGCTGGTCGAGGGGCAGGCGGAACGGCGCGGCATGGCTGATGAAATGAACGTCGTGTCCCCGTGCAGCGAGCTCCGCGCCGAGCTCGGAAGCAAGGATGCCGCTGCCGCCGACGGACGGGTGACAGGTGATGCCAATGCGAAGAGGACGGTCAGACATGACGGAGGGTGGCCACAGAAGAAGGCACAAAAAGCCCAGAAGAACGGGCGATGCGTCGGCCTGGCTGTAGGGTCGGTGTTTGCGCCGACTTCATGCGCGAGGTCGGACCAAGGTCCGACCCTGCATTCGATTCAGCAAACGGAATCGGGGTCGGTATTCTGCGCCATTTGTGCATTCTGGGGCTGACGGCCGGTTCAAAACCGGCTGTTCGCGTGCGTGAGCGGGGCGAGGGAGTTGAACACGAGGGGATCGTTGGGCCAGAGCGGCTGGGTGTGGGTGACGCCGGCGTTGAGGCCGTGGACGCGCGCCCGGGCGAGTTGGAGCTCGACGTAGTTGCGCGTTTTCATCTGCGAGGCATGTGCCTCCATGGCGGCGGTCCAGGCTTTCATCGTGTGCGGGGCGGAGACGTCGATGAGGACCGGTGGCGGGTGGCTCGGTTCCGAGCCGGGACCGAGGGCGTAGAAGAAAAGTCCGCCGACCGCGTGCGGGGTGATGTCGCGCAGTTCAGCGACATTGCCATAACGGGCGAGCCGGGTCGCGTCGCGCACCAGGGTGCCGAGCCGCCAGTGATCGGGATGCTGGTTCGGTTCCGTCGTGGGGGAAAGGACAAGGGCCGGGCGCAGGCGCCGGAGCACCGCGGCCAGTTTCAACGCGTGGGCGTTGCGGATCTCGAGGTGGGCGTCGCCGTCGAGGTCCACGAACTCCAGGGTGGCGCCAAGCAGCTTCGCGGCCTTTTCCGCCTCCTTCGTCCGCTCGGCCGGCGAACCGTTTGTGCCGGCCTCGCCCCGGGAGCAGACCACCAGGTGAACCTTCCTGCCGTTTTGCGCCTCCCGCGCGAGGATGCCGCCGCAGCCGAACTCGAGGTCATCGGGATGGGCGCCAAAGGCAACGAGCGGGGCGGACTCGGGGGACGATTTCATGGTTTTGCAGCAGGTAACCGGAGTGAAGGTGGGTGTCGGTTTCCACACCGACGCCTGTCGCCGGTATGGAAACCGGCGACCACCTGGCTAGAGGGGGTATTCGGTCCAGGCTTCATCGGAACGGTCGACGGGGTCGCGGGGCAGGAAGGTTATCTCAGGCGCGTCGGCTTTGTTCAAGTAAGCCTGTTCCCCCGCGCCGGCGATGTAGTGGGTGCAGTGGATGACGGATTGCATCCAGCGCAGCCGGCTGTCGCGGGTCGGACTGATTTGCTCCCGGGTGGCCGTTGCCGGCGGGAGGGGAAGGTAGCAGTCGCCACCCTCATGCAGGCACAGGGAGCCATCGGGCAGGCGCCGCGCGCGCACGGTCTCCCCCAGGTGCGGGACGTCGACGAAACAATCGGAAATATCGCACGCCGCCCGACGGACGGCGGGATCGCCCGAACGCACGACCCGGATGCCCTCGAGCAGCCCCAGGCCCCGGTACATCTCGAGGCAAAAATCCGCCACGGTGGGGGCCGACACGCGCTTGAACACCTCGAGGGCGGGCGGCGCGACATACGCACCCAATTGCCGCGCGGTCTTGGCCGCCCAGTCGGCGGGGATGCGCTTGGCGAAGAGGGGCGACCACTTGCGCTGGACCTTGTTGGCGAAATCGAAGTTCAGGGTCGCCGGTTCGCCGGTCTTGCGGTGGCGCAGGATCGTCTGCGTTTCGCGCGGGTCATGGTCGCTGTCGTGATAGAAGAACACGATCTCGCCGCCGATTTCCGCCTGGAGCCGCCGCGCGGTGACGAACTTCGCATGGAGGTACCGCCGGGGGAAAAACCCGCAGGGTTGCTGGCCGAAGCAGATCACCGGGGAGGACATCAATTGATTCTCACAGGAGGCAACGGAGAGAATGGAGACAAGGCTTCATTCTCTGTCAGCTCCGTTTCCTTCGGTGGAAGGTTTGGGGAGCATGGTCTGGAAGAGCAGGCTGAACAGCACGCACGCGGTGCAGCCGATCGGGTTGAGGTAGAGGTAGGCGACGGATTCCCGGGCATACTGGAACAGCCCCAGGAGCAGCACCTGCGTGGCGATGGCGGCGCAAAACACCGCCGTGCCACCCACGCGCTTGAAGAAGAACGCCACGAGGAACACGCCGGCCAGCGGCGGGTAGAACACGGACGCCACGATGTTGAGCGCCTCGATGAGGTTCTCGGCAAAGCTCGCAAACAGCGCGAAGCCGATGGCGAACACGCCCCACGCCGCGGTGAACCATTTCGCGGCCCGGACGTTGCGGGCCTCGTCATGCACGGCCATGGGGCGAAAATGCCGCCACAGGTCGATGGTCGTCGTGGTGCCGAGCGCGTTGAGTTCGCCGGCCTTCGAGGAAAGCGCCGAGGCAAACATCACCGCGACCAGCAGGCCGATGAGGCCATGCGGCAGCTGGGTGAGGATGAAAGTGATGAAGACAAAATCCGAATCCTTGGTCTTCTTCGTGTCAGGCGCCGCCGCCTGGAGGGCGGCGCGGGCCTCGGTCCGGACCGCCTGCAACGCCTCCTGGGAGGCGCGCAAGCTGGCCCGGGCCGCGGCGAGGCCGGCCTCGTCGCCGCGTTCCCGCGCTTGCGTCCAGGTGTCGATCTTCGCCCGCTGGTCCGCGCGCAGGGTCGCGTATTTCGCCTCAAAGCCGCGAAATTCGGCGGCGCGGGCCCCGTCGAGCTGCTGCTGCCAGGCGGCCCGGTTGAAAACGAGCGGCGCATCCGGCTGGAACTGGTAGAAGACAAAGAGCAGCGCACCGAGCATCACGATGAAGAATTGCATCGGAATCTTGAGCACGGCGTTGAACATCAGGCCGAGCCGGCCTTCGCGCAGCGCGGCGCCGCCGATATAACGCTGCACCTGCGACTGGTCGGTGCCGAAGTACGACAGCGCCAGGAAAAATCCGCCGAGCAACCCGCTCCAGATCGTATAGCGTTGCTTGGGGTCGAGGGAGAAGTCCACGGCCTCGAGCTTGCCCATGGCGCCGGCGATTGCAGTCGCATGGTCGGGCAGCTTCGCCAGCAGCAGCCCGAAGGCGGTGAACATGCCGGTCCAGATCACGGCCATCTGCCATTTCTGCGTCAGGTTCACCGCCGCGCTGCCGCCCGTGACCGTGTAGACGATCGCCACGAGCCCGATGCCGACGATGATGAAGTCGAGCCGCCAGCCCAGCATCGCGGCGAGGATGATCGCGGGGGCGTAGATGGTGATGCCGGCCTGGATGCCGCGTTGCACGAGGAACAGGCCCGCGCCGAGCAGCCGGGTCTTCCGGTCGAAGCGCTGGCCGAGGTACTCGTAGGCCGTATACACGCCCAGCTTGCGATAGATGGGCAGGAAGACGGCGCAGACGAGGATGAGCGCGAGCGGCAGGCCAAAATAGTTCTGGATGAACGCGATCCCGTTTTCGTAGGCCTGCCCGGGCAGCGAAAGGTAGGTGATCGTGCTGGCCTGGGTTGCGGCCACCGACAGGCCGATCGTGAACCAGCCAGTGGTCCGGTTCCCCTTGAGGTACGTGTCGAGGTGATCCGTGTGCCGCGTTCGCCAGGCCCCGTAGGCGGCGATGCCAACGACGGCTCCGAGCATGACGATCCAGTCGATCAGGCTCATCCGAAGTGGCGCGAGAACAGGGTCAGCAGGACGACCACGAGAACAAAGCACCCGGAAACAAACAGGTAAACCCCGCGCCAGGTCCGGAAGCCGGGCACGCCGGGTGAGTCGCTCTTCTCTTCGGGTTTGGGAGCCATCGGCAGAGCCTCACCACCCCCGCCCGGGCGGGCACCCCTCTTGATCCGGAACCATGCAATCGGAGGTGGAGCGACCTGCTCCCCTGGGCGCTTTCTTCGCAGCGGACGTCCTCAGCGCGTTGGGGAGCAACGCGCTCCACCATTTGGTGGTCGTTGATTTCCCTCCGAAAGTCGGACCCAACTGAATCGTTCCGGCTTGATAGAGGGGAGCTGCGTTGGCGGGCATTTGATTCCCCGCCATGAAGCGGGAGGGCGCAGCGCGCCGGGGTGTGTCGGAGCGGAAGGGATGTGCCGGGAAGCTCATTTCCCCAGCGAAACCAGATTGGCAAAGAGGCGATAGGCGCCCGGCACGCCCGCGGGCAACTGGCGGAAAAACGCGATGCCGGCATAAACATAGTGACCTTTGCCGTGCCTCGCGATGAGCAGGCTGCTTTTCAGCGGAGCCTCGCCCGGGTCGCTCATGGCGAAGATGGGCGTGTAATGCTCCTCATCCCAGCGGCTCGGGAAATAGGTGCCGCGCTCCTGGACCCAGCCCTCGAAGTCAGCCGGGCCGATCTTGTTCGGCCCATTCACGGCGGCATGGTCCGGCGCCAGGATCGTGACCGGCGCGGTCTCGTCGGTCACCCGGAGTTGCGGCGCGGGCCCCTCGATCGAGAGCGGATAGGGCCCGAGGACGGAAGCCTTGAGGTTGTTGGGGCGGTTGTATTGCGCGATCACGGTGCCGCCCTGTTCGACCCAAGCCATGAGTCCGGGGATGGCGTCCTTCAAGTCGCTGCGGTCGTTGAAGGCCCGCACCCCGATGACCACGGCGTCAAGGCCGCGGAGTTTCTCCGGGGTGAGGTCGGCTCCGGTCAGGCGGTTGACGATATAACCCATCTGTTCAAGGCACTCGGCCACCGAATCGCCGGCCCCCGGCAGGTAGCCGACGGTCTGGCCCTTGGTCGCGAGCGGGAAGCTGGCGAGCCGGGCTTGGGCCGGCGGCTGCAGCAGTTGGAGCGGCAGGTGCGGATAATTGAGTTCGATGCGTTGGGTCGAATAGGATTGGCCGTCCACTTCGGCGACGGCGCCCAGATGCCCGGCGCCGCCGGCCGGCGGGGCGGTGACGGTGAACGTGAATGCCGCCCTGTCCCCGACGCCAGGCAGACGGAAGTCCTGCGGGCCGGTGCTGATGGCCCAGCCGTCGGGCACCTCGAGGCGAAGCTTCCCATTCGCATGGGTGCGCGCCGACGTGACCTCGATCGTCACCTGCTTGGTCGCGCCGGGCGCGACGAGGTAGATGTCGGAATTCAACTTCAGCGAAACGGGCGGGATGACGGCGACGGGGCGGCGCTGCTGGGCGGCGGGCGCGCCCGCGATCATCTGCACGGGTTCGTCGGCCACAACCAGGCGCTGTCCGTTGACGTCGAAGATGTACTCCACCGGGAAGACCGGGGGGTTTTCCGGCTCGCCGATGAGGGTGGGCTCCGCGACGTGGAAGACACCGGGTGTGCCCTCCTGCCGCAGCCAGTAGGGCTGGCTGGCGGGGGTGTTGGGCGGGATCGTGACGGACGCGGTCGAGGCGTAGCGGGTGCTGTCCGGCGGGCGCAGGACGATGTTCACCTTGTGGTCGGACTTGCTGCTGCCGGTCGCCGGATAGCGCACGGCAACCCATCGCACCGGCATCGGCCCCGCCAGTTCGACATTGTGCTCCAGCGTCACACTCTCCGCCGCGAGCACCTCGGCCTTGGGAATCGAGGTTTCGACCGTGAGGCCCAGGCAGGCGGCGATGATGTGGTCGAGCGCGGTGCGCTTTTCCGCGACCAAGGGGTCGGTGGACTTCAATCCGTCGAGTTGGGTGCGCAGGCCCAGCAGCGCGGGCACGCTGGACGAGGGAGAGGCGGCGCTGAACTTCGCGACGACGTCGTCGATGAGCGGGATCAAAGCGGCGCCGCCGGGAATGCGCGCCCACGTGGTGTCGACGCCGTCCATGATGTCGGAGGTGGGCGGATCGCCGGCCAGCAGCTGGAAAGTCTGCAGGTTGGGCCCGGCGCTGCCGGCGCGTTCGGAAAATCCGCCCAGCATCTGGGTCTTGTGCATCCCGCGGCTCTGGTTGGCGATGGTGCCGAAGGCCTCGCCGGTCACCGGGTCGGCGCCGCCGATGTCAAACTGGATGGTGGGACCCTTGAGCGGGCTGTTCGCGCTGTTCCAACCGTTCCAGCCGATGCGCTTCGCCTGCCAGGGCGCGAGGCCCTCCCGGAGTTGGTCGGGGAAGGCGGTGGGATCGGCGGCGAGCTTGAAGGCCTCGACGGCCAGGATCGCGGAAGCGGTATGCTGGCCGTGGCCGCCGCTGCCGGGCGGAATCGGAAAACGCGTGATGATGACGTCGGGCCGGAATTTCCGGATGACGCGCACCACGTCGCCGAGCACCTCGTCGCGGGTCCAGAACCGGAGCGCCTCCTCCGGGGACTTCGAGTACCCGTAGTCGATGGCGCGGGTGAAAAACTGGCGGCCGCCGTCCTGGCGGCGCGCCGCGAGCAATTCCTGCGTGCGCAACACCCCGAGCTTCTCGGCGAAGTCCGGCCCCCGCTCGTTCTGGCCGCCGTCGCCCCGCGTGATGGAGAGGTACGCGGCGCGATAGCCGCGTCCCCGCGCCATGGCCGTGATCAGCTGCGTGTTCTCGTCGTCGGGATGGGCCGCCACGTGGAGCACGCTGCCCAGGGTACGCCACTGGCGCAGTTCCTGGAGGATGGCCGGCGTTTTGGCCGGCTCTTCGGCGTGGAGGATGGGGACGAGGACGGTGGCGAGCAGCGCGGGAAGGCAGCGCCGGGGCAGGGCAGGCATGACGCGTTATTTCTTAACGGTGAATGGCGCGGAGAATTGGGTGTTTTCCCAGGAGATCTTGAGCAAGCCCGCCCCGGTGTCCTTGTTGTTCACGACGGCGATGGTCAGCTGGTCGACCGGGCTTTCGAGCGACTCCTTGGTCAGGTCGATGCGTGCCACGTCCTTCGATTCGTCCACGGGCACGCCCCATTTGCCAAGGTTGCTGCTGAACGCCAGCTTCGACGTGCCGCTCTCGGAGGGCACAATGTAGAGCGTGTAGGCGCCGGCGGGAATGACCGTTTCCCCGAATTGGATCGGCTGCTGCGTGAGGAGCAGCGTGGCTTCGTCCGCGCCGAGGCGGTCGGCCTTGTCCCATTTCACGAGACCGCCCCAGATCTTGCGCATTTCTCCGGTCTTCGGGTCCTTGGTGTAGGGACGACCATAGGTGATGGTGACCCGGTTGCCCGTGCGGCGGTCGACGCCGACGATCGTGCTCGTGGTTTCGTGTGGGCTCGTGCCGCCGCTGGAGTTCACGCGCGCCTTGACCGGGGCGGAGGGAACGGGAGCGTTTTCGGCATTCAGGGAAGCGGCGCTGGCCAGGGCCAGGGCGAGGGCGATCAGGCGGGGTTGCAGGGCATTCATGACTTTTCCGAGGTTGGAGGTTTCCGGAGAGGGTGGCGTCGCCGGCGAGCGGCGAAACAATTTGCCCGGAGCGGGCCGGACCGGCCGGGCCCGGACCGATTATTTCAGGCGGGCAATCAGGGTCTCGTTGAGGCTGACGTATTCGTCGCGCAGATTCGGGCTGGTTGCCTGCCTGGCGGCTTCGAGGGATTTCTGGGCGGTCGCGACGGCGCCGGCCTTGTCGCCCATTTTTTCGAGGATGAGGGCCTTGCGGTAATCAAGGTAGAAGGCGCCGGGCGAGGCGGCGATGGCGGAGTCCATCCACGCGGCGGCTTTCTTCAGGTCGAGGCCATTTTCAAAGTAATACATGGCGGCGTCGCGATAGACCTCGGGGGCGAGCTTCTCGCTGCCGGCCATGACGGCCTCGATTTGCGGCACGAGGGTGGACTTCACGTCCACGGTCAGGGTGACGGGCACGCGGGTTTTCTCCCAGGTGATGTTTAAAGTGGCGGATTCATCGCGGATGTCGTTCAGGCTGATGTCGAGGGTTTCGATGGGGGAAGCGAGGGTGACGGGCACGGCCTTGATGCGGGCGACGTCGTTCTTCTCGTTGTACGAATAGGTGCCCCATTGGGACATGTTCTTGTGGATGATGACGGTCCATTCCTTCTCGCCCGGGATCGTGAAGAGCTCGTAGGTGCCGGCGGCGACCTCGGTGCCGTTGAACTTCACCGGCGTGCTGAACGAAATCTTGGTGGCGGTGTTGGCCCCGGTGCGCCAGATGTGGCCGTAGGGAAGGAGGCCGCCGAAAACCTTGCGACCCTTGGCCCCGGGACGGGCGTAGTTGATCTGGATGTCCGTGAGGCCGATGCGCTGGGTGACCGTGGCGGTCGGGCTGGCTTGTGGGAAGACCAGTTTGGGCGCGGCGGGCGGGGTCTGGGCGAACAGGCCCGCGACGAAGCACAGGCCGCAGGTGGCGAAGAGGCCAGGGCGGAACGAGGGGATTCTCATGGGGGGAAGGGTGGGATGGATATAGCCAGATGACCGGAAAGGACAAGCACCCCGGCCGCGCCCTCAGGGCTTTATGTCGCAAAGCATGTCGACGACCGGCCAGTCGGCCGCGGCCAGGTCGTAGCCCCGCAGTCCCATGGGCGGAACCCATGAAATCGCGACATGTTCATGGGGGTGAGGCGGGGGCGAATCCGGGGCAAGCGCGCAGACGAAGGGAATCATCTCGATCACAACGGTCCGGTAATCATGGAGAAAGCGGGGCAGCGGCCTCGTGACCGTGATGCGGCAGCCGAGTTCCTCCCGGATCTCGCGGACAATGGCATCGGCCGGGTCCTCGGCCGGCTCGACTTTGCCGCCCGGGAACTCCCATTTCAGCGGCAGGAGTTTGCCGGGCGGGCGTTGGGCGACGAGCACGGTGCCCGCATGCTCGATGACGGCGCAGACCACGGGAACTGGCGAGGACGGAGACAAGGAGGACAGGAAATCCGGGGACAGGAGATGCGGAGTCGGAGCTTAAACCAAGTATTTTAGTCGCTGCGGTCGAAGACCTATCCCGGGTCGATCGTGCCCGCGGCCCTGCCGGGTGCAACTTTTCGGTCCCGCAAGGTGTTCTCCCGGTATCATGAAAACTTTCCTCAAAGTACTGTTGATCGCCGCCGTGCTCGTCGTGGCGATCAAGCTCAGCCCGGTGATCCTCTTTGGCGCGCTGATCGGCCTGGTGGCTGCGGCGGTGCTCGGGGCGGTCGGGATTTCGCTCGTGGTGGCTCTGGCCGCCGTGTTGATCGCCTTCGCGATCGCGCTGTCGCCGATCTGGATCCCGGTGCTCGTGATCCTGGGCCTGATCAGCCTCTTCAAGAAGGACCGGAACGTGGCGCCACCGGTGGCCACGGCGTAGTTCGATTGCGTCCGGTCGGACGGCCTGAATGTAGGCGCTCGCGCCGAGCTCGTGTGCGAGGCCGGAACCCCTGAGCCGGGATCATGCAATTGAAGCGCCGTTTCGCTCGGTAGCGAACCGACCGAAAGGTGGTCGTCGATTTCCATATCGACGACAAGGACTCACGAGGCGTGCGAACCTGGCGTCGGTGTGGAAACCGACGCCCACCAATTGCATGATCCCGGCTGAGGCTTGCGGGCGGGCGGACGCGGCCTTTCCCGGCTTGCCCGCGGCGGAGCGCCGGTGAAAGTGGTGCGTGGCCATCATCGACGCGCACGTGCACCTCTATCCGCCGGAGGTTAACCGCGATCCGGCGAACTGGGCGATGGCGCACGGCGAGGCCCACTGGGCGCGTTTATGCACGCGCCAGCGCCGGGGCGGATTCCATGTGCAGGGCTTTCCTTCGGTGGACGATTTGCTCCGCGAAATGGATGCCGCCGGCGTCGACCGCGCGGTCTTGTTGGGCTGGTATTGGGAGCACCATGCGACCTGCGTGGCGCAGAACCGGTTTTACGCGGAGTGCGTACGCGCTCATCCCGCGCGTTTCGCCGCGTTCGCCACGGTTCATCCCGCGGCGGGGGAGGGCGCGCTGGACGAAGTCCGCTGGGCTCACGCGAATGGATTTTCTGGCCTCGGCGAGCTGTCGCCGCATTCACAGTACGTGCCGCTGGTCGATCCGTTCTGGCGGAAAATGCTGTCGCTCGCCGGCGACCTTGGCCTGCCCGTGAACCTCCACGTCACGGATCCGCAATCCAAAGTCTATCCCGGGCGCGTGGAGACGCCGCTGGAGGATTTCGTCACCCTGGCACGGGAGTTTCCGCAGACGAACTTCATCCTCGCGCACTGGGGAGGGGGCTTGGCTTGGAACCCCGTGGCGGCGCGCCTGAGCAACGTCTACTTCGACACGGCGGCGTCGCCTTTGCTGTACGGGGCTGATGTCTGGACCAAGGCGCCGGCAGGGCGGGTGCTGTTCGGTTCCGACTATCCCCTGGTGCTGTACCCCGGGCAGAACGCCGTCCCGGAGCTGGGAGGCATTCTCGCGGAGGCACGGAACGGCGGATTCAGACCGGCTGAACTCGGCGGCAACGCCGCCCAACTACTGCGACTCTAGCAACCAAGGCACCACGGGACTGGCGGTCTCCGGCAACACGATTTGCAGGCCCGCCGTGAGTCCCGATTTGAGCGGGACTGGCACCGACAATACCGGCAGGCCGCCGAGGCTCGCGGGCGCGGTGAGCGAGAGGATGTTGCGACGAAGTTCGGGCGTGGCCTCGGCCTTGGTCGGGGCGGGAGTGGGGACGGCGGGCAACACCAGGAAATCGTAGGCCCGGAAGAATTCGCGCCAGGTCGCGCGGATCTCGGCGAGTCGCGCGCGGGCGCGGGAAATGTCGTCGGCCGGGAATTTGCCGGCGTTGACGAATCGCTGCCAGATGACCGGGTCGTACTGTTCGCGATGGGGCGTCAGCCAGTTGCGATGGACCGCGTGGGCCTCGCTCATGCCGATGGTGACATAGGTGTCGATCGCGTCATGCCAGGATCGCAGCAATTCTGCTTCGACGGCGGGATCGGCGCGGGCCGCAAGACTGGCCGCGGCAAAGTCGCAGGCCGTGGCCACTTCCTCGCTTATCGCGGGTACCAACTGGCGAGCATTTAGGTAGCAGCCGCGGGGTGTACGGGCAATTGACGCGGCGGACGTGGGTCCCAGGGCCCGCCATGCGGTGAGCATGTCCCCGGCGTGGGCGGTGAACCATCCGGCCGTGTCCAGGGTGGGCGCCAGCGGAAAGGCATCGCGAATCAGTTCGTCGCCTGGCGTCAGGCGGAAGCCAAACAGGCCGCACCAAGCCGCCGGTACGCGCACGGAGCCACCCGTATCCGTGCCGATCGACAAGGGTGCGATGCCGGCGGCGACCAGCGCCGCCGAGCCACTGCTGGAACCGCCGGAAAGGCGCGAGGGAAAACGCGGGTGAGGACAATCGCCGTAGTGCGGATTTTCTCCGGTCAAGCCGGAGGCGAATTCGACGAGATGGGTCTTGCCCGCGCAGACTGCGCCGAGCTTTTCGAGTTCGGTGACCACCTGGCTGTTGCGCGTCGGCCGTGGCCGGACCTGGTCGAGGAAGGTCGAGCCGGCGCGGGTGGGAACACCATCGATGTCGAAAAGATCTTTCAGGAAGTAGGGCACGCGACATAGCGGGGCATTGCAATCATGGCGGAGCGCCCGGGCGAAAGACTCTTCCAAATTCGCCTCCGGTCGAAGCCACGCCAGCGATGCCGCCCGGAGCGGGGCGGGGAGCGCGGCGACGCGGGCGTGGACATTTCTCGCCGCCTCGGCCGGCGCCATCGCCGCCCAGGTGGCGAAGGGCAAAGGGTCTGGCGTTTTACTCCCGTTTGTGTCCATTGATGCGGCTCATGGCCGGCCCGGAATCCATCGTCCAATTTGACGCCGTGCGCAAGCGCTACGGCAGCGGGGCGCTGGTGTTGGACGGGATCAACCTGGCGCTGGCGCCCGGCGATTTCGTCACCCTGATCGGGCCAAGCGGTTGCGGCAAATCCACCGTGCTCAAGCTGATTTCCGGCCTGAACCCCGTGACCGAAGGGACGCTCGCGGTGCTCGGCACGACACCCAAGCGGGCGCGCGACCGGCAGGCATTCATCTTCCAGGATGCCACCCTGCTGCCGTGGCTTACGGCGGCGGGCAACGCCGAGTTGCCGTTGCGGTTGCGTGGCGTGCCTGCCGCGCCGCGCCGCGCCAAGGCCCGCGCGATGCTCGCGCTCGTCGGGCTGGAGAAGGTGGCGGACTATTACCCGCGCCAACTCTCCGGTGGCATGAGAATGCGGGTGTCCATTGCGCGGGCGCTCACCCTGGAGCCCCAGCTCCTGTTGCTGGACGAACCTTTCGGCGCGCTGGATGAAATGACGCGCAATCGATTGAACGAAGAACTGCTCACACTCCGCGAGCGGTCACGCTTCACGGCGATGTTTGTCACGCATTCGGTCAGCGAGGCCGTGTTCCTGTCGAACCGCATCCTGATCATGGCGGCTCATCCCGGGCGGTTTCACGCGGAGGTGAAGGTTGACTTCGGCTATCCACGCCAGGCGGAATTGCGCGACCGCGAGGATTTCCAAGCCAAGGTAATCGAAGTGTCCAAGCTGCTGCATGCGGTGGAGGTGACACCGTGAAGAAGCTGCCGTTGCTCTCGTTGTGGCTCCTGCCGGTCCTCGGTGGCGGCGCGTTTATTGCGCTGTGGTATGCGGCGCGGCATGTCGGCGGAGTCCAAAGCTGGATCCTGCCGACCCCGGATGAGATCCTCGCGGCCGCGTGGCGCGAACGCGGGCGATTGCTGGCGGCGGCCGGAAACACGGCCATGGGCGCGCTGGGCGGATTCCTGATGGCCGCCTCGCTCGGATTTGCCACGGCCCTGGTCCTGAGTTTTTCAAAGTCCTTGCGCGCGGCGCTCTATCCCTGGCTGTTGGTGCTGCAAATGACGCCGGTCATCGTCTTGACTCCCATCATCGTCCTCTGGCCTTGGGCCGGCCCGGGATTGCGCGGGATAATCGTGATCACCTGGCTGATCAGCTATTTCCCGATCGTCGCCAACACCACGCAGGGACTGCTCTCGACCGACATGAACCATGTCGCGCTTTTCCGGATGGCGAATGCCGGTCGCTGGCAGGAACTCTGGCTGTTGCGCGTGCCGGCGGCGATGCCACATTACCTGACCGGCCTCCGCATTGCCGCCACGCTCGCGCCCATCGGGGCGATTTTCGGCGAATACATGGTGGGCAACTCCGCGGGCGGCACGGGGGGACTCGGATTCCTGGTCTACAGCTACAACACCCAGATCAAAATCCCGGCGCTGTTCGCCACGGGGTTGACCAGCTGCCTGCTTGGTTTTATCTTTGTCGCAGCCGTTTCGTTTTTGAGCTGGGCCATTTTGCACAAGTGGCACGATTCCTACGAGCGGGACGACCACTGAAGCTTCACCCACGCATGAACAAGATCAGGCCTGTATCGCCCCAATTCAATCGGTCCCGGGTGCCCATCCTTCGGGCCGGCTGGTACTCATGCATGGCTGGAATCGGACTGCTCGTGCTGGGGGCGGGCTGCAGCAAACAAGCCGAGGCGCCCAAAGCCGACCCCGGGCAATCGCGACTGAAGGTCAGGTTCCAGACCGACTGGTACCCCCAGCCTGAACATGGCGGCTACTACCAGGCGCTGGCCAAGGGATACTACGCCGAGGCGGGCCTGGACGTGGAAATCCTGCCCGGCGGCCCGAATGCACAGGTGATGTCGTCGGTGGGCATCGGCCGCGCCGACCTGGGCATGACCAACGGGGACGATGTCATCGTGGCGATCGCCCGCGGCGTGCCGATCAAGATGGTCGGCGCCGAAATGCAGCGCGACCCGCAGGGGATCCTGTTTCACACGGAGCGCCCCCTCAACAGCCTCAAGGACCTGCAGGGCCGGACGCTCATGGCCGGCGCGGGTTCGACCTGGATCGAGGTGCTGCGAAGGAAGGAAGGCATCGACTTCACGCTGCTGCCGCTGGTCGGCGACCTGGCCCGTTTCATGGCCAGCAAGGAATTCGTCCAGCAGTGTTTTGTCACCAATGAGCCGTATTTTGCCCGCCAGCGGGGCGCAAACGTCGGGGCGTTGCTCATTGCCAGCGACACCTACGAACCCTACCGCGTGATGTTCGCCGGCCGGACGTTCCTTGCGGAGCATTCGGACGTCGTGAAGAAATTCGTGCGGGCCAGCATCCGCGGCTGGGAGGACTACCTGACCGGCGACCCGTCGCCGGGGAACAAGTTGATCGCCGAAAAGCGCCCCGACCTCACGCCGGAGTTCATGGCCTACAGCATCAAGGCGATGAACGATTACAAGCTGGTCGCGGGCGATCCCGCCAAGGGAGAGGCCGTGGGGCAGCTCACGCCGGCCCGCCTGGAAAAGCAGATCAAGCTGCTGCAGGAAGTCGGGGTGCTCGACCAACCGGTGAAGGTCGAGGATGTCGCAACCTTTGAATTCATCCCGCAACACAAAGGCAGCCGGGATGCGAGCAACTAGTTTCACCATGGATCCCATCGAAGCCAAACTCGCCGAACTCGGTCTCACCCTTC
Source organism: Lacunisphaera sp. (assembly GCA_035549955.1). Taxonomy (GTDB): domain Bacteria; phylum Verrucomicrobiota; class Verrucomicrobiia; order Opitutales; family Opitutaceae; genus Lacunisphaera. The sequence goes on along the minus strand of DASZPS010000117.1, from coordinate 872 downwards.
CCAATCCGCCCGCCGTCGCCGGCAGCTACGTGCCTTCCGTCCGCACGGGCAATCTGCTGTACCTCGCCGGCACCATCAGTTCGGTCAACGGCCAGATGACCCACGTGGGCCAGGTCGGGGCGGAACAGACTGTCCAAGCGGGGTATGAGTCCGCGAAAATTTGCGCGCTCAACACGCTGGCCAACCTCAAGGCCGCCACCGGCCGCCTCGACAGCGTGAAGCAGTTCGTGCTCGTCACCGGTTTCGTGAACGCCGTCAGTGGCTTTGCCGACAGCCCGGCCGTGATCAACGGTGCCTCGGAACTGTTTGGCAAACTCTATGGTGATGCCGGCAAGCATGCGCGGGCCGCCGTGGCGGCCGCGGGCCTGCCCAAGGGCTCCACCACGGAGATCCAGGTGATTGTGGAGTTGAAGGGCTGAGGGTAAAGACGACGCCCCCTTTTCAAGGTGGAACGCCCTGACCTTAGCCAAATCATGCAGCCCCAAGTCGCAAAACACGTTTTGCTCCGGTCAGGAAGAAACCGTGTGGTTGTAGCCAGGGGCGGTGACCCCGGACCGGCCTCAGCGAGGCCGGCTGCAGCGCCGCTGTTTCCTGGGAGTTGAGGTCCATTTTCAGTCTGGGAACGGCCGCACCAAATGGTGGAGCGCGTTGCTCCCCAACGCGCTGATGACGTCCGCTGCGAAAGAAGCGCCTTGGGGAGCAGGTCGCTCCACCTCAACGGCATGAGTTCGGCTCAGCCGGGATCATGCAGTTGGTGGGCGTCGGTTTCCACACCGACGCCAGGTTCGCACGCCTCGTGAGTCCTTGTCGTCGATATGGAAATCGACGACCACCTTTCGGTCGGTTCGCTACCGAGCGAAACGGCGCTTCAA
>DASZPS010000116.1:0-54712 GCA_035549955.1 Lacunisphaera sp. | reverse complement strand
CTTCCAGCGCGGCGGGCGGTACGAACTGCCGGCGTATTGCTCGGTGACGTCGACGTGGCTGAGGATGATGTTTTCCACCACGCCGATGTTGATGTTGGTGTTGAGCAGCTCGTCGTGCGGCTTGCCGTTCTCGTCGAACTTGAACCGGGCGACCGTGGCGCCGAGCACGCGGCCCCGGTTGGAGATGGAGATGAAGAACGGAGTGTGCGTCCGCAGCATCTTGGAGCGCGCGTGCAGCGGTCCGGTGTGCCCGCAATTGAGGTGGATGTCCTTCACGTGGGCGCCGTCATTAGTCGAGATGGAGAAACCGGCCTTGTTGCCCCCCGTGACGTAGATGTTGTCCACGCAGACGTCCTGGATGTCGTCGGCCGTTTCCGAACCGATCTGGAACAGGTTGCAGTTGGTGTCGCCAAGGATGTTGCGCACGCGGTATTTCCGCGCCGGCCGGGTGAAGCCGAGCGAGCAATCCGAGCCGGGTTTCACGATGTCGTCGGAGGTGACCCGGCAATAGATGTTGGTCGCGACGACGTCGTTGCACTGCATGAAATCGTAGATGTCGCGTGAATTGCCGGTGGCGTGTTTGCCGAGATAGGTGTCGTGGACGTCGATGCCGTCGGTGCCGGTGGCGAGCAGGACGAAGTGGCCGCCGCGGTCGAGGTGCAGCATGTTTTCCACGGCGAAGTCCTTCGCGCCGTCCTTGGCCACATAGTAGGGCTCGTCCTTCTCCGGGTCGTACCACAGGTCGTCGTCGCGGGTCAGGCCGCCGATCTCGAGGTTGGTGCAGAGCTTCAGGGTGAACATCTTGTCGCTGCGATTGTCGGGCGGGTTCCGCATGACGTTGTCGCCGGTGACCAGGTTGCCGTGGCCGGTGATGCGCCCGGTGCCGACGATCTTCACGTTGTCGAGGCGCTCGCCGAAGAACATGGTGTTGCGGAAATAGTGATGGCCGACGTCCTGCTTGGTCAGCCAGTTCTCGGGGTTCTCGTAGGGCCCGGCGTCGGTCGGCGAGAGCCCGGAGCGGTACTGGCGGTCGCTGAACCAGGTGACCTCCGGCGCATCGCCGCCCTTCAGCGCCGCGATCGTGGCGCCGCGGTCGAGATACAGCCAGACGTTGCTCCGGAGGTGGACGGTGCGGACGTTGTAGGTGCCGTCGCTGAAGCGCAGCGTGCCGCCGCCCAGCGCCGCGAGCTGCGCAATCGCGTCATTGATACCGTCGGTGTCGTCCCCCTGCCCGTCCCCGGTGACGCCGAAGCCCTTGATATCCCTCTTGCCGGAGTAGAAACGGACGACGTTGGACCGACCGGCCTGCGGGCCGTGTTCCACTTCCAGCCGGAAGCAATGCAACCGGTCGGGGGCCAGCCCGGCAACCCGGGCCGAGCCCCTGGCATCGATGGCCGCATCCATTCGCGCCCAGTTTTTGCCCTCGTCGAGCGAATGCAACAGGTGCACGGGAGCCGCGCCCGCGTGGCTCCAGGTGAAGTCCACCGTCGTGTAGGTCGTGGGCGTCTCCCGGTAGCGCCGGCTCCGGTCGACCACGCGCGCGAAGTCCGAGATCGTGGCGACCGCGGTCAGCGTGGCGCCGCACTCGACGCTGCTCAGCGCCTCCGGCTGGGCGGTGGTGTAGCTCGCCCGGAACGGATGGGCTCCGGCGCGCGCCAGCGTCACGCCGCTGATGACGATCCGGAGATCGACCCCGTTGGCGGGCCGGAGATCGAGGTGCTTGAAGGAGACGATGGTCCCGCCGTCCGCCGCCGGGGCGATGTCGGCCTCCCCCACCCTGGCGTAGGAATAGGCCGAGCCGACGCGACCAATGGATTGCGTGGAGAGGTCACGCAGCTTCACGGCGCCACGACCGATGACGTTAACCGTGGTGTTGTCCGGCGTCACCGTGACGCCGGGCGGCAGGACGATCCGCACCGTGGCATTCGGACTACGCTGGCCGGCGGTGAAACCAAGCACCAGGTCGCGCGATGTGTTCACCGTGACCGTGTCGTGTTCCAGCCAGAGCCGGCCCGCCAGCGCCGCGGGTTCCAGTTGCAAGGTGTAAGTCGCGGTCGCCACGCCATCCGCGGCGGTAACCAACAGCCGGTCGCCTCGGGTGACGATCCCCCTGGACTTTTCCGTCCCGCCTTGATCGGTCACGCAGCGATGCTGGGCCGACCCATCGGCGGACGCGATCTCGACGAGCAGTTCCTTCACGGTGGGTACGGTCGAGACGAGTCCCTGGTCCTCCGGCGTGTCGACGGTGAACGCATAGGTGCTCCCAGCCACCACCCGCACGGTTTGGCCCGTGATCCCGAGCAGGTGGGTGGCGTCCGCTGCGGCGACGATGTCGGTGTCCGAAGAACTCCCGGCGAGGACGGCGGCAGCGCCGAGGCAGGAGCACCCGAGCAGGAAGACATTGAGTTTTCGCATCAATGCACCGGCCGGCAGGCCGGAACTCAAAGTTTCTCCGCGGCGATCAGTTCCGGGCGCTGGGTCTCGGGCAGGCCGGGGCAGCGGTGGATTTCCAGGCCCATGACGCCCTTGAGCAGGAGGGCCGGCGCGCCCGCGGCCGGCGGGAACTTCGCGCGGTCGAAACTGGCCCCCGTGACATCCTCGAGCCACGCAACCGGGCGGAAATCGGGCTGCGCTGCACGGAACTCGACCCGATCGACGGTCAGGTTGGTCAGGTGACGGGCAAAGAGGCCCCAGGCGGAAAGCTTCCCGAAGCGGTAGGGCTCGGGATAGGCCTTTTCGTCCTCGGGCACGACCCGCGCGGCATCCGCCGCGGTGCCGCCGCCGGCGTAGTCGATGAAGATGTTGCTGAGTGACACGTCGTCGATGGTGTAGCCGGGGATGCCGGTCAGCAGGATGCCGGCCTCGGCCGGGGCGTTGTGCACGACGACATTGTCGATCTTGATGCGGCGGGCCGTGCCGACCTTCGTGCCTTCGGGTCCGCGCAGGCGGGCGCCGAGGCGGATGAAGATCGGGGCGTTGACGATGTCGCGCATCGTGAGGTTCGTGACCGTGATATCCTCCATCTGCGCGCCGTCGACCGATTCAAGGGCGAGGCCGCGGCAGTATTCGAATACGCAGTTCGAGATCGTGATGTTGCGAAAGCCGCCGTTGGACTCGGTGCCGCACTTGATCCGGCCCGTCGGGCCGTGGCCGAAGATGTGGTCGTCACGGCGCTTCCTCGTGCCGTCGAGCAGCGTGCCCTCGTCGAAACCGCTGACGTAGCAGTTGGTGATGGTGATGTTCTCGGTCATGCGCGCGTAACCGAGGCCGTAGCTGCTCTTCGGGCAGATGGCGTCGTCGTTGGGCGAGTTGACGGAGGTGTTCGAGACGCGGACGTTCTGGCAGCAGTCGAAGTCGATGCCGTCGCGGTTGGTGTCGATGGTGAGGTTGTCGACAGTCCAGTTGTCCACGCCGGTGGCGAGGATGGCGAAGTGGCCGCCGTGCTGGAGGGTGAAGTCGCGGAAGATGACGTTGCGGCAGTTCTTCAGGGCGATCGCCTTGTTGCCGACGCCGGCGGGAAGCGTGTCCTTGCCGGGGGTGCCGAAGGGACCGGGTTGGTTCTTCGCGATGAGGTCCTTGGCGAACTGCGGGAGGTCGTTCCCGGGCTTCTGCCCGGCCAGGCGCTCCTCGGGCGTGGGATCAAAGCGGTTCGAGTTGCCGCGGCTGAGGCCCTTGCCGAAAATCCGGCCCGGCCCGAGGATGGCGATGTGGGTGAGCCCCTCGCCCCAGATGAGGCTGTTGTGCCAGTGCGAGTGGCCGAAATCCTCGTATTGGTCCGTCCCCGGGTTGGGTTCCGGCGCATCGTAGCCGGCCGACAGGTCGGCGGGCGGCCGGGCCGCCTCGATGGTGGCGCCGGAATCAAGATAGAGCGTGATGTTGCTCTTCAGCCGGATGGAGAAGCTGAGATAGGTGCCGGCCGGAAAATGGACGGTGCCACCGCCGGCCGCCGCCGCGGCCTCGATCGCGGCGTTGATGGCGGGCGAGTCGAGCGTGACGCCGTCGCCCTTGGCGCCATGGGCGCGCACGTCGAAGACGCGGGCCGGAACCTGGGCGGAAGCCGTCAGCGCGGAGAGGGTCAGGGCAAGGAGCAGGCGGAGGGATATCATGGGGGACAATTGCAGCGCACGGTAAGCCGGATGGAAGTCGACTCGAGATTATACGGTTAAGCGCCGTCGGGCCCGTACCCCACGGAGTGGCGGGACGGGTTAATACGACTCCGTTCGGTGGCTGATTTCCCGAGCGACACACCCCGCCCTGCGGGCACCCCTCTTGATCCGGAACGATTCAATAGCTGGGCGTCGGTTTCTCCGTTCGACAAGCTCAGGACCCCGAGCCGGTCGAGGGGCCCACCGACGGCAGGTTCGCCCGCCTCGAGAGTCCTTGTCGGCGATAGGGAAATCGCCGACCACCAAAAGGTGGAGCGCGTTGCTCCCCAACGCGCTGAGGACGCCCGCTGCGAAGAAAGCGCCCTAAGGAGCAGGTCGCTCCACCTCGAACTGAATGGTTCGGGCTTGATAGAGGGGATCTTCGCCGCGTGGGCTTGGGTTCCCTCTGGAGAAGGGTGGCGCACCAGCGCCGGGGTGGGTCGGAACATGACGGAGCAGGGTTAATTCCGCGTGACGTCGATCCGGTGGCGGACTTCGTCCAGGATACGGGCATCCTCGGCGAGGGCACGGCGGCGGTTGGCCGCCCGCCACTGCAGTTCGAGGACGAAGGCGTCGATGTTGTAGCGCCGGCCCGTGGCCCCATTCAGGCCGTAGGTGATCCCGGGGGTGCGCTCGAAATGCTGCAACTGCGCGAGCGCGTCATTCATCGTGAGGCGGTATTCGTCCTTCGGGTCGTCCATATACCGGCGCAACGAGAAATAGGCGCGAATCCACTCGCGCTGCAGCAGGGCGGCGTCCTCGAGGAAGCGGTAGCCCTCGACCAGGGGCGCGAGCTGGTCCGCTGTCGCGTGCACGGCCGCCTCCCGGAGATCGCGCTGACCGGCGCGAACCTGGGCGACGACCTCGTCCTTCTCGGCCACGAGCCGGGCATAGGTCGCGGCGTCGGGGTGATAGAGTTTCTGCTCGAGCGCGCGGTCGGCCGGGTCGTTGGTCCACTTGGAGCGGGCGCGCTCGAGGACGTGGCCGTAGTAGTACGGGTAGTCGGCCCATTCGGCGCCGAGCGACTTGGTCAGCCAGTTCTCGAGGTGCCACCGGCCGTGGTGGTTGATGAACTCCGAGCGTTTCATGGCCGAGGCGACGAAAGGCGCGGCCAGCGGCGCGAACCCGCGGCGCAGCGCCCAGTCGAGCTGCACCTGGTCGACGGGCAGGTCGGGATTCGCGAGGTAGCGCGAGAAGGCGTAGAAATTGATCTCGTGCGGGTCCTGGAACGGCTCGTCGCCGATGAGCCGGGCGCGGCAGACGAGCCCCGTCTGCCCGGTGTCGCGCGCGCGCTGGGCGACCCGGCGGATGTAGTCGGTCTGCGCGTAGACGCCCGAGGAGGACCAGGCCTTCTCGACCCCGATGTCGATCTCGATGATCCGGCGCTTGCCACTGGCCTGGGCGTGCTGCGGATCCCACGGATAGAACGGGTGGAACTCGTGCGTCGTGTCCTTGGACATCGAGATGACGTCGTCCGGCAGGCGGTCGAGCGCCGACTTGAAATACTCCATCTCGAGCGGTTCGTAGAAGAAATTGCGGACGATGAGCTGCTTGTTCCGCTTCTTCAGGAAGTCGTAGAAGAACCGCGAGACCTTGTGGATCCGGTCGGGCACGCTGAGCGCGCTGGCGACCTGGCTGTTGCGGAAGAGGCGGTAGTCGCTCTCGTGAAAGGTGATCACGAAGCCCGCGGCGTCGGGCAGGACCTTGAGCAGGCGCTCGTAGCGGTCTTCCAGGAACGGAAAGAGGTCGGGATGATCCATCTGGAGGACGTTGTCCTTGAGGAAGCGCTTGGGCATGTCGTTGAACTCGTGGAGCCAGAGGTAATACGGGATCCCGCGCTCCTTCGCCATCGCCGCGATCTTGCGCATGTCGCCGTGCCAGCCCCGGCGCAGCTCGAACTCGTCGCCGAGCTTCAGGTCGTCCAGGTAGGCGGGCGGATGCTTCACGTCGAGGTCGTCGGTCGAGGCGAGGAAGCCCTCGGGTGACCAGAAGAAACCGTGGGAGAAGATGAGGAAGTTCACGCCGTAGTCGGGTGCGCGGCGGACGGCCTCCTCGAGCTTGGGCATGTTGTAGTCGTGAAACTGCCAGCCGTTGAGCTGGAAGGGCGGCGGGGGATCGGCGGCCCCCGCACGTGAAAGCAGCATGCAAGCGGTGGCGAACAGGAGGAACGGGCGGCAGGTATGCATGGGCATCGGGTTATAAGATTGGGGCAGACCGTCGGCCGGGGTACGATCCGGCCGGCGGCGGGAGGAGGCTGGCCGGCGTCGCCGGCCTCCCACGGCTAGCCCGCCTATTTCACACTCAGAGGTGTGAAGTATGCGCCCTGTCGGGCCGACTTTGTCGGGGCGCGCCGCGACAAAGTCGCTCCGCCCGGAGGGCGGACGGACATTTTGGTGACTGGATCGCTCATGACTGTGAAATGTCCGGGCTAGAAGTCGGCCAGCACGCCCGCGGTGAGGAGGAAGCCGAGGGCGTTGGTCTCCTCGCGGCGGACGGGGTCGACGGTGCCGCGGAACTTCTTGCCGTGGTTCTCGGTGAGGTTGGTGAGATCGCAGAAGATCGTGAAATTCTTCGTCACCTTGTAGCGGCCCGTGAAGTCGATGGACCAGCGCTCACCGCGCCACTTGTTGCGGATGAGCGGATTGGCGATGTCCACGTCCTCGGGGAACGCGTCGGTGTAATTCCACTGCAGGCGCAGGTCGTAGCGGTTGTAGGCGTAGTTGAGGCCGGCGTTGGCGGTGCGGGGGATGAAGTTCTCCAAGTCGGTGGTGACAACTCCGCCGCTGCCGCGCGTGTAGGTGCCCTCGGTTTTCAGCAAGGTGAAGTTGGCGAAGACGCCCAGGCCCTTCAGCGCGCCGGGCAAGGACTGGAACTGTTGCGAGTAGTTGAACTCGACGCCTTGCACCCAGGCTTCGCCGTCGTTCATCTTGGACGAGACCCGCCAGGTGCCGGTGTCACCGGCCGAGATCGGGGCGCCGTATTCGTCCGCGGCTTCCTGGGCCGAGACGTCGAAGCTCTGGCTGACGGCGTAGTTGGTGATGTCCTTGCGGAAAACGCCGACCGAGAGGACGCCGACCGGCTCGTAGTAGTATTCGAGGCTGAGGTCGAAGCCCTGCGATTCCTCCGGGAGCAGGTCGAGGTTGGGGACGTTAATGGTGCGGTTGTCGGGGTTGGCGTCGGCGGCGGCCAGCAGGTCGCCGTAGTTGGGCCGGCCGATGGTGGTGCTGTAGGCCGCGTGCAGGATGAGATTCGGCTTCAGCTCGTAGCGGGCGTGGAGGCTCGGGAACCAGTTGTCGTACGACTTCGCGTCGCGCGTGCGGCCGGTGTACTCGCCGAGGGTGCCGGCGACGCCGGCCTTGCGGTTGCGGAGCGGGATGCTGCGCTCGATGTCGGTCCGTTCGACGCGCACCCCGCCGAGCACCTTGAGCCGCGGGCTGAACTCCACCTCGCCCTGGACATAGGCGGCGGAGATGTCCTCCCAGATCTTGCGGTCATTGAGGAGCGAGTTGCCGCGGGTGTTGCCGTTGTTGATGGTGAAGATGGCGGGATTGAAGGTCCAGGCGGTGAGCGGGTCGGCCGCGCCGACATAGGCCGCGCCGACGGCGCTGAGCTTCTTTTCGTCGGGCACGAAGCCCACGGGGTAGCGGCCGATGGCGCCGCCGAGGTCCCAGTCGTCATCGAGGAAGCCGCGCAGGTCCCGGAGAAACGAGGAGGTGGCGAGGTTGAGGGCGCCGTTCAGCTCGTCGCGGTCGACCTTGGTGATGTCGCTCCGGTAGCGCAGGCCCGACTTGAGCTCGACCGGCCAGCGGGCCTTGAGCTTCTTGGTGAAGTCCACCCGCGTGCCGAGGATTTCGTTCACCGTGTCGTGATTGCGGAAAAAAACCGGGGCGTCGTTCGTATCCCGGAAATCGTCGGCGAAGGGGTTGAGGCTGAGGAAGGTCGTGGGCATGGTCGCCGTTGTCACGGTGTTGCCGCTGTAAGGCCCGGAGATGACCCGGATCGAAGGCCAGCGCGGATCGGCCGAGGCGGCCCGGCGGTCGAGGACATAGTTGACGCGCAGGCGTGAGGTCGGGTTGATGCTCTCGCGGGTCTCGTGGCGGTCGGCCTTCTCGTAGGAGAGGTCGAAGTCGACCTTGAGGTCCTCCGCGCCGCGCCACTTGGCGCTGAAGCGGGCGGTGGTCTTGTCGGTGGCCTGGTCGCGGGTTTCGCGGATGGCCCGGTAGCGGGCGCCGTCGATCACGGTGAACTCGGGATCGGTGGAGAGCGGGACGTTGACGACGCCGGGGGCCATCTGGTTGCGGGAGCGCCACATGTTGTTCTCGTGCGTGCTCCAACCGACGGTGCCGCTGACGGACAAACGGTCATTGACCTTGAGATCCCCGCGCAGGCTGGCGGCGCTGCGGACGACCTCGTGGAGGGCGACGCTGACGTTGTTGAACTGCGGGTAGTCGAGCTCGCCTGCCGGGATGGTGCCGCTGTTGCTGGCGGCGCTGCCGAAGTTCCAGGCCGTGGTTCCGCGCACCTCGAGGATGCGCTCGTGGTTGGCCTGGGCGATCAGACCGAAGTTATTCTTGCCACCGAAGACGGAGAAAACATCCGAATAGGTGCCCGCGAAGCTGGGGGCGAAGGAATCGCCGTCCCGGCGCCCGACGTCGTCGCCATAGGTCATGCTGTACGAGGTGGCCGCGCGGAAGCTGAGGCTGCGGCCCTGGCGGTCGTAGGCGCTCTTGGTGATGAGGTTGACGCGACCGCCCAGGGAGTCGGCGTCGGTCTCGGGTTTGGCGGCCTTGATGACCTCGACGCGTTCGATCAGGTCGGTGGGGATGCCGGCGGCGGACTGGTTGCGTCCGTCGGGCGAGCCGTTGGCGGTGCGGGTGCCGTCGATGTCGAGGCTGGTAAAGTTGGCGGCGATGCCGCGCACCAGGATGTTCTCCGTGTCGACCTCGTCGGTGGTGCCGGCGATGCCGGGGATGCGCTTGAGGAAGTTGCCGACGTTGCCCTTGGCGATGTTGCCGAAGGCATCGGAGGTGACGACGTTGGTGACGTTGACGGCCTTTTTCTGCTGCACGATGGAAGCGGCGTTGCCCTCGCGCACCCCGGCGACGGTAAAGGTGTCGAGTTGATAGACGTCCGAGCGAAGCGCCACATCCTGCCGGGTCGGGGCGGCGTCCGCGACCACCACCCGGACCTCCTTGCGGTCGAGCCCGGGATAATCGAAGACCAGCGTGTAGGCGCCGGGTGCGAGGTCGGTGATCTCGTAGAAACCGCCGCTCTCGGTCTGGGCGGAGCGGTTGGTTTCATTCACGGAGACGGTGACACCCACGAGGTTTTTGCTCGTGGCCTGGTTGCTGACGGTGCCGCGGACGGTGGCGGCTCGGACGGATCCGCCGAGGAGAACCAAGGCGGCAAGAAACGACGGCAGGCGGCGGCGAGCGCCGGGCCGCCGGGAGGCGGAGGTGGGCAGGGTCATGGTGGTGTCGGGGTTGGGCGTGGAGGGAATGCCGGCCAGCCGGCAAACCACGCGCCCAGACTTCCGGCCAGGCGCATGCGGCCAAGGCGGAACGGCTAGCATTTTCTCCGGGTGAGCGGTTCTGCTACTTGCCGCTTAACGATGTTACCAGAGCGTCCCTTGCCCGGACGGCGACGGCGCAGCTTTGATGGCCCCATCGGCACCACCCCCGTGCAACCTCCGTCCCCCGCCTGCGCGAATGTCAGCTATGCGGACTATCGTCCGCCCAAGGGACACCCGCTGTGCCGGGTGTTCCAACCCCAGCCGTTTGAACTCGCGTACGTCTCCTGGGGCAATCGCTGGTACGGTGACGCGCCAGCCGCCCCGCAGCCCCATGACGGCTGGCATTATTTCGTGGTGCTGGCGGGCAGCCCGGTATTGCTGGCGGCCGGCCGGCGCCATCCGACCCGGCCCGGCTTTATCAGCATCTGCCATCCCGACACGCCGGTTGGCCATGTCGACCAGCCCGGGCGCCCCTGCCAGATGCTCACCTGGGTATGGCGCAATCCGCCCGCGCACCCGGGTCTCATGCCCGCCGCCCACCAGCCGATCCTGTTGCACGCCGGCGATCCCACGCTTCGCCGCCTGAAGGTGCTGCACGAGCACTGCCGGCAGGCGGTGGCGCGCGCCTGCGTGCACAGCCTGCTGCAGTTGCGCGCGGCCCGGCTGCAACTCGAACTCGACCTCCACCTCGCCGAGGGTTGGGCGACCGGCCGCGGCGCTGATCCCGCCTTCCGCTTCAGCCTCGCGATCGAATATCTTCGCACCCACCGCGAGGTGCCGAACCCCGTGCGGCATCTCTGCGAATACCTGGACATCTCCGAGGCGTCGCTCCGCCGGCTCTTCCAGACTGAAACCCGCCAAAGCCCCCGGGCATACGCACTCGACCAGCGCCTGCGCTGGGCCCGCCAGCAGCTGGAAACCACCGCCGCGCCGGTGAAGGCAATCGCTTACGCGCTCGGCTACCGCAACCCGAACGATTTCAGTCGCGCCTTCAAGCGCCACCACGGCCTCGCCGCGCACGAAGTGCGGGACCAGCGGACTGACCGCCCGGCGGTCGCCTGACCCGACTCGTGATCCGGTCGCAAACCGCCCGCGCCGACAGCAAAACGGCCGGGTGGTCCCTTCCACCCGGCCGCCGCGACCCTGCATCGCTAGTTCATTGCTAACCTAACCAGGGGTGCGAAAATTCTCCGGGTCGGAATCGCCACGCCCGAGCCCAAGCCCAGCCTTGACGGCGGGGCCGGGAGAGGCCGGTCATGTTTTCAAACCCGAAACGGCCGGGGCGGATAGCCAGGAGCGAATCAAAAGCCTCATCTGCCCCACCCTACCCGCGAAGCCGCCCGGCCAGAAGCACCACCGGGATTATATGCTTAAACAACCGCCTTTCCTTTGCCAACTCATGCAGTTGAAACCCACTTATGGAGGAAAAACGAGCACACCAAAAGGTGGAGCGCGTTGCTCCCCAACGCGCTGAGGACGTCCGCTGCGAAAGAAGCGCCCTGGGGAGCAGGTCGCTCCACCATCAGCTGCATGATCCCGCTTCGCCTGCGCCCCGAAAGCCCTTAAGCATATAAGCGTCGGTCCGCTTCCCACGCCCTTGGGCGTCCCGCCATCCTGGCTCCTCCCCCTGCCTGCCATGTCTCCTTTCCACCGCGTTCTCGTTGCCATCCTGCTGCTGGCCAATCCCGCCTGGTCGGCGACCGTCACGGTTGAATCCGTCGCCGATCTCCGCGCTCGCCTGGCTGCGGCGCAACCCGGCGACGTGGTGGTGGTGCGCAACGGCCGATACGCGACCGACGCCGCCCTGCGGATCGAACGGTCCGGCACCGCGACCGCTCCAATCGTCGTTCGCGCCGAGTCCGTCGGCGGCGTCGAATTCGCCGGCACGCACGGCTTTGCCGTGACCGCAGCGGCCAGCCATGTCGTCATCGAGGGCTTTGTCTTCACGCACGCGGCCGGCGGCAACACGGTCGCGGCCGGCGCCCACCACGTGCGCTGGCTCCGCAATGCGTTCGCGTGTCCGGGGGAAGGTGCCGACCTCGATGTGGCGGGTGACGACGTCGAGGTCGCCCGCAACGAATTCCGGGGCAAGCAGGTCGTCGGCAACATGCTTTCCGTGACGGGCGCGGGCGAACAGGTCGCGCGGCGCCTGTGGGTGCATCACAACCATTTCCACGACTACGCCAAAGCCGGTGGCAATGGCGCCGAGACCATCCGCTTCGGCCGCAGCTGGCTCAGTATGTCGGCGGGCGACGGCCTCGTGGAACACAACCTCTTCGTGCGCTGCGTCGGCGAGAACGAACTCATCACCAACAAGTCGGGCGCGAACACCTACCGCTACAACACGTTCCTCGACAGCCCCGGCGCCCAGCTCACGCTCCGCCACGGCAACGACTGCCGCGCCTACGGCAACTACTTCCGGAACACCGATGGCCTGCGCGTCTTCGGTGATCGCCACCGGATCTACGGCAACTATTTCGAAGGGAACACCAAGGGCATCGACATGGGCAACGGCGACGGCGAGGTCGCCGACGGGGCCAAGCTCACCTGCCACGACCGGCCGGACGACTGCGTCGTGGCGTTCAACACTTTCGTCAACAACCGCGTCCACTACCAGATGGGTGGCCGGACCAACGGCCTCGGCGCGGCGCGCGTGACTGTGACCGGCAATGTCATGGTCGGAGGCGACATCGCGGTCAGCCTGAGCCCGACCGCGCCACACACCGCGACCTGGAGCGGCAACATCTGGTGGGGTGCCAAGCAAGGCGGTAATCTGCCGGCGGAGGGCTTCGTACAATCCGACCCGAAGCTGGTCCCGGACAATGCTGGCGTGTTGCGTCCTGCCCCGGGTGGCCGGTCAACCGGCAGCCCGGCCGGAAAGCAGGACGTCACGGCCCTGACCGGGATGGAGCCCTACACCGGCCAGCCCCTGACGCCAGCCGACGTCGGCCCGGCTTCGGGGCGCTGAGCAGCCGGGTACATTTTCGGCACATCTTCAAATCCCATCGGGGCCAGTTGGCTCGAGTGTGGGAGGGGCTTTATGCCCCGACTTGACGCTCGCAGCCGGCAAAGTCGGGGCATAAAGCCCCTCCCACATTCTGATCAGAGGCGGAACGGAAGTTCTTTTGAAAATGTTCCAAAATCAGCGCGCGGGCCACAGGCGGATGAGGTGGGCGCCGTGGCGGCCAACTTCGACCGAGAATCCATCGCCGGAGAGGCTCACGTCCTGCTGCCGCCAGAGGTCGCGGGCGCGCTCCGGCCTAGCCAATCCGAGCTGCGCCCAAGTGATGGCGATCGTCTGCGTCTCCTGCGCGAGGTTGAAGAAACCGATCGCGTGGGAGCCGTCGGCCAGTTCCTTCACGTAAACCTGCTTGCGTCCGTCGACGATGAGTTGCTTCGCCGGCCGGCCCAGCTCGTCCTGGTCGACCGCGAGCACCTCGTCGTTCGAGAGCAGGCTGAGCGTGAATTCGTCGGCCTTCTCGATCGGGCAGCCAATGAGCAGCGGCGCGGAAAGCAGGCACCAGAGGGAGATATGCGTGTATTGCTCGTTGGGCGTGAGGCGCGACGGGCGGATGTTCTTGCCGTTGGCCACGTCCACCGGGCCGACGACGAGCATGTCGGGATCGTTCCAGTGGCCGGGCCCGGCGAACTCGCGCCACTTTTCCTGCTGGAACCAGATGTTGCGAACATTGCCCCAGGCGTCTCGGATGTCGCCGGTGGTGCGCCAGGAATTGGCCAGCGCCGAGAGCGCGGCGGCGTGCTGGAACGGCGCGTTGTTCGAGAGGCTGTAGACGATGTCGCGTCCGGAGGCGCGCAGGGCGTCGGCCATCGCCTTGGTCTCGCGCGGCTCGTTCGGGCTCCAATCGTATTTCAGGTAGTCGATGCCCCACTCCGCCCACTGCCTGGCGTCGACGGCGGCGAACGAGATCTCGCCGAGGTGCCAGGGCTTGATCTTGCGGTTGACCGTTTTCGGGCCGGCGGGCTTCGTCCACTTTCCGTCCGCCGTGTCGGCGCTGCCGCCGGGAAAGACCGCGTAACTGGTAATCCATGGCGTGGAATAGATGCCCGCCTTGAGGCCCAGGGCGTGGATCTCGTCGCAGAATTTCTTCAGATCGGGAAACTTTTCGTTCGGCTGCAGGGCGTGCGTCGGGCCCGGCCGCTCGCCCTGCCAGGTGTCGTCGATGTTGATGTAGGTCCAGCCGTGGTTGATGAGACCGCTCGCGACCATCGCCCGGGCCGAGGCGAGCACCTTGTCCTGGTCCACGTTCACGCCCCAGCAGTTCCAGCTGTTCCAGCCCATCGCAGGGGTAAGGGAAATCGTCTCCCCCACCTCGATGCGAAACGGCTGGGCGTCCGCGCCCTGCGCGTTCGTCGCGCGGAGAGTGACTTGGTACGTGCCGGGCGCCGCCAGTTCGCCGGTGATGCGGCCGGTGGCCGCATCGAGCGCCAGGCCCGCCGGCAGGTGGTCGGCGGAGAACTTCATCGGTCGGTCACCCGTCGCGGGGATGGTGTAAAGAAACGGGTGGCCGGGCCGCACGCCGAAGACGCGCGGGCCGTTGATGCGCGGCGTCGCGGGGGCCTTCGGGGTGAGGATGACACGTACCTCGTCGAGGGCGGGCGGAAAAACGGATTTCGGCAGTTCCCCGTCGACGGTGAACTCCGCCTCCGCCCAGTCGACGAGGGTCTGGGTGTAGTTGTTCCCGAGATCCCGGCAGAGAAGGACGAAGGTTTTCTTCCCTTTCACGTCGAGGTCGATGGCGGCAGGTGCCTCGCCCCTCTTCATCTCTTTCCGCCACACGGTCTGCCCGTCGAGCTGCACTTCGAGCAGGACCGGCAGCGCCGCCTCGGTGGCATCGTCGATGCCGGCGAGGGCGGTGAAGCGCGTCGCCCCGTTCAAATCCACGGCAGTGCGGTTGTCGGCCTGCGTGCCCAGGCCTTTCGGGAAAGTCCGGCCCGCGATCGTCAGCGGCCGATTCCTCGCGCTCTGGTCGAGCACGGGGCGCGAGTGCTCGTAGTCTGCGTCGCGGATGTTGACGACCGCGGAGACCGGCACGGTGGCCGGGGCGGCCGCCAGCCGAATGAGGGCGACGGCGCCAAGACCGGCAATCAGAAGAAGCGGGCGAATCATGGCTGCGGGGTGAGTTCGAGCTGGCGCAGGCGCATGAGGTTGCCACCGGCGACTTCCCGGGCCCGGACAACGAGGGTGTGTTCCCCGGCGGGAAGCACAAGTTCGCCGAGCGGTTCCGTGCGGAAGGTGTTCACGTTTTGCGTGGGTTGCACCCTGCCGGCGAGCGACTGCTGCGCCGCCTCGACGGTGAAGGCGCCGGTGTTTTCCGGTGTGAGCGTGTTGTATTGCGCGGCGACGGCGAAACGACCGGCCGACGGCACGCGCACGGTCCAGGTGACGGAGGCATCGGCGCCGGACCACTCCTCGGTGACGTCGCGGTTGGTCTTGCCGTCGCCGTAGCGGATGCCGCGGCCATCGAGCCGTCCGTCCATCACGTGGAGTCGGGTCATGCCGGCGGAATCGAGTCGCAGGGCGCGATTGGCGGCAATCTGGGCCGGAAAATCGAGCACGACGACGCTGTCGGCTGCATCGGGCGCCGACGCCGGCAGGGTGAGCTCGACATCGTCGGTGCCGAGGCGGCGCAGGCCGACCTCGTCGCCGTGGAGCAGCCGGGCTCCGAGGGCGTTGCTACGCAGGCCGGCGACGACGAGTTTGCCGTCGGCGGGCCAGTCGAACACATGGAGATAGAGGCGGTTGCCCTTGCGCGTCGAGGCACCCCAGCGTTGCACGGGCAGCGGTGAACGGTCGCAGCCGTAGATGCTTTCGCCATTGGCGCCCATCCAGGCCCCGATGCCGCGCAGGATCGCCTGGTCCTCGGGCGCAATGACGCCATCGCCGCGCGGCCCGATGTTCATGAGGATGTTGCCGCCCTTCCCCACGGCCTGCGCCAGCAGCCGGATGAAGTGCGCGGGCGGCTTGTGCGAGGTGTCGCTCGGCTTGTAACCGTAGGATTCGTTGGTCGTCGGGATGGCCTCCCAGTGCGTGAACACCTCCGGAAAATACGCCGGCCGGTCGGCGGTGGAGCGGTAATCGCCGAACGGGCCGCCGCCAATGCGGGAGTTGATGACCACCTCGGGACCGGCGGCGCGGGTGGCCTCGAGGATGCGCCGGCAGAGTTCGGGCGGCGTCTTGCTCGAGGTGTCGAACCAGATGATGTCGGGCCGGTACATCGCGATGAGTTCGCGGATCTGCGGGATGGATTTCTCTTCGACGTATTTCGCTGCCTTCGGGATGAGGTCCGGGCGCTTCTCCCACCAGCCGGATTCGCCGCCCGGCGCACCGTAGTCCCAGGCGTTGCCAATGGCGTCGGGGTGCTCCCAGTCCCAGGCGTGCGAATAGTAGAACCCGAATTTCAGGCCGTATTTCTTGCAGGCCGCGGACAGCTCGGCCATCGGGTCGCGCTTGAACGCCGTCTGCGCGGTCAGGTTGTAGTCCGAGACCTTCGACGGGTACATTGCGAAGCCGTCGTGGTGCTTCGCGGTGATGACGAGATATCTCATTCCCGCGTCGTGCATGAGTTTCACCCAGGCATCCGCGTCGAAGGCCGTCGGGTTGAACGGCCGCACGATCTCCGCGAGGTAGGTGGCGCGCGGGATTTCGAGCGAACGCATGAGATGCTCGGAATAGGTGCCGCCCTTGCGACCCTGCCACTCGCCCGCCGGCCCCGAGTAGACTCCCCAGTGGACGAAGCAGCCGAATCGCGCCTCGCGGTGCCAGGCCACCCGCGCATCGCGGGCGGGATCGGGATCATCGAGCGACCGCAGGCCGGGCGGCGGCAGGTCGGCGGCCCGGAGCGCAAGGCCCAGGACCAGGAGCAGGGGCAGGATCTTTTTCATGGGGAAGTGGCGAGCAGGACGCGGGCGGAATGGGGCGGGAGCGACAGCTCGAGTCGCGCGTGGGTGCCGAGTTTTTCCCCGGTCCAGTAATCGGTGATCGTTCGCGGCGCGGCGAAGTCCACGGTGTGCGTGCGCGGGGTCTCGCCCCAATTGAAGGCGAACACGAGCATGCGGCCGTCGGGCAGTTCCGCCCGGCCTTCGCTGAAATCCTCGCGGGCAAAGCGCGCCGGCACGTTCGTCGGCGGCAGGCATTTTTTCAGCCGCGCCTTCTGCGCGGCGGTGAGCCCGGTGTAGTCGTCGCCGTCCAGCATCATGGCCCCCGACGCCAGGATCGCGGCGGCGTGGAAGCCCATTTCGTCGTCCGTCAGCGGCGCCTCGGGCAGGGTCTTGGACTTGATGCGCTTCGAGACGACGATGCAGTCGGGGTCGTTGATCCACAGGCGGCCGTGCTGCCAGTTGCGGTAAAAGAGTTCGCGGGCGCAGCGGACGAAGCGACTCCAGTCGCGCTTGATGTCGCCGGTCACGCGCATGCCATGCACGACCCCGAGCGAGGCCCACATGGGCGCGTTGCAGCCGAGGATGAAGCTGTCGCGGCCCGCCCCGCGAATGACGGCCGCCATGCCTCGGCGGTAGTTCTCGATCCGCGTGGCGGCGGGGTCGGCGTAACGGCTGCCGTGCACGGCGCCCCAGAAGTTGGCGTCGAGCTTGAAATAGGTGCAGCCCCACTCCTCGCGCATCACGCGGAAGACGCGCTCGAGGTGCGCCTGCACGGCCGGGATGGTGGCATCGAGCATATACCACGGCGCCTCGTTCCAACCCGCGAAGGTCACCTGGTCGGCCGCCAGCGGCTTCCCATCCGGCCCCGCCACAAACCACTCGGGCCGTTCGCGCAGCAGGCGGGACTGCGGTGCGGCGATGAAGGGTGCGACCCAAATGGCCGGCTGGAAACCGCGCTCCCGGATCTTGTGGCAGAGCGCCTTGATGCCCTCCGGGAACTTTTTCGGGTTGGGGTCGAGCCAGTCGCCGTGCGCCGGTTGGTAGCCGTCGTCGATCTGGATGTATTCGAAGTCGATGCCCTCCCGCCGGTCGCGGGCGATGGCATCGAGGTTGGCGAGGATGTCGGCCTCGGTGACGCCCTTGCTGTAGTAATACCACGAGCACCACCCGGTTGGGAGCTTCGGAAAGGCCAGGCGCGGATGGTGGTGCCCGATGCGGTCACCCAGGGCGGCGAACAGGGCTTCGCGATCCGGTCCGGTCTGGTAAATGAATTCCTCGAGCTCCCATGCCGCCCCCGGGGCGAGCGTGCGTCCCTCGGTGTCGAGCACGATCTCGTAGCGATCCGGCCAGAGGCGGATCTCGCCCGCGAAGCGCCGGCACGAAGCGAAGGCCAGCAGGTGGCGGGGACCGGCGGCGGGCGAAAGCATCGCGAGCGAGCGCACGGTGACGGCGTCCGCCGGTTGCGGCAGCCGGTAGTGCTTGGCCTCGTCGAAACCGAGTTTGACGGGTTGCCCAAGCGAACCGCAGGTCTGCGACAGCATCTGGAACGACTCGCCATAGAGGGCGGTGTCCGCACCAAAGCCATGCGGGCCCCGGAACACCACGATTTCCCGCACCCCGAGCGGAGCCGGCGAGCGATTGACCAGCCGCGCGCGGCAGGACGCTCCGCTCCACCTGCGCTCCAGGGTCACGGCCGCAGGGTCCGCCACCGAACCATCATCCAGCCGGACCAGCCAGTCCGCTCCCTCCAGTTTCAGCGGTTCGCCCGCGGTGCCCGGCCGCGCGAAAGCCAGCCGCGGCTGCGCCAGCCCCGCCACGGTCCCGAGGCCGAGCAGGCGAATAAAGTCGCGACGGGAGGAAGCCGCGGGGATCCGATCGAAGGACGGGGGCATCAGGCAAAAATTCGACTCAATATCCAGACGAACCCGGGGGTAAGTCGGGTGATGCTTTTATGCTTAAATGGCGCAAGCTCGGCCGCGAGGGACTTTTTCGTCACGCGCTCCGGTGCGGTCGCGCGCCGCGACCACGGATGCCGGGCCGGGGAGGAGCCCCTGGATGCCGCGCGATGCACCATGCCGCCGAAAACGGTCCGCGGACATGCCATCGCGACGCAGCCAGAATTGCTCGGCCCGGCAGCCGCGGTGCTGCGCCCGCTCGATGGCGCGTTCCCGCACCTGGCGCATGGGGAGGCTGATGGTCGTGCGAGCCCTGCTCGTCCTCGAGCTCGTTGACCAAGGCGAGCACCGGGTGGTCCCCGACGGACACTTTGGCCTGCCTGGCATCGAGATTCGCGTCAACGCCAAGCTGGCCTTCGATCCCGTGGCGAAGCGTATCGTCAATCACCCCGAAGCGAACGCCATGCTTGACGGCCTCCCGCCCCGAGCCGGATGGGAACAATACTACCGGGTCTGAATAGATGTCGGCGCGCTTCACGGCTGCCCCGTCGGTTATTGCCAACCTGCAGGCTCGCTTGCCCAAGTCCTTTCCGCCACATATAGCGGATCGGATCTTCACCAGTCTGACCCAGAGCCTCAAACGGCTGGACGAATAGGGTGTGCCCCCGCCCGGAATTGAACCGGGATCACACGTTTAGGAAACGCGTGCTCTATCCATTTGAGCTACGGGGACTAAAGTGGGCGCTGGCGAAAGGCCGGCGCGGAAAGGAGGCCGCGGTTCTACCAGTCGTTTCACCTTGGCGCTGCCTATTTCCCCCCTGTCTTAGGGGGTACCCTCGCGACTTCAAGGCGGAAGGACCGGCGTTCAACCAGCGGCGGAATTCAGGCTCCCAGCCCTCGGGAGGACCAAAGGGGGGCAAAGCGGGCGCGCTCGTGATAGGCGAGCACGCTCCAGAGCGCGGTCCCGACCATCGCCGCGCCGGCGCCGTGCGGCGCCATGAAAACGTGGAATAGCGCGATGTTGACGAGGATCGGCGCGAGGATGGCCAGCGCGAGCAGGACAAAGCGGTTCGCCAGGAGCAGTCCGCCGGCGAGCGCCTGCAACGCGAAAACGGCGAGGGCATACCTGGAAACGACCAACGCGCCCATGAACTGCCCGGCGACACCGGCATGGGGAGGCAGCGCGATGAAGTGCAGAAAACCGTTCAGGCCGAAAAACAGGAACATCAGCCCGAGCAGGATGCGGGAGAAGGGAATGAACTTTTTCATGAAGGATGCGTGGCGTGGTGATTTGCCAGGGAGGTTTCGAGCGAAGTCAGGCAGGGATCCGCCGGGGAACCCCGACCGAAACGTCCGGTACATGAGCAGGAGGACCAGCCTCCGGCCCGAGGGGGTGAGCGTGACCGGCGCTTCGGGATCCTCCGCGCATCCGGGCGCGAGGGCCCGCTCAGCGTGCAAACGATCGAGGGCGATGCCCAATCCCTCCGCATCGGTCAGCGTTTCCCGCGCGAGCTTTTCCACGCTGACCGGGCGGGGCGCGGCGCGGAACAACGTCACCAGCAGGTAAAACTCCGTGGCGCTGTAGCCAAACTCCGCGAGCGTCCGGGCGACGGCCTCCCGCATTCGCGCAACCGCCTGCCCCGCTCGCGGCTTCCCCGGCGCGCCGTCGGGCGCGATCAGGCCGGATTCCTCGCCGATTCTGATCAGGCGCCAGAATGCCGGCGGCAAGGCCGGCACGTCGCGGGCCGTCGTTTCCAAGGCAGGCGGTGGCGCGCAGTTCATCGGGAATGGCCCCCGGATGGGCGAAGATTGCCCGGGAGCGGACGGGACGGAACGCGCTGGGAGGCGGTGAAATTCATGGTGGCGGCTGCCCGTCACCCTCCGTGTGGTCGTGGCAGACGAACAGCACGAGCAGCAGGAGGAAGGAGCAGGCGAGAAGCATGCCCCACTCTAGCAGCCGCGGTCGCGCCGGGGAAATGCCCGCCGTCGCTAAGCCCTATGCCGTCTTGCGATAAGCGCCCGCCGGGGAAGCCGCAACCACCCGCGCGGGACTGCTGAATCTTTCCCGGACAAGCCTTCGCCGCTGACGCGGCTTCGGCCTTTCTCGGAATGAAGCAGTTGGAATCAGAAAATCCCCTGAAGACACTCACCAAAAAAGGTGGAACGCGCTGACCCCAGCGCGTTGCGGCGAAGCCGCTCCGAACCAGCGCCATGGGGTCAAGTCGCGCCGCCTCCGAATTCGCTCTGTAGCGAACCGGGCCAATGGTGGAGCGCACTGCTCCCCAGTGCGCTGGTTTGGGAGCCTACTTAGCCAAGCGCGTTGAGGAGCCGTCTCGGCTGGCTCGAGGCCCTGAGCTCGTCGAACGGGCAACGCGCTCCACCAGGTGAGCGTCGATTTCCAGATCGACGACAGAGCGTCGGTGTGGAAACCGACGCCCACCTATTGCATTGCTCCGGATCAAGAGGGGTGGCGCGAAGCGACGGGGTGTGCCCGTCGAACGGGCAACACGCTCCACCTTTTGTGAGCATCACCTTTCGTTCCGGCTCAGCCGGCCGCGGGCGGCTGGGCCGTCGTCACCTGCTGGCGCAGGAGGTTGAGGAAATGTTCCAGCAGCGGCGACTGGTTGCTCGAACGCCAGAAGGCGCCGAACTCGATCGGCGGGCAGTCCGTCCGGACGCAACACAACGCCAGGCCGTGCCGCGGGCGGAGATGATCGGGGGCCGCCGTGATGCCATAGCCACTGGCCACGTAGCCGAAGAGGGCATCGAGGTTTTCGGCGGTCATCCCGATCCGCGGCTTGAAGCCGCTCAGCCGGCATTGCTGGATGAAGTAGGCGGTGAACGGGGCGGCGTCCTTTTCGTCGCTCTTCACCCAGGTTTCCTTCGCCAGATCGGCCAGGCGCACGGTGCTGCGCCGGGCGAACCGGTGCCGCGACGGCAGGATCGCGTTCACATAGACGCGCTGGATGGAAAGAAAATGCAGTTCGCTTTTCTTGCCGATGAACTCGCGCGCGATGAAGCCCAGATGGGCCTGGCCGGACCGGATCAGCGCGATCTGCTCCTTCGGCGCGGTGCCCTGCAGCGCGATCTCCACCCGGGGATGCATGCGCCGGAACTCGTCCACCGCGACGGACACGATGTGGGCATCCAGCCGCCAGTCGGTGCAGACCACGAGCCGGCCGCTCGCGCCGCGGGCGATCTGCTGGGCTTCCGTGACGGCAATGTCCACCTGGAGCAGGAGCTTGCCGACAGACGCATGGAAGGCCTGGCCGGCATCCGTGAGCGACACGCGCGAACGGTCGCGGTCCAGCAGCTTCGTGCCGACATCGTGCTCCAGCGCCTGGATCTGCCGGCTGAGGGCGGATTGAGCGACATGCAGCTGCTCCGCCGCCCGGCTGAAGTTGAGCAGCTCGGCCACCGCCTTGAAGTAGCGGAGTTGGCGTAATTCCATTTTGCGGCCGACAATACCGGGGGGCGCCCGTTTGCCGAGTCCATAGTCCGGGTGGCGGGCGGAGAAGTCCCGATCGCCCGCCAAGGCGGTGCGAGGAAGGAGGGGGAATTGGCGGGTCAGAAGCGGCAAACCGGTTCGGTGCGCAGGAATATGGCGGTGTGCTGCCGGGACGACGCATCATAGCGGCCGGGCCGGAAGTATTCGACCAGCAGCGTGCTGTTCCAGCGGGACGACAACCGACCCTTCAGCACCATCCTGCCCGCGTGTCACCGAAATCGGCCGGGACCGAACCAGGTCCCGGTGGGACGGTTGTTCTCCAGCGCCGAGACCGCGTTGTAGTCGAAGGCCAGCGCGGGGGACGGAGGCTTAATGCCGATCAGGCCGGCCCGAAAGGACGCCGTATGATCAGCCGCCGGAATCTAAGCGGCCGGCAGCGCGGACGCGCGGTTGCTTGGAGATGGATGGGATCCCTCCGCGGCGGTGTCGGCGGGATGGCGGCGAAGAAACGCCAGTCGGGTGCTGACCCGGTCGATGCCATCGATGGTGAGTGGCTGCGTGAGATCCGTCGGGAAGGCGAAATCCAGAGTCCAGCGCAGGGCGACGCGCACCTTTTTCTCCCAGCTCGGAAGCTTCAACAGGTAAACCGTCCGCCACAGCCACCACGCCAAAAAGCCGGATATCCGCAGGCCGAAAATTTCCGCCACCCCGGCGTGATGTCCGATGGTGGCAAGCTTTCCCAGCGTCGTGAATCGGAATGGCTTCGCAGGCCGGCCTTGGATTGCCGCCACGATGTTTTTGGCACAACGCACCGCCTCGCGCAGGGCGTGCTGTGCGGTGGGCGGATGCGACCGCCCGGTCTGCGGGTCGGGGATCCAGGCGCAGTCACCGATCGCCCAAAGCCCGGGGCATCCGGGGACGGACAGGTTTTCGTCCACCACGATTCGGCCCTGCTCCTTTCGCACCGGCAGTTCCCGCAGCACCCATGAGGGTTTCACGCCGGCGGTCCATACCAGCGTTTCCGTGGGGATGGTCTCGCCGTTGCTCAATTCCACGCCACGGTCGGAAAAGCCCGCGACCCTGGTGCCGCCAATCACCTCGATGCCACGCGAGGCCAGCTTGGCCTGGGCATGGCGGCCGAGGCTGGGGCTCAGTTCCGGCAGGACGACATGGTTCGGATGGACCAGCACCACGCGGGGCGACGCGCCGGCGAGTTGGGGATGGTAGGCCATCGCCTCGCGAATCAGGTCGTTGAGCGAGCCCGCGGTTTCGACGCCCGCGAATCCACCGCCCGCGATGACGAACGTGAGCAAGGCCCGCCGGGCCCGGTCATTGTCGGCCAGGCTGGCGAGTTCGAGCATGGCCAGCACCTGGTTGCGCAGGATGAACGCATCGCCCAGCGACTTCATGGTCAGGGCGCGCTCGCCGACGCCGGGCAGGTTGAAGAAATTGGATTCCGATCCCAGGGCGACCAGCAGATGGTCGTAGGCCAGGATGCTGCGCGCGCGGTGCACGCCGTAGGCCAGCTTCACCTGCCGGCCGACCAGATCGATGGCCTCGACATCCGCCTGCACGAAACGGACCCGCCGCAACATTTTGCGCAGCGGAGACACGATGTCGGACAATTCCAAGTCCCCGGCCGCCACCTCGTGCAACATGGGCGTGAACAGCACGAAGTTTTCCCGGCTCACCAGCGTCACTTCCACCGAGGGATCGGCGGCAATAGTCTTCTCGAAATGCAGGGCCGCATAAAGGCCGCCGAAGCCGCCCCCCAGGATGACAATCCGGGTGCGGGCGGCGGGTTGGTGCGACGGTTCGTCGGTTGCTTGTGTCGTTGGCATGGGAGCGGACAGCAGGCTGGCGTGTTCGCATCCCGGACTGCAGGGCACCACGGTCTGCGACTTGTGTTGGTTTGTATTCATGGGTTCGTGTTCAAATCTGCGAGCAGGCGTTTGAATTCGGGCGAATCGCGGAGAATCTTGCCACCGGCGGCGATCAGGCGGTCGACGGTCGAGTCCGGCAGCGCAAAGGTCGTCAGCAGGCTGCGGAAATAGGAGCGGTCGGAAGGATCGACGAGCGCGTCAAAATTCACATGGATGAAATAATAGTCGCGTGAATCGCCCGGCGTCCGGCCGGGGTCCCGCGCGTGTTTCTTCCAGGCGTCCAGCGCATGGCGAAACGCCTCCATGGTCTGGTGGTTGGCGCGGGCGCCTGAGCGGTCGCCCAGCGCGAGGATGGACGTCAGCATGCCCGGCACGGCCTCCCGCCGGTTCCATTCCTCGCCCCGGCTGGCGGCCGAGTTCACCACGATGACGACAAGCCGTTTCGTCCGCTGGAGTCCGCCCAGTTCCATCAGGCGGTCGGCCCCGCCAACGGCAATGATGTCGTCGATGAGGCTTTGCATCCCGAGATTGTCGGCAAGTCCGCCGTCCACCAGGTGAATGTACGGCCGGTTCGTGGAATCGGCATACGAATGCAGGAGGCGGAGGACCTCGACGTCCCGGGGTGAGTCCTCGCCCGGCTCGCCCGGCTCACGGGGAACAAACCGCGGCTGGGCCGCGCCCGGCAGGCCGGAGTAGTTCTTGATGGTCATCGGTGTGAGCACCAGCGGGACCGCCGAGGAGGCGGCCACCGCCCGCGCGATGGGAAAATCGTTGATGCTGGACCCGATCAGGCCGAAGCGGGGATGGCTGAACACAAAATGCTGGCCGGTCGCCATGTCGGTCGCGTTGATGGCCAGGTACGGACGCCCGCCGCCCTTCGCCAGGTCGCCGAAGGTGGCGCCCTTGAACAGCAGCCAGTCGTAATATTCCGCCGCCAGGTCGCTGCGGCCAAAGTACGGCGACATCAGCCTGGGCCACGCGCATGGATTCGCCGCCCGCATCGCCAACCCACGCTCCACATTCCTTTTCAGGAAGCGGGACTCGAAATCCTCGAAAATGCGATCGTGATAGAGGCAGTAGTACGCCGCCGTGAAGCTTCCGCCCGACACGGCGCCGATGACTTCGACGTCGTCCAACAGCCGTCCCGGCGGTGGGCCCGGCAGGGGGGTTTGCGCAAGCTCCTTCAGCACGCCGTAGGAAAAG
The DNA here is from genome assembly GCA_035549955.1 of Lacunisphaera sp. Classification (GTDB taxonomy): domain Bacteria; phylum Verrucomicrobiota; class Verrucomicrobiia; order Opitutales; family Opitutaceae; genus Lacunisphaera. The sequence continues at coordinate 29,726 of DASZPS010000116.1, read as the reverse complement.
GCCGCGGCCCGCGTGCCGCCGCCGGAGAAAAAGAGGGCAATGGCCGTGCCATCGCCCGGCGACCCGGCCGGTCGAGGCATGATCCGGACCTGCCGGGGCGCGGCCTCCTCGGTCAGCATCCGGTTGAGGGGTGCATGCGCGCACCCGGTCAGCCCGAGGGCGGCCAGGCTGGCGCCCAGTACAACGATGCCGGCGGTGTGCAAGGGGAGCATTCCGAAAGGCGCGCGCGTGTCAGCGACCGGCCCGCTCTGCGCGGCCCGCGGGTTCGGACTTTTCTCCCTGCGCGTCCCGGGGCCGCCCACCGCCGGGCCAGCGACAGGCGGCATCATGGGCGAGATGCAACGGACGCCCCCCCGGCGGCGTGGCTGCACCAGATCCAGTCCCCGTAGGGTGCGGGCAGCGTCTCCGCCCAGGCGCAGGCGTGGCAGCTGCACTCGACTCCGGAGCGGATATTCACCTCGTTCATGCGAAGGCTTGGGTCGTTGCTCAGCGGACCAGCGAGATCCCGGCGCGCCAGGTGGAGCTCCTGCGGTTGTAGTCCCGCAGGCACTCGCCGTAGCCGTCGAAAAACTGGAGGTGTAGGAACGTGTCGAAGTGGACCGCGGGAATCTTGATCGGCTGCGTGACGTCGACCTGGACGGAGCCCTTGTCCCAATCCCGGCCGATCATACCCGTGACATTTATCTGGATGCCGTCATTGCGCCCGAATCCGACCAGCAGTTCGCCGAAACCGCGGTAGTCGTCGATGTCGTCGTTTGCCGTGGAAGTCGAGAGGTAGGCGAAGACGCGCGGCACGACCAGCGCGCGCCAGCCGTCGGGGTGGCCGATCAGCAGGCCCGACCGGAGGTAAGCGATATCCAGGCTGCGCGAATCGTCTCCGTCCTTCCCGTTTGACTCGTGACGATAGCCGGCCTGGTAGCCGAGAAAGTTCACGAGCCGGTCGCGGTCGGGACTCTCCGGGGCGAGCGACTCGAACATCAGCTCCGGCATGTAGCTCGTGTCGTAGAACGGGCTCGACGGTTCCTTGATGTTCCAGAGCGAACGCTGGGTGTAGGCGACGTAGAGTCCCCGGCCTGCCGGCTCCGATGCCACCGGGCTGCTGCTTTGTCCGGCCAGCCGGTAACGGAAGCTCAGTTGAAACTTCGCCCCCGGCTCGTCCGCGCCGTAGAGGAAGTAGATCGGTTCGTGGAAGCCGAAGTTCTCCAGCACGGTCCGATGCAGCCGGCCGGCGACCGGCCGCAGCCCGGGCGCGGCCGGGCCGGACGTCTCGGCGGGCGGTGCGAGCGCCGCATCGAAGGACGGTGCGATGTCCAGCAGTGCCTCCGCGGCGAACGGCGCGTCGATTGCCAGCACCGACGGCCCCCGGCTGCCCGCGGGCAACCGGACGGTGTAGGTCCGCCGCGCAAAGCCGCCGCGTTCCAGGGTCACGATTCGGCTGGACGTTTTTGCCTCGCGCAGGCGTACCGGCCGGGCGGATTGCGGCTGCCGCAGGATCGCATCGAGCTCCGCGGGCGGGCGCACGCTTCGCGGCTCCGCGCCGGTGTTGAGCCAGAGCAGGTCGACGCTGATCTCGCTGCCTGCGGTTTGCGGACCCGCGGGCGCGAGCAGGTTGAGGGAAACGCCGCCCGCCCGGGCGGAGCCGAGGACAAGGGCGAAGAGGAGGATGAGGGGCGTGGTTTTCATGGAAAGGTGGTCGGCCGGTGGTGGGAAGGAAGGTTGCCGGTGAGGGATTGCGGGCGCCGTCAGTCTCCGAAGGAAATGCCGAGGGTGCGCGCGGCCATCAGGCCGTAGTCGCCGGGGGTCACGAGCTTGAGCCTGGCCGTGGCCACCTTCAGGGGCATGTGATCGATGCGCGGCGGGTTGACCGCCACCATCACGCCTTCATGGCCGGCCGCCGGCGCCCGCACCGCCGCGGCTCCGAAGATCAGGCCGAGCGAGCGGTCGAGGGCGGTCGGTTGAACGCCGCGCAGGACGTGACCGAGCACGACGCTGCGCGTCTCCTTGCCGGTCAGGGCCCGGAGCTCGCCCGCCACCACGTCGCCAATGCCGCCGAGGCGTTCCGCGCGGCCGGAGACGGCCGCCTCCTTCAGGACCATGCCGCCACCGACCGGCTTCGCGCCCTCGGCGACGACAACGATGGCGTAGTGCCGGTCGCGGCCCGCGGTGCGGCGTTTGATGTGCTCGGCAACCTTGGCGGCATCGTACGGGATTTCCGGGAGGAGAATCGCGTCCGCGCGACCGCCGATGCCGGCATGCAGCGCCAGCCACCCGGCGTACCGGCCCATCACCTCCATGCCCATCGGCGAGTCTTCATAAAGCGCGCGCTGCAAGGCCGGGCTGGCGCGAAACTTGGGCGTGGCGCCCCGTTGCCGGCTGTCATCATGGGCCTGACCGCCGGTTTCCCGGGATGTGGGGGAGAGGTTCATCATGGACGCATGTACAGGGCGCGCGGGTTCGAGGCACGTGCGCCGCCTGCGGTCAGAGTTTGCCGGCGAGGAAGTGAAGGCGCAGCAGGGCGACGTGGCGCTGGCACAGCGCACCCGTCAGGTCGGCTTCGGCCTTGCGGAGTTGGGCGACGGTTTCCAGCGCCCCGGTCTCGAGGGCGAGGCCGTTCGCGACAGACTGCTGCGCGAGCTCGGCCGCCCGCTGGCGGAAGGCCACGGCCTGGCGCGCCAGGGCGATCTGTTCGTCGGCGAAGAGCAGGTCCTGATGCGCGAGCCGGATCTGGCGCGCGGCGTCCTCCTCCAGGCGGTCGCGGTTGACCTCCGCGGCGCGGCGCTGGGAAATGGCGCGCGACACGTCGGCCCGGCGGCGGCCGAAGTCGAAGACGTCCCAGCTCACGGTCAGCCCGCCGATGGCGTTGTGCTTGGCGACGAGGGGAATCCCGTCCTGGGCGTAACCGCCCGCCACGAGCGAAACCTCCGGAATGTAGGCCTGGCGGGCGGCGCGAACGCCGGCGGCGGCCTTTTCCACCGTGGCGGCGGCGATGGCGCGTTCGGGATTGTTGATCGCCAACGCGGTCCAATGCGCCAGCGGGTGTTCCTCGCGCGCGGGGAGCTGCTCGGCGACGACGAGGTTCTCGGTTCCCGCGCGTCCGATGAGGTCGGCAAGCTGGAGCGAAAGACGCGCGTAGTCCTGCCGGTTGCGCGTGAGTTCGGAGCGCGCCTGGATCACCGCGGCACGCAGGCCGAGGACGGTGTCGTCGAGCAGTTCGCCGGCCTCCTGCGCGTTCTCGGCGTCGCGCAGGCGGCGTTCCTGCCACGCAAGCTCCGCCTGCTTTCCGGCGAGGCGCCGCCCCTCGACTTGGAGGCCGGCGAAGAGTTCCTCGACCGCGAAGCGGAGCTTCGCGTCGATGTGCGCGGATTCCCGCCGCGCCTCGGCCAGGCCGGCGGTGGCGGCGCGGATGCCGCTGCCGATCCGCCAGAGCTGCGTGAGCGGCTGGGCCAACATCAATGACCCGACGCGCGGGGTGTGAGTGCCGCGCGCGAGCGTCAGATCCTGCGTCGGAAACTGCGGCACGGTGAGGCCGAGACCCAGCGAGGACGTGGTGTCGTTGACCAGCGCGGTCATCGAGCCCTGGCCCACCTTGACCTCCAGCGGGTCGTTGAGGTAAGTCGCGGCCCCGTAGGCGCGGAGCAGCGGGTAGCGCAGGCGCTGCGCGGCCTGGAGCTCGGCGGTCGCAATGTCGATCCGGAGCCGGCCGAGTTGCCCGGCCTTGCTTTTGTCCATCGCGAGCGTGAGCGCTTCATCGAGCGTCAGCGGCGCGGCGGAATTCATCTGCGCCGGGCAAAGCACGGCGGCAGTCAGCGTGGTGAGGAGGATAAGACGGTTCACGATTGGGTCTCCGATTCGGAATTGGCAGGAATGTTTTGCATCACGACGCCATAGAGCGCCGGGATGACGACGAGGGTCATGACCATCGACCAGATGATGCCGACCGAGAACGCCCCCGCGAGGGGCGCCCAGAGCGGCGACTTCGAGATGATCATCGGCAGCATGCCGACCGCCGCGGCCATCGAGGTGAGGAAGATGGGACGCAGCCGGCGGATGCCGGATGCAACCCCGGCGGTGATCGCGTCCAGCTTCTCGTGACGGCGCAGGTGGTTCGCGTAGTCGACGAGGATGACCGCGTTGCGGATGACGATGCCGACGAGGCTGATCATGCCGACGCCCGCGGTGAAGCTGAACACGTTGTGGGTGAGGATGAGCCCGGCGAGGGCGCCGAACAGCGACAACGGGATCGCGAGCATGACCAGCAGCGTCTCGCGCACGGTCTTGAACTCAAAGAGGATGACACCGAAGATGAGGACGATGCTGGCGGCCAGCGCGACGGCCATCTGCTTCGAGGTCTTCTGCTGGCTTTCGAACTCGCCGCCGTACTCGATCCGGTAGCCCGGCGGCAGCTGGAGCGCGGCCGCCTGCTTTTGCAGCGGGAGGGCGACTTCCGACGGGAGCGTGTCCCGGTCCGGGGTCACGAAAACGGTGAGCGTGCGGACGCCATTGCGGTGCGCGATCTGCGCCGGACTCCAGTTCGGTACCGGGGTGGCGACGGCGCTCACCGGCACGGGCGCGTTGGTGAGCGCGGCGCCCAGCATGAACGAGTCGATCGAGTTGAACTCCTCGCGGCGCGCGGTGTCCAGGCGCAGCACGACGGGAACGGCCGCATCGTGCTCCCACAGCGCCGTGACCGGCCAGCCGGCGAAGCCGGTGCGGACCTGCGCGGCGATCAGCGACGTGGCGAGCCCGAGGCGGTTGGCGACCTCGTTGTTCACCTGCAGGTCGATCGTGAGGCCGTCGCGGAAGTTGTCGCGCACCTGCGTGGCCCCCGGGATTTTTTCGGCCAGCGCGCGGAGCTGGTCACCGTACTCGCGGAGGGTCGCGAGTTCCGGACCGACGAGGCGGACCTCGACCGGCGCGCCGGTTTCCTCGCCCTGCTCGAACTGCTTCACGTCGATGCGCACGCCGGGCGCGAGTTTGGACAGCTTGGAGAAATACTCGCGGACAAGCTGTTCGGTGTCCTGCGGGTGCCGGGTGCTGACGAGCAGCATGCCATAGCTGGGGCGCGGGAACTCCGGCGCGAAGCTGTAGTACACGCGGGGAGCGGCGGTGCCCACGAACGCGGCGAACTTCGGGATCCGTTCGTCCGCGCGCAGCTCCGCCTCGACCTGGCGCACGACGCGGTCCGTGGCCTCGAGGCGCGTGCCGACCGGCAGGTCGATCTCAACGATGAACTGGTCGCGCTCGGCGGCGGGGAAGAACTTCTGCTTGATCGCCGGCAGGAGCAGCAGCGACGCGGGCACCGTGAGCAACGCGAGCACGGTCGTGAGCAGCGGGCGCTTCACGGCGCGCTGGATGACGAACTCGTAGGCCGTCACGACCTTGTCGAGGACCCGGGCGCCGAGGCTGCCGTGGTCGCCCTTCAGGCCCTGGCGGATGAAGAGCATGCAGAACAGCGGCGTCATCAGCAGCGCCACAATGAGGGACAGACCGAGGGCGACGGCCACGGTGACCGGCAGCGCCCAGATGAACTCGCCGGAGTTGCCGGTGAGGAAGGCGTTGAGCGGGGCGAAGGCCAGGACGATGGCGATGGTGGCGGCGATGACCGGCACCAGCAGCTCGTGCGCGCTGCCCCAGGCCGCATCCCAGCGGGACATGCCCTTGTCGAGGTTGTCCACGTAGGCGTCCACGATGACGATCGCGTTGTCCACCACCATGCCCAGCACCACGATGAGCGCGGCGAGCGACACCTGGTGCAGCTCGATGTGCAGCGCCTGGAGCACGGAGAACGTGGCCGCGATGGTGAGCGGGATGGCGAAGGCGGCGGTGGCCGCCACGCGCGGCGGCAGCAGCAGCAGGGTCACGAGGATCACCGCGACGATCGCGATGATGAATTCGTGGATGAAATGGGAGATCGCGTGGTCCACGACCGCCGGCTGGTCGTTGATCACGACCACTTCCACGTCCCCCGGCAGCAGCGTCCGGACCTCGGCCAGCTTGGCCTGGATGGCCTCGCCGAAGGCGACGATGTTGTTGCCCGGCTGCATTTCGACCGAGATCATCAAGGTGGACTGGTCGCGGCCGTTGACGCGGATGAAGGACTCCGGATCGCTCAGCGCGCGGTTCACGGTCGCGATGTCACCGATCCGCACCACGCGGTCGTGGAGAGCATCGGAGAACACGACCTGCTGGCGCACGTCCTCGGTCGTGGTGAACCGCCCGGTCGTGTGCAGCGGCACCTCGACGTCGCCGGATTTGATCGTCCCGGTGAACGGCAGGGAGTTCTGCAGCAGGAGCGCCGCGCTGACCGCGGGCAGGCTGACGCCGTAGCGGGCCAGCCGCTGCGAATCGGCCTCGACGTAGATGGACTCCTGGCGGTCGCCGAGGTGCTTGAGGCGCCCGATGCCGGGCACCACGCGCAGGCCGTCCTCGATCCGCTCCGTGTAACGGCGGAGCTCCTCGTAGTTGCGCTGCGGTGACGACACGCCGATCAGCAGGGCGACCGACTCCCCGAAGTCGGAGTTGACGAAGGGCGGCAGCGTGGCCGCGGGCAGCGTCGTGCCCTTGAACTCGGCCAGGCCGAGACGGAGCCGCGACCAGAAGGCCTTCTGGTCCTTGACCCACTCGTTGAGCTCGACGGTGGCGACGACCACGCCGTCGCGGGTGACGGACTTCGTCTTCTTGGCGTCGATCTCCGTGAAGGAGAACAGATACTGTTCGAGCGGCCGGGTGACCTGCTGTTCGACCTCGGCGGCGGTGGCGCCGGGATAGGGCACGGCGACGATGGCCTGAAACACCGAGATCGTCGGCGTGGCCTGCCGCGGCATGGTCAGCAGCGAGTTGAGCCCGAGGGCGAGCGCAAAGAGGCTGACGACGAAGACCACCTGACGGTGGCGAAGGGGCCAGGTAAGGAGGTTCATCGCGCCCCCACGACGTTGAGACGCGCACCTTCGAAGAGGGTATGCGGCACATTGAGGACGATGCGGTCGCCTTCCTTGAGGCCCGCGGTGATCTCCACCTCGGTCGCGCGGAGCGCGCCGATTTCCACCAGCTGACGCCTGGCCACCTCGCGGGTGGGGTCGATCTGCCAGACGAAGAGGGAGCCATCCGGGTTCTTCTGCACGGCCTGCGGCGGCACGGTGATCGCGTGGCGGGTGTTCCCGGTCAGGATCTGCCCGACGACCACGTTGCCGTGCCGAAGGCCGCCGTCCTGGTTCTCCAGCCGCACCTTCACGGTGAAGGCGCGGGAGAGCGGGTCGGCCTGGGGCAGGATGGCCTCGACGGTGCCGTGCCGCGGCGCGGTGCGCGTGGCCGGCACCTGGACCGCGGCCGATTGGCCGATTCTCACCTGACCGATGTCGGCTTCCGAAACCCCGAGGTGGGCCCAAACCGGCCCCGGCGAGTATAAGGTGAAGACCGGCGCGCCCGGCGCCGCGACGAACCCGGGGGCGATGCCGCGCTTCACGATCCAGCCGGCGAACGGCGCGCGCAGCTCCGTGTATCCGAGCTGGCGGCGGGCCAGCCCGGCGGCGGACGTCGCCTGCTTGAGCGCGGCGTCGACCCGGTCGAAGTCCGTGTCCGTGAGGCTGCCGGCCTCATGCAACCGGCTGAGCCGGCCGTGGCGGGCCTGAACCTCGGCGAGCTGGGCCTCGGCGATCGCCAGGTTTTTTTCGTAGTCGGCGGGGTCGAGCCGGGCGAGCAACTGGCCCTGGCGGACCATCGCGCCGTCCTCGGCATCGACCGCAATCACGCGGCCGGGCACCATGAAGGCGACCTCGGCCTTGTCGATGGCTTCGATCGCGCCGGAAGCGACGACCTGGGCGGGGAGGTCATGCGTGGTGATGGTATGGGCCTCGACGGAACGGGCCTCCTGGGCAATGGGACCGCGGTCGCGTTGGCAACCGCCGGCAATAAAGGCGACGGCAAGGGCCGTCGCGGCGTGGAACAATCGGGTTTTCATCGTTGGGAAGGGAGTGGTGCGGAAGAATTCAGAGAGGGGCGGTGCCCGCGGACGGCTCGGCGCGGGTGGTGAGTGAGCGCAGCAGTTCGACATAGGCGGCGAGCAAGGCACGTTGCATGGAGGGCTGGAGCTCACGGACGGCCTCCTCGGCGGCGCGAAGGTAGTCGTTGACGGCCCGATCGATGGCCTCCTGTCCCGCCGGGGTGATGCGCACATGGATGATGCGCCGGTCAATCTCGTCGCGGAGACGATCGAGGAACCGGGCGGCTTCCAGCTTGTCGAGCGCGTCCGTCATGGCCGAACGGGTGACGCCCGCGTGCTCGGCCAGGACCGAGGCCGAGAGCGGCTCCGGTTCGGTCGAGAACAGAATGACCAGGACGGCAAATTGCAGGTCGCTGAGCTTGTGGCCGGTGAGGGCCCGTCGCAGGCTGCGGTGAATCAGCAGCGCCGACTCGAGGTGGAGCAGCGCCAGGCGGCAACGCGCGGCATCAACGCCTTTGCGTCGTTCGGCGATGGTGACGAGCGTGCGGACTGCGAACGACGGCACCGGAAGATCCGGATCGTCGAACGCGAGGGAAGATGGACGTTGTTCAGTGGAGTTGGGCACGGCGCCCACTATATCGGGGCGGCCCCCCGGCCGAGAAATGCCGTGTTCAGCTAGCGCTTATGCTGCGCCGCGATAAGCAGGCGATGAAGCGAACCATCAAGGAGCGCGGCTCACGGACTCTTGGCATACCGCTCCGGCCCACATCACGGCAAATCGGGCGACGAGCCGAAGACCCTGCGCCGGGCGTTGCGGTTCTCGGAACTGCCGTCGGCTTTCCCTCGACCGACCGCAATCGAAGTCATACCCTAACCATGTGATCGACGGGGATTAAGGCCATGGCAAATCCCGGTGCGTGGAGGGGTTTGGCAAACCAAAAAATGCCCGTTGACAGGCCGGAGTCGAAAGCCAACCTTCCGCCCTCCTATTTCCTCCATGAGCACCACCGAAAACAAGCAGCAGACGCCCACGCCGCAGCAGATCCCGATGACGCAGCCGCAGCTGATGAGCCGCTACATCACCGACACGGGCAAGATTCTCCCCCGCAAGTACACCCACCTGTCCGCCAAGGAACAGCGCAGCGTCACCGCCAAGATCAAGCGCGCGCGCAACATGCTGACGATGCAATAAGGCGCCGCCCCAAGTCGCGCCCTCCGCCGGAGCCCCCGCTCCGGCTTTTTTGTGCCCGGACAAAAGTCACTCAACCGCGGATTACCCTGATTCCACGGATCCCAATCCCACTTCACAGGAGGTAACGGAGATAACAGAGGCCTCTCCGTTATCTCCGTTACCTTCTGTGAAACTGCATTGGTGTCATGGCCTGGGGATTAGCGTGGATTAGCGATAATTAGCGGTTAACTCCTTCAGCCAATGCCGGCCAAGATTCATGCCCCTACTCCCGCCAACCTGCGCCGCCTGGCCGGCGTGCTGCGCGCGGGCGGGCTGGTCGCGATCCCGACCGAGACGGTTTATGGCCTCGCGGCCCATGCTCTCGATGCCCGAGCATGTCGGGCAATCTTTCGCGCCAAGGGGCGGCCGGCCAATGACCCGCTCATCGTCCACGTGCCCGACCTGGCCCACGCCGAGGAACTGGCCGAGTTCAACACCGCGGCCCGCCGGGTCGCCCGGCGGTTCTGGCCCGGCCCGCTGACTATCGTCCTGCCCAAGAAGGCCTGCGTGCCCGGTATCGTGACCTCCGGCGGCCCGACGGTCGCACTGCGGTCCCCCGCGCATCCGCTCGCGCGCCAGCTCCTCAAGCTCGCCGGCGTCCCGCTTGCCGCGCCGAGCGCGAATCCGTTCAGCTACATCAGCCCGACGACCGCCACCCACGTCCAGCAAGGCCTGGGCAAACGCATCGCCCACATCCTCGACGGCGGCCCCTGCCCGGTCGGCGTCGAATCCACGGTGCTCGACCTGACCCATCCCACGAAGCCACGCATTCTCCGCCCCGGCGCGATCACGGCGGCACAACTGGAGAAAGTGCTGAAACGAAAAGTCGCCACCACGAAGCGCTCAGCAACCAGCAAAGCGCGCCTGGCCGCCCCCGGCCTGCTCGCCCGCCACTACAGTCCGCGCACGCCGCTGCGGCTGGTCGCTCGTCCGGCGAGCAAGGATCCGCGCACCGCTCTGATCTTCCTGCGCAAATGCACCGAGGGTGGAACGACCTGCTCCCCAGGGCGCTTTTCCAAGGCAAGCGCATTGGGGAGCAATGCGCTCCACCGTGGCCCGGTGTATTGGCTGAGCGAACGCGGGGCGCTCGATGAAATCGCCCGCAATCTCTACCGCGTGCTCCGCGAGGCCGATGCGGGCGGTTATCGCGAGATCCGCCTCGAGAAACTTCCGCCCGCGACCGGCGGCCTCGCCGCGGCGGTCCACGACCGCATGAAGCGCGCGGCGGCGAAGTAGGTGGGCGTCGGTTTCCACACCGACGCCTTGTCGGCGCTATGTCCTATTGCCCGCTTCCTGATGTGACGTGCTCGTCACCAAGGATCAGTCGCACAGCCTGCGCTGCGGCTGGGAAAGCGGCGACCACCTTGGATGGAGGGCCCGCGTCTCTGCGGGAACGGCTCGCAGGGACGCGAGCCCTCCAATCCCAGCGCGTTGGGGAGCAACGCGCTCCACCCCGGCCCAGCTGGCCTGTCAGCCATAGCCTTGGCGACGGCTGAAGCTGGGTCCTCCCCCCGAAATCAAAATCACGACAGGTGCTTCGCCACGAACGCCACGCATTCCTTCGCATGCGTCATCGCGATGAGGTGTCCGCCGCCGAGCAGCAGGTCGCATGGTTTGGGCGGGGGGATCATGAGGTCCTTGCGGCCGTGGACGCGCCAGACCTTCGTTTTCGTTTCGCCCAGTCCCTCCCAGGCAAAGATGGCGGGGCACATGCGGCGGATGAAGTCGGGATCCGCCTCCGCGAGCATCTTGGCCGCCCCTTCGGGCAGCCGGCCGGCGAAAAATTTCAGCCAGTCCATCGGCACCTTGTCCGCGAGAGGAAACAGCTTGGCGACGACAACATTCATCTCCTCCTTGCGCGCGGCGCTGCCTACGAGGAAAAGCGCGGGGATCTTCCGGAGCTTGGTGATTTCCCCCGCCACCATGCCGCCGAGCGAACAACCGACCAACACGTCGCCATCCGCGATGCCGCATTGGTCCACCATGGCTTTCGCCAGGTCGCGCAGGCTCTTGATCCCGGGCGACAACACCCAGTCGTGCGCCCGAAAACCCGGCAACTCATCCCAGGGCGCCGGAAACATCCGGTGATCGGCGCCCATGCCTGGCAAGGCATGGATCATGACTGGAGTTGGAACCACAGGTTAACACAGCGGAACACAGGTAGCAGAAGCAGTACTCTCCTCCAGCTGTGTGAATCTGTGCCCATCTGTGGTTAAAAGGGGCCCAATTCACCTAACCCATCTTTCCCAGCGACGCGGCCAGCGCTTGCAGCAGGCGCTCGTTCTGCGCTTTCGTGCCAACCGTGACGCGCAGCCACTCCGGCAAACCATAGCCCTTGACCGGGCGCGTGATGACGCCCACCCGCTGGAGCGCCTCAAACACCGCGACCCCATCACCGACCTTCACCAGGATGAAATTCCCCTGCCCGGGCACGAACTCCAAGCCCAACGCCTTGAAACCGGCCTCGAGCTGCGCGAGGCCCGCACGATTCTCGCGGCGGCACTTCGCCACGAAGGCGTCGTCGTCCAGCGCGGCCGTCGCCGCCGCCGCCGCGATGGCGTTCACGTTGAACGGCTGCCGCGCGCGCTGGAGGATCGCGATGAGTTCCTTCGCGGCATAACCGTAACCAACGCGCAGCGAGGCCAGGCCGTAGATCTTGGAAAACGTGCGCAGGCAGATCACCTTCCGGCCCTCTGCGATCAGCGGACGCAAATCGGGCGGATTTTCGAGGTATTCGACGTACGCCTCGTCCATCACGAGCACCACTTGGGGCGGCAGCGCGCGGACCAGCGCCGCGATTTCCTCCGCGCTGTTGGTCACGCCGACCGGATTGGCCGGGCTGGCCAGGCAAACCAGGCGGGTGGCGGGGGTGATCGCCGCCAGCAGCGCCGGCAGGTCCTGCCGCAGGCCCGGCGCGAGCGGCACCTCGACCGGCTTGGCGCCGAACATCAGCGTGACCAGCTTGTAGACGACGAACGATGAGGCGTGCATGACGCACTCGCGGCCGGGGCCGAGGAACGCGTGGCCAAGCAGTTCGAGGAGCTCGTTGGAGCCATCGCCGATGATGAACTGGTCCATGCCGAGTCCGAACTTCGCGGCAAGTTTCTGCCGCAACGCAAAATAGCCGCCGTCGGGATAAAGGTTCGCCTCCAGCAGCGCGCGCTGCGCGGCCGCGAGGCCGAGCGGCGACGGGCCGTGGGGATTCTCATTGGACGCGAGCTTGATGATGCCGGCGGGGTCGAGCCCAAGTTCGCGCGCAACGGTCTCGATTGGCTTGCCCGGCTCGTAGATGGGCTGGGTGAGGATGCCCGGATTGGCGAGCTCGGCAAAGGTCATGAGCCACAATCACCGCGCCGCATCATTCGATTCAAACCAAATTCCGCCGGAGGTTGGCCACAGAAAGCACAAAGAGCACAAAAACCAACCCACCCGAGCCCAAGGCATTTTGGCCACGGATTACACGGATGGACACGGAGGGAATTCCAACAGAAGCCAATGGAGGCAACCGAGGACTCTGTCCCCTCAGGCTTCTCCTGTGAGCTTGATCGGAATCCGTGCTTCTATCCGTGTAATCCGTGGCGAAAGGATCGGTCCGACCCTTTTGCGCTTTTTGTGCTTTTTGTGGCCATCCTCAAACCACCCGGCTTGGGACTTTCACGTATTGCATGCCGGCAGCGGCGGCGGCCTCGAAGCCCGGCGTGGCGTCCTCGAACACGAGGCATTTTTCGGGCGGGACGCCCATTTTTTTCGCCGCGAGCAGGAACAGGTCGGGCGCAGGCTTGCCGTGGGCGACGTCCTCCGGGGTCACGACCACGGGAAACAGGTCGGCGATTTTCATGAGCTCGAGGGTCTTCTGCACGATCGGTTTCGGGCCGCCCGACGCGACGCTCATGGGCCTGGTGCCATGCAGCTTCCGCGCGAAGTCCACCACGGGCTTGATGACCTTCATCTCCGGCTGCATCTCCAGGAAAAGCTCCTCCTTGTGGTGGAAGACCCAATCCTCGTCGATGGTCAGGCCGTAGTGTTTCGCGAACACGCCCGCCACCTTGCGGGTGGGCATGCCGCCCAGGGAGTAAAACAGCTCTTCGTTCAGCGTTTCCTTGAGGCCGGCGTTCCGCATCGCCCGGTCCCAGGCGCGGTAGTGGAGCGGCATGGTGTCCACCAGCGTGCCGTCGCAATCGAAGATGTAGCCGGCAAAGTCGCCGGGCGGGATCTGCAGTTTCATGCGAAGGTCCAGCGAAGCGCGTGGCGTGGCGCGGGCAACCTCTATGTTCAAACCACCAAACCTTTCACAGAAGGTAACGGAGGGAACGAAGGAAGATTGGCCCTTTGCGCTCTTGGTTTCCTTCTGTGAGACCAGATCCGTTCTGCGTGTTCTACGGTCAAGGCAACCGTTGACGCGTCCCGGCTTTCGCCCCTGTCTAATGATTATGAACAAACTTCTCGGCAAACGCGCCCTCGTCACCGCCGGCGCCCAGGGCATCGGCCTCGCGATCGCGCGCGGCCTCCTGGCGGCGGGCTGCGACGTCTTCGTCCACTATCGCAGCAGCGCGGACGGCGCGCGCAGCCTGGAGGCGGAGGCGAAAAAATCCGGCCGGCGCTATGGCCACGGCACCGCCGACCTCACCGAAACCGAGGGCTGCGAACAGCTCGTCACGACCGCCGTGAAATTCCTCGGGGGGCTCGACGTGCTGATCAACAACGCCGGTTCGCTCGTGGCCCGCAAGAGCCTGGCCGAGGCCGACGACGCATTCTGGGCCGAGGTCATGTCGCTCAACCTCGGCAGCACCCGCCGGGTGACGCGCCTGGCCCTGCCCCACCTCATTGCCGCGGCGAAAACTGGCGGCGGCGCCAGCATCGTGAACCTCTCGTCCCTCGCCGGCCGCAAGGGCGGCCATGCCGGCTCGCTGGTCTATTCCACCGCCAAAGGCGCCATCCTCACCTTCACCCGGTCGCTGGCCAGTGAGGTCGGTCCCCAGGGCGTGCGCGTCAACGCCCTCGCGCCGGGCCTGATCCTCGGCACGAGCTTCCACACCACGCACACCACGAAGCAATCGGCCGACGCCACCGTCAGCACCATCCCGCTCGGTCGGGCCGGCACCGCCGAAGACGTCGCGCGCGCGGCCGTCTATCTCGCGAGCGAGTACGACGGTTTCATCACCGGCGCCACGCTCGACATCAACGGCGGTGTCTACGGCTGCTGAGCGCGCCGCGGCTCTCCCCGGCCGGCCGGGCGAATGTTCGTAATGCAAACATTCGCTCAGGCCGGAACCCCCGGGGTGAGCCGGCGCTTCCACGCCAGCGCCACGGTCACCAACCCGATGAGCGCCGGCACCTCGACGAGCGGCCCGACCACCGCCGCAAAGGCCGCGCCTGAGGCCAGCCCGAACACCCCGACGGCCACGGCGATCGCGAGCTCGAAATTGTTGCCCGCCGCCGTGAAAGCCAGCGTCGCGGCCCGCGGGTAGTCCGCCCCGGCGCGCACACTCATCCAGAACGTGGCGCCAAACATGATCGCGAAATAAACCAGCAGCGGCGCCGCGACGCGCAGCACATCGAGCGGGATCCGCAGCACCGCATCACCTTTCAGGCTGAACATGACGAAGATCGTGAAGAGCAGCGCCGCCAGCGTGAGCGGGCTGATCAGGGGGATGAACTTCCCGTCATACCACGCCCTGCCCGCCTCGCCGCGCCGCAGGATCAGCCGGCCGAGCCAGCCCGCGAGGAAAGGGATCCCGAGATAGATGAACACGCTCTGCGCCACGCTGCCGATGGTGACACTCGACAAGTCGAGCGCCCCCAGTTCAACCCCGACCAGCGGCGGCAACACCTTCAGGAAAAGCCAGGCCAGCGGCGCAAAGCAGAAGACCTGGAACAACGCGTTGAAGGCCACGAGGCCGGCGCAGTATTCGCGGCTGCCGCCCGCCAGGTCGTTCCACACGATCACCATCGCGATGCACCGTGCCAGGCCGATCAAAACCAAACCGGCGAAATAGCCGGGCTGGTCGCGCAGGAAGATCACCGCGAGAACGAACATCAGCACCGGCCCGACCAGCCAGTTCTGCGCCAGCGAAAGCGTCAGCACCTTCCGGTCGCGGAACACGTCGCCCAGCTCCTCGTAATGCACCTTTGCGAGCGGCGGATACATCATGATGACCAGGCCGAGCGCAATCGGAATGGACGTGGTGCCGACGCTCCAAGCCGTGAGCGCCTGCGCCAAGCCGGGCAGGAAACGCCCGGCGAGCAACCCGGCGCCCATCGCAAGGAAGATCCACAGCGTGAGGTAGCGATCGAGGAACGAGAGCCGGCGGACAATCGAGTCGCTCATGATTGCTCGGCCCCGATTGCCTTCAGCGCGTCGCGCCGTCCCGCGACATAGGCGTCGAGGGTGCGACGCATTTCGCGCAGGACGCGGCGAAACACCGCCAGTTGCTCTTCCTCGGTGCCGCTCGCATGGGCGGGGTCCTCAAACGGCCAGTGGTGGCGGTTCACCTGTCCGGGAAAAACCGGACAGGCTTGGTCGGCGTTGCCGCACACGGTGATCACGGTCTCGATCCGCGCGTGCAGGAACTCGCTCAGGTGCTTCGAACGGTGGCCCGAAATGTCGATGCCGATTTCATTCATCACCTGGATCGCCAGCGGATGCACGTGGCCCGCCGGCTTGGAGCCGGCGCTGTGCACCTCGAAAAGGTCGCCGGCCATGGAACGCAGCAGTCCCTCGGCGAGGTGGCTGCGGCAGGAGTTGCCGGTGCAAAGGATGAGCACCGTGGATTTCGGCGGAGGGGCCATAGATTCAATCGCGGCACCCGCACCGGGCGGGGCCGCTCGCGGCAAGCTGCGGCGCCAGTTTCCTGAGGCGGGAGAGGTCGCGTTGGAAGACCGGGTTCTCCCGCACGCAGTCCTGCAGGCACGCAAGGTTGGCGCGCAACTCGGCCGGCGGTTTCGCGGGGAGCTCGTAGACCATCCAATTGCCGACGCGCTCCACCTCCACGAGACCCCGCGCGCGGAGGTAGGCGAGGTGCTTGGAAATCTTAACCTGCGGTTCGTCGAGGATCTCCTGGAAATGGCAGACGCACAGGGGCCCCTCCCCCAGCACATGCAGGAGCCGCAACCGGGTCAGGTCGCACAGGCATTCATAGATGCGGAGGAGCTCCATCGCGCATTCATATTCCTTTCCAGGAATATGAATCAAGGCTGTTTGCGACCCGTCACGTGATTGTCACCGGCGGCCGGGGCATTCGTCGCAGCAGAGTTGCTGGCGGCGCTCGAAGCCGATCATGCGGCCCAGGCGGTCAAACTCGAAGCGACAGCAGGCCTGCAGCTTCTTCTTCAGCATCGCCCGGCCCCGCCGAACCCGTGACTTCACCGCGGTGAGCGAAAGGTCGAGCCGCAGCGCGATGCGGGCCAGCGGCAATTCCTCCAGTTCCGCCAGGCGCACCGGCTCGCGGTAGGCTTCCGGCAGTTCCTCGAGGAATCGCTTCAGCGAGGCCAACACGCGCGCACGCAAGGCCGCGATCTCATCGGCGCTTTCGCCGGCCAATGATGCCGGCAACTCCGCCTGGGGCCGCTGCCGCCGGTAGTGGTCGATGATCGTGCCGCGGGCGATCTGGTAGAGCCAGGCCTCAAGCCGGGTGCCGTCGCGCAAGGTGGCGCGGGAGCGATAGACCTTGAGGAGCGCTTCCTGCGCCAAGTCGTCCGCCGTGGCGTCGTCCCGCACCCGCCGGCGGATGAAGGCCCGCAGCCGCGGCGCAAATTCCAGCACGCCGGCATCGAATTCCGCCCCGGATTCGGGACGGGTCGTACGGGACATGGGCGGGGTGGCGGCGATTGTGCTCAAGGCTTCCAGGCGGTGATGATGGCCGAGACGATGTAGTCGGCAACCCTCGGATCCCTGCCCCATTGGGCGATGAACTTGCGAGAGGCTCCCTTCAATCCGACATCGACGCGCTGGAAACCGGCGGCATTGAGCATGGCGCGCAGTTCGTCGACCAGCGACGCCCCGCCGATGCAGGCGCCGATCAGGGGGAGTTGGGCGCGGATGTCGGCCGGCAGCGGCTTGACCGCGACCACATCCGAGATCGCCAGTCGCCCGCCGGACTTAAGGACCCGGAAGGCCTCGGCGAACACGCGGGGCTTTTCGGGCGATAGATTCACCACACAGTTCGAAATGATGAGATCCACGCAGGCGTCGGCCACCGGCAACGCTTCGATCTCGCCGAGGCGGAACTCGACGTTCGCGTGCCCGGACCTGGCCGCGTTCCGGCGGGCCTTGCTGATCATGGCGGCGGTCATGTCCACGCCGATGACGCGGCCGGTGCCGGCCAGCTGGCGGGCGGCGAGCAAGGCGTCGAAACCCGCGCCACTGCCGAGGTCGAGCACGGTCTCGCCGGGTTTGATGCTGGCGATCGCCAGCGGGTTGCCGCAACCCAGGCCGAGGTCGGCGCCGGCCGGGACGCTGGCGAGATCGGCGGCGCTGTAGCCCAGTTGCGCGCTGTAGGTTTCCGGGCTGGCGCAACAACCGGCGGGGGTCTCCGCGGGACCGCAGCCGCAGCCGGCCTGGCCGGCGGCTTTGCTGGCCTCATCGGCCACGCAGCAAGCAGTCGCATCGGATTTCGGGGCGCCGCCGCAGCAGCCGGCGGACTCGCCGCCGTCGGCCTCGACTGCGATCGCGCCATAGCGCTCGCGGACATATTCGCGGATGGATTCGGTGTTGGGAACGGGATCCTTCATGGGTGACTTGGATTCACCCCAGGCAGACGCACCAACCCGGCAAAAGACGCAGGGTTTCGGTTCGGTCCTTTATTTGCCCTGTCGACGCGAGGTCCCGCACCGATCGAGTGCGGGAGAGGCTTCATGCTCCGGCCGGTGGCGCCGTCAACCTGTCGGGGCGTAAAGCCCCTCCTACCTTCAAACCGACCAATCCTCAGCGCCGGCCGCCGCGCGTGAGGCGGCTCTTCGGCTTCTCGGGCGCGACCTGGGGCATGCCGCCGCCGTCAAAAATGCCCGAGTAGGTGTAGTTGAAGCCCTCGATCTTCTTCCACTCGATGCTCATGCCGATGAAGCGCTCGATGCTGCGCGCATCGCGCCAGGTTTCCTCGGTCACGAGCGTGAAGGCGTCGCCGGTCTTCTGCGCCCGGCCGGTCCGGCCGATGCGGTGGACGTAGTCCTCGGGGTTCTCCGGGACGTCGAAGTTGATGACGTGCGAAACGTCGGCGATGTCGAGGCCGCGGGCGGCGATGTCGGTGGCGACCAGCACCTCGTGCTTGCCCGACTTGAAGCCCTTGAGCGCATCGACCCGCTCCTGCTGGCTGCGGTCGGAGTGCATGACCGCGCAGGTGTGGCCGGCATGCTTGAGGCGGCTGGCCACGTAGTCGGCGCCGCTCTTGGTGCGCGAGAAGATGATGACGCTGTGGTATTGGGTCTGCTCGAGCAGGTGGACGAGCAGGTCGAACTTCTGCGCCTGCACCACCGGATAGAAGGCGTGCGTGATCGTCTCCGCGGTCGAGCGCTCGCGGGCGACGGAAATCTTGAACGGATCGCGCAGCGCCCAGGCGGCCAGCTGCTCGATCTCGGGCGGCAGCGTGGCGGTGAAAAAGAGCGTCTGGCGGCTTCTCGGGATCTTCGCGACGATGCGCTTCACGTCGGGCAGGAAGCCCATGTCGAGCATGCGGTCGACCTCGTCGAGCACGAGCACCTCGACCTTGTCGAGGCGGATCTCGTTCTGCTCCATGAAATCGAGCAGGCGGCCCGGCGTGGCGACAATGACGTCGGGATGGCGCGCGAGTTCCTCGCGCTGCTTGCCGTAACCGACGCCGCCGTAGATCACCGTCGTGTGCAGGTCGGTGTACTTCGAGTAATTCTTGAACGACTCCTCGACCTGCAAGGCGAGCTCGCGGGTGGGCTCGAGCACCAGGCAGCGCAAACCGGCGCCGTGCGAACCCAAGCGCTGCAAAATCGGGAGCGAAAACGCCGCGGTCTTGCCCGTGCCCGTCTGGGCGGAGCCGATCACGTCCTTGCCCGCCAGCACCTGCGGGATGGCCTGCGTCTGGATGGGCGTGGGGGTTTCGTAGCCCTTTTGCTGGACGGCGTAGGCGAGACGGTCGCCAAGGCCCAGCGCGCTGAAGGCGGTCTCGACCTTCGGGACTTCGGGCAGGGGCTTGGGCGCGTGGGTGGCGCGAGGCGCAGGGGTGGCGGGCGCCGGGCGCGGGGTGGAAGCAGGTCCGTGGGCGGGCTTGTGGACGGGTGCCGGGCGACCGTGACCACCCTGACTGGAATGGGCCGGCTTGCGTTCATGCCGGTGGCCCCCATCCCGCGCGGCGGGCTTGCCGGATTTGCCGTGGTGCGCAGGCTTGGCCGACGGCGCGTCGCCCGCCTTGAAGGTCTGCTTGATCTTGGAAAGAAGCTTACGAAGCATGAATGAGAGCCGTGCTTATCGGCTGGGTCCGCCGGCATTGCAACCCCGCAAAAAAAGCATCCTGAAAACCGCCCGGCGGAATCGGCCGGCAAGGTGGAACGCACTGCTCCCCAGTGCGTTGCTCGACCATCGGGAGTTTTCCCGGTCCGCGCGTTGGCGAAGCAACGCGCCCCGACCAATTCCTCACAGCCGCGCCTTGATCTTATCGAGAATCGTCAGGGATATGTCCTGATCCCCCATCACCCCCACCCGGATCTGCACCTTGGTGAGGCGGTCCGTGACCTTCGTGAGCTTGATCTCGACCCGCTTGTCGAGGGCGGTGCGGGCGACCAGCAACGCATCGACCCCGCTTTTGTGGTCGTTGATTTTTGCGAACTCCAAATCGGCCAGGGTCTTCTGGGCTGACGCAAAGACCGTGCCCAGATCGCTCTCCACGGTGGTATTCATTTCACCGCGAACATAGGCGACGGCCCCGGCGCCCGCTCCCGCCGCCACGACAGCGACGCAACCGGAGGAGAACGGAATTGTTCCGAGAACCAACAGCGGCACGACGGCACGAAAGCCGGTAACGAGGCGGCGGGGAAAGTTCATGGCGATTGCGACAGCAGGACCGCTGGTTGGTGCAATGCGGGACGTAAAAATCACGTCGGATTCCCGGGGCCCTCCAAGGCCGCCCGCATCACCTTGGTCAGCTGTTCCAGGCCGTAGGGTTTCGGCAGCACCGCCTGGAAACCGTGCGCCTGGTAGTTGGCCAGGACCGGGTCGCGCGAGTAACCACTCGAAACGATGGCATAGACATTGGGGTCGATGCGCCGCAAGTGCTCCATCGCCTCGCGCCCCCCCATGCCGCCCGGGACCGTGAGGTCCATGACCACGACCTCGTATTTCCGGCCGGCCGCCATTGATGCCTCGTACTTCTTGATCGCCTCCGCCCCATCGACCGCCACGTCGCAATCGTAGCCCAGCCGCTCCATGAACAGCATCGCCATCGAGCGGATCGACGGCTCGTCGTCCATGAACAGCGCGCGGGCGCGGAACGGCGATTTGCTCCCGGTCGGGCTCGGCGCCTGTCCCCGGGCGTCACCCGACACAGCGGGCAGCCAGAAGCGGAACACCGTGCCCTGGCCCAACTCGGATTCGACGACAATGTGCCCCTCGTGTTTGCGCACAATCGAGTAGACCGAGGCCAGGCCGAGGCCGGTGCCCTGCGCCTTCGTCGTGAAGTAAGGATCGAAAATCTTGCCCAGGTGTTCCCGGGCGATGCCCATGCCGCCATCGGCGACGGAAATCTGCACGTAACGCCCGGTCGGCAGGGGCGGCGCGCTGTCCCCGGGCCGCGGCAACTCCACGTTGCTGGCGGCCAGCGTGACCACGCCGCCGCCGGGCATGGCCTGCACGGCGTTGATCACGAGATTCTGGATGACCTGGCCCACCTGGCCCTTGTCGGCGTTCACCTTCCACAGGCCGGGTTGGAACTGGAAATCGCCGCGGGAACTCGAGCCGTGCAGGGCGAAGCCCGCCGCCTCCTTCAACAACTCCGGCAACTCAATCGTGGTGCGCACGGGCTCGCCGCCCTTGGCGAAGGTCAACAGCTGCAGCGTCAGGTCGCGCGCGCGCAGCGTCGCCCGCTTGGCATCCTGCAGGCGGGCCGCGACCGGGCTGCCGGCCGGGGAATCCGACTCCGCCAGCGTCACGTTGCCCAGCACGACGGTGAGGATGTTGTTGAAATCATGCGCGATGCCGCCGGCGAGGATGCCCACCGCCTCGAGCTTCGAGGCGCGGCCAATCTCGGACTCGAGGTGGCGGCGGGCGCTGATATCCGTCACGAATCCCTCATAGTAGAGCAGTTCGCCATCGTCGTTCCGCACCGCGCGCGCGTTTTCGGAAATCCAGATGTTGTTGCCCGCCCGGTGGCGCGCTTCCGACTCGAAATCGCTGAGTTGCCCGCGGGAGTTCAGCGCGGCGATGAACTCGTCGCGGCGGCCGGGTTTCACGTAGAGCGAGGAGGTCGGGTTGGTTTGCGACCACGCGATCATCTCCTCCGGCGTGTCGAATCCCAGGATGCGCGCCAGCGCCGGGTTGACCGAGAGGAAGCGACCCTCGGGGCTGGTCCGGTAGATGCCGCCCACCGCCTGTTCGAACAACTCCCGGTACCGTTCCTCGCTTTCGCGCAGCGCCTGCTCGGCGCCGAGCTTTTCCGTGATGTCGGTGAGCATCACCTGCGACCGGCAGTCCTTGGCCGGCTCCGCGGGCGGCATGCGCCACAGGTAGGCGCAATTGAGGGTCCGTCCGTCGAGCCGTCGCAACGTGATGTGGCCGTCGGCCTGGCCGCGCCCTTCCCACATCAACTGCAGGTTCCGCAGGCGCACCCGCACCGTGTCCTCGGTCATGATGTACCCGAGGTTGGCGCGAAGTTCCTCGACCGAATTGGCGCCAAACAACGCCAGGCAGGCGTGGTTCACGTCGGTCAGGGGCACGCGGTTGAGCAGTTCGGTCTTCGCGTCGGCATGGGAGGCCAGGTAGGCTTGGAAATCCGTCACCCCCTGTTCGCGCAGGCCCTTGAACCAGACCTGCACGAGCGAATAGTCGAACTCGACGATCGCGACCGGCGAGTGCTGGAAGAGCTGCCGGTAACGCTCCTCGGACTCGGCGCGGGCCTGCTCCGCCCGCTTCAGGGCGGTGATCTCGGTGAAGACGAGCCGCACGTTGGACAGGTCGCGCCGGCCGCCGCGCGAACCGACCTCCCAGTTGATCAGCGAATGAATCAGCTCGGCATTCTTGGTGAAATAGCTGCGCTCCAGGGTCAGCCGGTCCACGCCTTCCCACAAGGCGACCAGTTCCTCCACAAAGGTGTCGTAACCGGCCTCCGTCATGATCCCCGGCAGCCCGCGGTCGAAGTCTTCGATGGTGGCGAATCCCGAGCGGGACAACGCCAGGCGGTTGGCCGCCACGACCCGTTTTTTCGGCAGTAGCTCGCGGACCATCGCCGGATTGGCCTTGAGGTGCGCGCGCAGGTCCCTGATGCCGGCCGCGCGGAACTGGGCGAACACCGGTTCGAACGCGGTGTAGTCCTCGATCATGATCGGGGCGGGAGCCAGCTCGAAGAAATCGCGCTGCCGCTGGTCGGACACGGCCAGCTCTTCCGTGCGGCGCCGCACCAGCAGCTGCAGGCGGCGGTTGGCCAGCAGGACCGCCAGCGCCAGCCCGGACACCGCCACCAATCCCCAGCCGAGCCAGCTCAGTTTGCGCAGCCCCGGCTCGGGCGCATCATACAGGAAGCCCGCGATCCGGCGGCGGTCGAGCCCCGGCGTGTAGCGGCCGACGGCGTCGGCCATGGAACTCCAGCGCCCGCTGTTCATGTGGCCCAGTTCCACGAGGTCCACATTGATGAGCGCGGCCACCTGCCGGGCCTCGTTCAGCAACCCGGCCCGGTCCAGCGTCGGGTTGCGTTCGGGATAGTGGGCGATGATCAGGTCCACCATCTCCTCCGGGTGCCGCAGCGCGTAGGCCCAGCCTTCCACGATCGCCTGGCGCATGGCTTCGACCACCGGGCGCTTCCGCTGCAGGAATGACTCGGTCGTGAACAGGGTGTCGCCATAGAAATCGACGCCATAATCCAGCGGACGGATGATGCCCACGCGGAGACCGGATTTCTGACGCAAGTAGGGCCCGTCGATGATGAAGGCGCTCTCGGCATCGGTGAGTCCGTCCTTCAGTTCCTCGACGTTCCAGAGGTTGGGCACGAGCTGGATGCGGGTGAAATCCACGCCTTCGCGCTCCAACATGAGCCGGATTTCCGACACCAGCGCGGTTTCGTCGAGTGCCACGCGCTTGCCAATCAGGTCGTGGGGCGAATGCAGGCCCTCCTCGGCGCGGGTGAGCAGCACCAGCGGGGAATGCTGCATGATGGCCGCCACCGCCACGACCGGCCGGCCCGACAGGCGGCTGGCGACGAGTTGGGCTCCCTGGATCACGCCAAACTGGGCCCGCCCGTCCTGCACCTCTTCCAGCGCGGATCGGCGCTGGCTGGTCGTGGGCCGGATATCCACTTCGAGCCCGTGTTGCTTGAAATACCCCTGCGCCTCGGCGGCATAGCAGCCGGCGAACTGGAACTGGTGCCGGTACGGCAGCTGCAGGATCACCTGTTCCGCCGCCTGGGCCGCGCCAAGGCAGCAGGCCAGCCCAAAAAACAATCCCAGACACCGGCCGGGTCGGAATTTGGCGGCTACGCTCATGCGGTAGGGGCAAGAGTGCTATTTCCCGGCGACGGGATGTCGAGGCGCAAACCCGCTATGCGCAACGACGGGGCGGTCCGGAAGTCTCTGGCACCGGCAGGCAAAATGGCTCTCTTCGCCGGGCACGGACAGATCAAGCGGCCGGCCGGCGGCACAGCTTTAACAGGTTCGCCACTGCCGGCCGCCACCCCCAAGTTTCCCCCATGTCGCCCGTCCTCCGCCCCGCCCGGCCAGCTGATGTGCCCGTGATCCTCGACCTGATCCGCGCCCTGGCCGACTATGAGAAATTGACCGACGAGGTCACGGCCACCCCCGCGCAGCTGGAACAGTCGCTGTTCCCGGCCGGGGGCGCCGCCGCGGCCGCGCATTGCGTATTGGCCGAGGCCGACGGCGTTTCCGCCGGCTTTGCCCTGTATTTCTTCAACTATTCCACCTTCCTGGCGCGTCCTGGGCTCTATCTTGAGGACCTGTTCGTCCGGCCCGAGTTTCGCGGCCGCGGCCTCGGCAAGGCCCTGCTCCTCCACCTCGCCAAACTCGCCAACCAGCGCGGCTGCGGCCGCATGGAGTGGACGGTGCTCGACTGGAACCAGCCCGCGATCGACTTCTACGAGTCCCTCGGGGCGAAACGCATGAAAGCCTGGCAGATCTGCCGGCTGACGGGCCCAGACCTCAGGCAATATGCCTGAGCGGATTTGAGATTTCAGCAGCAGCGCCCGGCACAGTGCGGAAACATTGCCCCTGAAACAGCCGAATCGCGCTGGCGGCGGGTTTCAACTTGGGTCCAATCATCAATCGAAAATCATAAGTCGTACATCCGATGCCCTTCCCTTTCTACTGGATTGATGCCTTCACCGACCGGGTTTTCGGCGGCAACCCCGCCGGCGTGGTCCCGCTCATGTCCTGGCCGGACGACGCCGTGATGCAGGGTATCGCCTTTGAGAACGGGCTCGCGGAGACCGCCTTCTTTGTCCGAACCGGCGAGGCGCGCTACCACCTGCGCTGGTTTACGCCCACGGTGGAGATCGATCTCTGCGGCCACGCCACGCTGGCGAGCGGCCACGTCCTGTACACGCAGCTGGGCTACACGGGCGAACTCGTGACGTTCGATACCCTCTCCGGCCCGCTCACGGTCCGGCGCCGGCCTGACCGGATGCTGGAGCTCGATTTTCCAAGCCGTCCGGGCAAGCCTGGCCGCGTTTCCACCGCGCTCACGCGAGCCCTTGGTGAACGCCCGGTGCAGGTGGCCCAGGCGCGCGACACCCTTTGCGTGTTCGACAGTGCCGACGACGTCCTCGCCCTGCGGCCTGATTTCGCCGCCCTGGCCCGACTCGACACCTTTGGCGTCATCGCGACCGCCCCGGGCCAGGACTGCGACTTTGTCTCCCGCTTCTTCGTCCCCAAGGCGGGAATCAACGAGGACCCCGTCACCGGCTCCGCCCACTGCACGCTCACGCCGTACTGGGCGGCGCGCCTGGGCAAAACCAAACTCCACGCCCGCCAGGTTTCCGCCCGTGGCGGCGAACTCTGGTGCGAGCAGGCCCGTGACCGGGTGAAAATCGCCGGCCGGGCCGCGCTCTACCTGAAGGGCGAAATCCACGCCTGATTGCCCCGCCCATGCATCTATCCGTCCTTGTCGCCTTTGCCACCGCGCTCGCCGTCGTCGTGGCCATCCCCGGTCCCGGCATCTTCGCCGTGGTGTCGTGTGCCTTGGGCCGCGGCTTTCGCGAGGCGCTGGCGCTGATCGTCGGGGTCGTCATCGGCGACCTCATCTACTTTACGCTGGCGGTGTTCGGCATGGCGGCGCTCGCGCGCTCGCTCGGCGGGCTTTTCCTCCTCGTGAAACTGGCGGGCGCGGCCTACCTGGTCTGGCTGGGGATCAAGCTCTGGCGCCAGCCGCCCGCCGCGATGGCCGCTGACGTCGAACCGGCCGCGCGACGCGGCTTTCGCCGCAGCCTGCTGGGGGGCCTGTTCGTCACTCTCAGCAACCCGAAAGCCATCGCGTTTTACGCCGGCTTGCTGCCCACCTTCGTCGATTTGGAAAAGCTTTCCGCCGGCGAGGCCCTCGCCATGGGCGGCATCGTGGTGGTGATCGTGGGCACGATTCCGGCGGCCTATGCCTTCGCCGCCGCCGGCAGCCGGCGCCTGCTCACCCACCCGTCCCGCCTGAAGCTCATGAACCGGGCGGCCGCGGCCATGATGATCGGGACCGGGCTTGCCGTGGTCCGGCAGTAACACCCGGCAGGCCAGCCGGGGGCGGCGGCCAGCGGCTGCTGCGCCAAACCTTTGGCCCTCATCCGCCAGACATGCCCTGCGACGCGTCCCACCTTCGGGAAAATTGTCATGGTAACAGTTCACCCTTGTAGGCAACTGTGCTGGTTCCAATCTGTACCGGCTGCCGCTACCGGCCCGCAAACTGTTCCGGTATCTTCCCGCCCGCCCAATCCGCCCTGCCATGATCGCCACTGACCCCACCCTCGCCCCCACCCGCGTCGTCCCGCCCGGCGCGTCCCGCCCGCTCTACGTCGAGCTGGCCGACTCGCTCCAATCCCTCGTCGAACAGGGCACCCTGCGCCCCGGCCATCGCGTGCCGTCGGTGCGGATCATGTCCCGGCAGCGCGACGTCAGCATCGCGACCGTCCTGCAGGCTTACACCGTGCTCGAGAACCGCGGCTACCTGGAGGCGCGGCCGCAGTCGGGCTATTATGTGCGCCCCCGGCCGCCGAGCCTCGCGCCCGAGCCCCGCATGGCGCGGCCCATGGCCAAGCCTTCCTATGTCGGCGTCAACGACCTCACGGCCGAGGTCATGGATTTTGCCCAGAAGGCCGACTTCATCCCCTTCGGCTCCGCGTGCCCGCACCACAGCCTCTTTCCCACCAAGAAGCTCGCGCGCATCCTGGGTTCCGTCGCGCGGCGCGATCCGACGCTCGCGGTCCGCTCCAGCCTGAACAACGGCTACGAGCCGCTCACCCGCGAGGTTTCCCGGCGTTACCTGCAGGCCGGCGTGCCGCTCGCGCACGACGAACTCGTCGTCACCACCGGCTGCACCGAGGCCCTCAACCTCTGCCTGCGCGCGGTCACCAAGCCGGGCGACACCGTGGCCATCGAAACGCCCGCCTACTTCGGCTTCCTGGAGATCATCCAGAGCCTCAACCTGCGCGCGGTGGAAATTCCCACCTGCTCCCGCCAGGGCATCTGCCTGGAGGACCTCCGCACGGCCATCGAGCAGAGCGAGGTGAAGGCGGTCATGGTCATGCCAAACTTCCACAATCCGCTCGGCTCGCTGATGTCGGACGACAAGAAGCAGAAGCTCCACGACCTGCTGTGCGAATACGACCTGCCGGCCATCGAGGACGACATCTACGGCGACACGCACTTCGGGGACATGCGGCCCAAGCCCCTCAAGGCGTGGGACCGGGACGGTCGCATCATGCTCTGCTCCTCCTTCGGCAAGACCCTGGCGCCCGGCTTTCACGTCGGCTGGACCGCACCCGGCCGGTACCTGGAGCGCGTGCGCCGCCTGAAGTTCACCAACACCATGGGCACGCCGCTCGTGCTGCAGAAGGCGCTCGCGGAGTTCCTGCGCGACGGCGGTTACGACCACCACCTGCGCTCCCTGCGGCGGGCTTACCACCAGCACCTGCACCTCTTCGCGCAGGGCATGCAGCAGCATTTCCCGGAAGGCACGCGCTACAGCCGGCCGCAGGGCGGCAATTTCATCTGGGTCGAGCTCCCGCCCAAGGTGGACACGCTCAAGCTCCGCCAGGCCGCGCTGAAGCACCGCATCAACACCGCCCCCGGCGCGCTCTTCTCCGTGAAGGAGCGTTACCGCCACTGCCTGCGCATGAGCTGCAGCGTGCCGTGGTCCGACGAGATCGAGGCGGCGCTCCGCACGCTCGGCGGGCTCATCAAGGAACAGGTGTGAACCATCGTTCTCGTTCTCCTAATCGTAATCGTTCTCTCCATCTGGCAACCTGCGCCCAAATCCGCAGCCCGGGATTACGAGAACAATCAAGATAACGAGAACGATTTATTCCCGACCAGTCCTCTGTTCTCCGTCCCCTGATGTCCACGCAACCCTCCCGTGCGGCGCTGCTCGCCGGCTTCGCCGCCATCTATCTCATCTGGGGCTCGACCTACCTCGGCATTCGCATCGTCGTTGAAACGGTGCCGCCGTTCCTGATGGCGGGTGTCCGCTTCCTCGTGGCCGGGCTGATCGTGGCGGGCTTCATCGCCCTCACCCGGCGCGGGGCGCAGGGCTTCAAGGCCACCCCCAAGCAATGGCGCGACAACGCGCTCATCGGCGGTTTCCTCTGCCTCGGCGGCAACGGTCTCGTGTCGTGGGCGGAGCAAAAGGTGCCCTCCGGGATTGCCACGCTCATCATCTCCGCGGGACCGGTGTTCATCGTGCTGATGGACTGGGCGGTCCACGCCTTCCACCAGGATGGCAAGCGCGGCAACCGGCCCACGGGACTGACATTCGTCGGCCTTGCGCTCGGCATCCTCGGGCTGGGCGTCCTCGTCGGTCCCGACGTGCTGGCGACCGGCGTGAACGGCCTCGATCCATGGCGCGTGCTGGCATTGCTCGGGGCGACGTTCTTCTGGGGGGTCGGCATGATCATCATGCGCTACGTCCGCGAACCGGCCGAGCCCTTCACCGCGTCCGGGATCCAGATGATCTGCGGGAGCGGCTGGCTCCTGGTGGCGAGCCTGCTGACCGGCGAGTTTTCCCGTTTCGACCCTGCGGCGATCAGCCCGCGCTCGGTCATTGCCTGGACCTATCTCGTGATCTTCGGCTCGCTGATTGGCTTCAGCACTTTCACGTGGCTCATGAAGCACAGCACGCCCGCCAAGGTCTCCACCTACGCGTATGTCAACCCGGTGGTGGCGGTCTTCCTCGGCTGGTTCGTGCTCCACGAAACCGTCTCCCCCCGCATCTTCCTCGCCGCCGCGATCATCATCGCCGGCGTTGCGATCATCACGATCGCCAAGAACAAAAAGCCCGCGGCCGCCGCGCAGCCGGCACCGGCATCGGTTGCGCCGGACGCCGACCCGCTCGCGCAGGAATCGCGCTGACATGTCCCGGCTGGCCCTCATCGGCGATTTCAACCCCGACGTGATCGCCCACCGGGTGATACCGCAGGCCCTGGACCTGGCGGCGCGCGCCGTGGGCGTGAACGTCACCTGGGATTGGGTCGGCACCGACGCGATCACCGATGCGCCCGGTCAGCTCGCTCCCTGCGCGGGCGTCTGGTGCGTGCCCGGCAGCCCGTATCGCAGCATGGCCGGTGCGCTGGCCGCGATCCGTTTTGCGCGGGAAACCCGGCGGCCATTTCTCGGGACTTGCGGCGGATTCCAGCACGCGCTCCTCGAAATCGCGCGCGATGTCCTCGGCATCGACGACGCCGACCACGCGGAAACCAACCCGGCCGCCCCGGCGTTGGTGGTTACCCCCTTGGCTTGCTCGCTGGTTGGGGAGGAGGGCGACATCTCGTTCCTGCCGGGCTCGCAGCTGCAGGTCATCTTCAATGGCGAGGTTTCGCGGGAAGGCTATCACTGCAACTACGGGCCGAATCCCGACTACCGGCGCCGATTCGAGGCGGCGGGCCTGCGCTTCACCGGCTTCGATGCCGGCGGGCAGATCCGCGCCTGCGAGTTGGAAGGACATCCTTTCTTCATCGGAACGCTCTTCCAGCCTGAACGCTCCGTCCTCGCCGGCCGACAACACCCGCTGGTGCAGGCGTTTGTCGCCGCTGCGGCCGCCTTCCAGCCCTGAGCCGGGATCATGCAATTGAAGCGCCGTTTCGCTCGGTAGCGAACCGACCGAAAGGTGGTCGTCGATTTCCATATCGACGACAAGGACTCACGAGGCGTGCGAACCTGGCGTCGGTGTGGAAACCGACGCCCACC
>DASZPS010000115.1:0-1939 GCA_035549955.1 Lacunisphaera sp. | reverse complement strand
TTTCACAGTCTTGGGCGATCCAATCAGCAAAATGTCCGTCCGCCCTCCGGGCGGAGCGACTTTGTCGCGGCGCGCCCCGACAAGGTCGGCCCGACAGGGCGCATGTTTCACACCTCTGGGTGTGAAATATGCGGGCTAGCGTAGTTTTCGCGCCGGCTCCACCTCGGGCAGGAACGCAGTGAGGAGCCCGAGCAAGGGCAGCCAGGCACAGACCCGGAATACAAAGTCGATGCCAGTGTGGTCCGCCAGCCGGCCGAGCAGCGCGGAGCCAATGCCCGCCACCCCGAACGCCAGGCCGAAGAACAGGCCCGCAATCAGGCCCACGTTGCCCGGCACCAATTCCTGCGCGTAAACGATCATCGCCGAAAACGCCGACGCCAGGATGACGCCAATGAAGACCGTGAGCACGACTGTCGTCCCGAGTCCGACGTAGGGCAGCACGAGGGTGAATGGCGCCACCCCGAGGATCGAGATCCAGATGACCTTCTTGCGTCCGATCCGGTCGCCGACCGGCCCGCCGGCAAAGGTCCCGGCCGCCACCGCGAAGAGAAACACAAACAGGTACATCTGCGCCGCCGGGACCGAGACGTGGAATTTCTCGATCAGGTAGAAGGTGTAATAGTGGGTGAGGCTGATCAGGTAGATGTACTTCGAGAACACGAGCGCGACCAGGACGGCAATCGCGACGATGATCTTGCGGCGGGGCACCAGTTGGGCCGGGTGACCGGGCGCGGCATGCAGGCGGGTTTTCAGGCGGGTGAGATTTCGCGCATACCAACCGCTGACGCGGCTCAACAGCACGATGCCCAGCGCGGCCGGAATCGTGAACCAAACGATGTATTTCTGGCCGTAAGGCGTGATGAATGCCGCCGCCAGGGGCGGGCCGAAGGACGTGCCGAGATTGCCACCGACCTGGAAGAGCGATTGGGCAAAGCCGTGGCGGCCACCGGAGGCGAGGCGGGCCACGCGCGACGACTCCGGATGAAAGATGGACGACGCCAGGCCCATGATCGAGGCGGACAGAAGCAGGAGCGGGTACGTCGTGGCCTGCGACAGCAACACCATGCTGAAGAGGGAAATTGTCATGCCGATCGGCAGCGAATACGGCAAAGGCCGCCGGTCCGTGTAGAAACCCACGGCAGGCTGCAGGATCGAACCCACGATCTGATAAACGAAGGCGATGTTTCCGATCTGGGTGTAGGTCAGTCCGTGCGAGGCCTTCACCACGGGATAAATGGCCGGCAGCATCACCTGGAAAACGTCGTTCAACAGGTGCGCCGCGCTCAGCGCCCACAGCACCTTTAACGCCGGTTCGGCGGGCGAGGTCGCGGTAGGGGATTGGCCAGCCTGGCTCATGCGGCCTGCCAGACTCGCCAGCCCGACGTGGGAGTCAAGGGACCGGCAGGATTCAGCCAGTACAGTCGGCTGCTTGTCGGGGCCGCGCTTGCGCGGTCCTCGGTGACCATCGACGGAGTGGAACCGCGCAGGCGCGGTCCCCACTTGGAAAAGATTGCTCGGGACAGGACTTGAACCTGCACGCCTTGCGGCACGGGCTTCTAAGACCCGCATGTCTGCCATTCCATCACCCGAGCGTGGGGGGATTTCGATTTCAGATTCCCGATTTTGGATTGGCCGGCAAGCGCTGTTTGACGAGGGCGCCGGACCAACGTGGGCGGAGCGCGTTCCTCTCCCGAACGCGCATTCCTGTTCCGCGCTTGCCTCCCAAACCAACGCACTGGGGAGCAGTGCGTTCCACCTGGGATCGAAGGTAGGGGCGCAGACTTGCCCGTTCGACGAGCTCAGGGCCGAATGGCGCTAAGCCGGAACCATGCAGTCGGAATGCGGTTTTAGCCGGCAAAGGCGGGTCGGTTTTCGACTGCATTGCAATTGGGAAACGGACTGAGGATTTTTTCCCAAAGGCGTCGCCACCAATCACGTT
>DASZPS010000114.1:0-7072 GCA_035549955.1 Lacunisphaera sp. | reverse complement strand
TCCGGGTCGAACTGAGCCTGGCGCAGGGGCGCGTCCTGCTCCGTGCCGGCGACAAATGGGACATCTACTCGCTGGACCGTCAGGGAGCAAAGGCGCTGAAGAAGCTCCTCCGGTGGGCGGAGCCCACGGTCCCGGCCAACTATTGAGTTTCGCCGATTGGACTGACGGCGAAACCTTCGCCGCCTCTTCGGACCCTAAACACCCCCCGCCCTCCGGGCACCCCTCTCAAGCCGGAACGATTCAGTTCGCGGTGGAGCGACCTGCTCCTCAGGGCGCTTTCTTCGCAGCGGGCGTCCTCAGAGCGTTGGGGAGCCGTTTCGGCAGGCTCAAGGCCCTGAGCTTGTGTCGAACGGGCAACGCGCTCCACCATTTGGTGGTCGGCGATTTCCATATCGCCGACAAAACTCACGAGGCGTGTCTACCTGGCATCGGTGTGGAATCCGAAGCCCACCTACTGAATCGCTCCGGCTCAAGAGGGGACCATCGTTTCCGGAGGTTTGGCTTCCCTCTCGAGAGGGGTGGCGCGAAGCGACGGGGTGGGTATGGCTATTGCGCGAAAATCAACAAGCAGGCGAAATCTTCAAAAGCTCAACCACGAAGACCAGCGTTGCGTTGGGCGGAATCACGCCGGGATAACCCTGCTGGCCATAGGCCAGGTGACCCGGGATCGTGAGCTTCACCTTGTCGCCGACTTTCATCCGGGCGACACCGAGGTCCCAGCCGGCGATCACCTGCCGGGCGCCCAGTACGAACGCAAACGGCTCGTCGCGGTCGACGGAGCTGTCGAATTTCTTCCCGTCCTCGAAGGCGCCGGTGTAGTGGACCGTGACGAGGTCGCCTTTCTTGGGCGCCGGACCGGAGCCGCTGGTGAGGGTTTCGATTTTGAGTTCTGATGCGGGCATGGGCGGAGGACTTAACCACTAATGGGCACTAATCGACACTAATGATGGGGAGCGAGGGTGGGTCCTTGGCTGCCGCTGAAATGTAAGGTCGGACCTTGGTCCGACCTCGCGCATGAGGTCGGCGCAAGCGCCGACCCTACATTTCAGATCAGCGGAAAAGGCGACCCGCCAGTTTTTGGTCGAGCTGGGATGGCTGGTGCGCCAGAAACCCCGCCATGGCACGGCGCATAGCAATAACCGGGGCGGAGGGACTCATCGGCGGGGTCCTGCGCGCGGGCCTGGGCAGTGCCGGCGAACTCGTGCCGGTCACCCTGGCGGCGCAGTCGTTTCCCAGCATCGTGGCTGACATCGCCGACGAGGAGGCGCTCGTCCGGGCCTTCACAGGCATCGACGCCGTGGTCCACCTGGCCGCCACGGTGACCCTCGCGGCGGAATGGCCGGAAGTGTTGCGCAACAACATCGGCGGCACCCGCAACGTGTTCGAGGCCGCGGTCCGCTGCGGGGTCCGCAAGGTGGTCTTTGCCTCTTCCGGCCATGTCCTGGGCGGCGCCGAGCAACGCGCCGGCCCGTCTCTCTACGATCTGGACGACCCGCGGGTCTTTGACGAGACGACGCCGACCGAGCCCGACACGCTGTATGCCGTGTCGAAGGTCCAGGGCGAGGCGCTCGGCTATTATTATGCCCGGGAGCGGGGATTGCCTGTGATCAGTGTGCGTTGCGGCGCGCTTTTCGCGGACAACGACCCGAAATCGCCGGCGGCGGGGCGCGGCCGCTCGGCGAAGTTGAGCCTGGCGGAGCGATATCCGCGCATCCGGGCCAAGTGGCTGAGCCACGGTGATTGCTGCCAGTTGGTGCGCTGCTGCCTTGAGGCGGATGTGGCCCACGCGGTCGTGTTTGGCACGTCCAACAATCCCCGCCAAATTTGGAGCCTGCGCTCGGCCCGTGCTCTTGGTTATGCCCCTCAGGACGCGGCGCCGCGGGAGTTATGATGGGGCGTGTTGCCGGCGTGGCAGACTCGGCCGCACTCCAGCCGTCCCCGGGAGCAGCGACCCGGCTTCAGCATTTCTCCGCGGTGGAACGGGTTGAGGCGTAGCCACGAGCGCGGGCCGCCAGTTTAGTCTAAGATTGGCGCATTCCCGGAATCCCCATTTCGCCTGAATCAATTGAATTATCGCCCGCCTCTCGCCCCGAAATCCCCGGCTGCGTTCCGCGCCTTATGTCCCGCCCACCCCTCGTTTCCCATATCTTCACCGCAGATCCCTCGGCCCATGTTTTTGGCGGCCGGGTCTACATCTACCCGTCGCACGATTTGCCGGAAGACCTCCCCGAGAACAACGACGGCGACCACTACGGGATGACCGACTATCATGTGCTGTCTCAGGACCACCCTGGCGCGCCAGCCCAGGACCATGGCGAGGCGCTGCACGTTAAGGACGTTCCCTGGGCCTCGCGCCAGATGTGGGCGCCCGATGCGGCGTACCGGAATGGCCGCTACTACCTGTATTTTCCCGCGAAGGACAAGGAAGGCATCTTCCGCATCGGCGTCGCCACCTCGTCGCGGCCGGAGGGCCCCTTCCAAGCTGAACCGCAGCCCATCCGCGGCAGCTTCAGCATCGACCCCTGTGTTTTCCAGGCGGCCGACGGGGAATTCTACATGGTATTCGGCGGCATCTGGGGCGGACAATTGCAACGCTGGAACAACAGCCACTACAACCCCCTGGCACGCAACCGCGAAGGCGACGAACTGGCGCTTACGCCCAAAATCGCGCGCCTCGCGCCGGACATGCTCCAATTCGCGTCGCCGCCGCAGGACGCGGTCATCACGGACGCCGCCGGCCAGCCCCTGCTGGCCCGCGACACCGAGCGCAGGTATTTCGAAGGGCCGTGGATGCACCGCTATCGCGACGCCTATTACCTGTCGTATTCCACGGGGGACACCCACCTGCTCGTCTACGCGACGAGCGCCAGCCCGACGGGACCATTCAAATTCCGCGGATCATTCCTGACTCCCCCCGTGGGCTGGACGACGCATCATTCGATTGTGGAACACGGGGGCCGCTGGTGGCTGTACTACCACGATTCAAGCCTGTCGGGTGGGGTGTCATCGAAGCGCTGCGTCAAGGTGCAGGAATTGTTTTATGAGCCTGACGGGTCCATCCGTCCGATGAATCCGTAAGGGCGGGAAGGACGCGCGTCCGAACGCCGGGGTCCGGGTCCGTGCCTCGTTCCGCGCATTGAACTTTGGGGCGGAATCCGGGTCGGAGAGCGGTGATGATGAACCGGCGCTTGCTCATGGTCGCCTGGGCCCTGCCACTGCTGATGGCGGGAGCCGAACCAGTCGCCGCCACGTTTCCGCGAACGCCGCCTTACTTTGTCGTGCGCTACCACCTGCCCGACTCGAAGTTGGAAAGCGAAAAATGGGCATTCCTGCATCCCGGCACGGATGGTTTCACGGAAATCCGCGGGCCGTTTTCGGTCCGCCGCTACCATGATCGGGACACGAACGTCGAAGCCGTGTTCTTTCGGCCGGAACTGGTGCTGGCGGCCGTGACCTTCCGGCGTCCGGCGGGCTGGATGCAGGCCGACGTGGATGCGTTGCTCGCCGAGTACGGGGCGCGCTGGCGAATCCTGGCCCCCGGCATGTGGGTCAGCCACGAAGGGGTCCGGGCCATCCATCGCGACGGCACCTTCCACCTCGTGTCGGGACGGATCCTCGGGGAGATGGACGCCGTGCGTTTCCCGCCGCCGGAGAAACGCTGAAGCGCAGCTATTTTTTCCTGGCCGCCTTGGCGAGCGGATCGGCATGGCGGTGGATCATCTTCCAGCCGGGCTTTTCCCGGCGGAAGATTTCAGTGACGCGAAGGGTCATCGGGATCGTGCCGCGCTTACCCGGGACGCGCAACTGAGCGCGCTGCAGGCCCGTCCAGAAGGCGAGCGATTCGCCGGCCTCGGACTGCACAACCTTGAAGCTCGTCCGGCCTCCGGGGGCGAACCGTTTGGCTCCCGTCAGGTTGTTGCGGTTCACCTTGGCTGCGCCGGCGATGATGCCGCCGCCCGGTCCAAGAAACGTCGCGGCGCCATGCGTTACCGAAAGTTCGACGACCCGCCGGGCATTGCCGGAGGCGAAGTCGCGAGCGGCCGCCGCTCGTGGGCCGCGCAGGAAATTTTGGAAGCTGGCCTGCTTTGTTTTCATCGCCCTAGTTAATACCCGGCAGCCCTTGCCCAGCCATGGGGCCCGCTTCGGAACCGAGGCTGGGAGAAAATCCGGGGGCGGCGGCCGGCCGCCAGCCCACCGCGGTCAGGGATGCAGCCCGGCTGGAATGAATCAGGGTGAAGCTGGGAGCCGTACGCGAAAGCTGACACCTGACAGCTCATGCCTGATGGCTTATCCTCTTCGATCCATGTCCGGCTTTTTCCCGAGCATTCACCACCGCGCGATGGGCTGGTATCTCTTCGCCAGCGCGGTGCTGGCCGCGGGCATGAGCTTCGCCGCCGCGCGCTACCCCGGCGGTTTCGACTGGGTTTACACCGTGATATCCGCCCTCGCGTCGCGGAAACACAATCCCGCGGGCGCGGCTTGGTTTGCCGGGGCGCTGGCGGTGGCGATGGCGAGCCTCTGGCCGGTGGTCACGGCCTTCATGCGCGACGGGCTGCCGCGTTGGGTCGCGGGGTCGTTGCGCGCGGGAGTGGTGTGCGGCACGTTGGTCGGCGTGGAGCGGCTGGGATTCCAGCATTTTTCGAGCATGGTCCGCAAGGGGCATGAGTTGATCGCGCTTGCGGCCTTCCTGTCGTTCTACGTGGGAATTATCGGGGTGTATATCCAGCGCGTGCAGCGGAGGCATGCGTCGCCCTGGTGCGCCGTCCTGGTGCTCGTTCCGCTGCTCGGGGTGGGCCTGCGCGAAGGCTGGCTCTACTTTGCGCAACGACATCTGGGGTGGGCCGACTACGACTGGAAGGGGACGGGCGCTCCCTTCTGGCTGAGCTTCGCGTGGTGGCAGTGGCTGGCAGCCGGGATGCTCTGGGGGGCGGTCGGTCACTTATTGTTGACCATGTCAAAAAAGTTGAAAGTCGAGGGCGCGGCACCCCCGACCGGCCGCTAAGGGGTGGAACCCGTGCCGGGTTGCCAGACACTAAGGCGGTTATCATTCTCACTGCATGATGCCTGATTCCCCCTTCCTTGCGTGGTTTCGCGGCGGCTGCCTTGCCCTGGTGCTGGCGGGGCCGGCGTTGGCCGCCAGCCAGCCGCCCGGTGGCGAACCGGAGACGATCGTTTCACCGACCCCGATGCAGTTCGTGGCCGAGGGCTCGGGCGTGAGCGGCCAGCTTGTCGTGGCGCCGGAAGTGGTCGGCGGTGAAAACCGCAGCAACCTGGTCTATACGGTCAAGGTGGAGCCCGGCCACGGCCGCGTGGGCCTCGCGGGCGGGGAGGACGAGGATTTCTACCGCAACAAGAGCGGGCGCTCCGGGTATTTTGCCTACCAGCCGCAGGAAGGTTACGTGGGACTGGATTCGTTTACCTACACCGTGCGCAACGAGGACTCCGGCCTGGTTTTCCAGAACGTGGTGCAAATCGACGTGAAACCCGCCGCCCCGCTGGTCCTGGAAAAGTTCGTCGTCACCGGCGGCCAGGAACGCACCATCGCCGCCGACACGGTCACGCTGACCACCCGCCCCAACCTCGCGGTCACGCGCAAGCTCCCCAGCCACGAGGATTTCATGTCCGCGGCGGACCGCGCCAGCATCACCAATTCCAAGGTCGTTTACGCGCTCGACGACCGCTCGCGGCCGCAGCACGGCAATGCCCGGCTCGATCGCGCGACCGGCGAGCTCACCTACGCGCCCAATCCCGGCTTCATTGGCGAGGACCGTTTCAATTACTACACGTTCGACGAAAACAACCGCCAG
The DNA here is from genome assembly GCA_035549955.1 of Lacunisphaera sp. GTDB lineage: Bacteria > Verrucomicrobiota > Verrucomicrobiia > Opitutales > Opitutaceae > Lacunisphaera. The sequence goes on along the minus strand of DASZPS010000114.1, from coordinate 1,265 downwards.
ATCGGCGTGGAAAACGACGTCGTCGTCAACGTCGAGCCGATCCGCGACTTCAAGCACATCACGGCCGACCGGTCCAAGAGCCGCGAGGTGGACCTGGTCTTCGTGATCAACAATTCCCCGTCGATGGCCCCCCACCAGGGCCGCATCGCGGACAACCTCCGCCGTTTTCGGCAGCTGTTCGACGAGCGCAAGCTGGACTACCGCATCGGCGTGCTGACGACGGATTTCGTCAACGCGGAGTCGGATCGCCGGCGCGGCGAGCAGCGCTATTACAAGGAAGTCCGTTCCACGCAGCTCGACGCCGCGGGCCGGCCGGTCCTGGATCGCCGCCAGCGCCCGAAGCAGGTCACCAAGCGCGTGGCGAGCAACGGCTCGCTGGTGACGCTGCCGATCATGCCGCAGCCGTGGGTGACCCCCACGACGCCCGACAGCGTTTTTGCCGAGCTCGTGAAGGTGGGCACGAATGGCGACAGCAACCGCACGGCCTTCACGGCGGTTTATAACTTCGTCTCAAACTACCAGCACGGGGAGCACGCCATGTTGCGACCCGAGGCCACCACGATCGTTGTCTTCTTCATGGACGAGGAGGAGACGCGCATGGCGACCTGGAAGGACGCGGCGCCGCGCGGCAACGGCGAGCGCGAGGCCGAGTGGGTCGAAAACGGCAAGCTGCCCGACCTGCTCCAGCAGTTCAACGCGAAGAACCCCGCGAAACGCCAGACGCTGGACAGCTACATCAACTACTGGGTCCTGCGCCCCTTCATCATCATCAAGGGCAACAAGCGCGGGAAAATCGAAATGGATGCCGTGGTGTCACCGGGCAATATTTCGCATCGCCGTGCCGCCGAGCTCACGGGCGGAACAGTGCTGAATATCGAGAGCGATTTCTCCGGCCCGCTGGCGGCGCTCGGCGACCGCATTGCCGACACGGTGGCCGTCGCCCTCGATCCGGTCGGCCCGGGCGCCACGCTGTACAGGAAGAGCCTGCGCGTGCTGGTCGACGGACAGGAAGTGCGGCCCGACCCGGTGAACGGCTGGACCTACGACGAGCTCACGCACAGCATCCGCTTCCACGGTGCGGCCAAGCAGCAGGCGTTCGCCGCGAAAGTCGACATCAGCTACGAGGAACATCGCTAGCCCGGACATTGGACAGTCTTCCATGCGCAACCGACTCACTCTCGGCCGCGCGACGGCCCGACCACCAAATGGTGGAACGCGCTGACCCAGCGCGTTGCAGCGAAGCCCCTCCAAGCCAGCGCCTTGGG
>DASZPS010000113.1:0-25501 GCA_035549955.1 Lacunisphaera sp. | reverse complement strand
GCTACCTGCCCATGGTCTTGCTCGCTTTTGCCGTCGGGCATTTGCTGGCTTGGAGATGGAGACGGAAGCAGACGCTTCGTCCACCAAGCAAGAGAGAGCCTCTTGGCAGTGGTCAGGTTGCCCATTTCCCCTTGGGGCCGGGGCAATCCCTTCAGGAAACCCCGAGAACCTTTCCCTTGGGTCCTTCGCTGCGCTCAGGATGACGGAGGAGGTGGGTGTGTTGTAGCCGGGGTCGTTGACCCCGGTGGGCACGTCGTCGCGGGCGTCCGGGGTCGGCGACCCCGGCTACACTAGCCCGCATATTTCACATCCAGAGGTGTGAAACATGCGCCCTGACGGGCCGACCTTGTCGGGGCGCGCCGCGACAAAGTCGCTCCGCCCGGAGGGCGGACGGACATTTTGCTGATTGGATCGCCCAAGACTGTGAAATGTCCGGGCTAGAGCAATCGATTCTCCCGGATCACCTGCGCGTACCAGTGCGCGCTGAGCTTGGGCGTGCGGCGCTGGTTCCGGTAGTTCACGTGGACCAGGCCGAAGCGCTTGGCGTAACCCTCGGCCCACTCGAAGTTGTCCAGGAACGACCACGCAAAATAGCCGCGGCAGGGAATGCCTTCGGCGGTGGCGCGTTGGACATGCAGGAGATGATTCCGCAGGTAGTCGCGACGGTGCAGGTCAGCCAGCTCGGCCTTCACCACGGCTGGCTCGTCATAGCCGGCGCCATTTTCGGTGATGTAGAGTTCCTTGGGGCGGTAGAGGGAATGACAATGCCGGAGCGCCCAGTAGATCGACTGCGGGGCCAGCCGCAGCCAGTCGAGGCCCGCGGTGGGGTATTGCGGCGGCCACGGCAGGATTTCCGCGCGCCCGCCGCGGCCGGCCCGGACGAAATCGCCGCTGTAGATGTTGAGGCCAAGGAAATCGACGGGTTGCGCAATCAGGGCCAGGTCGCCCGGGCTGACGCGCGGACGGACCTGCTGGCGGCGGCGCATGGCTGCTTCCGCATAGCCCCCGTGGAAAACCGGCGCAAGCAGGTGCGCGTTGCGCGCGGCGAGTTCGGATTCGGCGGCGGCGATGTCCGCGGGGGTTTCGGTCAGCGGAATCGGCACCAGGAGGTCGTGCGCCAGGCCGACGCGCGCCTTCGCCCCGGCGAATTCGCGCACGGCCGCCACGGCGTGGCCGTGCGCTAGCAGGGCATGGTGAAACGCCTGGGCCACGACTGCCGGCGGCTCGCGCCGTCCGGGCGCATGGACGCCCGCCCGGTAGCCGTGGCCGATGAAGGTCGGGATTTCGTTGAGCGTGAACCAGCGGCGCACCCGGGCGCCAAAGGCGCGCGTTACCGTTTCGGCATAGCGGGCGAAGGCGTCGGCGGTTCCGCGCTGCGTCCAGCCACCCTGTTCCTCGAGCGCCTGCGGCAAATCCCAGTGGTAAAACGTCACCCACGGCTCGACGCCGTGGCGCTCGCACGCATCCAGCAGGCGATGATAGAAGGTGATGCCGCGCTGGTTCGCGGGCGCGTTGCCATCGGGATGGATCCGCGGCCAGGCCAGCGAGAAGCGGTAATGTTTCACGCCGAGTTGCGCCATCAGCGCGATGTCGCGCTCAAACCGATGATAGTGGTCGCAGGCGACATCCAGCGTGGCGCGACCGCGGACGGCGCCTGGCTGGCGGGCAAAGCGGTCCCAGATGGACTCGCCCTTGCCGTCGGCCCGGGCGGCGCCCTCGATTTGCGGCGCGGCGGTGGCCACGCCCCAGGCAAAATGCCGCGGAAAAGAGTGAGGGGGCTTCATGGGTGGCTTGGGAATCGTGAAATCAGCAATCGGGCATCAGGAATCTTGAAATGTCAGGCCGATGGGGATTTCGAAACTCCGAGTGGGGCTGGGTGTTTTCGGGGCACCGGGATGCCAGTGGCACCGGCAGTCGGGGCATAAAGCCCCTCCTACACTTGGGCAGCTGATCATCACCACGGGACGCTGATGACATGGGTTTTGCCGTCGAAGTGCACCGTGAGCTTGCCGGGCGTGTGCTCGAGGCGGATATCGGGCGCCTGCCGGGCGTTGGCTTTGCCGCCGTCGACATAGATCGCGACCGGCGTGTTGGCCGGTACCGCCGCGAGGCTGCGCCAAATGGGGAATGTACCAACGCGGTCGAAGAGGTGCGCGTGGGTCCAGCCTGGCCGCGGCGTCAGCACGTCGTGCGACACGCTGCCCTCGGGCGCGGCGCAGACGCGCAGCTCCGAATGATACTCCGGTGTGCGCAGTTCGAGGTGGGTCGCATCCTGCCGCACCTCGATGGAAGCGGTGTCAGGGGAACCGATCCCATAACCGCCAAGATGAAGAAACAGCGGCTGCGGACTGCGATGCCAGAAGAGGTGCAGTTCTCCCGCGGCGCCGATCAGCGTATGCGTGACCAGGTCGTACCGGTCATCCGCCGCCGGCTGGTAACTCAGCGGGAGGTCGAAACTCCAGGCGCTCGCGAAGTGATCGGCGGCGAGCGCAAGGGCGCGCGCGTGGTCGCGATACTGCCACGTCTGGCCGTCAATCGATACGCCGGTGCGGCCGGCGCCGAGGTCGGTGCCTTCGCCGAGCGTGCACCAGCCGAGCGCGCTCGAGTAGGCGTGCTGTTGGTATTTCACGCCCCGTTGCCAATGGTCGTGCGCTCGCGAGAACGGCTGGCCGACGGGATAGAGCCGGGCCTCCCCGTCGGGCAAGGTGCGCGCGACCAGTTGGGCGCCCGCGATCACGATCGTGTGCGCGTCCGTATCGGCGGGCATCGGCTCCTCGGGCGCCGTCCAGAAGGGATCGGTGGCCGGAATCATCAGCGCGATCAGACCCTGCGCGGCCCAGTAGGACGTGCCCGGACCGTTGTAGAATTCGGCGACGGCGGCGTTGGTGTCGCGAAAGCCGACCTGCAGGAGCCCGTCGGGGTCCTGCGCGCCGTGTTCCCAGAAATACCGCAGCACACCCGACGCAATGCGGCGGGCTTCGCCGGGCGGCAGCGGATTCATACCGTTCCACGAAGCCCAGCCGAGGGCGGCCAGTTCCGCAAAGCGGTAGGAAAGCGATCGTCCCCACGGGATCGGCCCACCATCGCGGCCAACCAGATTGGCGTATCCGGAAAGAAAGCGGCGCGTCGAGTCCTCGATCTGCGCGCCGAACTGACGGCGCCACGGGGCGTCGAAGCGATAGATGACCTGGTCGTAGAGGTGGAAGCCCCAGGCGTTGTATTTGTCGAACGACTGGTTGCTGCCGTCCAGGTACCAGCCGTCGCCGCGATACATGCCCAGCAGCCGTTCAATCATCGCGGTGTGGTGGGCGCGGTGGCCGTCGCGGCCGTTGGCCTCGAGCACCGGGGTGGGCGTAAGGTGGAACAGGTAATGGTTGTTGTCGTAGGAGCTGGCGGTGCTGAGCTGCCCAAGGTAGTCAAGCACGAGGGTGCGCTGCGCGGGGGTGAACGCTTCCCAGAAGTATTTCGGGCTCAACAACGCGCCGAGCGCGAAGATCGAGCCGGCATGCTCGAATTTCGTCGGCGCGCCCCAGTAGTGCGGGTTCCTGGGGTCGAGCACCTGCATCATGCCGCGGCGAAACGGCTCGGTGATCGATCCCGCGTAGCCGGGAACCGTGTCGCGCCTGGTCGCGCCGGAGTAGATCACGCCCAGCATCATGATGCGCTCGAACGCCTGTTTCTCCACGGGCACGACGTCCTTTGGCGCGCTGCCGTTGTTGAACGCGGTCTCGCCCGCCGGCGCGGGCAGCTTCGGCAGGCCGCTGGACGCGTCGAAATACGGCAGCACCCCGGCGAGCAGCCGCTCCGTGATTTCGAGCCAGTGCTGGCGCGTGTAACCGGTGTAGGGGCTGAGCTTGGGGTCGAGCGGGGCGGCCAGCTGCAGGCGCGGTTCGAGCGCGGGTCCATTTGGTTTTCCAGCCGCTGCCTGAGTCGCGCTGCGGTTTGCCTGCAGGTTCGGCGCTTGCGCCGACCTCATGCGCGAGGTCGGACCAAGGTCCGACCCTGCATTTGCCGCGGTCGCTGGCACCGCGGCCAAAACAAGGGCGCCGACGCCGAGGCACGGAATGAGGATCGATTGCGGGAACTTCATGCGCGCGCGGCCGTCGCCTCCGCGATCCCCACCGGTGTCATCGTCTGCCACAGCCCGCGGGTGAAGTCCGGGAAAGTGACCGGCATGCTCCCGCTCGCGACCGAGCGCGTGCTCAGTTCCACGATGCAGCTCCAGGCCGCGGCATCGTAGACATCGCTGTCCGGGGTCACGCCGCGGCGGATGCAGTCGAGGTGACGATAGTTCATCACAAAATCCATGCCGCCGTGCCCCGAACCGGCGGCGCGCGTGACGAGCTGCCGCCAGAGCGGATGGGTGAATTGTTCGCGCATCTTCGCCAGGTCCTTCTCGTTCAGCCAGTCGTGCGAACCCTTGCTTTCGAGTCCATACCGGGCGGGCTGGTCGATCGCCAGGCGCGCGGGGTAGTCGAAGAACGTGGCGCCGGTGCCGCTCAGCGCGTTGATGCGGCTGTAGGGGCGCGGGCTCACGACATCGTGCTGCAACATGATCGTGCGGCCCCGCTCGGTCTTGAGGATGGACGTGTTCATGTCCCCGCAGACGTAGGTTTCCGCGGCGTGCCGCCCGCCGTTGGGCTGCACCTCATTGCGGCGCGCCGTCAGGCTCGCCTCGAGTGAACTCGTGGACACCAAGAATTGGAACCGGTCGCCGCGGCCGACGCCGAGGTATTGCGCCACGGGTCCAAGGCCATGCGTGGGATAGAGGTTGCCGTTGAGTCGTTCATGGTAGTCGCGCCGCCAGTCACCCTCGGAACCGAGCTGGTAAAGCACTTCACGCAGATCGTGGATGTAGGCGCATTCGGCGTGCTTGAGCGTGCCGAACACGCCTTGCCGCACGAGGTTCAGCACGAAGAGCTCGTTTTCCCCGTAACAGCAGTTCTCCAGCATGACGCAGTGCCGCTGCGTGCGCTCGCTCGCATCGACCAGTTGCCAGCAGTCATTCACCGTGATCGCCGCCGCCACCTCGACGAAGGCGTGTTTGCCCCGCTGCATCGCCCGCAGGCACATGGGCACGTGCCAGTCCCACGGCGTGGCGACATAAACGACGTCAAGGTCGCCGCGGTCGACGAGTTTTTCCCAGATCGAGTCCGTGCCCATGTACACTTCGGGCCGGGGCCGGCCGGCTTTCACGCACCGTTCGGCGGCGGCCAGGGCGCGGTCCTCGCGGATGTCGCACACCGCGACAATCTGCGCGAATTCGACGCCGAGCGCGTCCCGTATGTGCGCCATGCCGCGGTGGAGGCCGATGACGCCGATCCGCACGCGCTCGAGGGGCGGGGTGGTGAGTTGGTGGACGGGCTTCTGGCCGGCGGGCCGCGGAGGTGTGCGCGCGAGGTCGCCAGTCGAAGCGCCCGGGGCGGCGCGGGCGGGTTCGGCGGCGGGCAGCGCCGGGCCGGCGAGCGACAACCCGGCGAGGGCGGTCGAGGTCTTGAGAAAACCGCGGCGGGAGAGTGACGGGTGTTTCATGGTGGGGCGGGTCGAATCGGGGTTCATTTACACCCCCCGCCCTGACGGGCACCCCTCTCTAGAGGGGATTTCCGCTGGCGTGGACTGGGTCCCCTCTGGAGAGGGGTGGCGCAAGGCGCCGGGGTGTGTTGGAGAGTGCAAAGGTGGCGAGGGAAGATTTCCTGACTTGATGATGCCGTTCAGCCGCTGGTGCCACGCGACATCGCGCCACATGCCGTGAAACTGTGGTCCCGCGAAATTGCTCGTGCAAATGGCCGCCCACCGCCCGGTCCGGCTCACCCGCTCGACGGCCCACGCGTTGAGTTCCATCACCCAGTGCCACGGCAGGCGCGGGCCATCCTTGTAGTCGACGATCGACCAGCCCTCGGTGGTCACCAGGGGTTTGTTCTGCGCGAGGCTCCAGGCGACCCGGCGGTCGATGATCGCGGCCAGGCCGGCTTTCCAATGGTCGGGATCGCTCCGGTAAAGACGTTCGGCGCGGTCGGCGACGTTGCGGTAGCCCTTCGGATCGAAGCGCTCAAAGTTGTAGTCGACCCGCGCATAAAACTCGGTCATGCTCGTCATCCAGCAATGGGGCTCGAGGAAATCGAGAAACCCGACGTCAATCGTGTGCGAGGCCGGATCGTCGAGGCAATCGCTGAAGGAATAAGTAAACGGCAGGTCGGGGTAACGCGCCCGCACCAAGGCGACGCTTTCCTGCATCCAGGCCAGCGACGCGGGGATCCGCCAGTCGCCGGGCGCCGCGCCGGCCGGCCGGTGGAAGAACGGGGCCCAGTGCGGAAACGGCCATTCATTGCACAGGTCCACGTAGAGCACGTGCTCGAGGAGGTTTTCCTGTTCGAGCAGCTCCAGCGTCCGCAGCCAGATGCCGGCATGCGCGCGCGCGCTGGCGAGCGATTCGCGCTGGTGCGTGGCGTCGTCCTGGAACCAGGTGGAGAGGGCAACCTGCACGCCGCGCGCGGCGCAGAGTCGGATGAAATCCCGCAGCGCGGGCCAGACCTGGATGTCGACGCGCGTTTGGGCGCCCCACAAAGACTGGTCCCAGGGCGGGATGATCTCCCACGTTCGCGCCGGATCGACGGCGAGAAGATGCGGGTAGGCATCGATGCGCACGGCGTCGTAGCCGCGCGCGACGAGCTCATCCAGGGCGACCGCCCAGTCCTCGTAACCCGCTCCCGGCCAGCGGCGTTCCAGCCACGAGAAATCCCACATGGTGATCGCGAGCGGCCGGCCCGAGCGGAAGAGGCGGTTCATGGGTGGGACAGGAAGGTGGAGCGCGTTGCTCCCCAACGCGCTGGGGACGCCCGCTGCGAAGAAAGCGCCCTGAGGAGCAGGTCGCTCCACCTTGCAATCCCTTGATCAAGGGAGGGAACGGTGGCGTAATGCGGCTGCTTTCGTGGGGTGGCCATTGAAGCGAACAATCCGGTCTACCGCTTCCCCCAATGCCGGTCGGCGAAATCCAGGTAGTGGTTCCAGTCGACGAGCAGCAGGTTGTGCTTGCCGGCGCGCATATGGTAGCCGATCGCGCCGGCCTGGCGGGGCGCGTCGACTTTGGGCATCGTGGGATCGCCGACGCCGTCGAGGCCGAAGAGCTGGTAGACCGGGCCGGCCTCGACGCAGGCGGCAAACTCCGAGGTGGGATCCGACCACGTGTCCTCCTCCGCGCTGCCAACATAGACGAGGCGCGGCGCCACGAGTGCGATCAATTCGTGCTGGTCGACCGGCAGGTCGGCCTCGTGATTGGCAAACCGGCGGTAGTTCTCGGCGAACCAGTGCGGAAAGACGCGGGAGATGATTTCAACCGTCTCCCCGACCTTGCGGCGCGTGAGCGCCGCCCCGGTCGAGCCGGACTCGTTGCTGATGGTGAGCGCGACGCGCGTGTCCTGCGCGCCGCACCAGAGCGCGGCCTTGCCGCCGCGCGACTGGCCGATGACAGCCACGGGCTTGTCCGCCACCGCCGGATTGGTCTCGAGATAGTCGATGATCCGGCTCGCGCCCCACGCCCACGCGGACAGCGCGCCCCAGGAGTCGGGTTGGCGCGGCGTCGGCCCGTACACGGGAAACACGCCGTGTTCGAAGTGATCCGCGACCTTGTCGACCGCCGTGTCGGAATAGTGGAAGGCCACCGTGGCATACCCCCGGGCGACGATCTGTTCCACGGGCCAGTACTCCGAGGGCTTCGTCTCCGCCTCATCGATGAAGGAGCGAAAGCGATTCACGATCAGCAGGAACACGCCGCGCGGCGCGGACGCGGTCGGGACGTAAAGGGTCGCGTCGATGTGGCCTTCGCCGCCGGGGCCGCCGTAGGTGATCCGCACCTGGCTGCGCCGGGCCTTGCCGCTGAGGGCGGTCTGCTCGTCGCGGGTCTCGAACTTGAGTTGGGCCGGGCGCTCGACGGTGTTGCGGCCATAGACGTTGGCGCGAAATAACTCGAGCAGGTGCGGCCGCTGCAGCTTGGTCCACTCGCCGGCGGTGGTGATGCGGTGGCCGTCGGGCGCGAGCAGCGGATCGGGCAGGGGGAGATTCAGCGGCTTGGTCGCGCCGACCTCGGCGGCGGAGGCGGTGAGGGTCATAAGGCAAAGGGTGGCGAGGAGGCGGGACATGGCGGGATCAGGTTACAAGGTGCTCCTTGATGTGGTTGAAGCTTTGCTGGAGGGACACGAACGGATCGCCGGGGGTTTCGTCCTGTTCGACAATGAACCATTCGCAACCGCCGGCTTCCGCCTCGGCGATGATCTCCTTGAAGGGAAGCGAACCGGCGCCGATCTCGCGGTATTCGTGGGTGTTCCTGGTGTTGACGCCATAGTCCTTCAGATGGATGAACGGGAGGCGGCCGCGGAGCTTCCGGCACCAGTCCACCACGTTGTAGCCACCGTAGTGGACCCAGAAGGTGTCGAGCTCGGACACAAGGTGATGCGGGTGCGTGTGCGCGAAAAGGTAATCGAGCACGGTGCCGCCGCCGAGTTTCACGAACTCGAAGCCGTGGTTGTGGTAGCCGAGGACGAGGCCCGCCGCATGGAGCTTCGCGCCCGCCACGTCGAGCCGGCGGGCGAGCGTGGTCACCTGGTCGGCGTTGCCCAGGTCGATGCCCGCGGGCGAGGGATAGGCGGTGTAGCGACAGCCGAGGGCCTGGAGGCGGGCGATCACGGCCTCGGGTTCGTCGAGGATCTTTTTGCCCGGCTCGTGCGTGGCGCAGATCGTGAGGCCTTCGCCGCGGAAAATGGCCACCAGCTCGGCTTCCGGCAAGGGCGCGACGCCGCTGAGTTGGACGGCCGTGTAGCCAATGGTGCGGATTTTCATCGCCGTGGCGGCCAGCGCCGCGGCGTCCCCGCAGAACGCGCGCACGGTGTAGAGTTGGACGGCAACCTGGGAAAGTTTCATGAGTTGGCGGCGGTGGTTTCGCGGCGTTTGGCGGCTGCCGCGGCCATGCGCTTTTCCAATTCGCCCTGGAACAGGGCCCCGTCCAAGGGCAGGTCGATGGTCCGGTCGAGCCAGGTGGACAGCAGCATCGCGTTGGCCAGCTCGACCGAGGCGAGTCCCTCGGCGGCCGGCGCAATGAGCGGAGCGCCCCCCTGGATGGCGTCGGTGAAGTTCTGGAGGATTTCGAGGTGTTGTCCGTCGTTGCCCGGCACCGGGATTGCGACGTCCCACGTCGGCGGCACGCCCCAGATGTCCCGGGTCGTGCGGGAGAATTCCGGCGCCGGCACCTCGTTGCGGTTGAATCGCAGCTGGCCACCCTCGTAGACGAGGCGCCCGCGGTCGGCGGCGATCTCGAGCCGGCTGGTGCCCGGGGCTTCACCCGTGGAAATGATGAACGTGCCGGTCGCGCCGCCGGGCATCTCCAGGTAGGCGGTGACGTCGTCCTCCACGTCGATCGCATGGTATTTCCCAAAATGGCAGAAGGCCCGCACGCGGCTCGGTGACCCGAACAGCCAGCACCACAGGTCGAGTTGGTGCGGCCCCTGGTTGATCAAAACGCCGCCGCCTTCGCCGTCCCAAGTGGCGCGCCACGGGCTGGAGGCGTAGTAGGCGTCGGAGCGGAACCAGTCGGTCAGCGTCCATTGCACGCGCCGGATGGTCCCGAGTTCGCCGGACTGGATCAGGTGGCGGAGCTTGCGGTACGGCACCCGGGTGCGCTGGTTGAACACGGCGGCGAATTGCAACTGGCTGCCGGCCGCGCGGTGGGCCGCGATCATGCGCTCCGCGTCCTCCTTGTGCACGGCGATCGGCTTTTCCACGAGGACATGCAGGCGGTGGCCGAGCGCCAGGATCGCGGCCGCGGGATGCGCGAAATGCGGCGTCGCAATCACCAGCGCGTCGATGCCGCCGCTCCGCACCATTTCGCCGAGGTCGCGGAAGGCGCGCACGTTTTCGCCGTAGGCGGACAGCCGGGCCGGGTCGCTGTCGCAAACGGCGGCGAGCGTGGCGTGCTTGACCGCGCCGGTGTGGAGGTTGCGGGCGTGGATGGCGCCCATGTTGCCGAGGCCGATGAGGCCGAAACGAACGGGTTTCATTTGACGAGGGAATGTTCCGCCGGGACGGGGGCGGGCGGCCCGCCGGGGGGAGAGGCGGGCGGGGCGGCGCGCCGCAGCAGCCCGCCGACCACGACGAAGAAGAGCGCGCAGAACCCGAGGCCGGCGCGGCCGGCCACCGAGTTCGGCAACAGCATGATCACGCCGAGAAAAACCGCATAGACCAGGCAGAGGCGGGCGATGCGCCGGGGCGTGTTGTCCGTCTGGGTCCCCGCGGTCTCGTCCGGCGAGACGGGTGTCCGCATGGCCGTGAAGAACCGGTCGACTTCGCGCTGGCGCTCGGGGTCCCGCTGCCCGGACCACCACGCGGCGGCCCAAAACCAGAGCGAGCAGACCACCATGTTGGTGACGACCGCCACGCCATACTCATTCGCGTGAATCCAGGAAAGCGCCGGGCTGTAACCGAGCCCGTCCATGGAGTGCTGAAACCATTCCTGGCGCGGCAGGACGCCGATGAGGCTGCTGGTGGCGAAGCCGACCAGCAGCGTACTCCACGCGGTCCAGTCCGGCGCCCGCCGGGTGAACAGGCACCAGAACACCGGGACGCCGCTGGGGATGCCAACCATGGCGACGAAGTTGAACATCAGCTTGAGGACGCCGAAATCGCGCCAGGTGGAATATTTCAGAGCCAGCAGGATCACCAGCGCGCCGGTCAGGACGGTGGTTATTTTTCCCACCCGCACCTGCTCGCGCTGGCTGGCCTGCGGGCGGACCAGCGGCAGGTAGACGCTGCGCACGAAAATGCCGGCGTTGCGGTTGAGCGCCTCGTCCATCGATGACAATGTTGCCGCGATGATCGCCGTCACGAGCAGGCCGAGGAGGCCGGCGGGCAGGGTGTCGACCGCCATGGCGGCATACGCGGCCTCGCCGGGCGAGGAAAGCCCGGGAAACCTGCCCGCCAGGTTCACGCCGAGGCTGCGCGCCGCGAGCGGCGGGATGAACCAGACGATCGAGCCCCCGATGAACAGGCCGGCGGCCAGCAGGCTCGCGCGCCGCGCGCTGGCGGAATCGGCCACGAAAAGGAACCGCCCGGCATTGGTGAGCCGGTTGGCGAGGAACAGTTTCTCGATCACCATGCCTGTCAGCCAGAGGGGGCCATAACCGGCGACCGCGCGGGCACTGAAATCGAAATGGGTTGCGGGGAGATGATCCAGCAGTTCGCGGACACCGCCGACCTGGCGCAGCGAGAGCCACGCCGCCAGCAGGGTGATGGGCACCAGCAGGAGCGTCTGCATGAAATCGCCCGCCGCCACCGCCCAGGAGCCGCCGAGCGTGGACATGAAGATCACGATGACGCCGCACGCCAGGATGCTCGCCTGCAAATCGAGCTGGAACACCGGGGCGAGGAAAATGGCCAGGCCGTAGAGCCAGATTCCGGCGACGAGCACTTGCGAGGGCAGTTGCAGCCAGGTGAAAACCTGTTCGTTGACGCGGCCAAACCGCTGGCGCACCGCCTCCATGACCGTGATCGCGCGGAGCTGGCGAAACCAGGGGGCAAAACGCCATGCCGAGATCAGGTACGTGCCGGCGTTGCCCCAGAAGATGGTCATCACGATCAGCCCGTGGTCATAGGCCAGCCCCGCCGCGCCGGTGAAGGTCCAGGCGCTGAACGAGCCCATGAACGCCGTGGCGCCGACCATCCACCAGGTCATCCGGCCGCCGCCGCGGAAGTACTCGCTCGCATCCGTCGCCGCGTGGCGGAAGTACCAGCCCAGGCCCGCCAGGAAGGCGAAGTAGAAACCGATGACGAGATAGTCGATCAGGTGGAGCATCGGCAGGCGGGGAGTGAAAAACAACAGACCCCGGGGAACGGCCCATTTCTCCCGGCGTTCTGGCTCAAGGCGCGGAAGCAATTGGCCGGGATCACGTTGACCGGTCGTAGATTTCCAGGGTCACCCGCGCGACGGGCGGATCGCCCCGGAGGAAACGTTCGACATTCTGCAGCGCGAGCTCGCCGCAGCGGGCGTATTGGTCGTGCGAAGGTCCCGCAATGTGCGGCGAGATGATGGCGGACGGCAGCTGGGCGAGGGCGCTTTGCGCGGTCATTTCCTCGGTGGTGACGTCGACCGCCACCTGGATGCGACCCACGGCCGCCTCGCGGACGAGCGCCGGTTCATCCACGACCCGGCCGCGGCCAATGTTCACGAAAACGGCCCCGTCGGGCAGGGCCCGCAGCAGGGCGGCGTTGACCGTGCCGGCGGTCGCGGCCGTGAGGGCTTCGCACTCGAACAGGACTTCGCTCCGCCGGAACAGCTCTTCGATGGTCGCGCACGACTCCGCCCCTTCGGCGCGGATGAACGAGTCGGGCACGCCGGCGGAAAAAACCTGGATGCTGACCCCAAATGGGCGCAGCAGCGGCAGCAGCGCGCGGCCGATGCTGCCAAAACCATGCAGCCCGACGCGGCGGCCATGCAGGGAACGGGTGCCGATGCTCTCGGGTTCGCGCTGGCCCACCGGTTGGGCGAGAAACGGGCGCCAGGCGTTGAGGTTGCGCAGCGACGCGAGGGCGAGGAGCAGCGCATGCTCGGCGGCGAATTTTCCGGCGAAGGCGCCCCAGTTCGTGACCAGCCCGCCTTTTTCAATGAAGGAACGCGGCACCACCTTCCGCACCGACCCCGTGAGGTGGCACACGTAGCGCAACGGACAATCCGGCGCATCGAGCCACTCGGTGGGCAGGGGCGGGGTGCTCCACCCGGTCAGCAGGATTTCGGGCCGGGAGCGCCGGAGCAGGCCCGGCCAGGCTTCGGGGGTCAATTCGGCGTCGGGGGGCCAGACCGGTTGACTGAGGGCGGACAGGCCCTTCGCTTCAACCGACGGAGGGAAAAAGAGTCGTCGCTCGCGCAGGGGCAACGCGACCATCGCCAGGGTGGGGGAAGCCAGGACAGGGGAAAGGGGCAGGGAGCGCGGCAGGGACATGGAAATGGATTCCGGGCGTGGTGAAACCGCGTCACGGAATCCGGCGCAACCTGCGATCGGCCGTCTCAAACCGCCACGCGGTGCACAGTCGCACATGTGATTGGGGCGGCGGAGTTCGGGAGCGAATGTAGGGTCGCCGCTTGCGGCGACCTCGCGCACGAGGTCGGACCAAGGTCCGACCCTACATCCAAAACAATTGCGTCATTTTAATCCCCGGCCTTCAGCTCAAATGGTGGTCCGCCGGCAGGTCCTCGCCCGACCAGCCTCGCTGCCAGGTGGTCGCCCTGTTCGGTCCGGCCCAGAACGGGTCGGTCGCCGGCAGGCCGAGCGGCAGCAATGCGGTCGCGCAGAGGTAAAGGCTGCCCGTCGAAATGTAGTTTTCTCCGAGCTGCGGCTGATGACCGGCCAGACCGATGCGCAGCCAGCCCCGCGCATCCCAGGTGCCGGGCGCCTCCAGGGTGCGGCGAATGACCGCAGTGAGCGCCGTCCGCGCCTGGGCTGGCGGCAGTCCCGCGGGCAGCAGGTGCCGCCAGGCCGCGAGCGCCAGCCCTTGGAATGCGCCGCAGCGATAGGCGATCGACCGGCCGATGATCGGGTAGGAGCCGTCGGGCGCGATCAGGCGCTCCTGGATCGCCGCCCACCGCGTCAGCCGCGCGCGCGCCTGGTCGCGGAAAGCCGCCCATTCCGGCGCCTCGTCGCCGACGAAGCCGAGGGCCTCGACCAGCATCGGCTGGATCACGAAGGAATTGTAGTAATCCCAGTGAAACTCCGGCCCGTCGCCGTACATCCCATCGCCGAGGTACCAGTCGCGGTGCATCGCGATGCCCTCGAATAACCGCGCATCGTCCCGCCTGCCCCCCGCGCGGTGGAGGAAGATCTCCACCATCGTGGCGAAAAGCCGCCAGTTGCCGTTGCTCGGGAGGATGCCGCGCGACGATGCGATGGCGGTCACCACGTTGCGGCGGACGCGGGGCGTCAGCCGCTCCCAGAGCGCGCCCGGTGCCCGCAGCAAGGCCTGGGCGAGAAACGCGGCATCGACGAGCGGCTGGCGGCCGCGGGAAAAGTTGAGGCAATCCGGCGATCCCGGGTCGGTGGCGGCATCGAGGCCCTCGCGCGCGAGTGCGCCGTAGCGGGCGCGTTCCCGTCCCTCCGCCGTATCCTCGCCGGGCAGTTCCAACCACGGCGCCAGCCCTGCGAGCAAACGGGCGAACGCCTCGAGATGGGAATGTTCGCGGGGATCGCCGGGATAGCCGGGATCGCCCGGCCGGCCCTCGTTTCGTTCGACGGGCATCACGGCATGGAGCTTCCGTTGTGCGAGGGATTCCAGCACCGGTGTGGCCAGCCGGATGGCGACGTCGCACCAGCAGGCGCGATCGTGGGCGCCAGATTCCGGCAGGATGGGAAGGGAGCTGGAAGTCATGGATGGGCCTGGCTGGAAGATATTCGAATTCCTGTTTTTCTGCCGGAGCGCCCAATCCCGCCCTGGCGGGGTTCATTCGGCCATGCGGACACCAAGGATTCCGCGCTTCGCGCGGAATGGGCGCAGCAAGCCTGCGCCCCTACACTCTCGGCAGGAATCTTGTTCGGCATGGTTTCCAGATGGCTTTCAGTCAGGTCGGGCTTGTGCCCGACACGAACGTTGTCGGGACTAAATCCGAACCTACAAATTTGGCAGCCGGCAAGCCATCGACGGCGGAGTCGCACAGGTGAGTGCAGCCGGCTTTCCCACACACCCCGGCGCTGCGCCCACCCCTCTTCCCAGGGCCATAATCTATCTGAAACAGTGCGCGCCCGGTTGGGTTATCCATGGCGATCTTTGCGACCGATGCGCGAGAAATTAGGCCTCGCGCCAAGGGCGCAACGGGCGCAAAGCCGGTCAATCGGGCACCTGCGGACCTCAGGCTGAGACAGGTAAGTTTTTGCCCTTCCTAGCGGGGCATCCAATCCTGCGCAGCCGAAGTCCCCTCTCTGGAGCCGGAACGATGCTCTGGGAGGTGGAGCGACCTGCTCCTCAGGGCGCTTTCTTTGCTGTGGGCGTCCTCAGCGCGTTGGGGAGCAACGCGCTCCACCTTTTCGTGATCGGCGATTTCCCAGCCGCAGCGCAGGCTGCGCGACTGGTCCCGGGTTCGCAGCCGCGAACAACAGGACAGATCGCCGACAAGGACTCACGAAACGTGCGAACCTGGCGTCGGGGCGCCCCTCGACCGGCTCGGGGTCCTGAGCGGGTCGAATGGAGAAATCGACGCCCACCTGCTCCATGGGAAACAGCGGCGCTGTAGCCGGCCTCGCTGAGGCCGGGCCGGGGTCACCGACCCCGGCTACATCCACACCGTTTCGTCCTGACCGGAGCAAAACGTGTTTTGCGGCTTGGGACTGAATGGATCCGGAAGAAGACGGGTGCCCGACCGGGCGGGGTGTGTTGGGTTGTTTCCCAGTATAAAATATCGGCTAGGTCGGCTTCGCGCCGGCCGGTACCGGCCGCAGCGACCTGCCCGGCAGCCAGCCGCCTTCGACGTGGATGCGCAACGGGTGCTCGGGAATGCCGCGTTCGCCACGGTTGATCATCGAGATCACCTGGTCGACGGCGATGGCGCCGATCCGCTTGGAATCCTCGACGATGCCGGCGAGCGCCGTGTCCGCGCTGGGCAACAACGGACAGGCGGCGCCGATATCCTCGGGCACGCGGATCTTCAGCTCCTTGAGCAGGTCGAGGATCAGGTGGTTGCCGCTGACAATTGCGTCGGGCCGGTAGCGTTTCAGCCAGGGTCCGACGGCGTCGGCGGACCGCGACGGGCCGAATAACGGCGGAATCTTCGGCGGCCGGTCGAGGTGGCCTTCGCCGACCAGAAACCCCGCGAGCACGTTGTAGTCGTCGCGTTCCACCAGGCTTTGGGCGAACGAGAATCCGATGCGCCGGTAACCGCGCAGGCGCAGCTCGGCCACGATCCGGCGCATGGCCCGGTAATGCGCGGCGGTCACGGTGTGCACGCCGAGCTCGGCCAGCGTGTAGCCGAAGGTGACCGCGGAAAAGTCCGACCACGCGAACTTGTCCTTCACCTTTTCGAGCGGTTGCGGGCACAGCAACACGCCGGGGATGTTGCGGGCCCGGAGGATCCCGGCCATGCGCCGCGGCTGCATCCCGGGCGTGTTGAAATCGAAGGCTTCGAGATGAAAACCGCACGCGCGCGCCCGGGCGGCGGCGCCTTCGTAGTAGTCGCGGAAGTGCGGCACGAGCTTCCAGTCGTAGCCGAACTCCGTGTTGGCGAGCCACGCGAGCGTGCCGTGAAACGCGGCCGGGCGCTTCGTGGTGCGATACGCGATCAGCGCGGACAACATCGGGTCGGGCGTGTAACCGAGTTTCTCCGCGAGGCGTTTGATGCGGGCCTTGGTCTTGTCCGGGATGCGCGGATTGTCGGCCAGCGCCAGCGAAACCGTGGTGCGATGCACGCGCGCGGCGCGGGCGACTTCCATCTGGGTGACGCGGATTTCGCTCATGAGCTGTTGAGGGAAGTTGTTTTGATCCGGCCCGCAAGCCCGCGTCCGGCGCCGGCCGATTTTCAGGTCGCATGTGTTACCAGGGTAGACCTTGCCGGGACCAAATGGGTGCATCGTTTCTTCGCGGCCCGCCGCCTCCTTCTCCCGCTTATGCCTTCGTGCCGTTTCGTTTTCCTGCTCCTGGGTTTGCCACTCCTGTCCGGTGCCGTGTCGATTGCGCGCGCCGAGGCGGCACCGTGGAAACCCGGCGACCTCGTCCGCCATGAGCCCGCCGCCGCGCGCGCGGCCGCGGAGGGTCCCCGCTGGCGCGAACGCCTGCCGGCGGAGCGGCCGCGGCTGTTCTACCGCCAGGACGAGCTGCCGGGGTTGCGGGCGCGTTACGTGAACGCCACCGGCCAGGCCCGCAAATGGTTCGCCGAGGGCGACAAGGCCGTGCGCGAAATCCTGGCGGCGCCCGTTGCGGCCTACCGGACGCCCGAGGAAATGGTCACGCCCACGCGCACGCTCTACGACGCGCGCGCCGAACTGTGGCAGCGCGAGGTCGGCAACAACCTGGTGATGCTCAGCCTCGCCCTGCTCCTGCGCGATGACCCCACGGTGCGCGCCAAGCTCCACGAGACCGTGCTGGCCGCCTGCGCGTACCCACAGTGGGGCATCAGCTGGAACGGCGTCGCCAACCGCGACCTCGCCGCGGCGCATGTTTCCCGCGGAATCGCGCTGGCCTACGATTTGCACCCGGGGCTTTGGAGCGCGGACGAGAAGGCGCGGATCCGCCAGGTCATCACGGAGCGGGTCGCGGTCCTGCACGACAGCCTCTACCACGGCGGCCCGCTTTATTCGAATCACAACCACGTCGCCGCCTCGGCCGTCGGCCTTTGCGGCGTGGCGTTCCTCGGGGAGATTCCCGCGGCGGAGGAATGGTGCGCGGCGGCGCTGCTGAGTTTCGACAACGCCTTCCACTTCCTTCCGCCCGATGGCGGCTCGGAGGAGGGCGTGCCGTACGGCACCTACAGCCTCACGGCGATCATGGAGTTCATCGAAGGGACGAAGCATGTCCTCGGCTCCGACGTGTACTACCATCAGCCGCATCTGCGGAACTACATCGCGTACCGCGTGCATGCCTCGACGCCCGGCTTTGCGGGCGTGTTTCCGTGGGGCGACGCGCCGGAGCGCGACTACTACGGTCCGCATCACATCCTGTACCGGCTCGCGTCGGAATATCGCCTGGGCGAAGGCAACCACCTGGCGAGCCAGCTGCCGTTCTCCCCGCGCTATGAGACGCACAGCGGGTGGGACATGGTCGGCTGGACCGCGCTGTGGTTCGATCCCAGCCTGTCTCCGCGGCCGCCCGTCGAACTCGATCGATTTTCGCCGAACGTCAACGTCGTGAGCAGCCGCAGCGGGTGGGGTGGGGAGGACTACCAGCTCGCCCTGAAGTCCGGTTTCACGAACCGTTATCACAGCCACCTCGACGCCGGGGCAATCGCCTGGAACAGCGGCGGCGAATGGCTGCTGACGACCCCGGGCTACGGGCACGGCTCAGGTGAAAAGGATTACTGGGATCGCGAGGGCGGGAAGCGCTGGGAATATTTCGCCAATGCCACCGAGGCCGAGACCACGCTGCTGGTGAACGGGCGCAACCAGCGCTGGGATCCCGCGGCGCGCGGCCGGATCGATGAATTCGCCGCCACCGCCGGCTGGTGCTGGACCGGCGTCGATTTGTCCGCCGCCTATGCCGACACGCGGCGCGTGCGGCGGGACGTGCTGCATGGGCGCGGGGAATACGCGCTCGTCTTCGACGAGGTGTTGGCGGACGCGCCGGTGACGGTTGAATGGCTCGCCCAGACCCCGCCGCAGGCGAAGGCGACGACGACGGGCCTGCTGGTCCCGGGTCGCGCCGGCGGCCTCGAGTTGCGGGCGGTGTCGCCCGCCGGCTTGCCTTTCGCCCCGCGCGCGCCGACCAAGGCGCGCGTCGACGTCGACTCGACGCGCCTCGCCACGCACGCGCTGCGGAGCGAAGGCCGTGCGGTGCAATTCACGGTGGCGTTGCTGCCGGAGGCCGACGGCGCGACCATCGTCGATCGGATCGAGGAGACGCCGGCGGACGGCGCCCGCGCGGTCGTCGTCCACGGCAAGGGCTGGCGCGAAGAGGTCTTCCTCGCCCCGCCCGGCGAAGCGCGGGAGTGGAAGGGTGACGGGCTCGCGGCGGCCGCCCGACTGGTCGTGGCGCGTTCCGGCGCACAGGGAGTAGAGCGACTGTTACTTGTCGGCGCGCGGCACGTTTCCCTGCCGGGCGTGTCCATGACATTTCTCCGCGCAACCGCGGCGGAATTCCACCGCACGCCGGGTGGGAGCTGGCTGGCCGATTTTGCGGCGCCCGCGCCGCGGACCCCCTGACCAAAAACAGCGCGCGCTGGTCACATGTGTTACTCGGGCATCGCTGGTTGCCGCGACGGGTGCGGCTACGGTGCGCCGCGTGGGCCCGCTCGCCCGGTCGCAACCCACCATCACCTCCCGAAGTTCAGTTTCCCACGCCCCATGAACAAACCTGATCCCTCCCCTGTTGGACGGTCGCGGTCCAAGAGGATTCGCACCTGCTCGTTCCTGCTCGCCGGCCTCATCGCCGGCTCCGTTTGCGCCCAGCAAGTCACGCCGGCGAAGGAGCCGCCGGCCACCCCGCCGGCGAAGTCCCCGCCGGTCGAAACCGCGGGCGCGGCCAACGACGACACGGTCGTCCTCTCTCCTTTCCAGGTGAACGCCGAGGAGGACACCGGCTATTCCGCCTCGACCGCCCAGTCGGGGACGCGGTTGCGCACGGAACTGAAGGACATCGCGTCGTCGATTTCCGTCGTGACGAAGGACTTCATGAACGACATCGGCGCGACCGACCTCGGCGGCCTGCTCGTCTATACCCTCGGCACCGAGGTGAACGGTGTCGGCGGCAACTTTTCCGATGCGGGCACGGTGGCGAACCCCAACGGCAACGAGGCCGACTACGACGGCGCGTTCGCGAGCGCGGCCCCGAGCACGCGGGTGCGCGGCCTGACTTCCGCCGACCTGTCGCGCGATTTCTTCATCACGAACATCCCGCTCGACAGCTACAATACGGAGCGCGTCGAGATCAGCCGCGGCCCGAACGCCATGTTGTTCGGCCTGGGCAGCCCCTCGGGCATCATCAACAACTCGCTCAGTGTCGCCAAGCTCAACGCCCGCAAGACCCAGGTGGAGCTGCGCACCGACCAGTACGGCTCGTTCCGCGGCGTGCTCGACCACAACGAGGTCCTGGTCAAGAACAAGCTCGGTTTCCGCGTGGCCTCGGTTTACGAGGACAACCACTACAAGGTCGAGGAAGCCTGGCGCCG
Source organism: Lacunisphaera sp. (assembly GCA_035549955.1). Lineage (GTDB taxonomy): Bacteria > Verrucomicrobiota > Verrucomicrobiia > Opitutales > Opitutaceae > Lacunisphaera. The sequence goes on along the minus strand of DASZPS010000113.1, from coordinate 5,664 downwards.
CAACAAGCGCCTCTACCTCACCGGAACCTGGCGCCCGTTCCCGAACACCACGATCCGGGGTTCGATGGAGAACGGCGAGCTCGATGGCAACTCGCCCGAGACCCGCCCGCCGTACGACGCCTACACCTTCTGGTGGGACGCCGGCCGCCCGGTCTGGGATCCCAACACGAACACCGGCAGCATGCTGGGCACCGCCAACACCGCGGCCGGCTATCCCGCGGCGCTGTTCAACGCGAACGGTTCCCCGGCGGCGATCGGTGCGCCCCCGGGCAACACCGGCCGCATCTTCAGCGCGCAGATCGGCGCCATGGGCGGCGGCAACCGCAACATGACGCTCGTCTACAGCGATCCGAACAGCTCCGTGCCGAACCTCGGCCTCCCGGGCTCCGACGTGATGGGCATCCGCACCGGCAACTATCCGGGCCATAACATCAGCTCGACGGGAGCCCAGCAGCAGACCGAACAGCGGGGCCTGCGCGATTCGGCGTACATCCTGAACAATGCGCTCCACTGGGACGACATCACGTTTGGCTTCTGGAAGAGCACGCAGCTCACCGATCCCGCGATCTTCGATTTCTACCACCACATGCTGCACGGCCCGAACAAGTATGAATGGGCCCGCTTTCACACCTATAATGCCGCGCTCGAGCAGCGGCTGTTCGACGGCAACGGCGGCCTCGAGCTCGCCGTCAATCGCGACGTCCTGAAGAACGGCTCCACGCTGGACCTGGACAGCATCATCAGCGGCTATGCCCTGCGCATCGACATGCAGACCATGTTGCCGAACGGCATGGCCAACCCGAACTTCGGCCGCCCGTTCACGGTGGCTTACAGCAAGGCCGGGCTCCGCCGCTATGTACGCGACACGGGCCGCATCACCGGTTTCTACAACCTCGACCTGCGCAAGGTCGGCGACCGCCCCTGGCTCGGCCGCCTCCTCGGCCAGCATCGGTTCACCGGCACCTACACGAATTACGAAAACACCGCGTTCCTGTCCGACGGCAACTTCGCCATGGTGCCCGGCACGGACTTCAGCCTGGCGCAGTGGGGCCTCGTCGACAACAACGGCGCCGGCCGTCGCGGCCTGCCCATCATCCACTACCTCGGGCCCAATGTCAGCCAGTCGGCCACCCCCGCGCTCGGCGCGGTCTCGGTCCCGACCAACCAGTGGCCGAGCGACCTCGATAGCGCGAAGATCCTGTTCTATAACGCCCCCGCGTCCGGCGCCAAGACGCCGGGCACCTGGAGCGAGCGCACCTTTGGCATCGCGAACAACGGCGAGCACGACGTCGATGCCACGCGGCGCTACGTGACGTACACGCGCGAGAAGGTGAAATCCCTCGTCGGCATCGCGCAGAGCTACTGGCTGGACCGCAAGCTCGTCAGCACGCTCGGCTGGCGCCAGGACGACGTGCAAACCTACAACGCGGGCAGCCCCACCATCAATCCCGACACCGGCCTGGCGGAAACCACCCCCGACTACCTGCCGTTGCCGGTGCTGCACGAAAAGGTCACGAGCTTCAACTACGGCATCGTCGCCCATTCGCCGAACTTCCTTGAAAACCGGCTGCCGTTCGGGACCGAGCTCAGTGTTTCCTACAACGAGGCGGACAACTTCAAGCCCGCCGGCCAGCGCTACAACCTCTGGAACGAGCCGATCTCCTCGGAAACCGGCCACACCCAGGAATACGGCGCGATGGTCAACACCTTCCACGGGAAGCTGGTCTTGCGCTACGGCCACTACCGCACGACCTCCGGCCTTTCTTCGACGCTCGTTTCCGGCCTCAACACGCCCAAGGGCCAGCTCATTTCGTTGATGAAGAACACGCGGCGGGAGAATCTCGAACACACCAACGATGCCAACCCGGCCGGCATCGCGGCCTGGAACGCGTGGTACGACGGTCCGGTCGGCTCGCAGCTCCGCGAAACGTTTCGCTTCACGGAAAGCACGTCGATCAACCCGACCACCGGCGAGACCGTCGCCGTGCTCAACAGCGACAGCCGCAACGCCGAGGTGTTCGAGACGGCGGACGTCGTCTCGACCGGCGATGAATTCGAAGTGGCTTTGAACCCCACCAAGCAGTGGCGGATCGCGTTCAACGCCAACCGCGCCCGCGCCGTGCGGAGCAACGTGGCGCTCAACCTGCGCGCGGTCTTCGAGGATTTGCGCACGGTGGCGGACGGTCCCGCGGGTTCGCTGCTGGTAGCCGATACCGGCGCCACGACCGTGGCCCAGACCTGGCGGACCATCTACAACCAGCTCCTGCCTTACCTCGCGACGGAGAACGCGCCGGCGGACGAGTTGCGCGAATGGCGCTGGAATGCGATCACGAACTATACCTTCAGCAAGGATAGCCGCCTGAACGGCTTCAATGTCGGCGGCGGTGTGCGCTGGCAGGACAAGCTCGTCTACGGTTTCCCCATTGTCGACGACCCGACTTTCGGAATCGTGCCCGACATTCACCACCCGTACTACGCGCCGACCCAGACGAACTACGACGCGTGGATCGGCTATCGCCGGAAATTCGAGAAGTTCGACTGGCAGGTCCAGTTGAACGTCCGGAACATCGGCGTGGGCAACGAATTGATCCCCGTCAGCGCGCAACCCGACGGGTCGGTCAACGCCTGGCGCATCCGCGAGTCCCAGACCTGGTCGCTGCGCAACACGTTCACGTTCTAAGCGCCGCCAAAGCCAAAACGGCGGGCGTCCCTGCCTGCCGCCGGCAGAGCCTTGTCGGCAAACTGAAACCGCACGCCGGAGGGCAGGGACGCCCCCGGCACCTTGCCCTTTTCCTCCCCCATGAAACCCGCCAACCTCCTGCGCGCGGTCGCGAAGGCCCTGTCCGTCGCCGCGCTTTCGCTCGCCCTCCCCACGCTCCAAGCCGCGCCGCAACTGCTGCCCGGCGTGTATGGCTACGGCCTCGATCGCGACAGCAACCCCGCCGGCTTCGGCGCGACCTCGCGGATCGTCCATGTCACCACGCTCGAGGACAACGGCAACGACACGACGCCGACGCCCGGCTCGCTGCGCGCCGCGGTCAAGGTCAATGCCCCGCGCGTCATCGTCTTTGACGTCAGCGGCGTCATCGAGCTGCAGAAGCAGATCGTGATCCGGAACCCCAATGTGACCATCGCGGGCCAGACCGCCCCGTCGCCGGGCATTGCGCTGCATGGCATGCCCTTCGTGATCGCGACGAGCAACGTCCTCGTGCAGCATCTTCGCGTCCGGCCGGGCGATCGCTGGTTGCCCAATCCCGACACGCATAATCGCGACGGCATCGACGTCGACCCCGGCAATTCGACGAGCGTCGTCCAGAACGTCGTGATCGACCACTGCACCTTCGCCTGGTCGCTCGACGAAATCGCCAGCACGTGGAATGGCTGGGGGGACGTCACGTTCAACAAGTGTATTTTTGCCGAGCCGCTGCACATTTCGATCCACCTCGACGAGGACACGCTCAGCGGCGAGGTGCCCAAGCAGGTCGAGGGCCTGGCGGTCACGCCGGTGAACTTTGGCGACCCGGTGGTCGCCACGCACGCCGCGGCGGTCAACGGCAACTATCGCGAATGGGAGGCCGCCGGCGACGGCGCCACGCTGGAGTTCACGGTGCCGATTGTGGCAGCCACCAATCAGTCCACGGGCGAGCATATGGTCATCGGCGGCATCACCGGCCCGGATCGCGCGAGTTTCAAGGTGGAGGTGCGCAAGCCCGACGGCGGGCTGCTGCAGGAAAGTGAGGTGTTCGACCAGTATGCGCCGACGAACGAGGCGCTGACCTTCGTGGCGCGGAGGGACACCGGCGGCTTCAACATCCCGATCGGCACCACGAGCCTCACGGTCAAGCTGACCGTCATGGGCCGGAATCCCGCGAGCACCGGCTGGAAGGTCGGCCTCGACCTGTTCTCGTTTTCGCAGAACCACGCGATGGGGCCGCTGTTCGCCTCGGGCAAGGCGGGCACGGGACGGCTCACGTTCAACGGCTCGGTGATCGCGCACATCCTGGAGCGCGGCCCCTGGGCCAACGCGCGGCATTTCGTCTTCGCCAACAACGTCCTCTATAATCGCAAGAACCGGTTCGTGATGCTCGGCAACTCGTCCTCCTGGACGGACCCGATCCACACCGCGATTGTCGGCAACACCTTCATCGACGGGCGGTCGTTCGGCACCTCGCCGCGGTCGCCCATCGCGCGCGTCACGCCGCCGGCGGGCACGCAGATCTACGAGGCCGGCAATTTTTACGACCCGGGCGATCGCACCAATGCGGCGCCGATGCTCGAAGCCACGCTCGAACCCATGCGGGTCACCAGCGACCCGACCGAGCCGGGCCACGGCCTGGAGGGTTTTGTGCCGCAGTCCGCGGCCGACGGCTACCGCGAGGTCCTGCTTTCCGCCGGCGCGCGCCCCAATGACCGCGACATCATGGAGACGCGCGTGATGAACGACATCGCGGTCGGCGCCACGCTCCACGCGCTCGCGGACCGTCCCGGCACGGTGAAGAACTCCGTCGCCGAGGCCGGCGGCTGGCCGGTGTATGCGGTGAACCTGGCGACCTGGACGCTCCCGGCGAATCCCAACGATGACGACGACAGCGACGGCTACACCAACATCGAGGAGTGGCTGCAGCAATTGTCCGCGCAGCTCGAGGGCACGCCGGCTTCCGGCAACAACTACCAGGCGGAATTCGCGCAGCTCGGCGGGGGCAGCACCATCGTGACGAACGCGCTCGGAGCCAACGGCACCGGCTTCGTCACCGGCCCGGCCGACGCGACGCTGACCTTCAACCGGGTGGATGCGGACACGGGCGGGGCGCGCCTGCTGCGCATCCGCTACGAACTCGACGGCGCGGCCCAAGGCGCGGAGGTGGTCGTGAACGGCGCGGCCCAGCCCATCGCCTTTGCTCCCACGGGCGGGACGGGCAGTTGGACCCTGCTCGACGTTCCCGTGACGCTCACCAGCGGCAACAACGTGGTGATGATCCGGGGCGGCGGCGCGGGCCTGCCGCATGTGGACGACTTTACCGTCACCGGTACCGATTTCACCGGGCCGGTCGTGACGGTGCCGGCCGATATCGTGACCGATGCCACCGGACCGGAAGGCGCAGTGGTGACGTTTGCGGTCTCCGCGACGGATGCGGTCGATGGGGCCATCACGCCGACCGTGACCCCCCCTTCGGGCAGCACGTTTGCCCCGGGCGTGACGACGGTGCAGGTTTCGGCCACGGATGCCTCGGACAACACCACGACGCGCGATTTCACCGTGACGGTCGTGGCCCATGCCCCGGCCATTTCGACCGCCCCGGCCGCCCAGGCCGTGACCGCGGGTGACACGGTGACTTTCTCGGTGGTGGCGAGCGGCACGCCGGAGCTCGCCTACCAGTGGTTCAAGGATGGCAGCCCGCTGGAAGGTGCGTCGGGTGCGACGCTGTCGTTGCCTTCCGTCACCACTGCTTCCGCGGGAGCGTACGCGGTCAGCGTCACCAACTCCTTCGGCACCGTAACCAGTGCGTCCGCCGCCTTGGTGGTGAACAAGGCGCCCGTGGCCGTGAACTTCAACTCGCTTTCGTTCAGCTATTCCGGCGGCCCGAAACCCGCGACCGTGACCACGCAGCCGGACGGGTTGACCGTGGTTGTCACCTACAACGGCTCCCCCACGCCCCCGACGCT
>DASZPS010000112.1:0-13178 GCA_035549955.1 Lacunisphaera sp. | reverse complement strand
CCGCCGCGATTCGCGCCGCGAACTATCGGAGCCACCTGCAGAACCTGCTCGAAGAGACGCAGCGGCAGTCGGAAGAGCTGCAGGCCCAGGGGGAAGAGCTGCGCGTCTCGAACGAGGAGCTGGAAGAACAGACCCGCGCCCTCAAGGAGACGCAGGGGCGGCTCGAGCTGCAGCAGGCCGAGCTCGAACAGACCAACTCGCAGCTCGAAGAACAGACGCAGCTCCTCGAATCGCAGAAGGAGGACCTCTCCCGTTCGCGGTCGACGCTCGAGATGCAGGCCCGCGAGCTCGAACGGGCGAGCCAGTACAAGTCGGACTTCCTCGCCAACATGTCGCACGAGCTGCGGACGCCGCTCAACTCGATCCTGATCCTCGGCCAGCAGCTGGCCGAGAACGCGAGCGGCAACCTGACGACGAAGCAGACCGAGTTTGCCCGCAACATCTTCTCCTCGGGTTCGGACCTGCTGAACCTGATCACGGACATCCTGGACCTTTCGAAGATCGAGTCGGGCACGGTGACCGTCGAGGCCGAGGAGCTTTCGTTCACCACGCTGCGGGAGGCCGTCGAACGCAACTTCCGTCACATCGCTGATTCCAAGAACCTGCCGTTCAAGGTCGAGTTCGACCCGGTCCTGCCGCGGGCGATCATCACGGACCCGAAGCGCCTGCAGCAGATCCTGAAGAACCTGCTGTCGAATGCCTTCAAGTTCACCGCGCAGGGCCACGTGGGCATCGACGTGCGGCTCGCCTCCACCGGCTGGAGCCCGAGCCATCCCGTGCTGAGCACGGCCGCCAAGGTCGTGGCCTTCACGATCAGCGACACCGGCATCGGCATCGCCCAGGAGAAGCAAAAGCTCATCTTCGAGGCGTTCCAGCAGGCGGACGCCGGCACCAGCCGCAAATACGGCGGCACGGGCCTCGGCCTGGCGATTTCGCGCGAACTGGCGTCGCTCCTGGGCGGCGAGATCAAGCTCGCGAGCAGCCCGGGCGAGGGGAGCGCCTTCACGCTGTACCTGCCGCTCTTCTACATGGAGAAGACGGTCAAGCCGGCCGTGGTCGCCTCGCCCGTCGCCCTGCCGGTCACGCGGGAGGAAATCATCAGCGACGACCGCGACCAGATCGCGCCGGGCGACCCGACGCTCCTGATCGTGGACGACGACCCGTATTACGCCCGCATCCTGCTGGGCCTGGCCCGGGAAAAGGGCTTCAAGGGCATCGTGGCCACCCGCGGTAATTCGGCGCTGACGCTCGCGCGCCAGTACCAGCCGACCGCCATCACGCTGGACATCTTCCTCCCCGACATGCTGGGTTGGACGGTGCTGAACAACCTCAAGCTCGGCGCCAACACCCGCCACATCCCGGTGCTGGTGCTCTCCGTGGAGGAGGAGCGCCGGCACGGCCTGTCCCACGGCGCGTTCTCCTGCATGGTCAAGCCGGCCACCGCCGAGGGGCTGAACCAGTGCTTCGACCGCATCAAGAAATTTGTCGAGCCGCGGATGAAGCGCCTGCTCGTCGTCGAGGACAACGACGTCGAGCGCCAGAGCATTGTCGAGCTCCTGGGGCACAACGACATCGAGATCGTGACCGCGTCCAGCGGCCGCGAGGCGATCAACCTGCTGCTCGACCGGCCGTTCGACTGCTGCGTGCTGGATCTCCGGCTGCCCGACATGACCGGCTTCGAGCTGATGGAGACGCTCCGCAAGGACGCCACGCTGTGTGAAATCCCGATCGTGGTCTTCACGGGCAAGGAGCTGGCGAAGGAGGAGGAACGCCAGTTGCGGACCGTGGCGAAGAGCATCGTGCTGAAGGACGTGCAGTCGCCCGAGCGCCTGTTCGACGAGACCGCCCTGTTCCTGCACCGCGTCGTGTCGGAGCTGCCCGAGCCGAAACGCAAGATGCTCGAGCACCTGCACACCTCCAGCGAGGTCCTGCACAAGCGCAAGGTCCTCGTCGTGGACGACGACGCGCGCAATATCTTCGCGCTCACGACGGTCCTGGAAAACCAGGAAATGGAGGTCCTCAGCACCACGAACGGCCGCCACGCCATCGAGCTGCTGCAGGCCCACGATGACATCGCGGTCGTGTTGATGGACATCATGATGCCCGGCATGGACGGCTATGAAACCATGCGGGAAATCCGGCGGATTCCCGCGTTCAGCGCCCTGCCCATCCTGGCGCTGACGGCCAAGGCCATGAAGGGCGACCGCGAGAAGTGCCTGGCGGCCGGCGCTTCCGACTACATCGCGAAACCCGTCAACACGCACGAGTTGCTCTCGCTGCTGCGGGTCTGGCTCTACCGGTAAGCGCTGACCGACCCATGGAACCATCCACGCTCAAAATCCTGCCGCCGGCCGAGGAAACCCGCCTGGTCCCGGACGCCGCGGCGCCCGTCACCGTCAACATCCTGATTGTCGACGATGAGGTGCGGAACCTGGATGTGCTGGAAAGCATTCTCTACCAGCCCGGCTACCGGCTCGTCCGGGCCACGTCCGCCGACGAGGCGTTGCTGGCGCTGGTGGATGGCGATTTCGCAGTGCTGGTGCTGGACATCAACATGCCCGTGATGAACGGCATCGAGCTGGCCAACCTGATCAAGCAGCGCAAACGCAACCAGCACATCCCGATCCTCTTTCTCACCGCCTATTACCAGGATGAGAAATTTGTCCTGGAAGGCTACGGCGTCGGCGCCGTCGACTACCTGACCAAGCCGGTCAACCCGCAGATCCTGCGGGCGAAGGTGGCGGTCTTCGTGGACCTGCACCGGATGCACCTGGCGCTGGCGGCCGGCCATGCCGCGCTCGAGCGGGAGGTCGCCCAGCGCCACCTCGCCGAGCAATCGTTGCAGCTTGCGAACCAGGGCCTCGAGTCCCGCGTCCAGCAGCGCACGCTCGAATTGAGCCTGGCGAACGCCGCGCTCAAGAGCAGCGAGTCGCAACTGCGGCTGGTCGCCGACCACGCGTCCATCTTCCTGGCCCACATCGACCGGCACCACCGGTTCAAGTTCGTCAACCGCTCGTATGCGGCGCGGTTCGGGCTGGATCCCGAGGACGTGGTGGGGGCGAGCCTGAACCGCATCATCGGCGAGGCGGCCTACGCGGCGTGCCGGCCGTTCCTCGAGCGCGCCCTGGGCGGGGAACGGGTCGAGTTCGAGACCGAGCTTTCCGACGAGCAGACGGGCGCGCATTGGATGCACATCGTTTACGAACCCGAACGGTCCCGCGCCAACGAGGTGTCGGGCGTCGTGGCGGTCATGGCCGACACGACCACGCGGAAGCGGGCCGAGGCGCAGATGATGGCCGCGCGCGACGAGGCCATGGCCGCTTCGCGGGCGAAGGACGAATTCCTCGCCGCGTTGTCCCATGAGTTGCGGACGCCGTTGAATCCCGTGCTGCTGATCGCCAGCGCCGCCGCCGGCAACCAGGACCTCGCGCCCGAGGTGCGGGAGGACTTTGCCATCATCGCGAAGAATGCGTTGCTCGAGGCCCGGTTGATCGACGACCTGCTCGACCTGACCCGCATCACGCGCGGGAAGCTAGCGCTGGACCTGAAGCCCGGCGACGTGCATGCGGTGCTGGACGACGCCATTGCCACCATGCGGGCGGAGCTGCAGGAGAAGAACATCACGCTCGTGGTCGAGCGGGGGGTGAGCAACCACTGGGCCATGATCGATTCGGCCCGCCTGCAGCAGGTCTTCTGGAACGTGTTGAAGAACGCACTCAAGTTCACGCCGGAGCGTGGCTTCATCCGCGTGGAGACACGCGAACTGAGCGAGACCAACGAAATGACGGTCACGATCACGGATACCGGCATCGGGATGACCGCGGACGAGCTGTCCCGCGCCTTCCATCCCTTCACCCAGGGCGACCATGCGACCGGCAGCAAGCGCCACCGCTTTGGCGGCCTCGGGCTGGGGCTCGCCATCTCGCAGCTGCTGATGCAGCTTCATTCCGGCAGCGTGCAGGCGTTCAGCCCGGGACGAAACCGCGGGTGCACCGTCGTGATCCAGATCCCGCAGGTGATGCGGCAACCCTCGACCCCGGCCGCCGGCGAGCGATTGGCGGAGACAGCCCCGCCGTTTCCGGCGCCCGTGGTGGCGGAATCGAAACACCCGCTGCCGCTCCCGATCCTGATTGTCGAGGATCACGAGGCCACGCGGCAGGTGCTGGAAAAGCTCTTTCGGCAGCGGGAATACCGGGTGGTGACCGCAGGGTCGGTGGCGGAGGCCCTGCTGCGCGCGGCGGAGGAAAAATTCGAATTTGTCGTCTCGGATCTGGGCCTGCCGGACGGCACGGGTTACGACCTCATGGTGACCCTCCGCGAGCGCCATGGACTGACCGGCATTGCCTTGAGCGGCTACGGCGCCGAGCAGGATACCGCGCGCAGCCGCGAGGCCGGGTTTGTCGAACACCTGACCAAGCCCGTCACCTACGCGATGCTGGACAAGGTCATCCGCCGGCTCAGGGCGGCGGCAGGTTGATGGCGCGGGCGACGGACTGTATCGGCCTCAAACCGCCGGTCGATCCGCCACCACGTTCAGGGTGGAGGCGATTTCGGTCAGCCGGTCGTCGGCGTCCCCTTCCTCGTCCAGCGTTTGCTGCAGTACTTCGATCGTGTTCACGTCGCCGAGGACTGCGGCGTACGCGCGCACACAGCCGTATCCCGCGATTTCGTAATGCTCGACGCGCTGGGCGGCGGCGATGAGGCCGGCATCCCGCACCGCGGGTTCCGCGGCATCGGCGGCGAGTTGTTCGCCCTCCGCGATCAGGCCCTTCATCGCCTTGCAGCGATGACCCTTGGGGGAGACGTTCAGTTGCCGGCAGATGCCCTCGAGCCGCTCCACGTGGATCTTGGTTTGTTCGAGATGCTCCTCGAAGGCGGCTTTCAAAGCCGGATCGGACGCCGCCTTGGCCATGTCGGGCAGCGCCTTGGTCAATTGCAGCTCGGCGCTGTGGAGGTCCTTCAATTGTTCGATATAGAGGTCACGGAGCGAATTCAGCTTGGACATGGGAGGAACGGGTTGAGTGCTGGCACATCCGGCGCTGGCTGCCCGCGGATGCAGTGGACGTTTGCGCAGCCATGGCCGCAGCATAGCCGCCGCCGGGCGGCCCTGCCATCGGGCGAATGAATGAGCCAGCCTGCGGATAAACCCCGGCGCGGGCGCGCCCGGGGTAAAGTCGCGGAATATTCCGATCGCGGGTGCCTTGGGTTCGTTTCCCGGGGCCGGGTTCGGGAACGCGCCCGATAGTGCCGCCGCCGCGCTTGGTCTAGAGTGGCGGCGTTAGAACAACCTCAACCTCAACAGAGAAAAATCATGCCCTCCAATAATCCCTCCTCACAAAACCAGAACCAAAACCAGCAGCGTTCGCCGGGCGAAAGCGCCTCGCAATCCAGCGAGAGCAGCCGCCAGGCCGAGAGCAGCCGCCAAGCCCAAGGCGGCTCGGCTTCCAGCCAAAACCAGGGCCAGAACAAGTCCCGCAACAAGGGATCGAGCCAGGACAGCGGCAGCGAACCGTGGCGCAGCAACTCGTCCACGCAGAGCTCGTCCGGCACCAGCCAGAACCAGCCCCAGCAGACGGCTTCCAGCTCGTCCGCTTCCGACGACGATGACGTGAGCGAAGATTCCAGCCAGAATCAGAGCGGTCGCTCCACGCCGCCCAGCGAAATCTGAGTAACGAACTTGCCGCAGCGGCCAGGCAGCCGTGCTCTGCATGAGTTGCCAGCCAGACGCGGGTAAGGGCGATCGCCAGGCCGATCCGGCCTGGCGATTCCGTTTTCAGGGTCGGCGAGCCGGGGTCATGAGAAAGACCTTGGTCCGACCTGGCGGGCGAGGCGGCGGCGGTGCCGACGCCTCGCCGAATCCCGCGCCAACACTTCAACCACGGCTGCCAGTCGCTGAGAGCGGTCGCGCCGCGGGCATGGTGCCCACGCCCGCCGGATTCGCCGGCAGGCTGAAATGAAACAGCGCCCGGTTGTCCGGCGTCGATTCATAGCCGGTCCGGCCGCCCTGCAGCGCCACCAGGCGCTCCACGAGGGAAAGCCCCAGGCCGGCGGACGGCTGCTGGTGGAGCAGGTGGAAGGGGCGCAGGAGATTGGGCTGGAGGGAAACCGGGACGGCCCCGAGGCTGCTGACCCAGAAGCGCAGCTCGCTTCCCCGCGGCTCCCAGCCGAGCTGAATCGCCCCGCCCTTGGCCCCGTGCCGCACGGCATTCTGGATCAGGGTGGTCCAGGCGAATTCAATCCATTTTTCGACACCGCGGACGTCGGGCCAGCTGGCCGGTTGGCGAATCTTCACCCCGCGGCGCTCGGGTGCGGCGGTGGCTTCCGCGACGACGCGCTCCACGACCGGACCCATGGCGACGGGCTGGACGGGCAGCGGTTCCCCCGAAGCCTTGAGCACGAGCGAGACCCGGCCGAGGAGGGCATCTATCTCGGCCGTGGAGCTGCGGATGGTGGATAACATTTCCGCCGCCTGCCGGGCGCTGCCGCCGGCACTGGCCGCTTCCTGGAACAGCGTGCAGGCCGCGTCGATGCAGCCGAGGGGCGTGCGGATGTCGTGGTTGAAGCGCCGCGCGACCGTGCGGAGGTCGCCGCGCAACTGCAGGTTTTCCCGCAACAATTCGTGATGCAGCACCGCCGCGCGGAAGATCCGGGCGAGAATCCGGACCGAGCATTCCTCAGGCGCGACCGTTTCAACCAGGTCGGAGGGCTCGCGGCCGATGTGCACCACGGCCCAGCGCGGCAAATCGCCGGCGGCCATGGCCTGGGCCGCCAGGCCGATTTCGGCTTCGCTGACTTCACCCACCACGAGCAGTTGCCGGTCCTGGCCGGGCAGGCGGATCGCCTCGTCCACGCTGCGGACCGGGATGAGCTGCGCGCGGGGAAAGGTTTCGCGCGCGGCGAGCAGGGCCATTTCGCGGACGGCTTCGGCAAGGTCGACGAGATAGACGCTCGTGCTTTTCATACGGGTGCGGCGGCCTCCGGAACAGCTTCGCGGTTCGCGGCAAACTCCGCAACGAAGCTTTTCAGGCGGTCAAAGCTCACCGGTTTGGTGAGGTGGTATTTGAAGCCGGCTTCGCGGCTGTGGGCCAGGTCGGCCTCCATCCCATAGCCACTTAACGCGATGCCGGGCAGGTTGAAGCGCGTGTGGAGGCGGTGCATGAGCTCGTGACCGCTCAGGTCGGGCAGGCCGAGGTCGCTGATGATCAGGTCGAACCGGCCGGCTTCCGCCAGGTTCAAGGCGTCCTGGCCGGTGCCCGCGGAAGTCACGCGATGACCCTGCGCCTCAAGGAGGCGCTGGATGCAGACCCGCGTGTCCTTGTGGTCGTCGACGAGCAGGATGTTCAATCCGCCTGGATTCGCCGGCAGGCGGACAGCCGGTTTCTCGGGCTTGCGGGCGATGGCCTTGGCCAGCGGAAAGCGCAGGGTGAAAGTCGCGCCCTGGTTGAGGCCTGGGCTCGTCCCCTCGATGCCTCCGCCATGCGCGTGCATGATGGAGCGGGTGATGGCCAGGCCGAGACCGAGACCGCCGAATTGGCGGATGACGTGGCGGTCGCCCTGTTCAAAGGGTTCGAAAATCCGCGTCGCCTGTTCGTGCGTGAAGCCGATGCCGGTGTCGGTGACCCGCACCCACACGTTCTGGTGGTCGTCATTGCCGGTGACGATCGAGATGGTGCCGCGCTCGGCGGTGAACTTCACGGCGTTGCGGAGGACATTCCAGCAAACCTGCTGGACGCGCACCGGGTCGCCGATGATCATGGTCTGCCGGGCATTGAGTTCGATCTGCATGTTCAGCCGCTTGAGCCGGGCATCGCCCTGGCAGACCTCGATGGCGCGGTTGAGGCTGGTGTGCAGGTTGATCTCGTCGGTCTGGAGCGACAGCTTGCCATGGGTGATCAGCGTCAGGTCGAGCAGGTCGTCGATGAGGCGGGCCTCCAGCTCGATGTTGCGCCGGATGAGCGAAATGTCCGAGCGCGCGGTTTCCGGCAGGCCGGTGTCCTTTTCGAGCACGGTGGCGGCCATGAGCGCGGGAGTGAGGGGCGTGCGCAGTTCGTGCGAGAGGGCGGCGAGGAAATCGTCCTTGGCCGCGCTGGATCGCTCGGCGACTTCCTTGGCCAGGCGCAGGTCCTCCTTTTCCTTTTGCGCGGAAAGATCGGTGACCACGAGGCACATGATGGGCGGCCCGTCGACGGACAATCGGCTGGCGGTCAGGTGGACGGGACGGCCGGAGTCGACGCTGCTCCGGAGCGTCGTTTCGAACTTCACCACTTCCTCGCCTTCGTCGAACACGACCTTGAGCCGCCGCCAGACATCTTCCGAAAGATACCGGATCAGGCTGCCATGGATGACGCGTTCGAGCGGCTGGCCGAGCATTTCCGCGAAGCGACGATTGCCGTAGAGAATCTCGCCCTCGGCGGAGACCGTGACGGCGCCTTCCTGCATGCGTTCGACGTAAATGCGGTAGGGTTGCTCGGCGGGGGGCGGGTTGCAGCCTGGATTGCCGACCGCGCTGTTGCCCATGGCGGCCTCCGCCTGGCCGCGACGGATGGCGTCGAGCGCCTGTTGCAGGTTGCGCAGGCTATCCTGGAGGCGGTTCAATTCCCCGGAGGTGATCGGGTGGGAGCCTTGGCCGCCGGTTCGCGCTGGTCGGCGGGCCGGCGACCCCGGGGTGGCCGGGCGTTTGCCGGGGCGGGAAGTTTTTGATTTCATGGCGAGGGTCCCGGCAGGGCGGGGGCGTGGCGGGCGAGATGGGATTTCATGACAAAGGGGTCGCGGTGGGCGCCGGCTTAGGCGTCAACCGTCGTGGCCGCGATTTGCTGCAGGGCCTTTTCGAGGGAGGTGATGCTGACGGGCTTCACCAGATGGATCGCAAAACCGCCCGCCTGGGAACGCTGCAGGTCATCCTCCATGCCATAGCCGCTCAGCGCGATGCCCCGGATGGCGGGCTGGGCCTTCCGCACCTCCGCCATGAGCTGGTAGCCGTCGCCATCCGGCAGCCCGACGTCGGAGACGAGGAAGTCGAAGGTGCGGTCCTGCGCGTGAACCAGGGCTTCGGCGACGCTGCCGGCCGCGATGACCTGGTAGGTGCGGCGCGTCAGGAGCTTCTGCAGCGTTTCGCGAGTGGAGACGTGGTCCTCAACGAGGAGGATGGTGCGGGTGGGTTGCAAGGGTGGTTCGAGCGGCGGGCCGGAATCCTGGCTCGCGGGTGGCGCGCTCGGAGGCCGGGCCGACAGCAGGGGCAGCTCGATGACGAAGGTCGCACCGCGGTTCCGTCCGGGACTGGCGGCATGGATGTGCCCTTCGTGCAGCGACACGAGCTGCCGGGAAATGGCCAGTCCCAGGCCGAGCCCGCCGAAACGATTCGCCCCGGACGCGTGTTCGCCCTGGCTGAAGGCGGTGAAGACGTGGCTCAGCTCCGCCGGCGACATGCCGATCCCGTTGTCGCGGATTTCGACCACCAGCTGTTCCGTTTCCGGCGCCACCCGGGAGACCACGGTGACCTGGCCGTTTTCCGGCGTGAATTTCACGGCGTTCTGCAGCACGTTCGCAAAGATCTGTTGCAGGCGCACCGGATCGCCGAAGACGAACGGCTGGCGCGCCCCGAGGAAGAGCTGGAGGTTGAGCCGCTTGGCATCGACGTCGGCCCGCAGGTTGGCAACCGCGTCCTGCAGGACGGCGTGCACGTCGACGCGGGTTTTCTCGAGCTGCAGCTTGCCCCGGACGATCCGCGTGTGGTCGAGCAGGTCATCGATGAGCCGCGCCTCGAGGCTGATGTTGCGCCGGATGGTCTCGAAGCTCTCGCGGACGTCCGTCGGCAGCGCCGGATTGTGGGCGGAATCGCTCGCCAGGAGCAGCACCGGATTCAGCGGCGTGCGCAGCTCATGCGACAACGAAGCGAGGAATTCGTCCTTGGCCCGCGACGCGGCCAGCGCCTCGTCCCGGGCCCGCGCGAGATCCAACTCGGTCTGCTTTCGCGCCGTGATATCCACGATCACCGCGACAAGACCGACGACCTCGCCATCGGCGGACCGTTCCGGTTCGTAGATCACGTGCACCCACCGGCGGCCGAGCGTCTGGTAGGGAATCTCCTGTTCGAACTCGATGCGCCGGCCGGCCAGGCACGCGTCCATGCGATATTTGAAACTCTCATAAGCCTCGGGACCGGTCAGTTCGGACACGTGGCGGCCGATGACCTGGTGGCGCCGCAAACCGTAGCGTCCGGCATAAGGCTCGTTCACGAACTTGAAGCAATGGTGGCGGTCGCAATGCGCCAGGAAGACCGGGGCATGGTCCGTCACCAGCTGGAGTTGGGCCTCGCCCCGGCGGGCCGCATTCTGGACCTCCTTGATGGCGGAGATATCGAGGTTGATGCCGATCCAATGTCGGATGTGGCCGTTTTCGTCCCGCACGGGCACGCCGCGCGAAAGGACCGGGTGCCACCGCCCGTCGATGCCCTTGAACTGGTGTTCCCTTTCCCAGAAGGCTCCCGTGCGGACACACTCCTGCCACGCCGCGGTGGTGGCTTCGAGCTCCTCGGGGTGGAGGATGTCCGTCCAACCGAAGTCGGAACACTGCTGCTGCGTCATGCCCACGAGCTTCAGGAAGGAATCGCTGGCGTAGATGTTGCGTCCCGCGGCATCGCAGATCCAGATGCCATAGTCGATCGATTCGCCAATGGCGCGGTACAGCCTTTCACTCTGGCGCAGCGCCTGGCTGGCGCGCGCCTGCTCGATGATCGGCCCGACGCGCGCGGCGACATTTTCAATGAGATCGAGTTCCGCCGCCGTCCACGCGTGCGGTTCCCCGCGGCTCACCACGAGGGAATAAACCCAGCGTCCGTCCTGCCAGAAGGCGGACGTGGCGAAGGCGCGCACGCCCATGGCGACGAAGCGTTCCCGGCGGGCGCGGGTGCTGGAGTGGTCCCAGACATCCCCGATGGCGTGCTGCGGCCGGGTGATGAGATCGCGAAGCTCGCGGGAGCCGTAATCCGCCAGGCGGTGCGAACCGGCCAGGGTGGCCAGGCCCGGCCGGTGCCAGTCGCCGGTGACATTGCCGCCGGTGGCGTCCAGGTTGATTTCGACGAAAAAGCATCGATCCACCCCCAGGTATTCGCCGAGCGCCATCTGGGCGGTTGCCCGGATGCGCGCGGGATCGCCCAGGCGGGCGAGTTCGTCGGCGAGGTCTTGCAGAAACTTGGTCTGCAATTCGGCCTGCTTCCGTTGGGTGATGTCGAGGCAGCTGCCGAGGTAACCCTGGAAGTTTTCGCCTTCCTTGAACCGCACGGCGTTGCCGTGCACCCAGACCACGCTGCCGTCGGGGCGCTGGAACCGGAACTCCGTCGTGGACGGCCCGCCCCGGGCCACGGCCTCCCGCCAGCCGGAGAGCACCCGGTCCCGGTCGGCGGGATGCAAGGCCGCCTCCCACCCGTTGCCGCGGGCGGCGTCGGCCGTGAGGCCCGCCATCGCGCACCAGTGCGCGTTGACAAACACACAACTGCCGTCGTCGGCGGAAAGGAATATCCCCACCGGCGCGTGGTTGGCGAGGAGCCGGAAGCGCTCCTCCGAGGCCCGCATCGCCTCCTCGTGCCATTTCCGCTCGGAGATATCGCGGGCGATTTTCGATGCGCCCACGATTTTCCCCGTCGCGTCCTTGACGGGCGAAACGGTGAGCGAAACGTCGACGAGCGAGCCATCCTTGCGCCGCCGCACCGTCTCGAAATGCTCCACCCGTTCGCCGCGCCGGATGCGTTCCAGCAGGCGGGTTTCCTCCTCCTTGCGGTGTTCCGGCATCAGCATCGTCACCGGCCGGCCGATCGTTTCGCGGGCCGTGTAGCCGAACAGGCGCTGCGCCCCGGCGTTCCAACTGGTGATGATCCCGTCGAGGTCCTTGCTGACGATCGCGTCGTCGGAGGAATCCACGATCGCGGCGAGCCAGAGGCTGGCCTCATCGACCTGCCGGCGCCGGGAAATGTCCACCGTGGCGCCGGCCATGCGCACCGGACGGCCGTCCTGACGCTCAACCGTGGCGTTGGTGAAGACCCAGGCTTCCTTGCCGTCGGGGCGGATGATCCGGAACTCAACATCGTATGGCTCGTCATCTTCCAGCGCCGCCTTGATGGCCTGCTGCACGCGCGCCACGTCGCCCGGGTGAATGAGCTGGGTGAACGACTCCAGGGTCGGGGTGAAGCGGTCAGGATCGATACCGTGGATCGCGTACACGGCGGGGTTCCATTTCACCTGGTCCGTGCGGAGATCCCACTCCCAGAGGCCGACCTTGCCGGCGGTCATCGCCAAGTCCAGGGATTGGGGAAAAGGCGAGGCGGAAGGGGAGGAGGAAAGGGAAGCCATGAGCGTAGAGGGATGCTTAATCCTCCCGCCTGGTCCGAGCATCGGAGAAAACGCGGTAACCCGTGAGGATATTACCCCAAATATATGAAGTTAAACACCCTCGCGTCAAAGGGCACATTTGGTGTTTAAACATCACACCTCCGGGCTTGCTGAACCTGCGAATGCTGAGATTGTCGAAGAGCAGATGAAGATCGCTGTCATTGAAGACCACGCCCTGATGCGGGACCTCCTGTTGCGGGCCTGCACCGAGGCAATTCCCGGCTCGAGCGCGCGCGGGGCGGGCGACGCGGCGACCGGCCTGGCCCTGTGCCGCCGCATCCGGCCGGGCTTCATCATCCTCGATCTCGCGCTGCCGGATTGCGATGGGCTGGACCTGCTGGACGACCTGCTCCGGGTTTGCCCCAAGGCGAAGATCATCGGCCTTTCCGGTTACGTCGACGAGTTCACGGTCTACCGCGTGCTCGGCTCGCGGCTCCATGGCTTCGTCGACAAGAACGACCACACCTCGGGACAGCTCGCCGCCGCGATTCGCTCGGTGATGTCCGGCGAGCGCTATTTTTCGCCGCGCGCGTTGAAGGCCTGGGCCGCGCTCCGCAGCGATCCCGGCGCCTTTGACAAGATTTTGTCGGCTCGGGAGCAGGATTTGCTCCGCCTGTTCGGCCAGGGACTGGGCAACGACGAGATCGCGGAGTCGGTCAACCTTTCGGAAATCACGGTGCGCAACCACCGCTGCCGGATCATGGCGAAGCTCAACCTGCGCACGAGCGCGGAGCTGGTGACCTACGCCTACGCCAAGGGATTCGTGCGGCCCGAGTCGCGGCGCGCCATCTCCGT
>DASZPS010000111.1:0-4752 GCA_035549955.1 Lacunisphaera sp. | reverse complement strand
GCACGTCAAGGACGGCGACCTCGTGAAGAAGGACCAGCCGCTTTTCGAACTCGAGACCGACAAGATCACTTCCGAAGGCACCGCCGAGACTGCCGGCCGGATCACGTTCAGGGTCGCCGCCGGCACCGACGTGAAGATCGGACAGGTCGTGGCCTCGATCGACGAGACCGCCTCTGGATCCGGGGCGGCCGGCCCCGGGCCGGGCTCGGAGAACCCGGCTACACCCACGCCCGCGCCTGGCGCCGGAAACGACGTCCAGTCCCCGGCTGTGCGTAGACTGGCCGCCGAAACCGGCATCGACCCCGCGTCGGTCACCGGCACCGGCAAAGGCGGTCGTGTCACCAAGGGCGACATGCTTGCCGCTTCCGCCAGCCGCCCGCCGTTCGCGATGTCAGCGCCGGTTCCGGCCCCGGCCGCGTCCCCTGTTGCTCCCACCCCATCGCCCATCGCTCCCGGTCCATCGCCTGCGTCCGCGTCCACGCGCCAGACGCGGACGAAAATGTCCAAGCTGCGCCAGACGATCGCCAATCGCCTGGTCGCCGCCCAGCACCAGGCCGCGATGCTCACGACCTTCAACGAGGTCGACATGTCCGCCGTGATGGCCCTGCGCGCCAAGTACCAGGATGACTTCGTCAAGAGGAACGGCGTGAAGCTCGGCTTCATGTCCTTTTTCACCAAAGCCGTGGTCCAGGCCCTGAAGGACATCCCCGCCATCAACGCCCAGATCGATGGTGAAGAGGTCGTGCAGAACAACTACTACGATATTGGTATGGCGGTCTCGACCGACAAGGGCCTCATGGTCCCGGTCATTCGGAACTGTGACCAGCTCAGCATGGCCGACGTCGAGAAGGCCATTGCCGATGCGGCCAAGCGCGCCCGCGAGGGCAAGATCACGCTCACCGACCTCGAGGGCGGCGTGTTCACCATCACCAATGGCGGCATTTTCGGTTCGATGCTCTCCACGCCGATTCTCAACGCCCCCCAGAGCGCCATCCTCGGCCTCCACGCCATCAACGAGCGCCCGGTCGCGGTCAACGGCCAGGTGGTCATCCGCCCCATGATGTATCTCGCGCTCAGCTACGACCACCGTCTCGTCGACGGCAAGCAAGCCGTCACTTTCCTCGTGAAGATCAAGCAGCTCATTGAGGATCCCGCCCGGCTGGCGATCGGGATCTGACCCAATCCACTCACAGAAGGTAACGGAGGATTCAAAACATGCTCCCCCTCCGTTACCTTCGTTTTCTTCTGTAAAATGCCTTCGGAAAATTTTGATGTCATCGTCATTGGCGCCGGCCCCGGCGGCTACGTCTGCGCCTTTCGCGCCCAACAGCTCGGGCTCAAGGTGGCTCTCGTCGAGAAACGCGCCACGCTCGGCGGCACCTGCCTCAATGTCGGCTGCATTCCCAGCAAGGCCCTGCTCCACAGCAGCGAGCAGTACGCCTGGGCGAAACACCACGCCGCCGAAACCGGCATCAAGCTCGGTTCCGTCGAGATCGATCTCCCCACCATCCTCAAGAAAAAGGATGCCGTGGTGAACAAGCTCGTCGGCGGCGTCGGCCTGCTGGCCAAAGCCCGCAAGATCCCAACCTTCACCGGCACGGCGGCGTTTGCTTCGCCGACGGAAATCGAAGTGAAGGGAGAAAAGGATACCACCAAGCTCACCGCCAAACACTTCGTCATCGCCACCGGCTCGGCCCCGGTGGAATTGCCGTTCATGAAATTCGACGGCCAGACGGTTGTTTCCAGCGACCATGCGATCGCTTTCGACGAGGTGCCCCAGAAGCTCGTGGTGGTCGGCGGCGGCGCCATCGGCCTCGAACTCGGTTCCGTCTGGTCGCGGCTGGGCAGCGAAGTGACGGTGGTTGAATTCCTGCCCAAGATCGTCGCCGGGTTCGACGACGACATTGTCCGTGCCTTCACTCGCAGCCTGACCAAGCAAGGCATCAAGATCGAAACCGGCGCCAAGGTGACGGGCTTTGCCAAGGGCGTCCTCACCGCCGAACGCGGGGCCGAAAAGCTTTCCTTCCCCGCCGACAAGGTCCTGGTTGCGGTCGGTCGCCGTCCCTATGCCGACGGGCTTGGCCTGGACAAGGCCGGCGTGCAACTCGACGAAAAGAAGCGCATCAAAGTCGACCACCACCTGCACACGACGGCGAAAAACATCTGGGCGATCGGCGATGTCATCGCGGGCCCGATGCTCGCCCACAAGGCGGAAGAGGACGGCGTGGCAGTCGCCGAATGGATCGCCGGCAAGGCCGGCCATGTGAACTGGGACCTCGTGCCCGCGATCGTCTATACCGAGCCCGAGGTCGCCTCCATCGGCCTGGGCGAGGACGCCGCGAAGGCCGCCGGTCGCGCCATCAACGTGGGCAAGTTCAATTTCGCCGCCAACGGGCGCGCCATCGCCATGGATGCCACCGATGGCTTCGTGAAGATCATCGCCGACGCGAAGACGGACAAGATTCTCGGGGCCCAGATTCTCGGCTATGGCGCCGGCGAGATGATCAGCGAAATCGTGACGCACATGGAATACGGCGGCAGCGCCGAGGACCTCGGCCGCACGATCCACGCCCACCCGACCGTCAGCGAATCGATCAAGGAAGCCGCGCTGGCCGTGAACAAGTCGGCCATCCACGCGCTGTAGTGCGTGGGGATTGCGAGCCCGATGCAGGGGCGCAGACTTGCCCGTTCGGCGAGCTCCGGGCCTTGAGCTGGTCGAAAGGCTGCGCCCAAGTCGGGCAAGCCTCGACTTCCTGATGGGATTGGAGGAAGGGACTCCATAATTGGGGACCCCGCGCGGAGCGCGGGCTAAACCTGCGCGGAGCATAGATTCCATCTTGAGGCCGGCAGCTCCAACCCGCGCCACGCGCCCGGCTACATCCTTGGGCAACCTCCGCTAATTTCGTCCGGCACAGCGGGTCCCGCCTTGCCGCGATCGTCGCGCCGCGGTTTTTTGGTGCTCCTTGTCCTCCTCCGCCCATCGTCGCGCCCTTTGGTTGATGCTGCTCTCCGCGTCGGCGTTCACCGCCAACGTGCTCTTGGTGCGGGCGCTGAGCGACCTGCATTTCGCCAACATCTGGCTCGTCTCCTGCGCGCGCTTCCTCGTTGGCCTTGGCGTGGTGGCGGTGGTCTATCGGGAGGAATGGCGGCCGCTTCACCTCGTGCGGAACGCGAAACTGATCCAGCGCGGCCTGGCCGGCGGCATCGGGGTCTACCTCACCTACCTGTGCGTGGTAAAGCTGGGCGCCGGCCGCGCCACGTTCATCAACAACACCTACGTCATCTGGGGTGCGCTGCTCGCCGCGTGGGTGCTGCGCGAAAGGCTCCAGCCCGCGCTGCTGGTGGGAGGCGCGATGGCGCTGGGCGGCCTCGCGCTGCTCACCAATATCCTGGGCTCGGGAACAAGGCCCGGCGTCTACGACGCGCTGGCCGTCGCCTCGGCGCTGATCTCCGCGTGGGTCGTCGTGACGATCCGCCAGCTCCACGCCACGGAACATTCCTCCACCATCTTCGCGGCGCAGTGCCTTTATGGGCTGGTCCTGTGTGGCCTCCCGGCCTGCCTGCAACTGCAGCCGATCAGCGGCGTTGGGCTGGCCGTAACCGCCGTGGCAAGCCTGGCCGCCGCCGTGGGCCAGCTCGCCATGACCCGGGCGTTTCGCGACCTGAGCGTGGCAGAAGGTTCCCTGCTTCAAATGCTCGTACCCGTCGGCATCGCCGCCGGTGGCGTGGGATTTTTCCACGAGCATTTCAGTCTCCACGAACTGGCCGGCGCCACGCTCATCCTGGGCGGCACCGCCTTCACCGCCCTGCGCCAGGCGCCGCGGACCGTGGCACCGGCGGAATGATCGGCCCGTGGGGCCTGGATTCTTCGCTTGCCGCCGCCCGCCTCATCCCCGTCCATCACCGCAACCGTGACCACCAATCCTTCGACCAAGAAACTCATCCTGTGGGACATCGACGGCACGCTGATCGTGTCGCACGGCGCCGGCGTCCGGGCGATGGAAAAGGCCCTGACGAAACGGTTCGGCGTCAAGGTCGACCTGGGTTCGATCGATTGGGCGGGCCGGACCGACAGCTGGATCACGGGCGAAGTATTCCGGCACGTCGGGCTGCCCGACACGCCGCAGAATTCGCACGATTACCTCGAAGCCTACCTTGAGCTGCTGCCCCTTGAACTGGCCCATGGTCGTCAAGGTCAGGTGCTGCCCGGCGTGCTGGAACTGCTGGAGATATTCCATCGCCGCGACGACGTCGCACAAGGGCTGCTCACCGGCAACCTGAAGCGCGGGGCGGAATTCAAACTCACGCACTACAAGGTCTGGCACTACTTCGAGTTTGGCGCGTTCGCGGACGACAGCCCCGTCCGCAATGAGCTGGGCCCGCATGCCCTGCGCCGGGCGCGGGAACGCCACGCCATTGAATTCACGCCCGCCAATACCTTCATCATCGGCGATACCCCGCATGACATCGAGTGCGGCAAGGTGATTGGCGCGCGCACCATCGGCGTCGCGACAGGAAAATACCGTGTCCCGGAACTCGCCGCGCACCAACCGACCGCAGTATTCGAGGATTTCGCCGATACCAAGGCGTTCCTCCGGGTGATCGAAACTACCTAGCCCGCATATTTCACACCCAGAGGTGTGAAACATGCGCCCTGTCGGGCCGACCTTGTCGGGGCGCGCCGCGACAAAGTCGCTCCGCCCGGAGGGCGGACGGACATTTTGCTGATTGGATCGCCCAAGACTGTGAAAT
>DASZPS010000110.1:0-6936 GCA_035549955.1 Lacunisphaera sp. | reverse complement strand
GGGCTGACGCCCCTCCCAAACCCTCCCCGATCTTTGCCAGATCACCCAACCAATCTGTCAGCGATGTGTGGCACCTAAAGTGTCAGCGATGTGTGGCACCTAGCCCTTGCTGCGCCCATTCCGCGCGCAGCGCGGAATCCTCTATTCAGTTGTAGCCGGGGTCGGTGACCCCGGACCGGCCGCAGCGAGGCCGGCTACAGCGCCGCTGGAGTAAAAGGTGGAGCGCCTTGCCCCCAAGGCGCTGGCTCGGAGTGGCTTCGCCGCAACGCGCTGACCCCGGCGCGCTGAGGACGTCCGCTGCGGGAAAAGCGCCGTGACGGGGGTGTATTTGCGGCGCAAAAATCCGGGGAACAAGGCTGTAGGAGCAAGGCGGACATCGGTCATTCTTCTGTTCCGACAGGACTATTGGGTCGGCGCTGATAGAGGGCGGAAGCAGGGTCCGCTACGCTTCCGGCATGAAAAGGATTGCTGCCCCTGCCTTTGTCCTGCTGCTCGGTCTTGCCGCGTGCAATTCCGACACCGCCTCCAACTCGCCCACCGGCTCGACCTCTTCCGGCACGCCGCCGGCGTCGACCCCGACCACGCCGACGACGCCGGCTCCGGCCGCGCCGGGCACTTCACCGGGTGCCGGCGTCAGTGCCTCAGACATCCCGGGCGTGGCGGCGCTCGACTATCTCGCGCTGGAACAGCCCATCGAAGGTGACAACGCGCTGCGGATCGTCACGCCCACCGTGCTGGAACTGACCCGGCTCAGCACCAAGCGCCCCGATCCGGCGACGATGGAGGTCTGGAATTTTGTCGACGCTAACGGCAATGCCGCGCTTCCGGCCGCCGGCAAATTCACCGTGACGGTGAACGGCCAGCCGGCGTCCGTCATGGCGGTGGGTTTCAAGCGCCGTCCGCTCTACGCGCCGCTCGCCTGGCGCGACCTGCGGGTGGAAAGCGTCCTCTATCTCAAGCTTGGAAGTTCGGTGGGATCCGGCCAAAGGGTGGAGGTCAAGAATCCCGACGGTTCCCTCTGGCCGTCGACGCTGACGTTTGCCGCGACGGCTGAAACGCTGCGGTTCGGCCCCGCCCTGCACGTGAACCAGGAAGGCTACCTGCCCAACCGGACGAAAAAGGCGCTGGTGGGCTACTACCTCGGTTCGCTCGGCGAACTGGAGGTGCCGGCCGGAACCGGATTTCAAGTGGTGGACGCCACGTCCGGATCCGTGGTCTTCACCGGCTCATTGACGCGCCGCGCCGACGTCGGCTGGACCTATGCGCCGACGCCCTACCAGCAGGTGGCCGAAGCCGATTTCTCCAGTTTCAACACCCCGGGCAAATACCGGCTCGTGGTGCCGGGGTGGGGCGCGTCCATTCCTTTCCGCATTGATGAGGGCATCGCGATGGGCTTCGTGCGCGCCTATGCGCTCGGACTCTACCACCAGCGTTGCGGCATGGCGAATGAGATGCCCTTCACCCGGCATACCCATGGCGCCTGCCACCTGGCGCCCGCGACCGTGCCGGTCTCCGCGTCGACCTTCGCGTTCACGTGGAACACGATCTCCAGCGACGCCGGTTCGCTCAACGCCAACAATCCCGCGCAGCTCGCCGCCAAGCTGACCAACCCCGGCGCCCAGCTCTATCCCTTCGTCAACCAGGGCCCGATTGACGTGTCCGGCGGCCATCACGACGCCGGCGACTACAGCAAATACACGATCAACAGTGCGACGCTCGTGCACACGCTCATGTTTGCCGTGGATTCGATCGCCGGTGCCGGCGCCCTCGACAACCTCGGCTTGCCGGAAAGCGGCGACGGGATCAGCGACATCATGCAGGAAGCGAAGATCGAGGCCGACTTCCTCGCCAAGCTACAGGATGCCGACGGGGGCTTCTATTTCCTCGTTTACCCACGCGAGCGAAAGTACGAGAGCAACGTCACGCCCGACCATGGCGATGCCCAGGTCGTCTGGCCGAAAAACACGGCCGCCACGGCGGCCGCGGTCGCCGCGCTCGCGGAAATCGCGTCGTCCCCGAAGTTCAAGGCCGCCTATCCGCAGGCCGCCGCGACCTATCTCAACAAGGCGAAGGCGGGTTGGAATTTCCTCAACGCCGCCATCGCCAAATACGGCAAGGCCGGCGCCTACCAGAAGATCACCCACTACGGCGACGACTTCACGCACGACGACGAGCTCGCCTGGGCGGCCGCCGCGATGTTCGCCGCCACCGGCGATGCCGCGATCCATGACACCTTGCGGTCCTGGTTCAATCCCGCCGATCCCGCGACGTGGCGCTGGGGCTGGTGGCATTGCTTCATGGGATGGGGCAACGCGGTCCGCGTTTATGCCTTCGCGGCCCGCAGCGGGCGCCTTTCCACCGGCCAGCTCGACGCGGCCTATCTCGCCAAGTGCGAGGCCGAGGTGAAGAGCGCCGGCGATGACGTGCTGAAATGGTCGCAGCAGAGCGCCTACGGCACCAGCTTCCCGGATGCGACCAAGCGGGTGCTGAGCGCGGGGTGGTATTTCTCCAGTTCGCAGGCGTTCGACCTGACGGTCGCCGCGCAGTTGAACAACCGGTCCGAGTACACCGATGCCGTGATCGCGAACCTGAACTACGAGGCCGGCGCCAACCCCGTCAACGTGAGCTACGTCACCGGCATGGGCCGCAAACGCCAGCATGAGATCGTGCACCAGTACGCCCAGAACGACCGGCGGGATCTGCCCCCGACGGGAATTCCCCTCGGTAACCTCCAGACCGGGCCCATCTACAACAGCACTTACGGCACCGAGCTCGCGGCGCTGACCTTCCCCCGCGACAGCGCCGGCACGTCGCCCTTTCCCTTCTACGACCGCTGGACCGACACCCACAACGTGACGACCGAGTTCGTCCACCTCGACCAGGGCCGCAGCCTGGCAAGCCTCGCCTTCCTCGCGGCGCAGACCGCCTACAAGACCCAGGCTTGGAAGAACGGCACCGCCGAGATTGCCGGCCTGCCCGCCCAGCTGTCGGCCGGCGCGACCGTCACCGCTTCGCTGGCCGCCTCCGGGCTGGATCTGTCCGGCGCCACCATCGTGTGGGAAGCCGCCGGGCAGCCGGCAACGTTTGGCCCGACCTTCACGTTCACCACGTCCGGCAACGGCGAACAGTGGGTCGAGGCGGAAGCCGCGCTGCCCGACGGCCGCCGCGTCTTCGCCGTGAAGAACTTCGTGACCGACAATGGCAAACCCGCCGTGACGATCGACGCCACCGACGCGACCGCCTCGTTCGCGGACAAGAACGACGTCGCGACGTACACCTTCACGCGCAACGGGGACACCAGCTCGCCGCTGCTCGTGAAGTATGCGCTCAGCGGCACGGCCGTGAAATGGAACGACTATCGCCGTCCGGAAGGCGACATGCCCGTGGAAATGACGATCCCCGCGGGGGCCGCCTCCGGCTCGATCTCGATCTACGGCGTGGCCAACACGACCAACGCCAACCCGGCCACGGTGACGATCACCGTCTCGCCCAACTCCGCCTACAACGTGGGCACCCCGTCCAGCGCGACGGCGACGATCAAATGATGGCGCGGCCGCACCAGTCATCGATCCCCGGTTGTCATATAATGTATGACAAGCGATTCACGCCCCGACCCCCGCCCGCCGCGCGGCAGAGGGGCGCCGCAAGACCTTTGCCATCGGAAATTGGTCATATATTAAGTGACAACTATCGGGCGGGGGTTGCGCGCGGGGCGGTGGGGTCGGAGGGCTTGGACGCGTGAGGAGGCGACGGCGATTGCAGCGACGACTGGCCGCGCATGGGGATTTCCCCGATGGGCCGACGGGACTCCGGCCGGATGGCTCTCCTGCCGGGCGCGCGGTAAGCTGCGGCATGAGCGCTATTTCCGACGCGATTTTCAATCCCGCTGCCCTTTACGAGACGAAATGGGAGGAGTTTTTCGTGGTCACGGCCCGCGCCGATGCCCCGGCGGCTGCGCCGCGCTGGCGGCCCGCCGTCAATGCGTACCGTTGTTCCGATCACTTCATCGTCTTTGCGGACCTTGCCGGGGTCCCGGCGGATTCCATCCAGGTCCACGCCGAGGCAGGGCGCTTGACCTTGCGCGGACGTCGTCCGGCCCCCGAGCCTGCCTGCAGTCGTTCCGAACTGGGGCAATTGCTGGCGCTGGAGATCGACCAGGGAGCCTTCGAGCGCACGCTCGATCTGCCCCAGGAAATCGATCCCGCCGGGGTCACGACCGAATACCGCGACGGGGTGCTGCAGGTCCGATTGCCGATTCTCGCCTGAGCGATCCCGCTCGGCCCGGCTTTGCCATGTCTGCGGAGAATGTGCTGACGGAGCAGGAACTCCCGCCGGCGGCGCCACCGGCCATACCGCCGACGCTGCCGATCCTGCCGGTGCGCCGCATCGTGCTTTTTCCCGGCTTGGTGGTCACCTTGTCCATCGAGGACAAGGGGGCGCGCCAGCTGTTCGAGGAATCGCTGCCCACCGAGCGCATGATCGGGATTTTCACGCGCAAGCCGGAAAGCCCGGAGCACCCCGCCATCAAGGATCTCTGCGAGGTCGGCGTCGCGGCGCACGTGCTGAAATTGAACCGCGGCGACGACGGCTCGCTGAAGGCCACCGTCAGCATGCTCGCCCGGATCAAGGCCGGTCGCACGGTGGCGGCGAGGCCCTTCCTGAAGGCCACGGTCGAAACGCTGGCGCAAACCGGACCGACTCAAACCGACAATTCCTGGCGCGCGGTGGTGCAGGAGTTGCGGGACCACGCCCTGCAATATGTGAAGGCCGCGCCGGACCTGCCGCCCTCGACCATCGGCCTGGTTCGCAGCCTCGAGGATCCCGGCCAGCTTGCCGATTTCGTGGCGGCGAGCCTCCCGCTGGCGACCGCCCAGAAGCAGGACCTGCTTGAGATGCTCGACATCCCGAAGCGGGTGCGTGCCGTGCTCGTGCTGGTGTCCGACCAGCTTGAGATCATCAGCCTCCGGCAGAAGATCGACAAGGACGTGGCGGCGCATTTCACGGACGTCCAGCGGCGGGCCTTTCTCAACGAGCAATTGCGCACGATCCAGAAGGAACTGGGCGAGGACGGCGTCGAGCACCAGGCGAGCGAATTGCGAAACCGGCTCGCCGCCGCGAAACCGCCGGAAGCGGTGCGCGTGCATGCCGACCGGGAATTGCGCCGCCTCACCCGGTTGCCCCCGAGCAGCAGCGAGTCCTCGCTGGTGGTGACCTATGTGGAATTGCTGGCCGAGCTGCCGTGGGCGAAGCTCACGGAGGACAACCTGGACCTGGCCCGGGCGCGGCAGATCCTCGACCGGGACCATTTCGACCTGGATAAGGTCAAGCGCCGCATCGTCGAATACCTCGCGGTGCGGAAACTCAATCCCGGCGGCCGGGGCTCGGTGCTGTGCTTCGCCGGCCCGCCCGGCGTGGGCAAGACGAGCCTCGGGCAATCCATCGCCGATGCGCTCGGCCGGAAGTTCGCGCGCATCAGCCTCGGCGGCGTCAACGACGAGTCGGAAGTCCGCGGCCACCGGCGCACCTACGTCGGGGCGATGCCCGGCCGCGTCATGCAGGAACTGCGCCGCGCCGGGGTGCGCAACCCCGTGATGATGCTCGACGAGGTGGACAAGCTGGGTTCCGACCAGACCGGCGACCCGGCCAGCGCGATGCTCGAGGTGCTCGACCCGCGGCAGAATCACGACTTCATCGACCGCTACCTCGACGTTCCCTTTGACCTTTCCCAGGTGATGTTCATCGCCACGGCCAATTACATGGATGACGTGCCCGTGGCGCTGCGCGATCGCCTCGAGGTCATCCGCATTCCCGGGTACACCGACGGCGACAAGCTCGAGATCGCGCAGCGATACCTGATTCCGCGGCAGCTCGCGGAGAACGGCCTGAAACCCGAACAGGTCCGCCTCGATTCCCCGGTGGTCCGCCGGGTGATCGACGACTACACCCGCGAAGCCGGGGTGCGGGGCTTGGAACGCCAGATCGGCGCCATTTGCCGCTACCAGGCTGCGCTCGTGGCGGAGAACAAACCGTTCGAGCCGGTCATCACACCAGCGATGCTCGAGACCATCCTGGGTCCGATCCGGTTCATCCGGGAGGCCCGCCTGACCGTGGCCAAGCCCGGCATCGTGACCGGCCTGGCTTGGACGCCAGTGGGTGGGGAAATCATGCACATCGAGGCGCTGCGCTACGCGGGGAAGGGCGGAATCATGCTCACGGGCCAGCTCGGCAGCGTGATGCGCGAGAGTGCCCAGGCCGCGCTGAGCCTGGTGCGGGCCCGGGCGGACGCCCTGAAGATCAGCCCCGACGATTTGCGGGACTACGACATCCATATTCACCTGCCGGCGGGCGGGATTTCGAAGGACGGGCCCTCGGCCGGGGTCGGCATGGTCACGGCGATCGCCTCGTTGTTCACCGGGCAAAACGTGCGGCCCGACATCGCCATGACCGGCGAGATCACCCTGCGGGGGCTCGTGCTGCCGGTCGGCGGCCTGAAGGAGAAACTCCTCGCCGCGCACCGGGCGGGCATCCCGAACGTGATCATTCCGAAACTCAACGAGAAGGATGTCCAGGACCTGCCGGCCGACGTAAAGCAGTACCTGAAGCTGATCCCGGTGGAAACCGTCGACGAGGTCCTCGCCGCCGCGATCGAGCAGCCCGCGCCCCCGCCCCCGCGTCCCCGGAAGCAGCGGACCCCGTCCCGGAAGCGCGCCGCGCACGTCGGCCGCCGCGGCAGGCGATCTAGACCTTAGAAGGGATCATGCAGTTGGTGGGCGTCGGTTTCCACACCGACGCCAGGTTCGCACGCCTCATGAGTCCTTGTCGTCGATATGGAAATCGACGACCACCTTTCGGTCGGTTCGCTACCAACGGAAACGGCGCTTCAATTGCGTGATCCCGGCTGAGCCGCCCCAGGCCCAGGCTCAACCGAGGAGGGAA
>DASZPS010000109.1:0-14772 GCA_035549955.1 Lacunisphaera sp. | reverse complement strand
ATTGCGCATCACCACAAAGGCGTGCAGCCACCAGCCCGATTTCTCACAGGCTTCGAACAAGCAACCCTCGAATGCCGCCTTGGCTCCCGCGGTGGCAAAGATGTCCCGACGATAGTTGCCGCGATTGATCACATGGTAGCAAGCCCCGGGAAATTCCAATCGCAACTTGCGCGCCATGCCCGGAGCAGGAACCCCCGCCGCAACGGTCCGCCAACCCGGCAGCGTAACTTTTCCGTTAGTATTTTGCCGATCGGGAATAAAGCAGCCTGACCCCGTCGGCTCGACCCACGCAGAGGTGTGAAACATGCGCCCTGTCGGGCCGACCTTGTCGGGGCGCGCCGCGACAAAGTCGCTCCGTCCGGAGGGCGGACGGACATTTTGGTGATTGGGTCGCTCATGACTGTTAAATGTCCGGGCTAGCGCGTGGCACGAATTACCGGCGCCGCGGAGTCAGCGCGCTCCACCTCTCGAGACGAATTGGGTGAGCGTCGGGCTTTGCTCGGTGTTTCCAGGACCGACCAAGGTCGGTCCCTACGGTGGACGAGTGCGCGAAATTTCACGCTTCTGCGCGCGGCCCATTCAGGATAGCGTTTGCGCGACTCACTCATGAACTACCGAATTGCTCTCCGTGCCGTTGCCTTCCTGGGCGGAACCTGTCTGGCAAATCTGACCGCCGCCGAGGCCGCGCTGCCTCCCCTGCCCGCTCCGCAGCGCGTCCCGGCGCCGGGGCCGAGGACCGATGCGCCTTACGCGCCGCTGGCCGTGCTGCCGGGTGGCGTGGTCGTGCCGCTCTATCCGCCGGATTCGCCGTACCTCAAACGGGACAAGGTGAATGAGCCCGAGGTCTACCAGCTCTGGGGCCCGGCCCTCGTCGGCGCGGTCATCAGCATCCACAATCCCTCCATCGAGTTCCATGCCGGCAACGGCCGGCTCAACACCGGCGCGGTCGTCATCCTCGCGGGCGGCGGCGGACACCGCACGCTCAACGTCGGCGAGGCCTCCCCCCTCGTGCAATTTCTCGGCCATCAGGGGGTGAGCGCCGTGATCCTGCGCAACCGGCTCCGCAGCGATGGCTATGAGCCCAAGACCGACGGCGTGAACGACGCCCTGCAGGCCATCAAGCTGGTGCGCGCTTACGCCAGGCAATGGAACCTCGATCCCGCCAAGGTCGGCATCATGGGCTTCTCCGCCGGCGCCGAACTAGCAGTGAATGCCGCGCTCCTGTGGGAGAAATTCGACCGCGACAACGACGTGCCCGGCAACCCGCTGGCGAAAGTGTCGTCGCGGCCGGATTTCGTCGGCAGCATTTATCCCGGGCCCTCGCTTTTCTTCCATGCCTCGACACCGCCCCCGATCCCGCGCGCGATGCCGCCGGTGTTCATCGCCTGCGCCGGCCAGGGCGACTGGATCCATGCCTACTGGGCGACCGAGTTCTACCAGGCGCTACTCCTGGACGGCGTGCCCAACATCGAAATGATGCTCTACGCCCGCGGACGCCATCCCGGCGACAAGACCGAGCCCGGCGAGCCCCCGTCCACCGGCAGCATCAGCAACATGGGCGGCATCCCGTACGGCACGTGGTCGGCCCGCTTCCTCGACTGGTTCCGCGACCTCGGCTTCCTGGACCAGCCGGGCGCCGTCACGCGGGCCGCCAAGGACGTCGCCGCCAGCCTCGAGCGCAAGCCCCACGCGTTCAATGGGGGCCCGCCGTCGCCCGCGCCCGCATCTGCCGCGCCGGCAGCCAAGGCTCCCTGATCGCCGTGAGAATACTGAGGAAGCTCCTTCCGGTCCTGGCGACAGTCGCCCTGGTATTTCCCCTGGGCGTTGCGCTATCCGCCGCTGCCCGCACCACGACCCGGTTTGTGCTGGCCTACAACGCCGCGGATGCGCCCGAACCCGATGCCATGGCCAAGGAACTCGACATCTCCACCGAAACCTTTCGCGACCGACTCGCCGGGCTGGGCGTGCCCTTCACCGTGGAACGTCGGAAAAACAACATCGTCGTAAAGGTGACGAGCGTGGCGCCGGAAGTGGTCGCGAAGGTGCGCAACGCGCTATCCCACGGCTGGAGGATCGAGTTCCGCCGCGTGCATCCCCAGTCGCCCGAGGACGACATTTTCGCCGGCCGCAGCGCCACGCCGCGCGGCTACGAAGCCAAGAACTTCACGACCGTTCATGAAGGCCGCGAATACCCGGAGGTGCTCTGGGTCAAGGTGGGGTCGGAGATCTCCGCCCGCACGATCAAGCGCGCCGACTGCCGGCCCAACGCGACGGGACATTTCGACATCCTCCTGGAATTCACCAAACGCGGAAAGGATCAGCTCGCCGCCCTCTCGAGCGAACTGGCCGAAGCCGGTAAAGCGGACGGACGCGGACGGCGGCTCGCCATTCTCCTCGGCGGCAACGTGGTGGCCGCCCCCTATCTCTCCGAAGCCATCGCCGGCGGCGAAGTGGCGATCACCGGCAGCTTCACCGAGCGCGAGGCGCTGGAAATGTGCAATTTCCTGAACGCTCCCGTCCAGTTTCCCTCCATCGTGGAGGAGAAAGCCGAGTAGGAGCGGCTTTACGCCGCGACTGGGTGGAGCGCGTTGCTCCCCAACGCGCTTAAGGATGTCCGCTGCGAAAAAAGCGCCCTGGGGAGCAGGTCGCTCCACCTTGGACCGGTCGGCGACCGGTCCTACCAACCCGGATGGATTCCTTTCATCAAATGTGTGGTCGGACCTTGGTCCGACCTCATGCGCGAGGTCGGCGCAAGCGCCGACCCTACGTTAAGACATCCAGGCTTCGATTGTAGCCGGGGTCGCTGACCCCGGACCTCAACGACGCCAGCTACAGCCAACCAACGCGAGGTGGAGCGCGTTGCTCCCCAACGCGCTGGGGACGTCCGCTGCGAAGAAAGCGCCCTGGGGAGCAGGTCGCTCGACCTGGACCGGACGGAGACCGGTCCTAACAAGCCGGATGGATTCCTTTCATCAAATGTAGGGTCGGACCTTGGTCCGACCTCATGCGCGAGGTCGGCGCAAGCGCCGACCCTACATTAGGACGTCGAAGCTTCCACAACCGTAGAGGTCGTAGCCTCCGGACCGGCCTCAGCGAGGCCGGCTACAGTCAAACCCGTCCGGAGGCCGGGTTCCACTCGCACCCGCTCACTGTCCGCTCGGGCCTTGCTCGGGTGCCAGCGGTGCGAAGATGAACCGCACGCCGCGCACGTAGGATTCAATCTGCATGCCGGCGTGGCGCTCCCCGTCGATGATGCGGAACTGGTAGGCCAGGCCCGGATACTTGCGGGAAGTGACCCGGGCATTGTAGCGCAGGATGCCGCCCATGTAGCCAACGCCCTCGTTCTCGCCCACGCTGACGAACAACCGGCCCTTGAGCTGGCCGCCGGCCTTGGCGAACTTGTCCTCGTAGTCGAGCAGCCAGTCGTTGCTGAGCATCACGGCGGGCGTGACGGCGATGTAGCCGTTGAAGAGGTCGGGCTTGGTGTACATCGAATACAGCGTGAACAGGCCGCCCAGCGACGCCCCGGCGAGAACCCGCTGCTTTGGATCCGTGCGATAGTCGCGGTCGACCAGCGGGATGATCTCCTTCTCGAGCAGGTTGAGGAAATCGGCCGCATGGCCGGCATCCGGATTGTTGCCGAATGGCACGGGCGAGAGTTCGCGCCAGCGCAGGGTGCCGTAGTCGAGGTTTTCGCCGGCATAGCCGAGGCCGACGATGATGAATTCCGGCGCTACCTTGTCGTAGTTGAGCGAGCCTTTGATGACGTGGAGCTTTTCGAAATCCCAATAGCCATCGGTCACGTAGATCACGGGATAGCGCTTCGCGACATCGCGCTGGTAGTTTCCCGGCAGGCCGATGTGCAGCTGGTATTTGCGACCGGGCACCTCAACCGACAGCACGCGCAGCTGCGAATTGGCGATGGTGTGCGGCGGATAGGCGGGCGCATCGGCGCCGAAACCGACGGAAGTTACGAACAGAATGGCGAAGGCAGCGACGAGTTCTTTCATGGGGCTTGATTGATACAACCCCGCCGCCGGAAAAAGTCCCGCCGGGATTCAGTCCAACAGTTGGCTTCGCGAATCCCGAGACCGGGATGAGTTGGTAACCTTACCAGATGTAGGAGGGGCTTTACGCCCCGACTGGGGTCAGGGGTGGTCGCCGGTTTCCAGACCGGCGACAGCGTCGGAATGGAAACCGACGCCTACACCCGTCGGGGCGTAAAGCCCCTCCCGCATTCGGAAAAACCGGGTCGCAAACCAGGTCTCACGCCGCCGACGGCAGCTTCGTCAGGCGATGGGTGGCCCTCGCGAGGTCCGCCACGCGTTGTCGCACCTCGGTCGAGGCAATGCGGCCGTCCGAAAAATCCCGGCCGGTGGCATACACGAAGCGCGGCACAACCAGGCAGCGGAAATCGAGCATCAGGCTGTTGGCGAGGCCCATGATGGACATGTAGCTCGAGTTCCCGCCCGCGGCGCAAAGGAACGCCACCACCTTGTTTTCCCAGGCGCCTCCGGTCAGCTCGACCAGGTTCTTGAGGGCGGCGTTGATCGTGTAGTTGTAGATCGGCGTGGCGACGACGATCGCGTCGGCCCGGGCGATCAACTCCGAGGCGGTCTTCACTTCGGGTTGGGCGTACGCCGCACCGCCGTCGCAAAAGGGCAGCGGGTGTTCGCGCAAGTCCAGGAACTCGGTCTCGACTCCCTCCGCGCCGAGGAAGCGGGCGGTTTCGTGCGCGAGGAGGCGGCTGTTGCTGTCGGGATTGAGGCTGGTGGAAAGGACGAGGATCATGGCGTTTGCTTGTGGGAGGAAAGCGCCCAAGGTACCTCCTCAACCTAACTTGAGGTCAACCCGCCCATGAAAGCATCCTCCTGTTCCGATTGCGCCCGGGACCTCAGCGTCGGCGAAGTCGCCCGGCGCAGCGGCGTGGCCGTCTCGGCCATCCACTTCTACGAGACCAAGGGCCTCCTCTACAGCTGGCGCAACGGCGCGAACCAGCGCCGTTATCCCCGGGAGGCGCTGCGGCGCGTTTCGCTCATCAAGGTCGCACAGCGGCTCGGCATTCCGCTGGCCGCCATCAAATCCGCGCTGGACGCCCTGCCCCGCGGCCGCACGCCGACCGAGGCCGACTGGCGCCGGCTCTCCGCGCGCTGGCACGATGATCTCGCGACCCGCATCGCCCAGCTCACCCACTTGCGCGACCAGCTGGCGGGATGCATCGGCTGCGGTTGCCTCTCGCTGCAATCCTGTCCGCT
This sequence comes from Lacunisphaera sp., assembly GCA_035549955.1. GTDB lineage: Bacteria > Verrucomicrobiota > Verrucomicrobiia > Opitutales > Opitutaceae > Lacunisphaera. The sequence continues at coordinate 9,517 of DASZPS010000109.1, read as the reverse complement.
GCGGAATCCCGCGGACAAACTCGGCCGCAAGGGCCCCGGCCCGCACCTGATCCCCGTCAAGTGATCCGGTTCAAGTGCCGGATCCCGCCAATCAGGCACGCCAGCGCCCCCACGGCCAGCCAGGGGACGATCTCGAGCGAGGATTGCGCCACCCACCCGGCCAGTGCCGGCAGGACCGCCGAGCCAAACGCCGCCCCACCAGACTGGCGACCGATGATGGTCTGCACGGCATCCGGTGCGAACCGCCGCGGCACCTCGTGCATCAATCCCGGATAAATGGGAGCCAGGCCGAGACCGGTGACGCCCAACGCCAGCGCGGTAACTGCCACCTGCCGGCTCAGGGCAAAGGCCACCAGGCCGACCGCGGCAAGCAGAAGTCCGCCGTTGATCGTCCGCCGGTTTCCCCACCGCTCGACGGTGAAACCGACTGCGATGCGACCGGCGGTCACCGCGCCCCAATATCCCGCCACGCAGAGTGCGGCCGTCTCCGGAGCGAGGCCGCGATTTGCCACCAGGATGGTGCCCGCCCACAGTCCAGTGGTCCATTCAACCGCCACATAAAGCGCGAAGATCACGGGTGAGAGCCAGCCCGCCGCGGAATTGGCCGGGGTCGTTGCCACCCGCGTTCCCGATCCGTGCGGGGATTCAACCGCCCGTTCCGGTACGAGGTTCCATAGCCGCAACGTCAGCAGGAACAGGAGCGACAGGCTGAACTGGATGCTACAGATCGCGAGGTAACCGCCGCGCCAGCCATGCCCGTGCGCGAGGGCCCAGCCGATGACAAAGGGGCCGCCGGTCGCACCGATGCCCCAGCAGGCGTGCAGCCAGTTCATGTGCCGCCCGGTGTAGTGTTTCGCGACGTAGCCGTTGAGGCCGGCGTCCACCGCCCCGGCGCCAAGCCCCAGCGGGATCGCCGCGCCGTAGAACCACAGCGCACCCTGGGCTTTCGACAGGATGAGCACACCGCTTGCCGTCAACAAACCGCTCACCAGCACCACCGGACCGGTGCGCCAGCGGGCGATGATCTCACCGCTGGAAAAAGCCGACAGCGCCGTGAGCAGCGTGCCTACGGTCAGAATCGTGCCGGCCATCCCCAACGGCAGGCCCAGTTCGGGATAAACTTCCGGCCACGCCGCACCCAGAGTGCCGTCCGGGAGCCCGAGGCTGATGAAGCCCAGGTAGATGACGACCAGCAGGAGCAGGGAACGGCGGCGATTGTCCACGATGGAAACCTCAGCAGGACACCCGACCGCCTCGCTGACAAGCCGGAGCCGATTCTATCAATGTGGCTGCAGGAAGCGCCTGCGCCCGGACGTTTCACCCTCGCGACGGATGCGATCGGGGCATGAAGCCCCTCCTACGCCAAAGCCTGGCGCACGCGCGGGGCGACCTGCGTGCCGAGCAGCTCGATCGCACGCATGATCTGGGCATGGGTCAGGAGCCGGTTGTCGATCAGGATCGACAGCCGGTCGATGCCCCCGAGCCATCTGCTCTCCTGGACAATTTTCTCGGCAACGGCCCCGGAATCGCCGACCAGCAGCGCGCCCATCGGTCCGATCTGGGCGTCAAACTGATCGCGCGTCGGCGCCGGCCAGCCGCGTTCCCGCCCGATCCGACCGAAGGCGTCGCGATAGCCCGGCCAAAATGTGTCGGCCGCAGCGGACGTCGTGTCCGCGATAAAGCCAATGTTGTGAATGCCCACGAAGGCCCGTTCCGCCGGATGCCCCGCTTCCTTCCAAGTCGAGCGATAGAGGTCCACGAGCGGGCGAAACTGCCGCGGTGAACCGCCGATGATGGCCACGATGAGCGGCAGTCCCAGGCGAGCGGCCCGCGCGACCGACTCCGGCGTGCCGCCCACACCGATGAAAACCGGCAGCGGATTCTGGACCGGCCGGGGATAGACCCCCTGCCCCGTCAGCGCCGGGCGATGACGGCCCGACCATTGGACCTTCACCTGGTCCCGCACCTGCAGGAGCAGGTTGAGCTTTTCCGCGGCCAACTCCTCGTAGTCGCCCAGGTCGAAGCCGAACAACGGGTACGACTCGATGAACGAGCCGCGCCCGACGATGATTTCCGCGCGGCCTTGGGACACGAGATCCACGGTGGCGAACTGCTGGAACACCCGCACCGGATCGTCGGAGCTCAACACCGTCACGGCGCTGGCGAGGCGGATGCGCTTCGTTCGCGCCGCCGCAGCGGCGAGGAGCACGGCCGGCGCCGAGGACACGTAGTCCGGCCGATGATGTTCCCCGAGGCCGAAGACATCGAGCCCCACCTGGTCGGCCAGCTCGATCTCCTCCAGCAATTCCTGAACGCGACGCGCGTCGCCGGGAGGACCCGGGTTCGCTGTCGCCACGAAACTATCCACGCCAATTTGCATCCGGGGGATATAGCCGTTTCCCGTGGTTTAGCCAGCATGGCGAGCCGGCGGGCGATTCCGCGGTTGAAGGCGATCGACAATTCTGCAGCCTGCCTGCCATCCGGAAAAAGCATCACGATGAAAGGCGAACGTCTCCTCTGGATCTTGCTGGTCGCGGCCGGAATCGGCGCCGGTTATCGGCTGGGGCTGCCCAGCCAGGCGAGCCCACCGCCGGCAAGCCAGATCCGCTTGGATTCGCCCCAAACCAAAGCCGGGAAGGTTGAAGCTGGGAATCAGCCGCCGGTGGACCAGTCCGTCAGCAACGCACCGATCGCGCCCGCCGTACCCGCACCCGCGCCGACCCGGGGACCGGGGTTCACTCCTATCGAAAAACTCCAGGTGCTCTCCGAACTGCAGCAGCGCAAGCTCGTGCGGCCTTCAATTCCCACGCTCGATCGCAAGGGTCAGATCTCCGACGCCTTTGCCGAGCTGTTCGCGCTCAAGCCGGACGAGCGGGCCCGGTTGCAGCAGTCCCTGGATGGCGCCCGCGAGAAACTGGCCGCGCTCGAACGCGCCAACGCGACGGTGACGCGGGATGCGAGCGGAAGGATTGTCGTCGCGGTCCAGCCGTTTCCGGGCGAAGGCGGCAAGATTTACGACGAGATCATGCAGGGATTCGCCGATGTCCTCGGACCCGAGAGAAATGACGCCTACCGCGTGATCGGCGCCGAACAGGTCGAGAATTCGCTGAACGGATTCGGCGCCGCAGAACACACGTACACATTCGGCTATGAAACGGGTGATCGCCCGGGACAGTCCTATACGCTGCGGGACGAAGTCGTCCAGCGCACCGCCAACGGCCGGACGAGCCACTCGAGCAACAATCGATTTCAGTCCTACGACGATCTGGCCGCGCACGTGGGCCCGATTATCTCCGTCCTGCCACCGGAGTTCAAAAAGGACCGGTAGTTCGATCCGGTCGGGCAGGAGCCTTACCCTCCAGCGAATGATCCGTCCCTGCGTTCCCTCCGGTGAAATCTTCGGTCCCGTTCACCGTTTCGCGAATTCCCGCAGCGCTTCCCTGCCAATCCAGCGGGCGGAATCGGAGTCTGATTCCGTGAGCTTTTTCGCCAGCGCACCGCAGGCGTGGCGCAGGCCCGGGCCCTGCCGGCCGACCATGCGCAGCGCCCAGCTGACGCCTTTCTTCACGAAATTCCGCTCATCGGTGGCGCCCCACTCCAGCAACGGGAGGTAGCGCAGGAATTTCTCGTTGGGAACGGCGTCAACGTGCGCCGCCACGCAGGCGAGCAGCACGAAGCCGGCACGGCGCTGGAATTCGCCTTTCATCCCCGCCCACGGTTCAATCCGGTCCCACGCGTGCGGACTCTGGTCGAAGAGCTTGAAACAAACGGTGTCCACCACGCCCCAGTTGTCGAAATCCCGGCACCAGCGATCCATGACGGCCGGGGTGAGCTTGTCCGGCTCGCCGACAAAGGAGGCAAGCAGTCTCGCCTCATAAACGTCCGTCGCCCAGAGCGCATCGGCCAGCGCCTGGTCCCGGCCGAGCTGCTTGCCGTATTTCTGGATCGCACCGACACTCACCCCGAGCGCCTTGTCCGACGGCAGGCCGTAGCGTGCCATGCCCTCGAGGACTTTCTTGCTGCGGTTCTTCTCCAGCCAGGCGAGCGCCAGCGCGGCATCAGCTTTCGCCTGCGCGGCGGTGCGGGGAGCAGTTTTCTGCGTTTTGGGCATGGCCAATCGTCGTTATCGGTGCCGCCTGGTGCGCGGCGTAGAAGGCGGGACGATCGAGAATGCGCGCATTTGCTCGCGGGCGCCTCAATGCGACAGATGCACAAAGCGCTCGTCGATCGCCCGCAGCCGGCGGGAGAGATCCCGGGCCAGGTTGAGCATGACGATGCCGTACTGGTCGGGGCGCTCCCGGTAGAGGCGATGAAGATCGGTTCCCTTGAGCGTACACGCGAACACGGCGTCATCCGCCACGACACTCGCGGAACGGGCAACGCATTCCACGAGGCTCATCTCGCCGAAGTACTCGCCCGGCCCCAGCCGCGCCAGGGTCACGGGCTGGGGGGTCCCGTAGTCCTTGACCACGGCGACGTGCCCGTCGGCGAGGAAAAACATGCGGTTGCCCGGTTCGCCTTCGCCGACGATCAGCGCGCCCGCGGGGAATCGTTCCTCCCGTGCCAGGTTGGCCAGGTAGCGAATGGCGGCGTCGTCCAGCCCGACCATCACGGGAAGGTTGTGCAGGAAACTTTCTCGCGCGGGGTTCACGGGATGGGCCTCAGGTCAGCCACGATCCCTAGCTGGCTCCAAAGCCGGCGGCAAACACGAACACAGCCTGGTGCCGCGCCGCGAGATTTGCCGATGTGTTCGCAGGGCTCATGAGGTGGAGCGCGTTGCTCCCCAACGCGCTATGGGCGCCCGCTGCGGAAAAAGCACCCTGAGGAGCAGGTCGCTCCACCTCAACTGCATTGTCCCGGCCAGGGGCTTCGGTTGAGGAACCGGCGGTGGTAGACCGCCGCTACAGCAGTACCGAGCAATGCGACCATTACCCCTGCCAACTGCGAGACAAGTGACTCGCCACCGCTCGCCGTGGCGCCACACAATTCCGGTGCGGTGCGGACGAATCCGGCCGCGATAGCGAGGTAGCCGGCCGTGCAGAGCAGGCACTTCGGCAAAAGTAGCGCCCCAAGGACAGCAAGCGCCACTTTCCCCCGGTGATCCGGCCTGACCACGTCATTCCTCATACTCATCGGGATACCTGGCCGGCGGACCGGGCGGAAGCACCAGCCCGGGTGCGCGATCCTTTGGTTCCTCCCAGCTTTCCTGCCGGCCAAGGGCCGTCAGATCCATCATGCGCAGCGGCCCCAAGACGTCTTCCATGCCACGCCCATAGGTCGAATAGGTGTGATAGACCGCGCCATCCTTCTGCAGGAAGCAACTCATGCCATGCAGGTCGAAGGGCTCCCCGGCTTCGAAGTAGTAGCCTGAACCGGCCCGGATGTGTTCCTCCTTGGTCCGGTAGTTGTAGGTCGCCGTCGCAACGGAGCCGTCAAACGTCACGCCGAAATCCTGGTTGAAACGCGTTCCCGCCGAGGAATACCACGGCATGTTCCAACCCATGCGAAACTTGAACCGCATGATCTTCGCCAGCGGCGCCCGGGATATCATGACGAAGCGGGTGTGGCGGGTCCGCAGCTGCGTCAGGTGACCCCGCGACACCTGGTCACCGAACCCGGCGCAGCCTTTGCACGGCTCGTCCAACGGCTGGCCGTATTCCCACCGCCACATGAAGTGGTACACGATGAGCTGCCGGCTGCCGGCAAACAGGTCCAGCAACTTCACCGGCCCGGCCGGCGAATCGAAGCCATAGTCCTCCTCGATCCGGACCATCGGCAATTGCCGCCGCGCCGTGTTCAGGCGGTCACGGGCCCGAGTCAGCTGCTTTTCCTGTTCGAGCAGCTTGACCCGTTCCGCGAGCCATTCGGCGCGTGACGCCACGCGGGGATAGTTGATGGGAGAGGTCGTCATGATGACAAGGAGGTCGGGCACGCCGCGCGGTCCGAGAGCGCGGCCTCCCCGGCCGCGATTTCGTCCGCCATTTCCCGCACGCGCCCGTCGATCAACATCACCACATCGGCGGCGTCGCGGCGACCGCGGCGTTCCAGGTCGAACGCGAGGTCGGCCAATTCCGTGCGCAGGTCGTCGAGCCGCGCGTGCAGGGGCCCGATTCCGCGGGCAGTGGCGGAAGTATTCATCGTTCAGAGGGTGACCATGACCTTGAACCCGCCATAGAGCATGCGTTTGCAGTCGAAGGGCATGTCCTTGGGGTCGCACATCGCGGCGATCCGCGGGTCTTTCATGATCTTGGCGTTCACGCGGTCCCGGTGCGCCTTGGATTGGTACACAATCCAGGAGAACACGACGGTCTCGCCGGCCCGGGTGCGAATCCCGCGCGGGAACGGCAGGGCGAACTTGGCCGACAGGTCGTCGCCGACACATTCCTTGTAGTCGAGCGCGCCGTATTCCTTCCAGATCTTGGAAGCTTTCCGGGCCAGCGCGAAGTAGGCCTTGAGCTTCTTCTTCTGAACCGGGATGACGAATCCGTCCGTGTAGTTTGGCATGGGAGGCAGGGTGAGGTTTTGGATCAGTTGCGGGATGCTTTCTCGGATACGACCTTGAGCTGGGAAAGGCCTTTTTCAAACTGCGTCCCGATCATCTTGTCGGGGCTCATGAACAGGGAGAACACCCGGCAGATGAAGTTGCTGGTGCCGGCCATGCTCCACGTGACCGTGGTCGCCGCCCCTTGGGGTTCGAACTGGAACTCCGCGCGGCAAACCCCGGGCATCGGTTTCAGGAATTCGAGCTTGATGCCGATGTGCGCCGGCTCGCGGTTATCCACGATGGTCATCCGGCCGGTGCCGACGTCGCGGTTCCCCTCCCACGCATAGGTGGCGCCGCAGCCCGCGGGCGAACCCGCATAATCCCGCTTCAGGGCCGGATCGATCCTTTCCCATGGCGACCAGCCCCGCCAGAGCCGGAAATCATTCACCTGGGCGAAAACCACGGCCGGGACCGCGGCGATGGTGGTGCTCCGCACGACGCGAAATTCCGGAGCGCGAAAGACCGCGGCAAGGAGCACGGCGGCAATGACGGCCGCGATAATGAGCACAATAGTGAGGAACATGGGAGGCTGGGGTTGAAAGGACCTTGGGAAGTGTCAGTCGCAGGATTCACATTCCCCGGAGGTGGCCGCATCGGCGGCGACAAGGAGCGTGAGGAGGGCAAGGATCAGGATGGCGGGAAACATGGGATTGGGTGGTTCATAGTCTAAACGAACGGGCTCTGCCGTTTTGGACAGGAGGGTTGAATATTTTCCCGCGTCCGCTTCTTTTACACGCGACCGGCGGGCGATTCCCGTCCGGTAGACCGACAAAATGAAGGCGCCCCTTGTCCGTGCCGGAACGTGTCGTTCGTTGTATAGATCGAAGCTCCTGTAACCCGTCATCCCCGCCTCCCATGCCCACCGCACCTGTCCCCCCGCCCGCGCCTTTCATGCTCTTTTTCCGGAATTCCGGCCCGGAAACGCACCAGCACCTGTCCGCCGAGCAGCGCCAGCAACTGGTCGTCCGGTGGAACGCCTGGTTCGAAGGCCTGGTTGCCCAAGGCAAGGCGGTGGAAGGCCAGCCCTTGGAGTTGGAGACCCGCGTGGTGAGCGGTCCGGGCGGCGCCCGCGTGGTCGACGGACCCTTTCCCGAAGCCAAGGAGGCCATCGGCGGTTATGTGAAGCTCCTGGTCAGCGGCCTCGATGAAGCGACGGCCATCGCCCAACAACATCCGGGCTTGGAATATGGGCTGATTATTGAGGTGCGCCAGATGACGCCTGACTGCCATCTGGGCGTAAACACCAAGCCCAGCGGCTCCGAGAAAGTCATCGTGCACTAGCTTTCTGCGGCAGCAATTGCCGGCAAAACAACCGCCGATAGCCAACCGAAACCCGAGACATGTCCGAGCCAGCAACCGCTCCCGCCCCCACCCAGCCTGCCCAGCTGGTGGAGCATTTTTTCCGGCACGAGACCGGTCGCCTGCATGGGGCGCTGATCCGCCTGCTCGGCGTGCATAACATGGCGCTCGCCGAAGACGTGGCCCAGGAAGCCATGCTCCGCGCCCTGCGCACGTGGTCGATGGGCGGCATCCCGCCGAACCCATCCGCCTGGATCACGCAGGTGGCCATGAACCTCGCCAAGGACCACCTGCGCCGCCAGCGGATGTCCTCCGGCAAGGAACAGGCCATCATCACGCATCACGAGCAGACCGCCTCCCCGGCTCCCATCGCCTGGGAAACCGCCCACGAGATCCGCGACGACGCCTTGCGCCTCATGTTCGTTTGCTGCCACCCGGCGGTTTCGCCGGATTCGCAGGTCATCCTCGCGCTGAAGGTGCTCTGCGGTTTCAGCACCACGGAAATCGCCCGCGCCTTCCTCAGCAGCGACGCCGCCATCGAGAAGCAGCTCACCCGCACCAAGCAGCGCATCCACGAAGCCGGCATCGGCTTCGAAATACCCGAGGGCGATGACCTCGCGGCGCGCCTCGATGGTGTCCTGGCCGCCCTCTACTTGCTGTTCAACGAAGGCTACAAGGCTTCATCGGGCGACCGCCTGTTGCGGGAGGAACTGAGCAACGAAGCCATCCGGCTGACGTCCCTCCTCCTCGCCCATCCCGTGGGGCGCACCCCGCGTGCCCACGCGTTGATGGCGCTCATGCTGCTGACCGCCGCGCGTTTTCCGTCGCGGCTCGACGAACACGGCGCCCTCCTCCGCCTGCACGACCAGGACCGGTCCAAGTGGGACCATGCCCTGATCGAACAAGGCCTGCTGCACCTGGTGGCCGCCGCCGAGGGCACGGAACTGACGGAATATCACCTCCAGGCGGGAATCGCCGCCACCCACTGCACCGCCGTCGACTACGCCTCGACGGACTGGGGCCGAATCCTGCGCCATTACGATGAACTGAACCGCCTCAAGCCATCGCCTATCGTGGCCCTGAACCGCGCGGTGGTGGTCGCACACCTGCATGGGCCCCAAGCCGGGCTGGACGCGATCCAAGCGATCCCGGCGCGGGACCGACTGGATTCCCATTACCTGCTGCACGCCGTCACGGGCGAACTGCACTGGCGGCTCAAGAACACGGGAGCGGCCGCCGACAGCTTCCGTCGCGCGCTGGCCCTGGCGCACGTCGGCCCGGAGCAAACCTATCTCACGCGCATGTTGGAGCGCTCGACGGGTGATACGCCGCTGTCGGCGTGACGGTGGAGCGACCGGCGCAGGAGTTGAAGCCGGAACCAGGCAGCCCCAAGCCGCAAAACATGTTTTGCTGCGGTCGGGAGAAACGGTGTGGTTGTAGCCGGGGTCGGTGACCCCGGACCGGCCTCAGTGAGGCCGGCTACAGCGCCGCTGTTTCACAGGAGAAGGTGGGTAGTGGGTCCTTTCGCGTTGGTTGAATGTAGGGTCGGCGCTTGCGCCGACCTCATGCGCGAGGTCGGACCAAGGAGGCTGTCTCGCAACCTCTGCTTAACGGGATCAAATTACGCGGTGGGGGAAAGGTGGAGGAGCGGAAGGAAAGATTCTTGTGGGAAGG